>CAIWXI010000166.1 GCA_903916595.1 uncultured Bacteroidales bacterium | reverse complement strand
GATTGCGAAACAAGGGCATATTGCTGAGCTCATGGGACGTAATGCTGCTTACAATATTATTCAACTCGAAAAAGGCAGCAGCAAACGAAAAGGTTACCAGGAGCATCTGAACATTCTTTGTGTGATGGATACCGGTAACGGCGCTGCTTTTGTTTTCAGAAATGGCAAGAAAGCATTTATGATTCCCATGCCCGTTGTAGGGCATTGGCTGAAAAACGGCTGGGGTGTTTATTCGAGGCTGACAAAGATCGGACAGTTCCCAAGATTGCCCGGATTATGAAATTCCTGATACTAATTGCCCTTTGGACAGCTTTCTGCTTCCTGCATAGTTTCATGATCACCCCGGCATTCACTGATTTTCTGAAAAATAAAACCGGCCCATACTATCGTTTCTACCGCTTGTTCTATAACTTTTTCTCAATCCTTATCCTGGCAACTGTATTGATCTATTCATATTCCATCCAGGAAAATCCTTTTTTCACCTGGCATGGATATCTTCTTCCTATAAGGTATTTGCTCCTTTTAGGGAGTTTGTGGATTTTTTATGCAGGTTCACGGCATTACAGCATGAGGACCTTCCTGGGATTAAACCAGATCAATGAAGGTGTAAATCACGGGTTGATCAATAACAGCGGCATGATTGAAAAAGGAGGCATCATGGGAATCGTGAGGCATCCGTTTTATTCCGGTTCATTCCTGTTAATCTGGGCCGGGAACCTTGATACAACAAGGTTAATCATCAATAGTATTCTAAGCATTTACCTTATTGTGGGGACCCTGCTCGAAGAACAAAAGCTGGTCGCAGAATTCGGGGATGTCTACAGGGATTACCAGAAGGACGTATCCATGCTTTTTCCATGGAAATATATAAAGAGGCAGATCAAATCTCTTTAGTCAATCAATCAATCAATCAATCAATCAACACCCGGCCTCCTTTGAAAAGATCAACCTCCGGGCTGCTGTTGATTCATTCTGTCTGTCTTTGTATATATATCAAAAATTACACCAAAAATAAAGCGCATAAATATCACTAATTGGATTTTTATTCATTACTTTACAAAAATATTTTCAACATGTCGGATTCATGCAATACTAAAAATGAGCCGATTCCTTTTAAGGAAAGACTCAGAACCTGGAACTTCTGGAAGCCCATCCTATTTAGTGCATTAGGCGGACTGGTAGGTTTTTTGTATTACCGTTTTGTTGGCTGTGCTTCAGGTACCTGCGCGATTACCAGCAACCCATACGCGAGCATAGCTTTCGGAGGATTTTTCGGATACTTTATTGTCAATCGCCCTTGTGCCTGCTGACCCCTATTCAGATGATTTTAGTTTTTCAAAATGGTTGATCTTGTATTCAGTTACCATTTTATTAATAGACGAAGGGAATGACTAAAACTTGCGGTCATAAGTAAAATTCTTCATGTGTTTTTACTAGTTCGGATTAGTTACTCCTCCACTGTTGGTTGGTTGGACTTTCGGGCCTGGGTCCGGGCCTGGATTGCTATAAAGTCAATTTTTTTTGTCAATCGTAAAGCAACTGCATATCCGAAGGTCATTTGTATCCCATTATAATACTTATATAGAGGAATATCGGCAAAAGACGAAAGATACCAGTTATGTTTAAATGCATAAGTTACCTGGGGCGTGAAATAAATCACATAATACCCTGAGGCTTCAACAATTTCGCTGTTCTCCCGGCTTGATTTCCCACGAAACTCATTACGCACCTGAAGATCCAGAATCAGTCTTTTCCAGGGCCGGTAATTGAAGTAAATAGAGCCAATCCATTGGTCCCCGTACTTGTAATAAAAATTACCGGATTGGATCAACTGGGAATATTCATAAGATGCAAACCCTGCAATGGCTGTTTTGCCAAACCCCTTTGAAACAAATATGTTTGCAATATATCTGAAAGCGCCTGATGAAGGTTGAACTGAAATGGGTAATTGCACATTATCTACTTCCTGATCAAAGACTCCAATAGGAAATTTCACCCCAATAGTTGGTGAAATTGTAAGCCGAAGCTTTGAATTACTGTATGCGTTGAATTTAAGATACAATGCTGCATCTCCAAGGCCGTATCCTTTATAGGAATCAACTCCCGGGGTTTCAAGTGTTTTATTAACGGAATAGCCCAACTCAGTAAGAACGGTAAGCCAATTAGTAACGCCATATCCAAGCTGCAATTCCATGTAGTTACTGTATGCGACTTCTTGATATGGGAGCTCTGTGAAGTGGGCATCCCCGATATAATAAGGTCCTGAGTGACTATACCGGTATGTGAGAGAAGCATTAAGTATCCTGGATTGCAGAGCAGGTTGTTCGGCATCGCTGATAAACGGATTGCCTGAGGTACAGCACTGTGCCCATAACCCAGATCCATAAATGAGGAAAAGTATTAATAATGAAAAATCTTTGAAACGACTCATAAGTTTCAGTGTTTATTCTTAGGATGCCACTCGGTGACACGGATCATAACTGTGTCAGAAACTTCTCCTGTTTCATTGAGCAGTCTGCATGTAATCGTATTATGCCCAATACAACTTTGACAGGCACTATACTTCACAGTCTTTCCACTTCCCTTAAGCTTCCCGTGATTGGCTACCCATGCATACTGTAAATTTTTACCGTTGGCCTCCATCGTTATTACCGTGGTATCAAAAGCCATCACAGGATTCGCAGAGGCCGTAAGACTAATAATTTTAATATCGGCAGATGGCGTGCTATCCTTCTTTTTGGAACATGCCAAAAGGCATACTATTACAAGGATAAATACAAGAGATATTTTGCTCATAAAGCCTTTATTTAGGGTTGATGTTTAAGGAATCAGGGCTGATGCTGCCAATCATTTTAACAATCTCACCAGCAACCTGGTCTATCATTTGAAGATGTTCGTCCTTTAGATCTTTATTCCTTACGATTTTTGTGTTAAGTGCGTTTTCATTTCCAATGACTTTCGACACATCAATAGAACCGCTGATTTTGCCGCTATACTTCTCAGTGCTTCTTTTAGCGCATAGTTTATCACAGCCGTCAACCGATATTGTCGGATATACTTTTGCAAAGTTTCTTTCTTCTTCACCACCTGCAAGATAGAGTGGCAGACAGAGTGTGACTGTATCAATGAATTTAAGTTCTTCAAGAACTTTTCTTGTGGCTAGCCTTGAAATGGTTCCGCCGAGACATTCCTCGCCACTGCAAGATAATACGCCTACTTTTAAAACAGACACTAAGATTCCTCCTTAATTTATTTCATTTATTTTTCTCGCTATCTTCCCGGCGATTTCATTTATTACTACTTCGCCATCATCGCTAAGTTGGGTTGGGGAGCCAAACTTTTTTCCTTTATGTTCCTTCACCGTATCCAGGACATTAACTTCTTCCACGACTACGCCTCCGATTAATGTGACATTTTTAGCAGCACACATTTTGGGGCAACCGTCAACGGTAATGCAATCATAACCTTCGATTTTTTCCTTAACTGCCTTATCACCTGTTACAATGTAAGCAAGGCAAACCGTTTCTGATTTATCCGGACATAATTCAATGACCGTTTTCAAGACTGCTTCCCTTGCCATTAATCCGAAAACCTTCCCAATGCCACTGCATGGAACAACTTTTACTTTTTTATACATTTATGTCCTCCACCTTCTTTTTCATGATCTCAAAATATTTATCGAAACCAATCAGAAGTTCTTTATCATCCTCAAAATTTGTCAATTCAATTTCTGCTACCCACCCCAATTCATAGGGGTTCTCGTTGAGCAGTTCCGGCTTACCTATAAGCGCTTCATTTATAGAGATAACCTTTCCACTTACAGGTGAAACTAACTCAAAGACTGACTTTGACGATTCTATCTCGCCTGCTTCACCGAATTGGTCAATTTCCGTTCCAATTTCGGGTGGTGTAAAATATAAAATATCTGAAAGGTTCTGTTGGACGAAATCCGTGACACCTATTCTTGCCCGGGTACCAATCACATAGGCCCAGCAATCATTTTCGTTAAAGTAGATTTCCGGATTTGCTGGCACCCTGAAAAGGAATTTTCCATGCTGGTACGTCTCATAATCGAACTTATTAAAAACAGTCGTTTCATCAGATGAAAGTGCAACTTTATCTTCCGGACTATTAAGTCCGTTCAGTATTATTTCAATCAGGGTGTTCTCATTTTCCAGAAGCCTGAGATTACTCTTTAATTCAATATTATGGCTTTTAGCTTCTTCTGATATTGTTACTCTTCGGGAAACTTTCAGATTTTTTTCTGCAGCAAGCTTACTCGCGCATCGGGTCTGGCATCCATCGATGACTAACAGAGAATGTTCTCCCGCGATTTTATTATATTTCCCTTCGGCAACTCTGTAATAAACCGGGCATATAATTTTATTATTTGCGTTCTCGCATAATTTTATCGCTATTTCCCTTGAAATTACTCCGGCGTTTTTATCCAATCCATTGCAAGGGAGGATGGCGTGATTTTCAAGCATTTGATTCCTCCTTTCTAATTTCCTTAATCCTTTGCGTGGTTGCATTTTTATCAGGAAAAGACAGGGCATCGGGACCGCAGATCTTAGAGCATGCCCTGCAGAAAACAACGCAATTATTCGGATTCCTGATGATTAATTTAATGACTTCGGTTTCCCTGACCTCAAAAACCTTATGAGGACAGAAATTCACGCATTCCATACAAAAATCACATGATGTGTAATCTATTGTTGGTTTCCAATCGATTTTAGCGCGTTCAACGCCCATGAAAGTTGTTTCGCTCATTTCGATTCCTCCAGTTTTATAAGAGCTGCATTGACTTTTTCAATTGCCTGATCAGTTGTCATATCGCGTATATCAATTGCAGTTAAATCTTTGCTTACATCGAGACCTGCTTCTGCAAAAGCATCTTTAAACATCTTGCGCTGCATATTATGAGCACAAGCTCCGATAACAACTTTCCGATGTGCTTTAAGATAATCATTCAAGAACCTATCCCCGTCTTCCTCACAAAGCTGAGGATGGATAAATCCATATTCAACAGGCAATTCGATTCTCACTCTGTTGATAAAGTCCCATATATCCATTTGTGAAAATCCGGGACATTTTCCGGTGCAAACGCACATAATAAAACCAGGTTTTTCTTTTTTTGTGATCATTGCATTTAGTGTTTCGTAGAATAACGAAACTAAATTACACTTATTTCAAATACAATGTTATCTTTTTAACAATGCCTGGGCGATTTTATTTTTCGATCTGGAGGACCAAAATTAAGACAATGATATATCTTTGTTATTTAATTATTAAACTCGGGACGGACAGCCGTTTTCAAAATACAGATGGCCTAATCAAAAAGGGTCTATTTACCTTCTTTTGATCTGGTCTCTGTTATCTTTTTACTGAGGAAACCGGCCAGAAGTTGCCCGAGCCCGCCATTGTCATCCCCGCTTGTAATCAGTGTGTCAGGAACGATCTTGACATTTCCGCCTGCTATCTTCTCGGCAACCTGCACGGCAATAACACCTTGTTCACCGATAGCCTGTTTCTGTTTTTCATAAGCCTCGGCTGTGGCAGATCCTTTGGCTTCTATTGCCACACCTTCGGCCCGGCCTACTGCTTCAATACCCTTGGCCTGGCCTTCGCTTTTTAGGCGTATTGATTCGCCTTCACCTTCGGCTAAGAGGATAGCTTTTTTCTTCAGGTTGTCAGCTACCTTCACGTCGATCTCGGAAGTCACAAGGTCGGGCTGTTTATTGGCTTCAGCAGTCGTTTTCTCCATTGAAATACGGCTTTGCTGGGCTTTCTGCTGCTCGGCATACATGGCCTGTTGCTGCTGGGCGATGATCCTCTCAGTCTGGGTTTTCATCAGGTCTTCGGGAAGCTGGATCTGGCATATAAGCACACTCACCAGTTCCACATGGTACTTCTCAAGTTCAGCCCTGGCCCTGTCTTCGGCCTTCTGCTGCTCCTCATGCCTGTTTTGCATGAAGTTCATAGCCGAAGTGGCCGAGGCCTGGTTGCGGAAACTTGAATCTATCATCGGATGGATCACATGGTCAACGAGGTTCTGTATTGAACCAATCTTTGCCACCATGTAAGGAGCCTGGTCGGGACGTACACGAATTACCACTTTCACCGAAACATTGATCGAGAACCCATCATGTGACACTACACGGAGAGGATCAAAACGAGTCTCCTTTGAATCATCCCAGTCAATGGTTATGTTGGTTGTGTCAACGATATATGCAATATAAGCCCGGCGGTTCAGATAATAAATGCCAGGACCTGCGACTTCCTGCTGTATACCGCGGAACCCCTTGGGAACAACATAGCGCTCCAGTCCCACATCGACCCTTTTATCGATAGGTTTCGTGTCGGCTGCTGTGATGTCGCTGAGTTCTTTTTCCTGGTGTGCGATCTGATCGGTGATCATTCTCACCTGGGGAGGTTCAGCCCCAACATTGGATACCACAACGGCTACCTGTCCGCGTTCAACCACGGCTACATCATCCAGCTCAACACTGAACATCATCGGATTGATATAATAGGTGCCGGGTTTCAGAACATCGAACTGGGGACCACGCTGTCCGCCACTTTCAAGAAATTTTGTTACATCCTGAAAGTTATTATGTCCGTCAACGGGCTTTGCAACATATTCGGTTTCGGGCAAGGGCTGACCGTCACGTGCCACAACAATCCCGATTTTTTTATCCGGGATTACGATGGTATCCTTGATCTCGACTTTGAACAGGCCGGTGTTTACACGGTATTTTCCAGGAAGAAGGATGGTGGTCTGCGGACCTTTTTCACCACCATGATCAAGAAACGCTTCCCCGTCTTCAAAATAGCTGTGCTCAACGATGGCTTTTGATAACAGTCTTCCACCGCTTATCGGTTTCCCGTCCTGGGAGGTAACAACACCTACCTGTCCCTTTTCTACGACTGTTATGGGGACCGCGGTGATTTTAAATAAACGTGTATTGATACGGTAATTCCCCGGAGGCAGGGTTCTGATCTGGGGACCTTTTTCTCCTCCGTTTTTCAGAAATGCTGCTCCGTCCTGGAAAAGATCGCAATCGACTACTTTACCGAAGATCCGTCCGGCAGGAATAGGAGCCCCGTCAATGGATTCAACAATGCCCACCTGGTTTTCCCCGATGATGGTAACAGATTCCTTGGTGATATTGAACATGAACGCGTTGATCCTGTATACTCCTGGCGGAAGTATAGGGATCTGGGAACCTTTCTCTCCTCCGTTCTTCAGGAAACCTTCCCCGTCCTGGAAGAGATTACATTCAACGGTTTTTGCGAAAATTTTTCCCGAAGGAACCGGGTTCCCGTCCAGAGAGGTCAGAAGTCCCACTTCGCTGGTGCCAATGATCGTAAAATCCTGGTGTTTACGGGTGTAGATAAAAGGTGTCAGGAAATATAATCCCGGCCCTTTGGTACGGGCCTGTATCCCGATCTCGTCACTCATGGCAAATACACGATCCTTTGGCATTTGCCTGCCAAACCATCTTCTTTCCAAAACTTTTATTTCGCGACCGCCTACGATAAGCAGAGAACTGAATAAAAGGGCAAGAAAAAATAAAACCGCAGCACAAATCAGGGCTCCGATCAAAATAAAATAAGGGGTTATCATGGCATATATCATTTGTACAAAGATACTTAAACCAAGCCTTAAAAGATCAAATTATATCTATATAAATTGAGAATGGGTGCTGCGTGACTAAACTCAACAAGCACAAGGGCGGTTGATGATAAAATACCCAAAAAAACCACCCATTGCAATGCTGGCATACGGGTTGCTGGTTATAGCACAGGTCCCGGAAGCACATCCTACAAAATAGTAATATAAAAAACCGCCTGCTCCGCCTATCGACGTGAACAATACCGGTTTCCAGAAATCCCAGGTTTTAACCCTTTCTTTAAAAGGCAGGGATTCTTTGTTTGTTTTACAAGATTCTGACATATTGATTTATTTATTTTGCAAAGAAACAAATAAATCGCTTAACTATCACCATAAATGTTTATATTTGCATGCATTAATATTAACATTTAAACCAAAACATCATGAAAAAGAACATGGGAACAATTGATATCGTGGTCAGAATACTGATCGCGATCCTGATCGGGATATTATTTTTCACAAATGTTATCACAGGAGCCCTGGGCATCATACTGTTGATATTTGCCGTGATATTTATTATTGTCAGCATAATAGGATTCTGCCCCCTTTATCTTCCGTTTAAAATCAGTACCAGAAAAAAAGAATAAATATGCCGACCCAAAAAACAAATGTGGAATGGCTGTCGGGCATGGCTTTTAAAGCAGAGGTCAACGGTCACGAGATTGTATTGGATGCAGATGAGCAGGCCGGCGGAGAAAATCTTGGTCCCCGGCCTAAACCTCTTATCCTTGTCGCCCTCGCAGGCTGTACTGGAATGGATGTGATTGCCATTCTGAAGAAGATGAAAGTTACTCCCGATTATTTCAATGTGGAGGTGGAAGGTGAAGTTACGGAGGAACATCCCCGACAATTCACGAAAATGCACATTGTATATGAGTTCAGGGGAAAAGACCTTCCATTAGAGAAGCTTCAGAAAGCTATTGACCTTTCACAGGAGAGATACTGCGGTGTTTCTGCCATGCTTAAAAAAGCCCTGCCCGTAAGCTCAGAGATCAGAATCCTTTGATCTGCCATCTGATATCCGTCATCTGTGAAACACCAGCCTCAGAAGTGATGGAAACACAAACAGCAACAGGGGCATCGCTATAACAAATCCGCCGATAACAGCAATAGCGAGTGGTTGCTGCATCTGGGCGCCCACGCCTATACCAAGCGCCAGTGGCGTCAGTGCAAGTATAGCCCCTATCGCGGTCATCAGCTTTGGTCTGATACGCATTGAAATTGCATAACGTATCGAAGCATCCACATCCCCCGAACTGGATTTCATTGTCACCAGAAACTGGTTTACCGTGAAGATGGCATTTTCTGCAATGATCCCGACGATCATGATAATGCCTGTATAACTGCCCACGTTAAGCTGTATCCCCGTTAAATACAAAGCCCACACGCAGCCGGCTATACCCAGAACCGAGATAAAAATTACCAGCAGGGGTATCCTGAAATCCCTGAACAGGAAAAGGAGAATGGTGAAAACAAGCACGATGGCTGCAAACAAAATCATCAGCAGCTCCCGGAATGACGACTGCTGCTGGGCATACGTGCCGCCGTACACAATATAATAGCCCGGGGGCATGATAAGGCCTGAAGCAAGAGTGCTTTTAATCTCATTCATCGCGCTTCCCAGGTCGCGGTTTTCAAGGCGGGCAGTTACAACAATATTCGATTTCAGATCTTCCCGGGTAACATCAGGAAAGCCCTTCGATAATTCAGCCCTGGCAAAATACTCCAGGGGCCTGAATGAACCGTCGGGAGAGAATACAGGCTGGTCAAGTATCTTTTCGAGTGAATTTTCTCTGAAATCGGTAAACCTCAGAACGATTCTCAGCATCTGCTCGCCGCTTTGAACCTCTCCAACCTTTACTCCCTCGTTATTAGCCTGCAGCTGGGTCTGGAGGTCGGCAGGGCTCAGGTGAAACTGTGCCAGCCTGGCTTCATCAGGAATAATGCTTATGGAAGGGCCTTCTACTATGATCCCGTTTTTAAGATCGGCTATGCCTTTGACCTTTTCAAGTATGCCCTGGGCTCTTATGGCCAGGGTTTCCAGTTGAGCCCGGTCATCTCCGAAGATCTTTATCTCTATAGGTTCCGGACGGCCGATCAGGTCGCCCAGCAGGTCGGCAATTCTCTGTCCGAATTCAATGGTAAGCGCAGGTTCCTGAACCGAAACCTTTTGCCTGATCTCCGAAATAACATCTTCGGTCTTACGGTTGATCCCCGGCTTGAGCTGAATGAGATAATCTCCTTCATTGGGAGGGATTACACCGCTTGCCATGCTGATACCCGAACTCATATTGGTCCCCGTACGCCTCATATAGGTCGCCACATCCTTATGATGAAGGATCAGGGTATCCACCCGGCGAAGCATGGCGTCGGAGGCATCCAGAGAAGTACCCGCCGGGGTGAGATAGTCAAAAACAATGGTCCCCTCATCGAGTACCGGCAGAAAACCGGTATTCAATCTGGGAACAAGAAACACAGCGCTTGCAGCCAGAATCACTATAAAAACAAGAGCAAATGCCGGCTTATCGAAAAACCAAAGAAGCCAGCCAAGAGAATTTTTACCTGTAGCGCTCTCCGCCTGATCAATCCCGGACTTCTTTCGGTGCTTATACCCCAAAGCCAGATGCAGGGCAGGCAAACCCAGCCAGGTTGCGAAAAAACTGCAGATGAGCGTGATTTCCATTGTCGCTGTTAGTTCTTTAAAGAAACTCCCGGCCACCCCGCTCATCATCACGAAAGGGAAAAAAATAACAATAGTGCTCAGCGAAGAGCCAACCATAGCAGGGAACAGCATCTTCATCGTATCATGCACTACACTTTGCTTGTTTTTCCCGGGGTTCTCTTCATGAACCCGGTGTATTTGCTCAATCACCACGATGGCATCGTCGATGATAAGTCCTATAGATGCCGCAATGGCGCCCAGCGACATGATATTTAGAGTAATCCCGGCCAGGTACAGAACAGTCAGGGTAAGCGCCAGGGTCACAGGAATAATGATGATCACGTTGAGGCTGGCCCGGAAGGAACGAAGAAACAGGATCACTACCAGCAGTGCAAGGATAAGACCTTCGTATATGGCCCGTAACACACTGTTGATCGAATCGGTCACAAAAACCGACTGGTTATAATAGGTCTTTAATACCATTCCCTTTGGCAGCTGCCGCTGGATGTCCCTGGCCTTCTCCTTCACCTTTTCAACAAAATCGAGCAGGTTGGCGCCTTTCTGCTTTACGATATCGAGGATGACTGCTTCATGTCCGTTGGCATTGATACGGATAAATTCCTGCTGCTCCTGGAATTCCACCAGGGCGAGGTCGCCCAGCCTTATTATGCGATTGCCATCATTGCGGATGACAACCTGCCGCAAATCTTCTGGTGTACCTATCCTGCTGTCGGTCACCGAGAGGTACAAGCGGCGGTAATCGGACAATAAACCGTTGGATTCGATAAAATTTGTCTTACCCAGCACATCGATCAGGTTTTGAGGGTTTACACCCAGCTGTACCATTTTCATGGGATCAGGCTTGACAACAAACTCCTTTGTCTTCCCACCCCTCACAAACACATTGGAAATCCCGGGCACCTCAGAAAACCTGGGCCTGGCAAAGAACAAAGCCACATTCTTCATCTCAACCTGTCCGTACCTATCGCTTTCGAGTGTATACCCGATCACCGGGTAAATATTCTGGCTCATCGCCTCAATCACCAGGTTGGTTGTGGAAGGCAGGATGTTCTTGATCTCGTTGATCCTGGCCTCGAGCTGCATACGGGCCACATTGATATCGGTATTCCACTCAAAATAGGCCTCAATGGTGCAGCTGCCGCGGTTTGTTGAACTGCGTACCGTCGCTATCCCGTTTACCCGCTTGATTGCAATTTCAAGTGGGCGGGTCACAGTAATCAGCATCTTGTCGATAGGCTGCTCCCCGTTATCGGCAATAATCCTGATCTTTGGGAAAACCACATCAGGAAACAACAGGGTCTCCATATACCAGTACGCAAATCCGCCAAGGATAAGAAAAATCAATAGCACGAAAATGGTAGGTTTGGTATACGTCCGGTAAAAATCCTGGTTCAACATCTTACTGACAGGTGTTTATTTGATGATCCTCACAATGGCGGTATCTCCCAGGCCATAATTACCGCTGCTGAGAAAACGGTCGGCAGACTGAAAAACGGGAGAAACGATCTCGATGCTGTCGGTTCCTGCAATGCCTGGTATAACAGGGACTTTCACTGCCATAGTATCATTCAACAACTTCATCACCCAGAAATTTTTCATCACTTCATCACTTAAAACTGAAGATTTTGGAAGGATAGTGACCCTGTTTTTTATTGACCTGATGATTTTCACCCGGGCCATCAGGTTCTCGGGAAGCGGCTTGGGCAGGCTGGGCTGAAGAATCACTCTCACGGTCTGTGAGGCTCCTGTCATGGCCGGTAAAACGGCATGGATGGAAGCACTGAGCTTCTCATTGTCGGGCAAAAGAAGCACACATTCAGTTCCCAGACGTATATAGTCTTTAAGCTCGTATGGAAGCTCCAGAATGAATACCAGGCTTTTTGGCAATACCAGGGTACATAAGGGTTCGCCTTCCTGAACAAAATCGCCTTTTGGATGATTGATCACAGAAACAAGTCCTTCAATAGAAGCCCTCACCTGGATAAGACCTGTGATCCCTAGTGCATGCACACTGTCCTGGTACAATACTGTCGCTTCTTTCGTCCTGAGTTCGAACAGCATCTCGCTCATTTTTGCACGGTCCCCTGCCGACAAGAAACATTTCTCAACATACCCGGTTATGGGCGATTTGATAACAGCTTTCTCAAGGAAGGATGAAGTAGCCGGAAACTCAGCATATTCCATCATTGTGCCTGTCCTCAGATTGATCACGGTCACCGGAACCACCGCCCTCACTACTTTCTCATCGGCCTCCCGGGTATTCCTGCAGGCGACCGGAAATAACAGGCAGAACAACCCTGGCAGTATCATCATTAGCCTTTGTTTCATTGTCTCCAGAAATTAATTTCGTTTAAAATATATTGTGCCCTTATCTGGTATTGCACCCCCTCATGCATGGCCGCAATAAGATTCCTTAAAGCCAGTATATAATCTGTAATTGTCAGAGTCCCGCTATTCAGTTCGGCTCTTTCCTGTGCAACCAGCATTTTTACCAAATCAATCTGTTTTTGATTGTCATGGGCCAGTATCCTTACATTGTCAAGTTCATCCTTCAGCTGCCTGAGCTGCAGACTGTATTGTGTTCTGAAAAAATCCTGATAATTTTTCCTGGTCTCCTCCTGTATCCTGAGTTTGCTGTAATTCAGTTTCCTTTGATTGCCGTCATACACCGGAAGGCTAAGACTCATGCCAACACTGATCCCGAGATTCTGGTAAAGATAAACCGGTTCGTTATTGATCAGACCTCCATCGGAAAACCAACTCACAACGGGTTTATATTTACGGTCGATCAGAAGTTTTTCGGTCTGAATCTGTAAACTGTCGATGACGAATTTCCTGAAGAAAAGAGAATTTCCCTGTGAGCCTCTGAGTATCTCCTCAATAGCAGGAAGGCTTAGTTTGAAAAGCGCGGTATCGCTTATTCCGCAAATGACGTTGAGGTTTGAAAATTCCTTCTTGTACTGAAATTCAAGGTTTTTTATATTTCTTTCAAGCTGAATGACCTCAACCTTCACCGAAAGATAATCTGTTTGGTGGTAGGTCCCTTTCTGCACCCACAACTTTAACACCATTTCTTCCTCCTTCAGTGTCGAAAGAATATCCTGCTGAAATTCTGCTTCCATAATGGCTGAATATGCAGCCAGATATTGGGCCGTGATGGCCTTTTTCAGTTCATTAACATTCAGGTTCCGTGAATTCTCGAGACTTCGGTTTACCAGTCCTAACTTACGGTAATTCACTTCCTTTGTTTTTTTATTGAATATCTGCTGATTTACATTCAGGGTTCCCATCAATTCCTGGCCATTGGTGATCACCTCGCTATATCCCCAATCATTGACAACGGGGGCATACATCATCATGGCATTAAAATTGACCTGCGGAAGGTAGGTTGCGCGGGTTATGAGGCTGTCGTACTGGTTTGACCTGATCTGGTTCGAAAGATCTTTTAAAAGCGGATTGTTGGCCGTGCCCTGGGCTATATACCAGCTAAGGGAATGATCCTGGCTGTATATAAAAAGATGAATTACCAGCAAGCACAGAGACAAAGCTGATCTTTTTACCACAGCAGACATTTGAACGCAATTAGATTTCAAACCTACGTGAAAAACGTCAGATATACAACATACTTATACAAATAGTATAAAGACTTTAGGTAAAATGCCAAATGAACGTAAGACACGGTATAAGGATCAGGAATTATTTTTACTTTTGCCTTCCTATGATCAGTATTCCGGGTTTCAGTAAAAAGAACAAGGACGGCGAAGAAATGAGTTTCTGGGAACACCTCGACGTGCTCAGGGGCATGATCTGGCGTTCACTGCTGGTAGTATTCGTGTTTTCAATACTTGCTTTCGCATTCAAGGACATTCTTTTCGACACTATCATTTTAGGGCCGAAATCAAAGGATTTTATAACCTACCGGATGCTGTGCAAGCTTGGGGGAATGCTATCCATGCCTTCACTCTGTATCGACCCATCGCATTTCGAACTCATCAACATCAGTATGGCAGGTCAGTTCCTTGCCCATATGAACATTTCTCTGATTGCCGGCCTCATCCTTGGCTTACCATATATTTTATGGGAATTATGGAGATTTATCAAACCCGGCCTCACCGATAAGGAAGTCAGTGCATCGAGGGGAGCGGTATTCAGTGTGTTTTTTCTTTTCATCCTTGGTGTTTTATTTTCTTATTTCCTTGTCGCCCCTCTGATGATTAATTTCTTAGGCGGGTATACCGTGAGCGCTTCCGTGAAAAATCAGATTGCCCTGACTTCGTATGTAAGCAATATCACGCTGCTTACCTTGATGATGGGCGTTGTTTTTGAACTTCCTGTGCTCATATTGCTTCTCACAAAGATTGGGATACTTACCCCTGCAATGCTCAGGAAATACCGCAAACACACACTTGTTATCATTCTCATCGTCGCCGGAATTATTACTCCAAGTCCCGATATGTTCAGCCAGCTCATCGTTGCCGTACCACTTTACGGACTATTCGAACTGAGTGTTGTGCTGTCTTCCCGCATGTACCGCCGTAAACATCCTGCGGCCGGCTGATCTGTAACCTGCCCCGGCGAATAACGTCTAAGCTTTCATACAAAAAATAAAAACCATGGAACCTAAACGTTTATATCGTAGTGTCGTTGACCGAAAAATCGGAGGTGTTGCAGGCGGCCTTGCTGAATATTTTGATACTGATCCCCTGCTGATCCGTCTTGCTTTCGTTATTCTTACTCTTGCCGTTGGCGGAGGAGTAATGCTCTATTTCATCCTCTGGGTGGTAACTCCTGAAAAACCTCTCTCATACCAACAGTTCAATTCCAACCCATCAGGAAATCCTGAACCTGGTCCTGAACCTGCAGCCCCGGCTGACCCGTTCAAACCAAAAGATCCATTCCAGTCACAAGATCCGTTCAGGGCAACTGAACCACCCACCCCGGCTTCTGCTGATCTTTTCAACAAATCAGAAAAAACCAAAGGCAGCCTTATAGGCGGACTGGTTCTGATCACGCTGGGTATCCTTTTCCTGATCAACCTCTTCGTTCCGAATATCGATTTCGGCGACCTCTGGCCTGTGATCCTCGTGGTAATCGGGGGAGGACTCTTGTTTAATGCTCTTTCCGGAAAAAAATAATATTCACGATAAAAATAAACGACTTATGAAATTCAGACATGTTTTCTGGCCCGTTATCCTGATCTCCCTCGGCCTTCTCATACTGCTGAGTAACCTCGGATACATTACCTCCGGATGGCGCATCCTCTGGAACCTCTGGCCCCTGATCCTTGTATTCTGGGGAATTGCCGTTCTGCCCGTAAGAGACCTCTACAAGATCATCTCGGTGATCGTGGTACTGGCATTTACCATAACTTTTTTCAGCCGGCTTACCAACCATGCTCCCTGGTGGGGTTTTCATAACGGATGGCAACAGCACTATGACTGGAATGATGACGAAGGAGATAGCACTTCCGGTACTTACTCGGAGCAGAATTTAAGCGTCGCTCCTGATTCCCTCACAAAACGCGGCGTGCTTGATCTTGATGCGGCAGCTGGTTCGTTCACGATAGAAGGAATTACCTCCGACTTTTTAAGCTTTAAAAAAACCGGCGATATTGGTAATTATTCGCTTACATCAAATGACACCCTCGGTGTAAAAAAGATCAGCCTTTCACTCGAAAAAGGTCATGTGAGCAATTCCGTTCACAGCAACAAGGTAGACATCAGGCTGAATGAAAAACCCTCATGGAATATGACATTCGACATAGGGGCGGCCGAAATGAACCTCGATCTCACAAATTACAAAGTCGATACTATCTCCGTTGACGCGGGAGCATCATCCATAAAAATGAAACTGGGTGATAAAAGCCCCTGTACCCGTGTTTCACTGAACGCGGGAGCATCATCCATAAAAGTTGAAGTTCCACAGGGTGCTGGCTGCCAGATCAATTCAGAGTCTTTCCTGATCAGCCGTAACTTCAAAGGATTTGATAAAAAAGCCGACCATACGTATCAGACATCAAACTTCCTTACCAGTAAAAACAAGATCTATATTACTATTGAAACCGCCGTTTCCAGTATCGACGTGAGTCGTTACTGATCAAGGAAATCCTTTACGGCTTCCAGAAATTCCCCGGGTGAATCCGCGTGAACCCAATGTCCGGCCTCCGGAATGGTCTTCACCAAAGCACCGGGGAATTTTTTTTTCAACTCCTCCAGATCCTCCTCCCGTAAATAACCGGAACGGCCACCCCTGATAAATAAAGCAGGCCCGGTATAGCGGGCGGGAATATCAACTCCCTCGAAAATATTAAGAAGATTCTCATTTATAACTTGCAGGTTCAGCCTCCAGTCCAGGGTACGGCTGTCGCGCCAATACACATTTTTCAGCAGAAACTGCCGTAAACGTTGGCTGGTCACCGCCACTTCAAGCTGACGATCCACGTCGGAACGAGCCTTTGCTCTCGAAAAATCAACACCAAGCATCGCATTGATCAGCATCTGATGCTCAGTATTTACCGGGGCCTTTTTCAGACCGATATCCACAACGATCAGCTTTTTTATTGACTGCGGATGATGGAGAGCGAAATACATTGCTGTTTTCCCACCCAGAGAATGTCCAATCAATATGAAATTGTTAAGGGAGAATTCTTCGGTGAGCTCAAGCAGGTCATCCTCCAGGGCATTAAAATCAAAAACTTCACTATGCGGTGACTGCCCGTGATTGCGAAGGTCAGGAACGTAAACAGTGTACCATTCGCCGAGTGTACGCGCAATGCTTACCCAATTGTCGGAAATACCAAACAGTCCATGAAGTATGACCATGGGCGGACCGCTTCCAAATTGCCTGTAAAACAGCTTCATCCAGTGTGAGCTTATTAACAAATGCCTGTTAATAAAATATACTATAATTGTCAAAATTAAATAAAAATACCGGCTATTTGCGATGTATTTTTGTACGCGAAAAATAAATATAAAATGTTTATTCTTCCATTATATAATAATCTATAATTTCAACGTTAATTCATCTGAAATAATTAAGAATAAATTTTTTCATATTAATATTAATTAAATATTTAAAAACCGCAATGGAAAAATCCCCCAACGAGAAGCTGGCCCTTCCTCGTCCTGAACTCCCCGAAGACGAAGAACCTCCAAGTAAACAATCCTTCATAGATGAAGCCTCGTTTTTAGATGAATACCTCAAATCCCGCACAGATCGCGACAAATCTTTAACTTCTGAACGTTCTCTTGCCTTTCTGCAGGAATATTTCCCTGAAGCAACGATCAGGGACTGGAATAACTGGCATTGGCAGATCAAAAACAGTGCCCGTTCAATTCAGCAACTTTCGAGGTTCATCAATCTCTCCGACAATGAAGTAAAGCCCGATGGCAACAATCACTCGCTGCCCCTCAGAATAACTCCATATTATATTAGCCTGCTCGACCGGACGAATGCCGATCATCCCTTACGCAAAAGCGTAGTGCCTGTTTTCGATGAATTTATAGTTCATCCGGGCGAAAACGCTGATCCGCTTTCAGAAGAACATGATAGTCCCGTCGAAAATATAGTACACCGCTATCCCGACCGCGTGCTGTTCCTGGTAACCGGATTCTGTTCAACATACTGCAGATATTGTACCCGCACCCGAATGGTGGCCAAGGACAAATGCCATGTCGGCGTCAAAGCCTGGGAAGCCGGGTTGGACTACATCCAGAATCATAAGGAAATCCGCGATGTGCTGATCTCCGGAGGCGATCCGCTTACAATGCCTGATCTTCACCTCGAATATCTGCTTTCGCGGCTACGTTGCATCCCTCATGTAGAAATCATCCGCATAGGCACGAAAGTGCCGGTGGTAATGCCACAGCGCATCACGCGTCCCCTGGTGAATATGCTTAAGAAATACCATCCTCTTTTCCTCAGCATCCATTTCACTCATGCCGACGAGATGACACCGGAAGTCAGGGAAGCCTGCGAAAAGCTCGCCAACGCCGGGATCCCTCTGGGAAGCCAGACCGTACTTCTGAAAGGCATCAACGACGATATCGAGGCCATGAAAAACCTCATGCATACGCTTTTGCGGGCAAGGGTTAAACCGTATTATCTCTACCAGTGCGATCCGGTCCTTGGCTCGGGCCATTTCAGGACCTCTATCCAGAAAGGCCTGGAAATCATGGAAGGCCTGAGAGGACATACCAGCGGGTATGCCATTCCAACCTATGTGGTGGATGCACCTGGAGGGGGCGGAAAAATCCCTCTCCTGCCCGATTACTACATAGGCCGCGACGAAGACGGTTACGTGAAACTCAGGAATTTCGAAAACAAGGAATTCCGTTACCCCGATCTCTCTTAACTTATGGTAGTCGGACTTACGTACGACCTGCGGTCAGATTATCTGAAAGAAGGTTTTTCTGAAGAGGAAACAGCAGAATTTGACCGCGAAAGTACGGTTGAAGCCATTGATGACACAATTCAGCAATTAGGTTATACTACCGTAAGGATTGGGCATGTGCGGCATCTTGTTCAACGACTTGCCTCTGGCGAACGCTGGGATTTGGTATTCAATATCTGCGAAGGCATGTACGGGATTGGACGCGAAGCCCAGGTTCCCGCCTTACTCGATGCCTACAACATTCCCTATGTTTTTTCCGGCCCACTGGTGCTCGCTCTTACATTGCATAAGGGAATGACCAAACATGTTGTGAGAGACTGTGGCGTTCCAACACCCGATTTTGCTGTAGTTATGGTGAAGGCGGATATCGCTTCGGTTAATCTCCCATATCCCCTCTTTGTTAAACCCCTTGGAGAAGGCACCGGCAAAGGAATTGACTCGAGAAGCAAGGTAAATACGCCCGAAGAACTGGAATTAACCTGCCTGGAACTCCTCCCCCGCTTTGCACAGGGACTGATCATTGAGACCTACCTTCCCGGCCGCGAATTTACTGTCGGGATAGTCGGAACCGGCGAAAAAGCCCGGTCGGTGGGCGTGATGGAAGTTATACTTAACCCGGATGCAGAAGCAGATGCGTACACCTATATAAATAAAGAGGAATGTGAAGAACGTGTGGTATACAGGATTGTCAATGACGAACTTGCCCAACGCTGCGCACAAGTCTCCCTCGATGCCTGGAGAGCCCTGAACTGCCGCGATGGAGGAAGAGTTGACCTTCGCCTTGATGCCAACGGCAACCCGGGTTTCATGGAAGTGAACCCCCTCGCAGGACTTCATCCCGAACATTCCGACCTGCCGATCATCTGCAACCTCCAGGGAATTTCCTACCTGCAGCTGATGCGGTGGATCATGGAGTCGGCGATGGAAGGATTGAAGGATTGAAGGACTGAATGAATTTCACCATTTCGCCATTTTACCATTTAGCAATTTTGCCATGAAAAACAACCGCATCGTATTCCTCTATAACAGGATGAGCGAAAACCCGAAAGAAGATGAGCTGGATGTAGTCCGCCAGATAAAACATATAAGCAAAGCCCTTAAAGTACTGGGCTATGAATCAACAGACGTGCCCTTCGACATCCACCTCGACGTGGTCATCGCTCAACTTAAAAAGATAAAGCCCCTGCTGGTTTTCAATATGGTCGAAATGATGGAAGGCACCGGAGCCCTGCTTCACATCAGCCCGTCGATACTGAATGTCCTGAAAATTCCTTACACCGGAGTACAGCTCGAAGCCATGTTTATGACCACCAGCAAAGTCCTTGGCAAAAAGCAGATGAGACTTTATGGCCTGCCCACTTCCGACTGGTATACACTCGATGAGATTGACACCCTCAAAAAAAACGACACCTATATTGTAAAACCGATTTGGGAAGACGGTTCCCTTAACCTTGACGAGGATAACATCTTCAAGGGAAACGATAAAGCCTATATTCAAAAGATTAAAAAGCTCAGTTCCAAAGAATTCTTTATTGAACAATATATCGACGGCCGTGAATTCAACCTGTCGGTACTTGGCGGTAAAAATGGCCCCCAGGTAATGCCCCCGGCCGAGATTCTGTTCAAGGATTATCCCGAAGGAAAACATCGTATTGTAGGTTACAAAGCCAAGTGGACCGAGGATTCTTTCGAATACACCCACACTCCGAGAACCTTTCACTATAAAAAAGAGGACCTTCCCCTGGTTGAAGAGCTTAAAACCATTGCCATAAAATGCTGGAACGCCTTTGAGCTCAGGGGTTATGTAAGAGTCGACTTCCGCGTCGACAAAGACCGCAGGCCATACATCCTGGAGGTCAATGGCAATCCCTGCATTGCCCCGGAAAGCGGGTATGTTGCTGCAACAAAGCGGGCAGGACTGAAATTTCCGCAAGTCATCGAACGTATTATCGAAGATGCGTTAAAGGAGTAAGCCGCCATCAGATATCAGATATCAGATATCAGATGGCAGATTTCACCATTTCACCATTTCACCATTTCCCCATTTCCCCATTTCACACCTATGAAAGAACTAACAATAACCTTCCGACACCACGTCCATCCAGGAGATGCTGAGGCTGTGAAAGAGATGGCCGAATCAACAGGATTCTTTTACGATTTCGAGATCCCGGTTGCTGTTGAACTGATCGAAGATGGCCTGATCAACGGTGAACACAGTGAATATAAATTCCTTTTTGCAGAGATCGACGGAAAACCTGTTTCATATACATGTTACGGACATATAATGGGTACCGAGGCCGGCTATGACCTGTTCTGGATCATCACTCATAACGATTACAGGGGAAAAGGCATTGGAAAAATCATCCTTGAAAAAACCCACCAGATCATCAGGGAACTTGGCGGAAAATACGTGATTGCTGAGACCTCCGGTCTTGAAAAATATACCCCAACCCGCAAATTTTACCTCAGCTTCGGATATTCGCTGGAAGCCGAGATCCGTGATTATTATAAGGCCAGCGATGCGAAGATGGTTTACGTTTACAGGTTCTGACATCTGATAGCAGATAGCAGATAGCATATATCAGATTTACGAATTACGATTTTCACCATTTCACCATTTAATTTTTCACCATTTCACCATTTTCTCACACGTATTGCCTTACGAAATTCGCCAGCATCTCGGGCGTGAGTTTTTCTTTCTTCCTTATTTTGTCGAATTTTCCGAGCAGGTCTTCAACGGAAAGTAATTCCTTTTCTTTTGCGGGAATATCTGAAATGATCTGACCCTTGTGCATCATGATGATGCGGCTTCCCATTTCGAGAGCCTGTTTCATAGAATGAGTGACCATAAGGGCCGTGAGTTGGCCGGCATCGATGAACCGGGTTGTCAACTTGCTTACCTGAGCCGCAGTTTTAGGGTCCAGCGCGGCAGTATGTTCATCAAGCAATAGGATTTTGGGTTTCTGCAGCACGGCCATCAGAAGGGTCACAGCCTGTCGTTGTCCGCCCGATAAAGTTCCGGCTGCATTATGCATGCGGCTTTCGAGTCCCATCTCGAGTTCCAGCAGACGATCAGAGAAGAGGGCCATCAGTTTTTTGTTCAGGCTGAAGCGGGGGTAGCGGGTCTTACCGCGAAGCCAGGCCATCAGAAGATTTTCGGCAATGGACATATCGGGCGCAGTGCTCATATACGGGTTCTGAAAGACTCTTGAAAGTACATCCGCCCTGCGAAATGATGGCAACCTTGTCATGTCCCTGCCGTTAAGCAGCACCTGCCCCTCATCCGCCATGATATTCCCTGCAACCACATTTAAAAGGGTTGACTTGCCTGAGCCGTTGGTGCCTATCACGGTAACAAACTCACTCCCGCCGATCTCGAGGCTGATGTTTTTGAGGGCAAACACCTCATCCACTGTGCCCGTGTTAAACCTTACCGATATATTCTTCAGTGCGATCATCATTTTTGCGTTTGAACCGGTTTGCCGCTTGACGTCCGAAGGGGTAGTTTATATGCTTTCTTTGAATACTTACCGCCTGAAACAGTAGCTTCAGCCCGTTTGACCAGGCTGTCGGGAACATTTAATCTATATTCCCTCACAAGGTCTTTATTTATCCCGAGCAGGGTGTGCGCAAAACGTTCATACGGGATGTTTGCGGGTGATTCGCCGCGAATAATACGATCGGCCATACGGGCAGCCTGGACCCCGCTGGTATAATATTCATACCCATACACGAGCAGGGCTCCTTTATCCAGGCAATCGGCATCATTGGCGAAAATGGGAATTTTATGGGCTTTTGAAACCCTCACCACCGACTCCAGGGCGTTGAACACGGTAAGGTCGTTGATGAGTACGAAGGCGCAGATATTCTTAGATGCAAGGGATTGTGCAGCCTGCAGCACCTCGTTGGTGCCGCTGACACTGGCCTCTTCGAGCGTAAGCCGGGGAAAGGTTTTTATCTCCCGCTTAAGGTCACCCAGGTTGACTTTTGTATTTGGAAAGCCAGGATTGTATATCGTGCCGATTCTGCGGGGCCCGGGATACATCGTCGACAGAATCCGCAGCAGTTCGCCTACCGGGGCATGGCCGTATGTTCCGGTAACATTTGCCGGATGGTTTACAGGCGAACTGCCGGCACCAAGGATGAATGGATCGGCCACCGTTGCAAATACGACAGGTTTGTCTTTGACTTTGTTGATTATCGCCTGGGTGGAGGCCGAAGAAATCGAAAGAAAAAGATCGGTATGGTCAGCAATAAGATGGTCTACAATGGTTTTATTTGAAGGGATGTCGCCTTCGGCATTCACCTCATGAATCTCGCAATTAACACCTTCTTTATATCCAAGCCGCGTCATCTCCTCCCGAAAGCCGTCGCGGGTCTTCATCAGCAAATCGCTCTGGTTTGCGATGACGATACCTATCCTGGTCTTTTTTGCAGAATGGTCCTGGCTTGATTGATTATAAAAGCTTTTCCAGGCAAACCAGCCAAGCAACGCAATGGCAAACAAAGCGAACAACAGCCTGCGGTTTTTCCTGATCCACATCCGCATTTTCCCATTATCTTTCTGATCATTCTTGAGGGAATATGAGATCACCAGAGTGAGAAGAACGAACAATGCGGTAAGAATCTTAAGGTCATTGGGGTTGAAGCCTATTTTCAGAGCGACAGCCACCGCCAGGCGGAAGATCACGGCCCCGCAGATAACCCCGAGTACCGAAAGCCATACCTTACGGCCGCGGAAAAGAGCCTGACCGATGATCACTGCTGCAAGACTGTAAATGATTGAGCCTATACCCATACCGATATCAGCAAAGCCCTGGTACTGGGCTACAAGGATACCCGACAAACCCACCAGGCCGTTGGCCAGGGTGATCCCTAATATCTTCATCCGGTCTGTGCTGACTCCCTGGGCCGAGATCATCACCGGGTTGTTCCCTGTGGCAAGCATGGTAAGCCCGAGGTCGGATTTCAGAAAAGCAGTCAGAAGCGCCCACATGAGGGTCATCACGATAATCAGAACAAGTCCTATCCATACTTCCTGAGGGAGTCCCGGGTTGATTCGGGTGAGCGCCGTTTCAAAGGTGGGATGATTCATAAGAGGTACATTTGACCGGCCCATCACATGCAGGTTCACAGAATACAGTCCGGTCATCACCAGAATACCTGCAAGCAAACTATCGATTTTGAAACGAGTGTGTATAAACCCGGTGACAAAGCCCGCGCAGGCTCCGGCAAGAAAGGAAACAGGAAGTACAAGAAAAGGATTCCATCCGTCGACGATCAGAATGGCGCCCGTGGCAGCGCCCAGAGTAAAACTCCCGTCGATGGTGATATCGGCGATATTAAAATAACGGTAGGTAATAAAGGTCCCCAGAGCCATAAAGGCATAGAGAAAACCAAGATTCATAGCGCCTACCCAGAGTTCCATACTATAGTATTATAATACCCGCTATACCACAAAAGAACCTGCTCTCTTCAAGCAGATGCAGCACTTTGAGAGGTTCAGCCCCCTCAACGATTCGATGAAGTTCCGCTCCGACATCCATCCCGCTCTTTCCAAGCAGTCCCTTAGGAAATACAGCAGCATGCATATGTAACTCCTCCTCATCAGCAATTTTAGAATAAATTCCCGCGGCTACAACAGTCTTTTGAAGATCTGTGTCCTCAACCGGGAAATCAAACCATTCAGCGAAATTAGATTCATGCATAATGTTGGACGGATCGGGCACATTATCCTGCCATGGGATCTTTTTAAGATTCAAACCATAGATTCCGGCGCTTTTCCCGGCCAAAACAATTCCGAAGAAATCTCTTCCGCAGATCTCAGCCAATTTTCTTGCAATGCTCAGCAGGTCCCTGGGGGTGGCGGAGTCAAAACGGAGGCAAAGCCTGAAATCACCTGAAAACCTGAAGCCATAAAGAAAATGAACTGCTCCCGGATGTGTTTTTGAATAATAGGCATAATCAACCGATGGCATTTCAACGGCAGGGTAACCAAAAAAATGATGATTGATAAGCAGGGATTCGCCAAAGAGGCTTTGGTAATCGCGCATTGACTCTCCAACTGAGGCCAGTCCGAGGCCGAACTGAAGCTCATGCTGAGAGATTGTCACGATATCTTTTCCGGTATAGCTGCTTGTGCGAAGCTTAGCCGAGTTGCCAATACCGTTATACCGCCCCCCGGGTACATCCCTGAACTCCCAGTGAAACACCTGGTCATCAGAAAAAAAATGTTTTTCGGAACTACTCTCTGAGGCCAGGCCTGAATTACTTTCACCGAGTTCCTGAAGTTCTGTGATAATCCTGAAAAGGTTATTCAGCCCGCTTACCCTGAAAACATCCAAAGCGGTTTCCTGCATCGATAGCAGTATGACCTCTCCCCCCACGGGTTTCAGTTTTTTCTGAACATGCAGGAAGACTCTCAGTCCGGCGCTGCTGATATAAGAAACGGACGAAAAATCGACAATAAGCTTGTGGTTACCATCTTCGGCCGCCTGTTCAAAGGTTTTATTCAGGATGGATGAAGTAAGCCCGTCGATTCTACCCTCTACCTCAATGATCAGATAAGCGCCATATGCCCTTGATCTGGTGAGGATCATTTTCCGAGATATTTGATCGCCATCATGGTTATATCATCACTTGGCGGAAAGCCATTGGTAAAAGCAGCGACATCGGCCAGGGTTGTTTTTACGATCTCCACATGTCCGGAACCGAGATTTGCATTCAGCAGATCAATCAGTTTCTGATCACTGTACAAATTACCTTCACGGTTAAAGGCTTCAGTTACTCCATCGGTATACAGGTAAAGTATATCTCCGGGATTCATAGTGATTTTATTAGAACGGTAGTTAAAGTGTTCTATACCTCCCAATACCGTGCCTCTGGTAAGTTCAACAAGTTTAAGCCCCGTAGAGGTAAGCAGATACGGAGGGTTATGCCCTGCATTCACATATTCCAGCTCCCCGTTGGCTGTGTTCAATATGCCGTAAAACACCGTGACGAACATGGACGACACGCTTTCACTGCATAGCAGGTTATTCACATAGTTCATACATTCGGCAGCAGGGATGCCCTTGAGCCCTGTTGCTCTGATGATAGTACGGCTAACAGCCATGAAGATGGCAGCGGGAACACCTTTTCCCGAAACATCACCAATCACAAAGCCGATCCGGTCGTTATCGATCATGAAAAAATCGTAAAAATCGCCACCTACTTCCTTGGCCGCATTCATGGCTGCATAAATGTCAAATTCTTTCCGGTCTGGATAAGGTGGGAAATTCTTTGGGAGTATCGCCTGCTGGATCTCGCGGGCAGTCTGGAGATCCTGCTGTATCGACACCAGCTGATCATGTTCTTCGAGAGACCTTCTGACCTGGAGAATCTCATCGAGGGTTTTGTTGATAGTGATCTCCAGATCCTCAAAATTGATAGGTTTGGTAAGGAAGTCAAAGGCTCCCCTGTTCATGGCAGTACGTATATTTTCCATATCCCCGTAGGCAGAGACTACCACCGTTTTAAGGCCGGGATGTTTCAGCTCCTTCAGCTTCAGAAGCAACGTCAGTCCGTCCATCTCGGGCATATTTATGTCAGACAGGATGATCCCGATCTCGGGGTATTCAATAAGTTTGCTTAAAGCCTCCAGCCCGTTATGCGCGAAAACAAAATCGTATACTCCATCTCTTATCTGCCTTCTGAATTTCTGCTTTACAAGTGGTTCGAGATCGACCTCATCGTCTACGACCATGATCTTAATATTTTTACCCAGTTCTTCGCTCATAGTATATTGTTTTCTGTTAGATACAATTTTCGTTATACCGATTTCGGAATTGTTATTATGAATTCGGCGTATTCTCCCTCTTTCGAATCAATTTCGATCTGCCCCTGGTGTTCCCGGACGATGATGTCGAAGCTGATCGACATTCCGAGACCTGTTCCGGAACCGGCGGGTTTGGTGGTAAAAAACGGATTAAACACTTTCTCCAGTATTGCTTTGGGTATCCCCTTTCCATTGTCCCATATCCTGATCTGAACCTTGCTGCCCAGATCTTTTGTGGAGACTCTTAAAATCGGGAAATACGCATCCGTGAGTTCCTTCTTTTTCTGATTCGTGGAATAACAGGCATTGTTGATCATGTTGAGGAATACCCTGCTGAGATCCTGGGGAATCACGTTCACCTGTTTCAGCGTGGGATCGTAGTCTGCTTCAATTTTTATGTTGAAGGATGAATCATTGGCTCTCATGCCATGATACCCCAGGTTAACATATTCGGCGAGCAGGGCATTGATGTCGGTTGGCATACGTTCGCCCGATTTGCCGCGGGAATGCAGGAGCATACCGCGGATGATGCTATCGGCACGTTTTCCATGGTCGTGGATTTTTTGAACATTGCCTTCAATATCTTTTAAAATTCCAAGGTAATATTCCGCATCTTTTTCTCCCAGGCAAGCGGTAAATTTATCTTTCTCCTCAAGAATCTCCTGTACCAGTTCAACCGAGAGGTCAGAGAAATTATTAATAAAGTTGAGGGGGTTTTTAATCTCATGGGCTATACCGGCTGTAAGCTGGCCGAGAGAAGCCATTTTCTCGCTCTGTACCAGCTGTGCCTGGGCCGCTTTCAGGTTGTTGAATGCGGCATCAAGTTCCTGATGCTTTGCATTAAGTTCCAGTGTACGCTCATCGACTTTCTGCTCGAGTGTTCTATTGTATTCTTCAAGCTGTTCATGTGACATTCTGAGCTCATCGGAGGTTTTCTGCAGATCATGAATGGTTTTGGCCAGAGTCTCCTGCATATAAACAAACGCGTTATTCAGTCGTCCGATCTCATCTTTTGACCTGATCACGGGAAGGGCTACATTGAAATCCCCCTCTGCAAACTGTTCAGCGGCAGCTGTAAGTCGCCGGAGCGAACGCGTAATAGACCGTGAAATCAAAAGAATCACAATAAAAATAATGACCAATCCGCCTATTGAAAGAATCATCAGGGTCCGGTACAGCTTATTGGCATCCGCCATAAATTCATCCACCGGAAAAACAATCCCCACCGACCATCCATTGGAGGGAACAGGAGCATAGGCAATAAAACTTACTTTGCCGGTGAGAGTATTTTTATATGACATATCGGCAAATCCTTTATCTCCTCCAATCATTTTCCGTCCAATCTCATGCAGCTCTTTAGAACCCAGATTATCGGCTAAAGAAAAGATGGATTCATTCATGATGAACTCTTTCTTTACATGAGTCACCATAGTACCTGTCTGGGAGATCATGTAACCATAGCCACTCTCGTAAACCTTGATTGCATTCACAATCTGCTGAAGGTAAAACAATGAAACATCAACCGTAAGGATCCCGATAAACTTCTTCCTTCCTTCAGTTGTTGTATATAATGGTATGGAATAGGTTGACATGATTACATTTCCCCCTCCCTGATCATAATAGGGTTCGCTCCACTGGGACCTCCCCAGCTCTTTCGGGATCTGATACCAGTCCATCGTGTAATAATCGTACGAGCTATCTCCCAGATGCATGAACTTCACCTCGTTCTTGTCACGGTAATAATAAAAGGAATAGTACTTTTCATCAGGCGTGCGGTAATAGGGTTCAAATGCAAGGGCAGCGCCATAAATGTCACTATTGTTTTCAACCATTTGCCTGAGCAGATATTTCATCTTGGTCTCATTCCCAAGCTCCGACAGGATAAGGGTCATATAGTTTCCCGGGATCGACTGAATATTTGAAAGAACTTTGTCGATCTTCAATACGGTATTTTCGGTTTTCTCATTGGCCAGGTTTTTAAGGTTCCTGATCACGACATCTTTGTTTACATTATAGTTATAGCTGAAAATCAGCATCATGATCGTGGCAATAGACAGAAAGATGAAAAGAATCATTTTAAAGGCAAGACTTCGTCTGATATTATTCTTCTTTGGCTGAATCATGAGCAGTTTCTACTTCTCGGTTGCATTATGGAGCAAGCTGTTATAGGGTCGGAAAAAATGTTTATATGCAGGGATGGCGTCGATCTGTTTGTTTTGAAGAAGCATCCTGGCATTCGAAATGTAATCGGTTTCGGAAAGCATGATATTGAAAGTCGTTTTCCCCGCGGGCAGGTATAGATCTTTGTACCTCCCTATCATCCATTTCTGGTGGGAACGGTTGGCAGGCAATTTCTGTTGCCTTTGGTTTTTAAGAATTATTTCGAGGCTCTCATCGGGATTGTTGAAGACATATAACCAGGCTTCAACTGTTGCTTTGACGAATTCCGCGCAAACGGCAGGATCGGCTTTAATTTTATCCTCCAGGCAATACACCCCGTCTTCGAGAAAATTCAGGCCATAGTCGGCAAAAAAGAAAGGAACCAGTTCGTTTTCATCATATCCGCTGTTAAGTATGGCGTGATATTCATCAAACCAGTTGGCATTGGTCACTTCCACGCCACCCTGAAGGAAAAGGTTGTTGGTGCTGCCAATGCGTATGATCTGAGTGTTCAGATTATATTTAGCGAACAAGGTCTTTGGCTGAAGTTCGAACCCTTCCCAGATACCGGCACGCTTCCCGTTAAGGTCGCTGATAGTTTTTATCCCGCTCGATTTTTTTGCGAGGAGCATCAGTGATGAGCGGGTTGAGAACTGGGCAATATTTACAATGTTTATACCGCTGCATCTCATCTGAATAGCGTTGACAAGCCAGAGAATGGCAAAATCAGCCTGTCCCTGTTTAATGATATCGTTCGTTGAAATGAATGGTTTGTACTCGAGAATATTCAGGTCTATCCCGTGCTTTTTAAAAATACCCTTTTCTTTTCCCACGTAAAATCCTGCAAACTGTCCTGAAGTTACCCAGTAGGGATAGACTGTGATTTTTTTCAGAGGGCCTTTGTGCACTGTTTCAGCTTCTGTTCCTGATGGAGCAATTTGTTCCTGCTTCCCTTTTTGCATGCAGGAAGCAGGAATAAGAGATGCAAGTACCAGCAAAACATTCAGAAAAAAACGCCTTCGGTTAAGATACAATGGCATACTGATTTGTAAATTTTCTTTTTTCACATGTAAAATTAAATTATTTTCGTTATCCGAACCAATAAATTGATCATGCAAGCCTTGTTTTTCGATAATGAACTTTCAATAAAAGAAATACCTGTGCCGGAACCCGCAGTTGGAGAGGTATTGGTTAAAGTTCTCTGTTCTGCTATCTGTAATACTGATCTGGAAATCATTAAAGGGTATATGGGTTTCAGAGGAGTGCTCGGGCATGAATTTGTTGGCAGGGTAGTAAGCCCGGCTCATCGCCTGAACGGAAAAACCGTGGTGGGAGAAATAAACTGTTCCTGCGGTCACTGCTATCTCTGCCTGAGCGGGAGGCGAACTCATTGTACTACCCGCACGGTCACCGGCATCGCCGGGCGGCAGGGAGTCTTTGCCGATTTTATTGCCCTCCCGGCAGAGAATCTCCACCTTGTTCCTGATTCTGTTCCTGAACACATTGCCGTCTTTACTGAGCCCCTGGCAGCAGCTGTTGAGATCTTTGAGCAGATGCATATGAAGCCTTCGAAGAACCTGTTTATTTTCGGAGCCGGTAAGCTTGGTTTGCTGGTTTCGATGGTTGCCAGGCTACAGGGTTTCGAATATACTACACTGGATCTTGTAAAAGAGAAAGCTGATTTTGCTGCCAGTCTGGGGATTCATGCAAGGCCCCTGTCAGATCTTAAAGCCGATGAGAAAGCAGAAGTCTGTATTGATTGTACCGGGAGCCCCGAAGGCATAAATCTGGCTCTCTCACACCTGTGGCCCAGGGGAACGCTGGTACTGAAAACAACGGTGGCCGCCACCGAAAAAATAGACCTTAACAGCATTGTCATCAACGAATTGACCATACTTGGTTCACGCTGCGGATTGTTTAACCCCGCTCTTAACCTGCTTGGAAGAAAACTCATTGATCCTTCATCCATGATATCCGCCAGATATTCATTTAAAGATATTCTGCAGGCCTTCGAATCTGCAAAAAATCCGCTTTCCCATAAGATCATCATTGACCACAGCTCATAAATGTTTTTTTTGACAAGGCTGTGCATTAAAAAAAAACCTGTAAATTCGCTTTTCCATTCAGAAACATTAAAGACATGAAAGCATTCAGAACAATTTTTACCGGCCTTTTCGTGGCACTCGCCGCTACTTTAGCAATCACTTCCTGCAACAACACGGCCACCAAGGATGAACAGGCCAATCAGGCAGCTGCTGATACAATTAAAAAAGATGTAAGCCTTACACCTGAAAACAAGAACCTTCTCTACCAGTTCCCTACCCCGTTTGAAGTGACCATGATGCTTCAGAGGGCAAAGGCAGGGTTCATTTTTAACATTACGAACTCTCCTGCCAATGTCACAAAATATTCAACCGAGAAGGCAAAAGCTCTGAACCTGGGTGTTTACAGCGCCGACCTTGCCTATGCTGCAACATACAATTATGTTGATGAAACCAATAAGTTCATTGCATGTACTGGCAAACTTGCCAACGATCTGGGTATTGCAGGCATTTACGACCCGACTCTTGTCGACAGGGTCAAAAAATTCAACAACAATAAGGATTCCCTGGTGAATATGGTCACCAAGATATTTAGCAGCACCAATGATTTCCTGAGCAAAAACAACCGTAACCAGATTGCCGTTCTTGTGGCCGCGGGTACATTTGTAGAAGCCTTGTATCTTACAGCCTCCCTGAATCAGGTTGCAGCAGACAACAAGTCTATCTCGACCGTTATTTTCAGGCAGAAGGACAACCTCGATAAACTTGTCACCATCCTCACCGCTTATAACATGGACTCGGAATTGAAACCGATTGGCGACGAGGTAACCAGGCTCAAAGCAATTTATACCAATTACGGACTGGAAGCCGACAAGAAGCTGCCCCAGATAAAAGCTGCTGAGATTGGCGATCTTACGCAAAGCGTAAGAGATTCCTTCGTGAAATGACCGAGCCGATTCTGATGGCTCTGGTCCAGCTGTTTGCTACTGTCGCAGCAACAGCAAGGAAGCAGGCTTCTGAGAATTCCAGGCTCATTCTCGAATCTTTTTTGCGTGAACAGCTTAACAGCCAGGAACTTGAGGAGTACCTTAAGCTCTTCGATGAACTCCTTTTCTTTCACCAGCCATTGGAAGAGCCCTCCGAGGCGGCTCCGGTTGATGTTTCGCAAAAAATATCAGTCATCTGTCAGAAAGTCTACAAAGACCTCCCCTATCTTGACAGGCTTATTGTTTTTATCAAATTCACCGAATTTCTTGAGGAGATATGCAAAAACGAGAACGGACAGGGCCTGAAGGAAAACGGGCTGATGCTCAGTTATACCAGCTTGCTTAAGTCGTCGTTCAGCATATCTGATCTTGAATACAATAACATCCTCGACTTTGTTTTAGACCTCTACCACGATAAAACCAGGAACCAGGATCTGCTGATCATCGACGGGAAGCCGGAAAGTGACAGTGCAAATCATATTTTCAGGGAGCATCTCGATGGATGCCTGATGGTTCTGTATTTCCCGGGCATCCGTCGTTTTTTTGCCCGCTACCTAGGGAAAGACACCATCTATCTGAATGGTCATAATATTCAGCCTTACCGGTCTTTTTTTCTGGCCAATGGAGCCATCCTTACAAATCTCAAGATAACACCTGTTTATTATACTGATATCGCTTCCAGGTTCCTTCACAGCGACGAAACCATTCATATTGAGTTTACCGCCAATGAGATCGAATACCGTTTCAGGAACAGTACCAACGGCATTCATCCGTTCAGTTTTACAGCCCGTTCGGGTGAGCTGATCGGGATCATGGGCGGAAGCGGGGTTGGAAAATCGACTCTGCTGAATATTTTTAACGGAAGCCTTGGACTGCGGAGCGGAGAGATCCTTATTAACGGCTACAGACTGGGGACCGACAACGACAAGCTCGAAGGGGTGATCGGTTTTGTTCCACAGGATGACCTTTTGGTTGAAGAATTGACTGTTTTCGAGAACCTTTATTTTAATGCCAAACTCTGTTTCAGGGATTTCAGTGAACGACAGCTGATGAAATCTGTTCTGAAAGTGCTGAAAGATATCGGTCTGATCGGCATCAAAGACCTGAGAGTGGGTGACCCCCTGAACAAATTTATCAGCGGAGGACAGCGCAAGAGACTGAATATCGCTCTGGAACTGATCCGTGAACCCTCGGTGCTGTTTGTCGACGAACCCACCTCAGGACTTTCCTCGATGGATTCAGAGCTCGTGATGTTACTTCTGAAGGAACAAACCCTGAAAGGCCGGCTGGTAGTGATCAATATTCATCAGCCTTCATCTGATATTTATAAGCTCTTCGATGTTCTGCTGGTGATGGATAAAGGAGGTTATCCCATATATTATGGTAACCCCATCGATGCCCTGTCGTACTTCAAAACACTCAGCAATCACATCAATCCAACCGAAAGCGAATGTCAGAACTGCGGCTATGTAAACCCTGAGCAGATTCTTCAGATCACCGAAGCCAAAACCGTGAGCGAGTATGGGAAACTTACTGTTAACCGTAAAGTCACTCCCACAGAATGGTATGATCACTTCAGAAAGACCATTCAGCCAAAACTGAAGCTCTCATCAGAGAAGCAACAACTTCCCCTGAATTTTTTCAAAGTACCGGGAAGCTTTAAACAGTTCAGGATCTTTAGTATCCGGAACCTCCTTAGCAAGATCACCAACCGCCAGTACCTGGTCATCAATTTATTCGAGGCCCCATTCCTGGCCGCCCTTCTTGCTTTTCTCACTCGGTATTCCGGTGGTGAAAAGTATTCGTTTGGCGGTAACAAAAACCTCGTTGCCTATATGTTTATGAGCGTGGTTGTGGCGCTTTTTCTCGGAATGATGGTAAGTGCCGAAGAG
>CAIWXI010000165.1 GCA_903916595.1 uncultured Bacteroidales bacterium | reverse complement strand
CAGATGACCTGGTTCAGGAAGGACAAGGAGATTAAATGGTTTCGGCCGGATGATGTCGAAGGTATGCTGGAGATGGTAAGCGAGGCTTTTAACGGATAGCAGATGTACGATGTACGATGTACGATGTACGATGTACGATTTACGATGTACGATGTACGATGTACGATTTACGATGTACGATTTACGATGTACGATGTACGATGTACGATGTACGATGTACGATGTACGATGTACGATTTACGATGTACGATTTACGATGTACGATGTACGATGTACGATGTACGATTTACGATGTACGATGTACGATGTACGATGTACGATGTACCATTTCACCATTTCACCATTTCGCCATGAAACCTCATCAGCCCTTCCATCGGCGCTTTAATCACTGTTCCGATATGGATCTTTTCTGCCTTGGCTGCTTCTTCAAGAATCTTACGATAATGAAAAGCGATGGAGCCGACAAAGCTGACAGGGAGTTCCTGGTATCCTTCGTAATGCTTCACCTGGGCTTCAAAAAAGGCATGAAAAGAATTTTTTACCAGATTGTAAACATAGGGATGCTCCTGGTGCTGGGCAAGGAACTCGCTGAATGAAGCGAGGAAACGGTTCGGGTAGGGGAGGTTGTAAAGTGAATTCAGTATGTCTTCCAGACTGAGGCGGTACTTCCCCTCAAATTCTTCCCTGAGATCGGCCGGGAGCCTGCGTTTAAGATAATCGGCCATCAGGTTCTTTCCCAGGTAAGAACCCGCTCCCTCATCACCAAACAGATAACCTAGCGAATCAACTTTTGAAATGATCCCGCTACCATCGTAAAAACAGCAGTTGCAGCCTGTGCCCAGGATGCAGGAGATCCCCCTGTCGTTCCCAAATAAAGCTCTTGCAGCCCCGAGTATGTCGTGGTAAACGAATATCCTCGCCTGATGGAAAAAATTACGCAGCGATCCGCTGATCAGTTCATCATTATTTTCGGTGCTGCATCCTGCTCCGTAAAAATGGATTTCCCTGATATGATCGGTCACGATATAGGGTAACAGCTCGGCCCTGAGGATCGCCGAAATACTTTCGGATGTGTGAAAATAGGGGTTTAGTCCGGCTGTGTTGACGGTTGTTTTATGTTCTTTCCCTTCAAGCAAACCCCAGCTTGCCTTTGTAGAACCACTGTCGATGATGAGATGCATAAATTAAATGGTGAGATGGTGAAATGGTGAAATGGTGAGATGGTGAAATGGTGAAATGGTGAAATGGTGAGATGGTGAAATGGTGAAATGGTGAAATGGTGAAAGTTTCATATTACCTTTTTGTTTCTGCTCCATTCGCTCCAGGAACCTACATAAAGCTTTGGAATTTCTAAATTGGCATACGCGATTGCCAAAAGCGTGTGACAAGCTGTTACTCCTGAGCCACAATGAACAATTATGTTTTCACTCTTGACATTTCCAAATATTTTTGTGTATTTTTCCTTTAGTTCGTTTGGGGATAAAAACAATCCGTTCTTATCCAGATTTTCTGTAAAAGGAATATTAATTGCCCCGGGAATATGGCCTGCAATTAAATCGATTGGCTCAGTCTCTCCATTGTATCGTTCAAAAGAGCGAACATCAATTACAATATGCTTTTTGTCTTGCGAAACTTTTTCAACCTCATTAATGTCGGCAATATGAAGTATCCAATGATCGGTTTGGTAAATCCCCGTGCCTCTTGGGTGGAATCCGGGTCCGGAGTTGAATCCTGGTCCGGGGCTGAATCCGGGTCCGGAGTTGAATCTGGGTCCGGGGCTTTGACCGGGGGTTAAGACCGGCGCATTGGATTCTGTTGTTGAACTTGTCGGAAAATTTATTTTTACAGCCTCTTGAAATCCTCCGTTAAGGACTTGAACTTTTTCGTGTCCAATTGATTTCAACATCCACCAAAATCTGGCTGCTGCATTAGCGCCGTTTTTGTCATCGTAAATTACGACCTGACTTTTTGAAGAGATTCCGAGTTTTGATAAGGTTTCAGCAAAATTCTCAATTTTTGGCAGCGGATGTCTTCCACCAATTGCAACGTCATTTTTTATTTCTGCAAGTTGAGTACTCAGATTTACATATATTGCTCCTTCTAAATGCTTTTCATCGTAATTTGATTTTGCGTTTTCCCCATCCGTAGCATCAAAAATAACTAAATCGCTTGATTTATATAACTTCAGCAATTCTGCTGCCTGTATTACCGGACAAATTTCTATACTCATTTTTTAGCTTTATTATTCAATCCGTCACTCAATCAATCAGTCATTCACCAGCGCCCTCATCGGATTTCGCAAGCCCTTTGCTTCCTTCAGGTATGCTTTCACGGTCCCTACCAGGATCTTTGCTTCGATATAGACCGGGATATGATTGTCGTCGTCGGTGATCCAGACCAATACATCTTCGTCGCCCTTAAAAATTGTGCCTTCCACCATCCGGGCCGATATTTTGATGCAGTTATATCGTTTGCCGTCGTTGTTTTCGACTATCTCTCTGGCTAGCGGCCTGATGTAAATGTTATAAACCTGGTCGTCGATCACAACCGAAACCTGCTTCTTCTGATCCATCTGCAGATGGCTGATGTCTATTGTCCTGGTGAAGTATACCGCGGCCAGCATATCGAAGGAGCAGGGCTGTATGGCAAAGGTGTCGAGGCGTACGGGATTGTTGTTGCTCTTTGTTGAAGAGAAGATTTTTTTCTTCTCATAATCGAATTTCAGGGCGTTCACAAGGGTATAGCCTCCTTCGTAGATATACCTTGAAAAATTAATTGTACGAAATGTTTCCGCGTCGACCCAGGTTTCATAATAGTCGCGCACCTTGAACAATACATCATACGAATGATACGTCTTTCCTGTACTTGCAAGATGCCAGACCTGCTTTTCCCCTTTTTTCTCAAGTTTCGCCTTAAACGTCACTTCTCCGGCTGTAACCCATACGGGGCCCCAGTTGTAACTGATGGCATAACTGATGTCCTCACCGTCGCCAAATACTGTATTGCCTTCAAAGCACTGCGAGTGAGCCAGCGAGGGGAGCAGGATACAGAAGAGAATCGTGATTTTTTGAAGCAGTTTAACAATCATGGCAACCTGATTTACACCGGTTTTTTATTCCACAGAAAATAAACCGGTATCCCGAGCAGAACGATGATCAGGCCAGGCCAGGTATAATCACTTTTGTAAACAAGGAGGATGAGCATGATCAGCGTAGCCAGTATGATATAGAGGGCAGGGACCACGGGATACCCAAAGGCTTTGTATGGTCTTTCGGCATCCGGCATTTTTTTTCTGAGTACGAAAATGCCGGCGATGGTAAGCACATAAAAGATCAGTACGGCAAAGACCACGTAATCGAGAAGTTGAGAGTAAGTACCCGACAAGCAGAGCAGGGAGGCCCAAACGGCCTGAAGAATCAGTCCGACGGATGGCACAGCTTTCGCATTCAGGGTTCCGGCTTCTTTGAAAAAGAGCCCGTCTTTTGCCATGGCGTAGTAAACCCTGGCACCGGAAAGGATCAGTCCGTTATTACATCCGAAGGTAGAAATCATAATAAACAGGGCCATCACCGAGGCTGCATATACGCCGAATACATCGTAAACAGCTGCAGTCGCAAGCCGGTCATTCAGGGCGTACTGAATTCCCCTGTCGAGCACGGTTACTCCTGCAGGATCACCTCTGAGCGGAAGAACGGCGATGTAGACCACGTTGGTGAGGATAAACAGTATAGTTACAATGAAAGTCCCGAGGAACAGGCTCATGGGAATATTCTTTTTCGGGTTTATCACCTCGGCGGCGGTAAACGTAACGTTGTTCCAGGCATCAGAAGAGAACAGGCTGCCCACCTGGGCCATGCCGAGAGCCGCAACCAGAGCCATGCCGGTAAGAGGGATCCAGTTTCCGCCTGAGTCCTTTACCGCGGGCTGCCAGAAGACAGCCAGGTTCCTGGCAATGGACTCAGAGTTAGATGCAAAGAAAAACCCGACCAGGATAAAGCCGAGAACCAGCAGGAATTTCCCGGAAGTAAACACGTTTTGTACCCTTTTTCCTTCATGAACACCTCTCAGGTTGACCCAGGTGAGGATGCAGATTGAAAGGATGGCCACGATCTGAACAGGACCGAATTTAAAAATATATTTAAAGAATTCAACTTTATACCATACCACATTTTCTGAAACCCAGGGAAACAGGACTCCGGTAAATTTTGCAAACGCCATTCCAACCGCGGCAATGGTGCCCGTCTGGATCACCAGGAACAGCGTCCATCCATAGAGAAATCCGGTTAATGGGTTGTATGCCTTCCGCAGATAAACATATTGGCCTCCTGCATGTGGGAACATCCCAGCGAGTTCACCGTAGCTAAGGGCTGCAAAAACGGTAAGAAAACCCGTGATCACCCAGGTCATGATAAGCCAGCCGGGTGAACCCACCTGCCGGGCAATGTCGGCGCCAACAATAAATACCCCGGATCCGATCATCGATCCCATCACAATAGCCGTGGAATCAAACAGATTCAGACTCTTGCGAAATGAAGATTCCTCTCTCATATACATGGATTTCCTTTGCAAGATTACTGATTTTTTTCTACATTTGAAATCCCTATACTCTAAAAATGCCCACGGTAGTTCATATGATCAGGAATTTTCTGCCCCCGATGACATCCTTCGTCAGGAACCAGATCATGAATCATGTTGCATATGAGCCATCGGTGATCTATACTGAGAAGAACGAGAGTCCACTTTTTCGTGAGATATCCTCAAAATACCCGGTATATAACCTCATCGGATCCCGTTTTTCGCAATGGGTTTGTGATCATATGCTTGTTTTCACGGCGGATGACCGTAAACGGCTGTCGGACCGGCTGAAAACGCTGAAACCCGATGTGGCTCATATCCATTACGGTGTGGAAGCCGTGCTTTTTGCTCCGGTTTTGAAGGCCTTGAATATACCGGCACTGGTTTCGTTTTACGGCCACGACTGTACCGCGTTTCCGGCCCGTGCATACGGTCTGGGCGGCTATTTGCTAAGGAAAAACGTGTTTGGTAACCCGGCGGTTAAAGTGATCACGGCCATGTCGCCCGATATGCAGAACGACCTGTTGGCCCTGGGCTGCCCTCCTGAAAAAATCAGGGTTCATTACCATGGGATCGATACCTTTCAGTTCAGCAGACCCCTTGCAAACAGCGGAAACAAAGAAGTTACATTTCTAATGATCAGCATGCTCGACCCGAAAAAAGGGCATGATGTGCTGATCAGCGCATTTGCGCAGGCTCTTAAGGAAACGAACTGCCCCATCCGCCTTAAAATATATGGTAAAGGCGAACTGGAAGAACAGATAAGGCAACAGATTGCGTTAACAGCAAGCGATCGTATCGGGTTTTTCGGGCCGCTTCAGTTCGGTTCCGAAGATCATTACAATGCATTATTGTCGGCGGATGTGTTTGTACACCCCAGCCGTCGTTCAGCCACAGGCGAGAAGGAAGGCATACCCGGGGCCGTGATTGAAGCTATGGCTGCAGGGCTGCCTGTGATCACGACCAGGCATGCCGGCATACCCTATGTTGTTCAGGATGGAGTGAGTGGTCTTCTTGTTGCTGAGAACAGCATAGACGAACTTAAAACAGCCATCCTGCATCTTGCATCTGATGCTGAAAAAAGACAATCACTGGGCCTTGCTGCAAGCGCCTTTGCACTTGAACATCTCGATGTCAGAAAAAAAGAAGTTGACCTGGAAACGCTTTACGATGAGATAAAGAACCGCTCAGCTTGCCGGTGAAAGCTGATAAACCCTTAAAATTCTGATTTGCAGATTGGATTCATGTAAACTAAGATTTATTTAATAATTTAGCATGCTACAATAATTACAGTGCAACACGAAGCAATAATTTAAGAACATCTCGCAGAACCAGCCAGGTTTACATTGCTCAATCGATGCACGTCCCATGGATGGAAATGGTACGCCTGTTGCAAAAATATTGGTTTAACATGTTATATTTGTAAAACAATCTTGCAAATGATTTTATCTGGCAGCTCATGAAAAACACCGAAAGCAAATCAGCTTCCGAAATCCTGCGTCAACAGGCCGAAGAGTTACTGAAAAAGAAATCAGCAGGAACTGGTCCGTCACTTTCTGAGTTTGAAATGACAAAGCTCAT
>CAIWXI010000164.1 GCA_903916595.1 uncultured Bacteroidales bacterium | reverse complement strand
GTATTTTTGCACCCTTATTCAAACCATTTCACCATTTCACCATTTCACCATTTCACCATTTCACCATTTCACCATTTCACCATTTCACCATTTCACCATTTCACCATTTCACCATTTCACCATTTCACCATTTCACCATTTGAACCCATGTACAAAATCACTACACACCCGATTCTCGATATACCTGCTTCACATTCAGTAACTTTTAGCTTTGAAGGCAGAGAAATTACCGGCGATAGAGGATTCACCATTGCAGCCGCTTTACACCAGGCAGGTTACCCCGTTCACAGCCACAGTCTTAAAAACCGCGAGCGAAGCCTGGAGTGCGGCATAGGGAAATGTGGAGCCTGCGAGATGCTGGTCGACCATCAAATTAAAAGGATTTGTATTACACGGGTTGACGGGGTAAAGGAAGTTCGGGAGATCCCTCACAATTATGAACCCAAACCGGTGTTCTTCAAAAAGAATGAACCGCTTAAAGTGTATAAGTCAACAGTTGTTATTGTTGGCTCTGGTCCTGCCGGGCTGGCAGCCAGAGAGGAACTGAACAGGCATAAAGTCGATTGCATTGTGATCGATAATAACGACAAAATCGGCGGGCAGTTCCTGATGCAGACTCACCAGTTTTTTTTCTTTGAAAAGGAAAAAAAGTTTGGAGGAATGCGAGGGTTCGATATTGCAAAAAACCTGGCAGGCGAAGACCATGAAGGAATTTTTCTTAATTCCACAGTATGGGACATTCTTGAAGGAGGGCGCCTGGCTGTGAAAAATATACTTACAGACGAGATCTATTTTGTTGACAGTGAATATCTGATTGTTGCTTGCGGGGCTGTGCCTTTCATGCCAACTTTTGAAAATGACGACCTGCCCGGTGTGTATACTGCCGCCGTGGTTCAGAAAATGATGAACAGTGAATTGACCCTGCCAGGTAAAAGCGTACTGACGGTGGGAGCAGGAAATATCGGGTACCTTACTTCCTACCAGCTGATGCAGGCCGGGGCTAAGGTTAAAGCTATTGTTGAGGCCATGCCTTTTGAGGGGGGCTTCCCGGTTCAGGCAAACAGAGTTAGAAGACTAGGCATCCCGGTCATGACCTCGCATATTCTGCTGAAAGCTATTCCCAACGAAACCCGCGACGGTATAACAGGGGCTGTGGTAGCCGGGTGCAAGAATTTCAAACCTGTTCCGGGCACCGAAAAAATCATTGACGGTATTGATGCTATCAATATCTGTACAGGCCTTGTATGTGACGACCAGCTGCTGATCAAGGGGAACGAAGTCTTCGGGAGAAAATGTTTTGGTGCAGGAGATGCTATCAGGATTGGCGAAGGAACCAGTGCAGTGCTGCGAGGCAAACAGGTTGCTTTCGAGATACTGCAGGAGATGGGAGAGAGGTATGATTATGATGCTTTCCTTGCTTTGTCGAAAGAATATATTGACTCTCAGCAACATCCGATTCGGGTAATTCAGGAGCCGGTTCTCCCGTCAACGGAAAGGATGAATGAAAAAGGTTTTGTGCTGATCGACTGCTTGTATGGTTTTGCCTGCAATCCCTGTGCATTTGCATGCCCGAATGGCGCCATCACCAAGTCATCCACCAGCACGGTGCCTGAAATAGATTTCAGTAAATGCACGGGTTGTATGGACTGTGTTTACCAGTGCCCGGGACTTGCGATTTTCGGTTACAACTTTAAGAAAAACTGGTTATTCCTGCCTATTGAATACGAAGCAGAAGAGAAATCAGGCTGTTATCTGGTTAATAATAATGGGGAAAAACTGGGTGAAGGCATTGTTGAAAAAATTCTTCGCAAACCGAATAAAACAAACATAGCGCGAGTGAGGGCTCTCGATGTTCATGGTGAGGACCTGGCAAAAGTGAGGGGGTTCATTGTAATTAAGAATTATCCCGATCCGGTCGTGTTTAAGCCCTGCGCCAACAAAAGTGAAGAGCCAACATATGTTTGCCATTGCGATGATGTAACCCTTGAAGAGATCATGGAAGTGATAGGTGAAAGGAAATTTATTTCGGTGGATGAGGTAAAACATACGACCCGCCTGGGTATGGGTGCCTGCCGTGGAAAACGCTGCATCAAACGACTAAAGACCCGTCTGGCAGGAACCGGGATCAGCATAGTAGGTGAACCAACACCACGGGGGCCCTTGTCGAACCAGGTATCTATGGGAGAACTGTATCCAAGAGATGTTCACGAGCAGGTTATCACCGAGATCAACGGGAAGAGGACAAAAAGAGTTAAAGTACGTTCAGTGGTCGCCGGGGGTGGTATTGGCGGAAGTGCCTTGTTTCGTTACCTCGGCGAGGCCGGGATGGAACCGGTACTGTTGAATTACGGCCGCGGAGCCTCCTGGCGTAATATTGCCGGTGGCCGTCCTAACTTTTCACTGCCGGAACTCAGCGACATTGCAAACCATAATCTCGAAATTTTCAGAGAGCTGCAGAATTTCCATAATATTGACTTCAGACCGATTCTTTATGTCACATTTGCTCATGATGAGCAGATATATCGTGCACTGGAAGAATCAATGTCATGGTCCGATGCCATTATGGTCGATCCAAAGGATTTCCGGAAAGAGATATCCCCAGGGATAAATCCTTCAATGACCAATTACAAGGCGGCCCTGATCACCAGGAACTGCTGGCAGGCAACTCCAGGCAGGGTCATCGACCTGATACGCAGAATAGGTATTGAAAAAGGAGGCAGGGTAGAGGAAGATTGCCAGCTTGCAGATGTGAGTTTGGAGAACGGAAAATATAAGGTGCTGGTGATGAACCACGAAAAACAATACGTGGAATATGAAACCGACATCTTCATTAATGCACTAGGACCTGAAGGAGAAAAATTCGCCTCAGGCCTGGGCCTTGAAACAGGTTTATATTCTGTTAAACATCAGGCATTTATAACCCGACGTCTTCCTATGCTGGGTAAGGATGGCAGTCCGCTTCCCATGCTTATCGACCGTAGAAGGTATAAAGGATTTTCAGCTGTTTACGGACAGCAGCTTGGCGAAACCGGACAGATTATCGGCTGTGCCTCTCCTGCAATCGATTCCCGGGAAGCAGATAAAAACATCAAGGTCAATACAGAAAACTTCATTGAGATTGCTTCAGAGGTTTTCACAAACTGGATACCTGAACTTTCATCTGTTGGATTCCAGGCTGTATGGGCCGGATATTATATTGAACCCAGAATGGTAATAGATCCTGAACATGGTTTGTTTTTAGGCCTCAGAGGACAGGGATTCATGCTTGGGCAGTACCTGGCAAAGCTTTATGTTGATAAGCTTCTCGAGAAACAGGTTCCGACCTATTTTGACCGCTTAAAGCTCAATGGCGACGGGATGCCGGAGAAAGCGTTTAAGTAATGAATGTCGAACATTGAACAACGAATTTCGAATGTCGGATTGTTTTAAATCCGATCAAAATTCAACGTTCAATATTAATATTCGACATTCATTTACCCTCTTACAAAGATCGCTTTGATGATGGTGCTGGCCATCCTGGGGTTTTCCTTAAGGCGGCGTGTGGAGTAGCCGAACCATTCTTTTCCGAAAGGGACATACACCCTCATGCTATGACCTTTTGCAAGGATGCTTTTGCGTAGTTCGGGCGTTACGCCATAAAGCATCTGAAATTCGTACATGCTTTTAGAAACCTTATATTTCTCAAGAAGTTCATAAGCTCCTTCAACCAGGGGCTTGTCGTGGGTGGCTATACCAGGATAATAGCCATTGGCAAACATATACTCAAGATCGGCCAGGAAATGTTCGTTGATCTCCAGATACTTTTTATATGCAATAGCTTCGGGTTCAACATAAATACCCTTGCAAAGCCTGAAATTCAGTGGAGTTTGAGAGGAGTGAATGTCTTTCAGGTCTTTCAGGTCCTGAATCGTACGTTTCAGGTAAGCCTGAACAACCAGCCCGACATTATTTGGAAAATCTTTTTTCAGCTTCCTGAAAAGCTCTAACTCAAGGTCAGTACATGGTGAATCTTCCATGTCGACTCTCACAAAATTACCAAACGAAGCAGCTTTTGCTACAATTTCCCGTATGTGTTTAAAACAAATTTCCTTATCCAACAGCAATCCGAAACTAGTCGGTTTGAGCGAATAGTTCCCGTCAATATTTTCTTTCTGAACCCGGTCAATAATTGCCAGATAGGCGTCTTTGTTTTCCGCTGCCTGCTGCAGGTTTGTGATGAATTCACCAAGCAGGTCAATGGTAACCTTTATGCCGCCGGCATTGAGCTCACGGCTTATTTTGATTGCATCATCAATGGTCTCCCCTGCAATATATTTTTTTGAAAAAACCCATACAAGTTTTTTGGGCATAAAGGGAATCATCCAGGTAATAATCGTATTGAACATATGGCTGAAATTTATGGCTCAATTATTGCGAAGACAAATATATGACTAATTACAGGTTTGGTAGTCATCAAATTAATTTTTACTTTTGCAGGCTTTTTCAAAGGAAGTGGAGAAGATGGAAAAATATCAGATCCAGTTCAGTGGATTGAAACCAGGAATGCATAGTTTTGTGTTCGGTTTGGATTATACGTTCTTTAAATATTATCATTTTGACGATATCTCCGACAGCAATGTAAGGGTTCTCGTAGAGATGGAGAAGGAGGATCACATGATTCTTTTTCGATTCGATATCGATGGAACAGTTAACGTTTTATGTGACCGTTGCGGAGATCCTCTGACCGAACATCTTAAGGGAGAGCAAAAGCTTGTTGTTAAGCTCAGCGACCATAATGAAGAGGAAAGTGAAGATGTGCAGGTCGTTAAGGAATCGGATGGCCGGTTTGATATAAGTCAGTTCATCTATGAATATATAAGCCTTATGCTTCCGGCCCAGCGTGTTCACGGGGTAGATGGCAGTGGCAAAAGCCTTTGCAATCGGGCTGTTCTGAAAAAGCTTGAAGAACTTAAAGAATCTCATAGACCTGACCCAAGGTGGGAGGTATTAAAGAAGTTGAAAGAAGAAAACACATAAAGTGCGATGTACGATGTACGATGTACGATGTACGATGTACGATGTACGATGTACGATGTGCGATGTACGATGTACGATGTACGATGTACGATGTACGATGTACGATGTACGATGTACGATGTGCGATGTACGATGTACGATGTACGAAGGAAATGAATAAATCAGAAT
>CAIWXI010000163.1 GCA_903916595.1 uncultured Bacteroidales bacterium | reverse complement strand
TTACGGTCGAGCAGGTATGAAGTTTTAAACCAGATATCCCTGTAATGATCGATATCGAAGGCATAGGTTTGTTCGTTATGGCGGATGTCAAGTTGCCTCTTCTCCGTGGTGGTGCCAATGATGACAGCCTTCAAACCCACAGCAGAAATTTCATCCAGCACGCGGCTACCGAGTGACTCAGCTACCTGGATCACAATGCCAGGATTCTCCGAGAAAAGGAGTTTCACTATATCCTTCTCACCTATCCCATCCAGGTTAAGGTCCAGTCCAAGGTCTGTATGGGGAAAAGTCATTTCCAACAGTGATGTGATGAGACCACCTGCAGAAATATCATGACCGGCTAATATCTTTTCCTGTTGAATCCATTTCTGGATGATGGCAAAGGCAGCAGCAAAGGCCTGCGGATCTTTGATGTCGGGGCATGAGTTGCCGAGTTTGTTTAACGACTGAGCGAAGCTGCTGCCGCCCAGTGAGTATTCATCCGCAGTTAAATTAATATAAAGTAATACTGTGTCTTTTGATCGCGATAATAGCGGACTGATGACTTTACGTATTTCATTAACCTCACCCACAGCAGAAATAATTACCGTTCCCGGGGAAAAAACCACCTTGCCATCGGGATATTTCTGTGTCATCGAAAGGCTGTCCTTTCCCGTAGGTATGTTCACTCCAAGGCTGATAGCGAATTCGCTTACGGCCTGCACTGCCTTATAAAGGCGAGCATCTTCACCGGGGTTTTTGCAGGGCCACATCCAGTTAGCGCTAAGTGAAACACCTCTGAGCCCATGAGTAAGAGGAGCCCATACCAGGTTTGTCAGGGCTTTGGCAATAGAGAGCCTGGAACCTGCTTCAGGGTTTATGAGACCCGCCACGGGTGCATGGCCCAGAGAAGTTGCAATTCCTTTTTCTCCCTGGTAGTCGAGGGCGACCACACCCAGGTTGTTAAGGGGAAGCTGAATGGGACCGCAGGTCTGCTGCATCGCGATCTTTCCTGAAACGGCCCGGTCGACTTTGTTGGTGAGCCAATCCTTGCAAGCGACGGCTTCGATTTGCAAAACCTGCTTCAGCAGGTTTTGCAAATCGGGATGCGAGATGTGAGATGCAGGATATTCAACATCCTGCATCCCGCATCCTGCATCTGTAATATCATTCATAACAGTCTTCGGCGGCTTTCCAAAGAAGTCGTCCACGTTCAGGTCAATCGGATGTGTTCCATCGCAGCGGTCGGTAAAAACCAGCTGGTGGTCGCCTGTTGCCTTACCTGCAATATATAAGGGGGCTCGCTCTCTAGCAGCGACTTCCTGAAGCAGGCTGATATCTTTCTCTTTGATCAGAAGTCCCATTCGTTCCTGCGATTCATTGCCAATGATCTCCTTGCCCGAGAGAGTAGGATCACCAATAGGGAGGGCATCGATATGGATCTCACCACCGGTAGCTTCAACCAGCTCGGAAATCGAGTTAAGATGTCCGCCGGCCCCGTGATCATGAATCGAGACAATAGGATTTTCATCCAATTCAACCATCGCCCGTATGGCATTAAAAACCCGTTTCTGCATTTCGGGGTTGGAGCGCTGAACGGCGTTCAGTTCGATAGAATTCCCGTACTCCCCTGTCGCCACCGAAGAAACGGCTCCTCCGCCCATACCAATACGGTAGTTGTCGCCACCCAGGATAATCACATCTTCACCTCCTTCAGGGATATCTTTCAGGCTATCCTCCTTCTTACCGAACCCTATCCCGCCAGCCTGCATGATCACCTTATCATAGCCAAAGACCTTATTGTTTTCGGCATGTTCGAAGGTGAGCACTGATCCGCAGATAAGAGGCTGGCCGAATTTATTTCCGAAATCGCTGGCGCCGTTGGAAGCCCTGATCAGAAGTTCCTCAGGAGTTTTGTACAACCATTTCCTTGCAGGGAATGTTGTTTCCCATTCACGCCCACCATTCAGTCTCGGATAGGAGGTCATATATACCGCAGTCCCTGCCATAGGGATGCTGCCCTTCCCCCCGGCCATGCGGTCGCGTATTTCTCCCCCGCTTCCGGTGGCAGCGCCGTTGAATGGCTCGACGGTAGTAGGGAAATTATGTGTCTCTGCTTTGAGCGAAATTACCGAATTGATGTCACGGATCACAAAAAAATCTGCTCTCTGCGGATTACCGGGTGCGAACTGCTCAATCTGCGGACCGCTGATAAACGCTACATTGTCTTTATAAGCTGAAACCAGGAGATCGGGATTTGCTTTGGATGTATTTTTAATGAGGGCAAAAAGTGAGTCCGTCATCTCCTTCCCGTCGATAATGAAGGTTCCGTTGAAAATTTTATGACGACAGTGTTCAGAATTGACCTGTGAAAAGCCAAAAACTTCACTATCGGTGAGCTTGCGGCCTATCTTTTTACCGAGACCGCTCAGATATTCTATTTCTTCCCCGCTCAGGGCCAGTCCTTCAGAAAGGTTGTACGCTGCAATATCATCAATATTGACAATAGGTTCAGGTTCATGCTCTATGAGGAAACTATTCTGGTCCAGACCCTGGTAAACAGCCTGGAGCATCGGGTCGTAATCTGAGATGCGGGTTTCAGGATGTGGGATGGCGGATCCTGTAGCCTGCATCCTGCAATCTGCGTCCTGTAAAAACTCTTCAATCCTGCTGATCCCCGCGATCCCCATGTTCTGGGTAATCCCGACGGCATTGGTACTCCAGGGAGTGATCATTTCCTTGCGCGGCCCGACGAAGGTTCCCTGTAAAGCAGGTTCGGCGATGCATTCTGCATCGCCGAACAGCCATGTTAGTTTTTCGATATCGTTTTTCCCCAGCGGATTCTTATGCTCCACCGCGTAATACTTTTCGATGTTCCTGAAGAAAGTCAGCATGTTTCTGTTTTGATATTTCGCTACTTCGCTACTTAATTCGTAAGAAATCTCTCCGCCTCTATCGCAGCCATACAGCCTGTTCCGGCAGCAGTGACAGCCTGGCGGTAGTAATGATCCTGCACGTCGCCGGCGGCAAAGACACCTTCAACGCTGGTTCTTGTAGAACCCGGGATAGTCTTTATATAATTAATTTCATCGAGTTCCAGCTGACCGGTAAATAATTCGGTATTGGGTTTATGTCCGATGGCAACAAAGACACCGTGTACCTGGAAATCATGTGATTGGCCTGATTTTATGTTGCGAACACGAACGCCTGTAACACCGCTGTCATCACCCAGCACTTCCTCAGGAACGCTGTCCCAGATCATTTCAATGTTTGGAGTGCTGAATACCTTATGTTGCATGGCTTTGGATGCACGAAGTTCGCCACGTCGGTGGATCATAAAAACTTTTTTGCAAAGTTTGGCAAGGTAAGTTGCTTCCTCAGCAGCGGTATCTCCACCTCCGACAATGGCAACTTCTTTACCCCGGTAGAAAAAACCGTCGCAGGTAGCGCAACCCGAAACACCCATCCCCATAAATTTCTTTTCCGACTCAATACCCAGCCATTTGGCCGATGCACCGGTGGCTATAATCAGTGATTCTGCTTTAACCGTCTTTCCGTCATCCGCAGAAACTATAAAAGGCCGTGATGATAAGTCTACAGATGTTACAACACCAAAACGTATCTGAGTTCCGAAGCGTTCGGCCTGTTGCTTGAATTCTTCCATCATTTCAGGGCCTGTGATTCCCTTCGGATACCCTGGGAAATTATCAACTTCGGTCGTGATGGTAAGTTGTCCGCCCGGCTGCATTCCCTGATAAATAACAGGTTTCAGGTCGGCTCTTGCAGCATAGATTGCAGCAGTATATCCGGCAGGTCCGGAACCGATGATCAAACAGCGTACATGTTCGGTATTTTCGCTCATAATTATTGTTTTTCTTATTGCAAAGTTAGATAAAATAAGGAAAATTCGTGCCGGGACTTGTGAACAATGAATGGCTATTATTTCCAATTGAATTATTGATAATTCTTTCTATCTTTGCACTCCAAATTGTGGATTTCGGGGCGTGGCGCAGTTGGCTAGCGTACTTGCATGGGGTGCAAGGGGTCGGAAGTTCGAGTCTTCTCGCCCCGAC
>CAIWXI010000162.1 GCA_903916595.1 uncultured Bacteroidales bacterium | reverse complement strand
CATGTGGACCAGGTGAGTACTTTCGCAGCCATGGGATCGGGTGACCGCACAGCGCTGGATCATCCCAGCGTAATGCTTTTTGTGGGGACCCTGGTTGGAGGAATGCTTTCGGCCTGGCTCAACGGCAGGATGAAAGTCGAGATATTAAAAGGCCCGAGGATCACTAATATTCAAAGACTCTTTTTTGCCCTGCTCGGCGGTATCATCATGGGATATGGCGCCCGTTTTGCAAGAGGGTGCACCTCCGGACAGGCTTTATCGGGAGGTGCAGTCCTTTCGGTAGGGAGCTGGGCTTTCATGTTCAGCGTTTTTATCGGGGGCTATGCTGTCGCTTACTTCGTTCGCAACCTCTGGGCCGACTGACCTTTTCCAAATCAATAAAAAGAAACTTATGCTACCTTTAGATATTAGTGCAGAACTTGGAAAAGCCGGAGGTTACCTGGTCTTTTTCCTCCTTGGCGCCGGGTTCGGCGTAGCCCTGGAACTGGCTGGATTTGGTGATTCACGCCGTCTTGCAGCCCAGTTTTACCTGAAAGACATGACGGTTCTTAAAACGATGTTCACCGGCATCGTGGTTGCCTGTCTTCTGATTTTCCTCAGCTCAGCCATAGGATGGCTTGATTTCTCACAGATTGCAGTAAACCAGACGTTTCTTTGGCCGGGTATTATTGGCGGACTCATCATGGGTGTGGGCTTTATCGTCGGTGGCTATTGCCCCGGTACCTCCCTGGTCGCAACTGCCAGTCTCAAGATTGACGGACTTACTTTCCTGGCCGGTGCAGTCATTGGAGCCGGTTTGTTCGGGGAATCCCTCCCCAGCTTCGAAAATTTCTGGAATTCATCCTTTACCGACCGCTTCCTACTCTCCGACTGGCTCGGATGGTCCATAGGCGCTACGGTCTTCACCGTGACTGTTTTTGCCCTTGTAGCCTTCTACGGTGCCGAAAAAACAGAAGAATTCTTCAGGATCAAAGGCAGTGGAAAAGCCTGGTCATGGAAAATATCAAAACGCTCTTACATTATAGGAGCAGGAACGCTGATTGCTGTCGCAGCCCTTATCTGGTTTATCGGCCAGCCCGACCCTGTGCGTAAATGGAAACTGATGGAGAGCCGCTACTCAGCCCAGATCACCTCGAAGGAAATTTTTATACATCCGCTGGAGTACGTGAAAACCAATAGTGAATCTTCTATCAAGCTCATCACTCTCGATCTTCGTCCGGAAGCGGAATATGCAGCATTTCATCTAAGTGGCTCCGAAAATTTCAAACCTGGTGACATTCTCAATCCCAAAATGGTGTTTCCCCTCACCCAGCTTCCGTCCCAGGGAATCGTAGTGCTGATCGCCGACCAGGATTCAGTTTCGGTAAAAGCCTGGAAATACCTGAAGGTTCAGGGTGTGATGAACGTGTACATCCTCGAAAACGGTTTAAATGACTGGAAGAGCCTGTTTGCAGATAAAACACTTGAAGGGAAGCCGGTCAACCTCTCCTCCCCTTCTGCCGAAGTACTTAAACTCTTCCCTAAAGACTCCTATATCCAGAAGATCAAGATTGGTTCCAAAAAACGCGCCGGAGGATTATGCAGCTAAGACTTATGACAAAATTCCATTCTGTACAAAAAGCATTGACCTGCCTGTTGGTCCTGGGATCGCTGGCTTCGGTTGCACAAACCGGGAACTCTTCGGTTTCAGCTACCCCGTCGCCCGACTGTATGTCGTGCCACGAAAAAAACATCTCAGAGCACGCGTTCAACACTTCCGTCCATAAATCGCTCAAGTGCACCGCCTGCCACGTTGTTGACCAGGAAAAACCCGGAAACAGCGGGACCTCCGAAAAAAAATCCTGTGCGTTCACATTTAAATCAACGGATTGCAACAGTTGCCACGCAGCCATCGTGAAGGAACATGCAGGCAGCGTTCATAACTCGGTCCGCCTGCCGGTCCCCTGCTGGAAATGCCATGCCGACATTCATACCATCACCTCCATCAAAAATAATAAAATGGCCACTGCACGGCTTTGCGGTAAGTGCCACGAGAGAGAATCGGCCTACTTCAAATCGGTGCATTACGAGGCCCTCGCAAACGGAAACACTGATGCTCCCGCCTGTATCGACTGCCACGGAAAGCATGCGATCAGTAGAATCGATAATGTTGCACAGGGACGGGCTTTCCATACCCAGGCTTGCCTGAAATGCCATGCCGACGCCAAAATGATGGCCCGTAATAAGGTTACCAACATTGGACCTGAAACGTATTTCGAGAGTTACCACGGGAAAAACACCCGCCTGGGGTATCCTCAGAAGGTGGCTGGCTGTGCCGATTGCCACGGTACGCACAACATCCTTCCCGAAAAGGATACGAATTCAACGGTAAACCCCGCTCACCTAACCCAAACCTGCAAACAATGCCACGCCAACGCAACTCCCAGGTTTTCGCAGTTTATTCCCCACGCTGAACCCGGTAATAAAAGCAAGTACCCTACCCTTTTCTGGATCACCGTCTTCATGAATGCCTTGCTGGCAGGAACGTTCCTGTTCTTCTGGCTTCATTCTCTGCTCTGGGCTTTCAGGGGATTCGTCGAAAAGACACAACTCAGAAACTCAGAATTTTTCAGGCAGGCAAATTCCGGCCCGGGTCAGCATATGCAAACCAGGAAGAAAGTCTACCAGCGCTTCCGCCCTCTTCACATCATCCTTCATATCTTTGTCGTGACCAGCTTCCTTGGGCTGGCATTGACCGGACTTCCTTTAAAATTCAATTATACCCCCTGGGGCCAAGCCCTGATTGACTTTATTGGCGGAACCGGCACTGCGGGAATAATTCATCGTATCTGCGCCATCGTCACTTTCGGCTATTTCTTCATCGTCCTTTGGATGAGCACACGCTTCCTGTTCTCGAAAAAACATAAGGGCGAGTCATTCTACCAGAGGCTTTTTGGCCCTGATTCGCTTTTCCCGAATCTCAAGGACTTAAGAGATGTCAGGGATATGTTCCGTTGGTTCCTTTTCAGGGGGCCAAAGCCTCCCTTTGACCGTTGGACATACTGGGAGAAGTTCGATTTCATGGCTGTGTTCTGGGGTGTTGCCGTGATCGGATCCAGTGGATTGCTCCTTTGGTTTCCTGAATTCTTCGGACAGTTCCTTCCTGGCTGGTTATTTAATGCCGCCACCATCATTCATTCCGACGAGGCCCTGCTGGCCGTGGGATTCATCTTTACCATCCATTTCTTCAACACTCACTTCCGTGCCGAAAAATTCCCGATGGACTTCGTGATCTTCAACGGCCAGGTGACCGAAGAAGAAATGGTAACCGAAAGAAGCGAGCAGTGGGAACGCTACCAGAAACAGGGAATTTCAGATGAATTTGAGGTAAAAAAACCAAATTCCATTGCCCGGGATATTACCCTGCGCCTGTTTGGCCTGCTGGCTTTGCTCACAGGCGTAATCCTGGCACTGCTGATCCTTTATACCATCATCGGCTAGGAAGACTTTCTGAAACGGCAAATCGACCAGCTTGGGCGGCCCTTTAAGCAACGTCTCTTCCCGGCCCTCCCGGCAGGGTGAATAAAAACCTGCTGCCTTTTCCTACTTCACTTTCGATGCGTATCCTGCCAGCGTTCTTTTCGATGAATTCGTGGCAAAGAATCAGTCCCAGTCCGGTACCTTCTTCGCCGGCAGTCCCGCTCGAGGCAACGCTGGCATTGATCATGAAGAGTTTGTTCAGCTTTTGGGGATCTATACCGACCCCTGTATCCTTTATGCTGATCTCAACCATAGGACCCACCATGCAAGTCTCTATTCCCACCCAGCCGCCCGGCTGGGTGAACTTGATCCCGTTCTGCAGCAGGTTACGGATCACCGTACCGATCATGTTCATGTCGGCGAATACGGTTAGTCCCGCTGAAAGGGCCATTTCCAGCCGGATGTTCTTGTTCCCGGCGGAGGGCCTGACAAGTTCAAGGATCTCAGCGATGACAGGCCCGATCTCAAACTGTCTTGGCTCGAAGGCGATCTTGCCTGTCTGAGTCTGTGACCAGTCTAGCAGATTCTGCAGCAGCCGGAAGGTATTTGAAGCAGAGGACTTGATGTTGAGGAGAAATTCTTTCTGTTCATCCGCAGAGAATATGTCATATTCCTCCAGCAAAATGGTGGAGAGCCCTATGATGGCATTGAAAGGGTTTTTGAGGTCGTGGGCGATGATGGAGAAGAACTTGTCTTTCGCAGCATTTGCCGTTCTGAGCTCCATTTGACTCACCTGGAGGGTCTTTTCTGTAGCCTTCCTTTCCTCGATCTCCTCGATAAGTTTCTGGTTGAGTTCCCTAAGATGAAGGTTCATGATGAATTCATGCTCAATGAACCTCAGGTACATCTTGAGGCGGTAAACGAGTTGGTTGTCATCTATCGGCTTTGTGAGGTAATCAAAGCCCCCTGCAGCGATACCTTTCTCCAGCAGTTTTTGGGTAGGATCGTAAGCAGAAATAAAAATGATGGGGATATTGGAGGTCTTCGGCCTGTTCTTGATCAGCCTGGCGGTTTCGAAACCATCCATGCCCGGCATCATCACATCCATCAGGATCAGGTCAATGTTCCGCTCGTTGATTATCCTCAGCACCTGTTCCCCCGAAGTAGCTTCGCTTAGGTTGGCGTCGAAATGGGTCTCTATGAGGGAACGCAGAGTAAACAGGTTGTTTTCTAAATCATCAACCAGCAGGATCTCGGGTTTAAATTGTACTTCCATTCAGCTCAGATAATTTTTTTAAAGATTTTATTGACTTTGTCGGATACTTCGAATCCTATAGGGTAAGAGACCACGCTTTCGCTTTCTCCCAGGACCAGGAATCCGTTCATATCGAGAGACCTGAAAAACAGCTCCAGAACGCTTGTTTGCAGCTCGTGGTCAAAATAGATCAGTACATTCCTGCAAAGGATGAGGTGAAACTCGTTGAATGCTCCCCGGTTCAGCAGGCTGTGCTGGAAATAGAGTATCCTTTCGAGCACTTCAGGTTTTACCCGGGCATAGCCGTCTTTTATAATGAAATACGACTTAAGGTCCTTTTTTCCTCCTGATTGCAGGTAGTTTTCGGCACTTTGTTCCAGGGTCTCGGGTGAATAAATCCCGTTTTGCGCTTCTTCTACCACGTAGGGATTGATGTCAGAAGCGTAGATCTGGGATTTGTGAAGGATGCCCAGCTCGCTTAGCAGGATGGCCACCGAAACGGCTTCCTGGCCAGTAGAGCAGCCAGCGCTCCAAATCTTGATATGCGGGAAAGAATCCAGGTAAGTGAGCACTTTTTCCCTGATGGTTCGGAAGGTCTCGGGATTCCTGAAGAAGTCCGTCACATTGATGGAGCATTCGAGAAACAGGTTCTCGAAAAGGTCGCGGTCCTGGAGCACCAGTTCCTCAAAGCGCCGGAAGGAATAAAGCTGGTTGTCGGCCATCACCCTGGCAATCCTGCGTATTGCGCTTTGCGTGGAGTAATGCCTGTAATCGTAGCCGTATTGTTCATGGACCTTGTTGAAAAACCGTTTCAGTTCGGGTTCCTGGATGTTGGGGTTACTGGGCTCGACAATCCGCACCAGGTACGAGATGAGTTCGGGAAGTGGGAACTTGTAATCCACCTGCCCGGTCCGCCAGGAATTGATGAGCAAGTCCTTCGCTTCGCAATCCCCGGGGTCTTCGATGATCACCCTGGCTCCCGCCTGCTTGAGCAGCGGGATTGCCTGCACCCCGTCCTCACCGTAGCCGCAAAGGATCACGGCAAGGAGCTGATCCTGGTATTCCTTCAGCAGGGATTCGAAGGTAACCTGTATCGAAGGCCTGGCAAAATTGATCTTTCCCTCCTTCGAAAGCCTGATCTTCCCGTTTTCGGCCAGCATATGCATCCCCGGAGGTGCGATGTAGACACAACCCGGCCTGATCACCGTCTTGTCCGTAACAGGGACGATTTTAAACGAAGTGCTTCTCTCCAATAGCTCCCCCAGGTAATTGGGCTCATTCTCCAGAATGTGCTGCACGATGAACACCGGGATGCTCTTACCCGGCAGCTTGGCCATAATGGCCAGGATCTTATCCAGGCTGCCGGCCGACCCTGCCAGTACGATAGCCCGGGTTTTCCCCGATTCTTTATAATTGAATGTCTGCTGGCTGATGACATGGGAGCGAATACCCAGCCTGAACAGGTAAGAACCAAGGTAACGGTGGAATACGTTGATCTTTAGCTTCAGTTTGGGGTATGTGGTAGTGAATTCCATGAGCCGGAGCACTACATCCAGTGGCAGGACCCGGATGTCGAAGAAAGTTATCTCAAGTTCCGAATACATGCCCGGGACAAGTTGGGTGAACAGCTGCTCCCTGTCGGGCAGGAACTGCAGGTTTCCCTGGACCGAGATGTGCCGGGTCCTGGCGGTATCAACCGAATGTACGTTTATCATCACATCTTCTTTTGGCACCAGGCTTCTGCAAGCCCGATGAGCATGTCGTAATCCACGGGTTTCGGAAGGTAATCGTTGGCCCCTGCCGCAATGCATTTTTCACGGTCCTCCTTCAGGGCCTTGGCGGTAAGGGCTATCACCGGGAGGTTCTTCCATTGAGCATTTTCTCTTATCCTGCGGATCGCAGTGTACCCGTCCATCACCGGCATCATGATGTCCATCAGTACAAGGTCCACGCTTTTCTTTTCCAGGATCTCCAGAGCTTCTTTCCCGTTCTGAGCGTCGAGTACCAGGGCGCCGTGCTCTTCGAGCGCAGTGCTCATGACGAAGACGTTCTTGATATCATCGTCAACCACCAGCACAGTACGACTGGCAAGCCTCTTCATCTTCATTACGTTGTCGGTAGCTGCCAGCGGGCCAGGGATCTCCTTCTGTGTCTGGTGGAGGAACAGCAGCAACTCATCCATCAGGCGGTTCTCCGAGTGGACAGTTTTAATGATGATGCGGTCGGCCAGTTTCTTAAGATTCTTTTCCTCTTCCTGACTGAGCTGCTTCCCTGTATACACGATGATCGGCACCTTCATCTGGTGCTCCCTGGCGTATTTACAGATGTTCATCCCGTCGCCCGATTTCAGTCCTAGATCTATGATGACCGCATCATATATTCCCCTGTTCAGTTCCTCCACTGCCTGGGCTTCCGTTTCGGCTTCCCTGATCCTGATGTTCTGTCCCTTGATCAGTTCCATAAGCGCCTGGCGGTGGTTCCTGTTGTCTTCCACGATCAGGAGGTCCTTCGGGTTCTTCTCCGAGAAGTTAAGAATCCCCTGGATAGCCTGCTGGATCTGGTCCTGGTCAACAGGTTTCTGGAGGTAGTTGAGGGCTCCCATGCGCATCAGCTCGGGGTTTTTCTCATGGCCCGAAATGATCTGAACCGGGATATGTCTCAGTTCTTTAAAGCTCTTCAGCCTTCTCATGAAATCCACTCCGTTCATGTCGGGAAGCACAAGGTCCAGGATGATTCCGTGGATGGGATACTGCTGGGCCAGCCGTATTCCCTCTTCAGCAGTCACGGAACGAATTACTTTCATATTCATTTTATTCACCACCATGGCCACGATATCCGAGAATGAAGGGTCATCTTCCACAATGAGGATCACCTTGTCGCCAGGTACGATCTTTTTGCGGTCGTCGCTGAGCGTAAGAGCCTGCGGGATGAGTTCGGGGGATGCGCCATCGTGGACAGCTGCAATCCTCCTCGGGTTTGCATCAATTTCATGCAGCTCGCCTGAGGCTGGAACAAGCACGACCGGAAGCAACAGTGAGAATTCGCTTCCCTTTTCCAACTCGCTTTTCACCTGTATCTCTCCGTGCAGGAGGGTGGCCAGTTTCTGGGAGATAGTCAGACCGAGGCCTGTGCCTCCGAATTCCCTGGAGATGGAGCTGTCGACCTGCTGGAATGCCTCGAAGATCAACTTGTGCTTTTCGGTATCAATGCCTATTCCTGTATCCCTGACGCAGATTTTCACGGGTTTTGTCGGGTCGCCGCTTTCTTCCACTAAGATGGTCACTCCGCCTGTTTTAGTGAATTTAAGGGCGTTTGATATGAAATTCCGCAACACCTGTGCAACCTTGTCTTTGTCACTGGTGATCCTTTTCTTCAGGGCATCCTCCATGATGTAAGTCAGGCCTTTGTTTTTTGCCATGGAGGAGAAGTATTGCATGAGTTCGGTAAGCAGGTCTTCGGTCGAAAATTCGGAGATGGATAAGATCGTTTTCCCTGCCTCGATCTTGGAAATATCCAGGATATCGTTGATCAGCCTCAGCAGTTCGTCTCCCGCCGAGTGGATGACTTTCGAACGTTTGATATCCTCCTTGTCGAGGTTGCCCCTTTCGTTCTTTTGCATCATCTTGGAAAGCAGGATGATGGAATTTAACGGAGTACGGAGTTCATGCGACATATTGGCCAGAAAATCGCTCTTGTAGCGGTTTGACTGTTCGAGGTCGCGGGCCTTTACGTCCAGGTCATCCTTGGCCTGCCTGAGCTGCTGATTTCCCTGCTGCAGCTCTTCGGTTTGCTGTATGAGTTGCTGCTGCTGCTCTTCCAGCTGGGAGTTGGTCTGCTGGAGCTCCTCCGACTGCTGCTGCAGCTGTTGCTGCTGCTCTTCCAGCTGTGAATTGGTTTGCTGGAGCTCTTCCGACTGCTGCTGGATCTGCTGCTGCTGTTCTTCCAGCCGGGTGTTCGATTCCTGCACCATCCGGGTCTTGTCTTCGGCCTCCCTCTGGGCTTCCTGAGCCCTGGCCAGGAGATCCCCGATCTTTGATCTCTGGATGGCCGTGTAGATCCCTGATGCAACGATTTGGTTCGACTCCTCGAGGAATTCGACCTGGTTTTTTGAGAAAGACGAAGCTGAAGCAAGTTCAATCACGCCGAGAAGGGTTTCTTCGTACAGGATAGGATATGTATAGGTACACAGGGGCGCAACGGACGTCGTTCCTGTCGTGATAGGTGCTTCATCCCTGGGTGCAGGCTTGAGGATGATAGGTTTCTTCTCAAGGGCTACCTGTCCGACCACCCCCTTTCCCAACTCGTAGAAGTTCGAAAGAGTCTCCCTCTCAGTGAAGGCATAGGATCCAAGCAGGTGGAGGGTTTGCTTGTTCTCGTTGTAAAGATAGATCACCGACCTTCCGGCGCTGACGTACCTGCTGATAAAACTGATGGCACGTCCCGCCAGGGTCTCTAGGTTCTGGTCTCCTGTGAGTTCAGCCGAAAGCCTGTTTAGCCCGTCCTTCAGCCAGTTCTGCTCATCATTGAAAATCTTGCTGGTCATCAGGCTCTCACTCATCCTGTTGATTGACATGGAAACCAGGTCGCTCTCCCCCTTGACCGTAAGCCTCAGGTCGAAATTCCCCTTCGAGATCTCCTGGGTCACCTGCTGCAGATCGCTGAGCGAACCCGACATTTTCTGAAGTGCAAGGCCCAGCTGGTCCCTTTCGGACCTAAGAGTGGGTATGATAGTAAAATTTCCTCCTGCAACCGTTTCGGCATTACGTGCGACCTCTTTCATGGTCACGACGAGTTTCTTCATCGCCTCATAGATCCCTTTGGTATTTTCAGGAAATTCTATTTCCAGGTCACCTTCGGTCATCTTCCGCGTAACATCGCGTATCAGTCCGGGCTCCCCTCCCACCTGATTATATACAAACCGGAGGATAGAGAAATAGACCACGCCTGCGAAAAGGAACAAGAAAACCCCGAAAACAAAGACTAGTCCGCGCATTCTGCTCATCGAAGAGTCAAGGACCGAGCCCGAGGTCGAAATCGACTTTCTCTTATATTCAAGGAACTGTGATATGGACTCTTCCAGCTGCCGTGACTGCAAAAAGACCTGGTCTGAGGGTGCTGGACCGTAGGATTCCCGGTTTTCCTTCCCTGCATGGCCGGTCGCGGGCTGCATATGTTCAGCGAATGCCTTGTTCAAGCCTGCGCTGTAAACGTCAAGCGACTTCCTTACTTCCTTCAGCATCCTGTTCCCATCGGGGTCGTCGATCCTCTGAAGAAGGCCCATCCTGGCGCTCATGTCGTTGATAAGCCGGTCGCACTTATCTTTCAGTTCCTTTTTGACATCCGACGAAGGCGTTAACCCGATCTCCCCGACCAGGCCCTTCAGTGTCTCAACGTTGCCGATCATTTCCAGGGCCGACTGGGCTTGGGCAATATCCACCTCAAGAAGTTTCTGGCAGGAACGTTTCTGGTCATTGATGAACGACACAGCAAGGAATACCCCTATGATCACGGAAACAAAGAAAAAGGAAATGAGACCGTTCAGGAGGTTACGAAACGTGAAGGACTTTTTACTCATACTTGTTTGTTGTTTGATTCAGGAGTGTCAAAGATACGCAAGAATCAGAAAAAACATTTATGGGAGTTGAGATCAATGGAAAAAAAATACGGAGAAGAACATGAAGGTTTTTCCTGCCAGAACAAGAGTCCATATCGGGGCAATGAGTTTATTTTCTTTGATTTTACAAAAAAATCATCGTATATTTGAGGTGCATGCCAACTGAAAAATATTTCTAAAGAAGAAAGGATAAAAGCTATGTCTGACGCATTAAAGACTACATTCCGGATCATGAAAAACCAACTCTTTATCATGGCAATGACCTTGCTGATCGTTTTTGCTGCCATTCTGGGAGGCTGCAAGAAAAGCAGTCCGGATGATCAGAATACAACGGGTGAAACACTACGTTTCGTTTGGCTGGCCGATAGCCGCGGAGACTCACTTAAGGGTCCGGTTAACACCCCGGTGCTGAACGCCATCATCAGCCAGATCGGCACTTTGTCGCCCAAACCGTCGTTTGTGATATTCGGCGGCGATATGTCCTACCGGGGCTATATCAAACCCTCATACACCTTCCAGGCCTGGAAAGACCTGTTCGCCCCACTGACCAGCAATGGAATCCCCCTGTACACCGCCGTCGGCAATCATGAGCTGTATTACCAGCACTCTGATTCCGGGTTCAAGCTCGGCAACCAGCAACAGTTCCAGTCTGTGTTCTCCGAAAACCCCTCCAACGGTCCGGCAGGCTACGAGCACCTGGCCTATTCATTCAGCTCCCCCGGCGGCAACTCCTTTTTCGCCGTACTGGATGCCTATTACCTGACGCATGACTCCATCCCCGAAGGCCTGGGAGGCAACATCGAAGGCCCCCAGATGTCATGGTTAAGATCACAGGTAGCTCAGACCAAGGCAACCCATAAATTTCTTTTCATACATACACCCTATTACTATGTCTCAGACGACTCAGCCGAGCCCTCTACTGTAAGCCAGTCTTTTACAAGGCTCTGGTCTTTTCTTGACTCTACAAGGTTCGACATTTACGCCTGCGGGCATTCGCATCTTTTTTCCCGCAGGACCGTTGACAGCACCGTCCCCCCGAATCCCCAGACCATACCACAAACTCCCGCATGGAAGAACAATGTGGTCCAGCTTCTCAATGGCACCTGCGGAGCAGGAGGAGGAGGAGGCTACGTAGATCCAACCGTCAAAACAGCCTGGAACGTGCATAATGATCCAAAAACCTATTACTTCAGCGTGATAGACATCTCCGGAAATACCGTCACCGTAAACAGTTATCAGGGTAACCTGGGGACCTACAGCATATTCGATACTTTCACAATAACCAGGTAGGATACGCCTTGACAAAGGAGGGACATGAACATTCCTTTAAATCAATTCGAGCAGATCATCGATGAGACCATTCTCAAACGGGGACTGGACTATTTCAGGAAAGGGCTTGTGGAAGAGCCTGAAGAATTGTCACCGGGGCTTTATGAAGCCATAGTCCAGGGATCGGAACCTTACCGGGTGACAGTCACAATCCAGAATGAAATTGTTACAGACTATTCCTGTACCTGTCCGTATGACCTGGGACCTGTTTGCAAACATGTTGTTTCCCTGCTGTTTGCCTTGCATGGGGATTCGATCGGGATCAAGGTCCGTGGCAGAAAGGCTTCAACCGCACCGAAAGCTCCGACAGAAAAAAAAGCCGGCCCGAAAACCGTTAAAGGACAGATCGATGAAATATTATCAAAGCTGTCAGTCGAAGCGATGGCAGGTTTTATCCGGGAGCAGAGCATGGCCGATCCCGCCTTCCGCCGCAGGTTCCTCGCGGAGTTCACTGCCACCGTCAAAGGAGAATCCAAAGCAGTCTACGCTCAGCAGGTAATAGCCATACTTCAGTCAGCCAAAGGCCGGGGCGGATTTATTGAATGGAACAGGGCTGGATCGGTGGGGAAGGCGGTGTACGGATTGCTATTGAGTGCAAAGAAACACCTGGGGACGAAGAATTACCAGACAGCAATGCTGATCTCCTGTGCAGTACTTGAGGAGATGGTCAAAGCCCTTCAGTTTGCCGATGACAGCGATGGGGACATAGGCAGCTGTATTGAAGAAGCGATGGAGAACCTATGGCAGGCTGCAGCGTCAAAGCTTCCCGAAGAACAGCGTAAATGGCTGTTCGATTATGTTACAACCGCCTTCCGGAAAAGGCTTTTCGAAGGATGGGACTGGCACCTCGATATGATGCGCCTGGCCACTGAGGTGGCCAAGGAGAAGCAGGAAGCAGAGCTACTGCTGAAATTGCTCGAATCGGTTCCACATTCCGAATATGAAGCAGACAGGGCCAGGGAGATGGTTTTGCTTGTCCTGCGGAAGAGCGGGCAACATGAAGAAGCCGATGCCTATATGGCAAGGCATTTGAAAGACCCGGCCATCCGCGAACAGGCGATAAAACAAGCTATGGATTCGGGAGACCTCGAAAAAGCAAAGGACCTCGCAAGGCAGGGGATACTGCAGGACAAGAAAGACAAACCCGGACTGGCCGACAGGTGGGCAGACTTCCTTCTGCAGATCGCACTGAAACAGAAAGACCGGGAGTCGGCTATTGCACATTCACGGTATCTTCTCGGTCAACCCAACCGTGATCACCAGCAGTATTACAAGATATTGAAATCGCAGGTATATCAAGGCGAATGGTCTGCATTTGTTGACGGGCTTATCAAAGAGATCTCAGAAAGAGGAAACTGGATTGACACCCATATGCTCGCCTGGCTTTGCATACAGGAAGAACGCTGGAAGCAACTACTCGAAACCATCAGCCAACATCTCACCCTTACCGGGATAAGGGAGTATGAACCATACCTGGCAAAACGTTATCCCGAAGAGCTTGCTGCATTATATCAAAACGGTATCCTGGAACTCCTCGACCGCGGCACAGGCCGGAACCATTACCAGGAATCAGCACGTTGCATACGAAGAATGAAAAAGATTGGTGCAGTAAAGCAAGCCGAAGAGTTTGTGAAGCAGCTGCAGCAAAAGTATCCCCAGCGCCGGGCTCTGCTTGAAGAGCTGGAGAAGGTGTGAATCCTCCTGAAAGATCATTGGAAGCATCCATTACATTGGGCGGGAATTGTCTTAGATCTCGCTGATTCACAGAAATTAACAGCAGGAGGCTGGCACTTATTTATTCATTTACAAAAGACTGTGATGCTTTTTTAAGGAAAGCATATCACTTTTTCACTTTTGGCGGATTAAGGAAGAAGAAATCATAGAAAACACCCATAATGAAATCGAAAAAGCACTAAAGATCAAAAAGGAATATTTCGAATCAAAAACACCGAAAAGATGAAACCCAATACTAATAAGGACCTGACAACCTTTGAAGAATATCTCGGCGAAGAATACGTACCTGTAGGCAGTTTAAAAAGGATTGAATTTGAGATCAGGGCGAAAGCATTTGTGATCGGCGAAACTATAAAGGAAGAAAGACGGCTTGCGAAAATGACCCAGCAGCAGCTCGCTGATAAAACGGGCACGAAAAAGAGTTTCATTTCAAGGATAGAGAACGGTCATAGCGACATCCAGCTTTCTACTTTATACCGGCTGGTCGAAATCGGCCTCGGAAGCTCCACGATGAGGTTATCCCCTTGCCCATAAATGGTAATATCTTTCACGATCACCTTGTAACGCCCGTAACTCAAGGTGTAACCACGCATAGACGTCCGCACGAGCGAATTGATATAAGGAAGAGGAATATCGAGGGAGAGGTTGATGTTGAACTGCCCGGGGAGGGCCGATGTGATTTTAAGCGGGGGAAGCCCGGGGTTCACGGTACAGGCAGGTTGCCGCCCGTAATACAGCTCGACCAGCGCCTTAAGCCCCAATGAAAAAAGCATGCTCCCGTCCTTCCCCTGTATAGGCACCGAACTCAGCTCGGCGGGGCTCAGTTTAAGCCAGAGCGAATCCCCCGGCGAAACCAGGACAGGTTTCTGCATGGCCGTCCAGGCGTCGCCCACGATTTTCCGCAGATCCACAGCCGACTTCAGCGACTTATCTATCCCTTTGGCAACGTCACCCAGGCTGCCTTTAAGCAGAATGTCGGAAATCAGCGGCAGTGGCAGATTGAAGCCCGCGAAAGAAACAGTTGGCGTGCTTATCCAGTCATAGCCATCGGGCAGAGTCAGGGTGGAAAAGCTCCAATCCCTGTTGATGTTCAGCTTCGTTTTGAACTTCAGGGCCACCGCCGCATCCGCATCCCTGATGTCGTAGAGATTCAGCCCAAGCACCCCCGCACCAATCCGCATCTTCAGGTAGATCTTCAGAGGCACGCGGTACGTCAGGAAATTATTTTCGAAACCCACATCGATGCTGTCCATCCTCGAAGCAAACAGCATCAGGTTATCCCTGTCGTTATCCCCGAAGCTCGTATCGGCATACAGCTGCCCCGTAAGCCTTTTATTGATAAGCTTTTTCAACTGCACCTTATTCACCTCCAGGGGAATATTGATATTCGAATACTGCGGATGATATTCCGGCGCATCATACCGCTCGGCCGGCTTCTCAACCCTGATTGTGCCGCAGGCCGAAGTTGCCAGCAGAAGCAGCAAGGCTTGCAAGAACCATATCCATGAGAATCTATTCAACATCGATTTCTTCCTGAGCAGTTAAACAAGCATAAAACCTGGATCCGACTCCGGTTTAACCTGGCACAATGAGGGTTATTTAATCTTAGAATTAACGCTGAAATTAATAAAATCGCATCTTATCCTGCCAATAAATTATACTTGTATTGACTGCGGAAAAGGGAGCGGCGGCACCTTGCGATTTAAAAAAATGCGGGTTTGGGTATCACTTTTGGCGGGTCGGGGGATTAAGGAGTAAGAGTTTACATAAGCCATGCATTATTTATCGATAATTCACAGAATACAAAAAGCTGATTTAATGAATGTTATGACATGTAAGCTTTCGCAATCCTCAGTAAAAATTGATGGTATCACAAATTGTGATACCTTACACACTTGATTATGAGACAATTTGATGTGATTAAGGAGCAAAACATTGCAAGCCGAATTTACTTTTTAAGGGGTCAAAATGTTATTCTTGATTTTGATCTTGCTTCGTTGTATGGTGTTGAAACAGGTCATCTTAAACAGGCTGTTAAAAGAAATCCACAACGGTTTCCCGAAGATTTCATGTTTGTGTTAAATGAAAAGGAAGTCAAATTTGTTTTATCTCTTGATTTTGTCCCTTCTAAAAAGCATTTGGGAGGATCAACTCCTTTTGCATTCACTGAACAAGGAGTCGCAATGCTTTCGGGAGTTTTGAATAGTGACCGTGCGATTCAGGTGAATATTGCTATCATGCGAACATTTGTCCAGATTCGAAAATTACTCACTTCACAAAAAGACCTGGTGAATAAAATAAATAAAATGGAGGAAAAATATGACGAGCAGTTCAGGCTTGTTTACACAACCTTGCGACAATTAATTCTGCCGGAACCAAAACCACGCAAACGGATCGGTTATAAGCACTATGATGAGAAGAAAGGACTCAAATAAGCAGGAATTCAGAGTTCCAATCCATAAAGGATATTTGTCTGATAGAAATTTCCGTGATCTGGCAGATGCTTGCAATTTCGCATTCCTTGCGAATAAAAGCTTACCCCCGCTCCCTCGTCCGCAGTCAATAAAAATCGAAATGATATTTAGGATTCGCTATCTCGCCGGCACATGGTTCTTACCGTGGGTGTTACGGGGGCAGGTGCCTGAGGTGAGGCTTGAGATGCCGGAGTTGCTGCTTCCGCAGTACATGCAATGAAAGCTTGCCATGGTTTGTGTTTTTAATTAATATCCTGTAGTTAATACAAAGATAAAGGATTACGGGATGGATGAGCTCCTTCCGGTGAAAAATTTCTATCTTTAAAAACTCAAATTTCTGTGATGAAATTCAGTGAAATTATAAAAAGCAGGGCGTTTAAAGACTTTTCAATAGTCCTTTTGATCATGGGGATTGTTACCCTGGTTTTTCGTTTGACCGATGCAGATATTGCTCTTCAGCGCTATTTTTATTCGCCTGAAAAAGGCTGGTTGCTTCAATACAAACCTTTCTGGGATTTTTTGTACCGTTACGGGATCTTCCCAGGTTACTTCCTTGCGTTTGCAGGGCTCATCATGATCACCCTCTCCTACTGGAATGTAAAATACATCAATTATCGCAAAGCAGCTATAGTTCTGATTTTTACAATTATTGTTGGTCCGGGCCTGGTTGTAAACCTGCTCCTGAAAGATCATACAGGACGTCCCCGCCCCCGCGAGATCACGGAGTTCGGCGGTACCGAAAAGTTTATCTGCGTTTGCGAAAAAGGAGCGACCAATGATGGTAAGAGTTTCCCCTGTGGACATTGTTCTATGGGATTTTACCTGGCAATCCCTTATTTGTTTCTAAGGAAGAGAAAGAAGATCTTCGCCTATTCTGTCCTCGCGGTAGGCCTTGGTTATGGAATTATAATAGGCATCGCTAGGATGATGGCAGGGGGGCATTTTGCCAGCGATGTGCTTTGGTCGGGGCTGATTGTCTGGCTGATTGCATTGACCGGGTATTACCTGTTCCGGGTCGATAAACCCATTGAAGTCCCCGTTCTGTCTTCAGCGGATCAGAAGAAGAAAGCCAGGCGGGTCACGCTGGCCATGGGCATTTTGCTGCCTGTAATCACTCTGGGGCTGATACTCGCCACGCCTTATTTCTCCTCCAAGGAATTCCATCTCACCAATGCAGAGTTTGACAGTCTAAGGCCCCGGGTAATCCTTCTCGATTTAGGGAATGCGACTGTGAGGATAACAGTTGATACCGCTTTTCGACTGGAGTACAAGGTAAATGCTTTCGGTTTCCCTAACAGTAAGGTCCGCGGGCATTGGACCACAGGCGACACCTGCCGTTATTTCTTCGAAAATATGGGATGGTTCACGGAACTAAAGACTGATGTTAAGCTGAAAATACCATTGGCTGACTCCTGCACTTTCCTAATCCGGATCAATAAAGGCAGGATCATTAACGATCTGCCAAAAACATACAGCTGCAAACAGATTTTTCTGCCGGGAAATTCGGCATTTCTTTCAATATATTTGAAAAAACGTAACCTCTGATCACTTTTACCGGTTAAGCCTGATCACCGTTCACTTTACAAGGAAGACTTTCGAGCTGGCAGAGGCGTTGTATCTGGCTGAAAAATTGCCATAGTTCACCGATAGCTGGAGTCGCCTGGAGCCATTAACGAAACACACATTCTCTCCAACGGGAACTGTTGAATAGGTGAGTCCCATCGTGATGGTCATATGTGCCGTGTCGACCCGGCAGTTCAAGAGGGTACCTACAGGGATATCCGCAGTCAATTCCTTAGGAATATTCGTAGTGCAGTTCCCGAAATTGTCGGTAAACAGTATCTCCCCTTTGACCGTATCGCCTGAGATTACGGGATGCTGGACCGGGTATGCATGGGGATTGCTGCATATGCTTCCAAAGGATGTTACCGGCAGACCTGAAAGCATGGAGAGTATAGCCCGTTTATAGAACTCTGATACCGGCAGGCTGTCGGCCGGGCTTCCGCCGAGAACAGCGGGATTATTTACAAAGGTGCAGGAAGTGCCGGGCCAGGCGTCAAGGATACGGGTTGAAAGCATGTTGTCTGGGGCGAGGATTGTCTCGTTGTTTGCCTGGTAAATGATACGTTTGCTTTGTGCCCCGGGCTCTACGATGCCGGCGATGTAAGTACCGGAGGGATAGTTCTGGAGGGTAAGGTAAAGGAGGTAGGAGCCTTCGTAAACATCAAAGGATTTCGAGTTGAAAAAGTCGATGTGGACCGTGGGATAGGCAGAGCGTACAGCCCCCATAATGCCGACGATCATGTCGCTGGAAGCTGTGTTGTCGGATATGATGACCAGGCTTTTACTGGCAGCGGGATAATAGTTGGTTTCGGTTTTCGTGCATGCCTGTAACAGAATGAGGAGTAGAAGGAGGACAGCCAGTTTGCGCATTATCAATTGAATATTTCTGCAAAGATAGGGAATTCGCGGTTTTTTTTGGGGGGGGGTGACCGGAGGTGGACTGGCATGCACGCCTCCCTGGGGGACATGCTCTGAATAAATGATCTCATAGATAAAGCAAATTTATTCAAATTAATGAATACCTTTATATCCCGATCGATCAAATGTTGGAAATCAATTAGAAAACACACTGTCACCATTTCGAAAAAAACCATTAAAAAACATACAATGAAAACAAGATTCACTTCAATCTGTCTGCTCGTGGCCATTTCGGCCCTTATTTTTACAGGATGTCAAAAGGATGGGGCTCAGGGTCCTGCCGGGAAAGATGCCACGGTTTATTATTCCGAATGGTTTACACCTGCTTCCTGGTCAGGTAATTCGGGCGACTGGTATTTCGCGGTCAGTGCTCCTGACCTTACCCAGGATATTGTCGAGAGCGGGGTAGTGCTTGCCTATGCCTGGCTGGCCGGTGATCTTTACGGAGGTACTACAATGCGCCCCTTGCCGGCCTATGCCGTAGGTGCAAACTGGAGCTTCCTGATACATGACTACGGCAGTATTGAATTCACCACCGACATGGTTGCCCTGCCAGCCACTACCGGCAACAAATTCCGGTTCATCGCCATCCCAGGTACAATTCCTGCCCTAAAATCAGGAATGCCAGGGTCCAGAAGCCTGCAGGAGCTGAGGAGCATGTCGTACAAGGAGGTCTGCAAACTTTACAATATTCCCGAATAGATTAGTTTCATTGATTGGACAAAACGGATTCTTTGACCAACTTCCGCCGGATTCTACTGACCACGTTACCTTATTAGCGATCAATAAAATGAGATGGTCTGACTGTTCCGGCATAGACTGGTCAATACATGCGTTTTTTCCACTCAGGCGGCAAACCGCCGAAAAATGGAAGGTGATGAATAAGGCCGGTTGAAGCCCTGCTGAACTGCGATAACATTAAACCGGTGCTTCAGTTTGCACAGGATGCTGTGGAAACCTGAAGGTCGTGAACTGATCTTCTCAAAGAATTGGTTTAACTTTACCACCGAATTTTCGCATTGTATTCAACAGTATGAAACCCATGATCTTTTATGAATGATAAGTCTGGACGTATCAGGATCGAGATGTTTTACACGCTGACCTGCCCGAACTGCAAGTTATTCAAACGCTTGTTGACGGAAGTTTTACCTGAGTACGGCGATAAGTTTGAATTTAAGACTACATTGGCCAGTGCACCCCTTGGTATGATCAGGAGTATGAAACTGGGCATCCATACCGTACCCACGCTCCTTATCGACAATACGATTGTTTTCAGGGAGGTACCTGCCCGCCAGGAATTAATCAACAAACTTAATATGTATTAAAAATGGAACAAAAGAAAAAACTCAGATGTCCGATGGGAGTGCCCGGGGGTATCATTGCCGTATTAATCGGTTTGACCGGAATCATTGCAAACAGCATATGTTTCAACTGGCTGGGCCTCATTACCTCCATTGCCTTGTTTCTCCTCGGAGGGCCCTTTGTGAGGGTCACCATGATGATTCATTCGGCTAACGACCGCCTGGATGAACTGGAGCGTAAGGCCGGGGAGAAATAACAGCAAATATTAACCGGACTTTATTTTAATTGTAATAATTTGCCAGGGTCTTCCCGGACTGTTCATGGCAACTTCTTTTCCTACCCCAATTCAGTGACTGGATTCTCTTTTTATTATGTTTTTTTGTGATTTGAATCACTTTTTATTATTATTGCGAAAAAATCAAAATGGTTGAGCGGCATCTAAAAAAAAATCGGCATATATGTCCAAAACCTTCTCAAAAGCTTATCCTGACTCAGAATTTCAGGTCATTACCCCCGAAAATGCCGATGAATTTTTATCGATTTAACTGACTGTTTTCACTCCTGCTCCCGAAGGCCTCTGGAATACCGTTAAGCCGAACTCGGGAAGCACAGCATAGATGTGCTCGAAGATGGCGGCTGTAGTGTTTTCGGCGTTTTCCCAGTCGGGCGGACTGTAGAATGCATAGATCTCGATGGGCTGGCCGGCATCACCTGCAGGCAGATGCCGCACCATGAGCGAGGAATCTTTGTTTATAAGGGGATGTGCCTTCAGAAAACCATAGAGGTACCTGCGGAAAAGCCCGAGGTTTGTCATACTGCCCGTCTCAGCCATGGTAACTTCCCCGTAAAGTCCTTTCGCCTTTAGATTCATTACGAGATCTTCCCCAGCAAAACAGATCGAAAAAATGTCGATATCCACCTGCCTTTTCAGCCTCCTCCCCCCCGCATCTGCCATGCTTCTCCAGTTCTGGAATGAATCGGAGATCAGGGTATAGGTCGGAACGCAGCTCACCGAATTATCGAAGTTGCGTACCTTTACCGTAACCAGGGAGATATCAATAACCGTCCCATCGGTATTATTTTTCGGCATGGTGATCCAGTCGCCGATCTGCAACATATGGTTATTCGACAGCTGAACGCCGGCCACAAATCCCAGCAGAGAGTCCTTGAAGATCAGCATCAGCACTGCACTCATAGCGCCAAGTCCGGCCAGGAGAGTGAGCGGCGACTGGTCCATCAGCGCAGAAACAACAAGGATCCCGGTGATGATATACAGTATGATCTTTCCGATCTGAATATACCCCTTGATGGGTTTGGCGGAGGCCAGCTGGTAATCCCCATAGATCTTATACATTGCATTCAGAAAAGAAACACCTACAAGAAGAAAAACCGAGGCCTCGCATAGTTTAAGCAAAATAGAAAGTATCTTCACCACCTGCGGATAGTCAGAAATGGTAAGATCCAACGAGACCTGCAGTATCATTAAAGGGAGCAGAAGGGCGAGCCGTGTAAAGACTTTTTGCCCGTATAAATGGTCATCCCATTTGGTTTCAGACTTTTCGACCATTCTTTTCAGTATCCTGTTGATAAGGAGCTTCACGATCTGGTAGACCACCATTGCAATCACCAGGATTAACAAAAGGGAAGAAAAATCGGCAATATAATTTGCAACTTTTTCTCCGAAACCCCAGTTCAGAAGAAGGGATTTAAACCCGCTTCCAAAGTTCTGAACCTGCATATTTGAACTGATCAGCATAGTTTTATATTTAAGGGATAATGACATTCAATGAAAGAGGTTGGATTTTAAGATGAACATTTTTACCGGCTTTGATCGGATCCCCGTCAACATGGGCGCTCTTGCCTTTTTCGCGTACCAGCTCCACTTCCTTCGCCCTGATGATCTCTATATAGTTAGTCTGGTCGAATCTCCTGATGAACAGCAGGGGCGCCAGGAAAAAGGTCTTCCAGAATGGCACCTTGCGAACGATGCATACATCGATATACCCGTCGTCGACCTTTGCGCCCGGATCGATCGAAGTGTTGTTGCCGAACTGGCTTGAATTGGCAAAGCTCACCAGCAGCGCCTTTCGGATAATCTCCTGCCCGTCGATCACCATCTTATAGGTCCTGGGTTTATATGAGGCATACGCAGATGTGGCGATATTGAAATATGTACCGAAACCCCGCTTCCCCGATTTGGCGAATTCCTTGGCCACCTTGGCATCAAACCCCACCCCGGCAACGTTTACAAAGAGGTTGTTGTTGAGTGTGGCTGTATCTATTTTTGCTGTCTTAAAATTGTTGAGAATGCGGATGGCTTTTGCTGGGTTCATCGGGATCCTGAGATGTCGCGACAATCCGTTTCCTGAGCCTGTTGGGATGATTCCCATCACAGTGTCGCTTCCGACAAGTCCCTGGGCGGTTTCATTCACCGTTCCATCACCGCCTACTGCAATTACCGCATCCAAACCCCGGCTCACAGCTTCCCTGCTGATATCCCTGGCATGTCCGGCTTGTGTGGTATACACAATAGAGTATTCCAGAACCGATGCATCAAGGTGTTTACTGATCAGCTTCTCTATCCCCTTTTGCTTCCCGACCCCGGAAACGGGATTGACTATGAAAAGTATCTTTTTCATTCCGCTGTCAGTCTGTTTTCAATCAAACGGTTATTATACTGCTGGATGAAGGCCTTAAGAAACCCTTCCAGTTTCTCTTTTTGACCTGCTGAAGAATTCATCACATTGATCTTCTGCATCGGATCTCCAGACAAGTTGAACAGATGAGTGCTCCTGCTGCCGTCAAATTCAAGCAAATTGTCATCCTTGATCATCCCGTATATTCCGCTGCTGAAATGAACCGAGAAATGAGGCTGCTGATTATCCATCAGGTTTGTCCCGAAGGCCAGATAATTTCCTTCATACCCAAGATAATTCAGCACTGTGGGCATGACATCGATCTGCTGGGCTATGACTTTCGACCTGCCCTTCAGCTCATCACCCGGCCTGTAGAACAGCAACGGGATGGCATACTGCCCGGCATTGCTCTGGTAATATGGATAATAGGCTTCGGAAGTATGATCGGCCGTGATCACAAACAGTGTATTCTGGTACCATGGCAAATGCTGAATTGTATGAAAAAACTCCGCAAGAGAAAGGTCGGTATACATTATGCTCTGCTGTATGGGGAGTTTGCCGGTTCGTAGAATATTGATATACCTGGGCGGAACAAAATACGGATGATGCGAAGAAAGGGAAAATAATGCGGCACAAAAAGGCTGTCCCAGGGTGCTGATCTCACGTGCCGTAAATTGGAAGAACTCTTCATCGCGTATACCCCATTTCCCGTCGTAATCAGCTTCATTATTATATTCGTTCCTGCCGAAATACTTGTCAAATCCAACAAGCCGTGTATAGGAATCAAATCCCATAGTACCGTTCGTTCCCCCGTGGAAGAAAGCCGTTGAATAACCTTTGGCTTTGAGCAATCCGCCGATACTTGTATACTTGCCCGAAGCATAGGAAGTCTGGATGAACGACTCATACATCAGTGAAGGGATGGAAGAAAGTACGGCCGGAATACCCTGAATGGAGGTCTTTCCATTGGCATAGGCATCGAAATACATGCCATGCTGAATGAGGGAATCCATGAAAGGCGTATACCCCTGGTAGCGCCCGTTGTCGAGGTCATGGTTCAGTAGTCCGATATGCTCCCTCGAAAAACTTTCCAGGATGATGATCATCACGTTCATCCGTCGAAAATTGCCGGTTGTTCCCCCGTGTACCGGAGTAAATACCTTTTCCAGGTCCGCCTCGCTTTTATACCATCGAACTGTATTCAGCTTCTCATTGTCCCAGGTCCGGAGAATGGAAAACGGTGTATTCAAAACAAGAGGGACATTTCGGGCCGTGGTATATTTGGCAGCAGTAACAACATTGATAGGCCTGAGCTGAATTCCTCCCCTGATACCGATTACCGTGGCACCGGCAAACACAGCCATCAGCAGGATATTCACAAAATAATAAGCGAAACTGCCGCCTTTCATTTTCTGCCATGTACTTCCCACCCTGAACCTGGAAGCAACCCAGACCATCAAAAACGTGAACAGCACCCATGACAGCAGGATATACCAAAAATCCTTCATGAACTGGGGAAGCAGTTTATCGAAGTCCCCTCCTACCTGCAGGTACGAAAAGATATCCGCAGTGACTCTTTTTAAAGTAAAGCGGAAGTAAATAATATCAACAAAATTAAGCAGCAGGGCAAAAATATTCACCAGATAGAAGTATATATCGGCCGCAGCCAGGTAGCCCTTCTTCTCTCTGAACCTGAACGGGAGAATGTACATGAGAATAAAAGGCAGATTCAGCATCAGTATTGCGGCGATATCGAAACGGGTGCCATGGTAAAATATTTTCAGTTCCTCCATCGCAGGCACATCTGCAAAATATTTGATATTGAAAGCGTAAAACACCGCTCTGGAAAGAAACAGGAAAACGGTTACCGCAAGAATGCGAAGGAACAATATCACGTGAATATTCCCTCTGTAAACAGCAAGCAATCTAAAACCTTTCTTTTTCCCCTTCTTCGAACTTACTGGTGTCTTTCTGCGGGCCATGCTGTTTTTTGGATGAGGTGCAAAGGTAATAAAGAATGTACGATGTACGATGTACGATGTACGATGTACGATGTACGATGTACGATGTACGATGTACGATGTACGATGTACGATGTACGATGGACGATGGACGATGTACGATGGACGATGGACGATGTACGATGGACGATGGACGAATGTACGATGGACGATGGACGATGTACGATGGACGATGTACGATGCAGGAATATCGAATGACTGATCACGGATCACGAATATTCGTTCATTCTTCTTATTTTTGCTGTTATTCCAATAACACCTTAACATTATGGCAGAAGTTGCAACTACCGGTAACAAAGGCAAAGGGATACGTTCCGATTGCTTTGTTACTCTCGAACTTACAACAGAAGGAGGAATCCAGCTACAGATTGAATCGAAAGTCGGGGTAATGTACGGCGAGTCTATAAAAAAACAGGCGCTGGAGATGATGCTTTTTTTTGGCATCCCGAATGCGAAACTGAAGCTCGAAGACCTCGGTGCCCTGCCATTTGTACTTGCCGCCCGCATCGAAGCAGCAGTAAAAAAGATTATTAAAACCGAAAAAGAATTTTTGCTTCCTTTCCTGGAGTCCAATAAATACAGCACAACCCGTGAGCGGAACCGGTTTTCACGCCTTTACCTCCCGGGTAACAGTCCGGCGCTGATGATCAATGCCGGGGTTCATCATCCCGATGGCATCATTCTCGACCTGGAAGATGCCGTGGCCCCTGAGAAAAAGTTTGAAGCCCGTTTCCTGGTTCGTAATGCCCTTCGTTCAGTTGACTTTTATGGAGCTGAGCGTATGGTCCGTATAAACCAGGGCGAACGCGGTCTCGAAGACCTTGAATATCTCGTGCCACACAACGTGAACCTGATCCTTCTGCCTAAATGCGAATATCCTGAACAGATACATGCTGTCAACAAAAAGATTGAAGAACTCGTACATCGTACATCGTACATCGTACATCCGGTCTGGATCATGCCTATCATCGAAAGCGCTCTTGGAGTAGTCAATGCCTATTCAATTGCATCTTCTGCGGATAACGTTGTGTCTTTGGCCATAGGCCTGGAGGATTACACGGCAGATCTCGGAACAAAGCGTACAACTGAAGGCACGGAGTCTTTCTTTGCCCGTAGCATGGTTGTGAACGCGGCCAGGGCTGCAGGCATACAGCCTATCGATTCGGTGTTCTCCGACATTGCCGACATTGAAGCCCTCAGGCAGAACGTCCTTCGCTCGAAAGCCCTGGGCTTCGACGGCATGGGCTGTATACACCCCAGGCAGATCAGGGTGATCCATGACAACTTCGCTCCCACATCCGACGAAGTCGAAAAAGCTAAAAAGATCGTCTTTGCCTTCCATGAAGCCGAAAAAAAAGGCCTCGGGGTTGTGGCGCTCGGCAATAAAATGATAGATCCTCCCGTGGTGAAACGGGCGTTAAATACTATAAACCTGGCTGTTAAAATGAATAAACTTGCCGAAAACTGGAGGGAATGTTATGAGCAAATATGACAAACTGGTAACGAACGCGGCAGGCCGGGTTGTGCCGACCATCATCAACGGAAAACCTGCTGTCCCATATATGGGAGTCGGCAAATACAGGCCAGAGGGGTTTAAAGCAAGCACACGCATAGCAAGCTGCGCCGATTACCCAGATGATGGGAACAAGGTGGTTCCCTCGCTCAAAGAAGCATTGGTACTCGCCGGGCTGAAAGACGGAATGTGCATTTCCACTCACCATCATTTCCGCAACGGCGACCTTGTTGCAGTACCGGTATTCGATATCGCCCATGAAATGGGAATAAAAGACCTTATGTGGCTGCCTTCCGCTTCCTTCCCCTGTCACGAAGTGCTTACAAAATATCTGGAAGATGGTACGATAGACCACATCGAGGGCAGCATGAACGGGGCTTTGGGAAAATTCACATCCGAAGGCAAAATGAAAGGACTGGGTGTTCTTCGTTCCCATGGTGGCCGATACCAGAGTGTTCAGGATGGGGAAGTTCATATAGATATTGCCGTGATCGCTGCCCCGACTTCCGATGAGTTCGGGAATTGTAACGGGGTGAACGGCCCCACGGCATGCGGGCCGCTTGGCTTTGCACTTGCCGATGCCCAGTATGCCGATCATGTAATTGTAGTAACCGATAATCTGGTCAAATTCCCCTGCATTCCCTGGCAGATCAATGGAAATTATGTGGATTATGTTGTGGTGATGGACAAAATCGGGATTGCCGGGAAAATCGTGAGCGGGACTACCGAGATCACCAAGAGTCCGGACCGTTTACTCCTTGCTGAATGGAGCGCTCAGTTTTGCGACGAAGCCGGACTGATCTACGACGGATTTTCGTTCCAGGCAGGAGCCGGTGGCACGGCTTTATCAATTGGTATTTATTTTGCGGATATCCTGAGGGAACGCAAATGGAAAGCTCGTTTTGCAAGAGGCGGATCAAACAAATACCTGGTGAAGATGCTTGAAGAAGGACTTGTAGAATACATTCTGGACGGTCAGACATTCGACCTCGAAGGGGTTCGTTCCATGCGCGACAATCCGCACCATGTGATGACGACTCCCTTCACTTCATACAATTACCATGGAAAAGGCAATTTCTCTTCACTGGTCGATATAGTGATCCTTGGCGCCACCGAAGTGGATGTAAACTTTAACGCCAACGTCGTCACCCATTCCGATGGCTACCTGCTCCACGGAATCGGCGGCTGGATGAACACGCTTTTCGGAAAGACAGTCATCCTGCCAGTTCCCCTGTTCCGCGACCGCAATCCGGTGATCCGCGACGAGGTGACAACCCTTTGCGGACCCGGAGAACTGATCGACGTGATCGTTACCGAGAGGGGCATCGCAATCAATCCGCTTCGCACCGACCTCATCGAAAAGATGAAAAACACCAAACTCCCCATCAGGACTATACAGGAACTAAAAGACGAAGCCGAAAAGATCTGTGGCATACCTGAAAAACCAAAATTCACCGACGAGATCGTGGCGGTTGTTAAATGGGTCGACGGGACTGTGATAGACAGTGTGTATAAGGTTGATAAGTAATGTACGATGTACGATGTACGATGTACGATGTACGATGTACGATGTACGATGTACGATGTACGATGTACGGATCAATAAATTCCCAAGTTTCGTTTGGCGGACTTAAGGGCTGCTACAAAAATCGCCAGTAATTCATTTGCCTCTGTTTTTATAGGCAAAAGTTCATCCTGGCTTATCAGATTTGCTTGTTCAAGCAATTCCAGCCAGTAAAGGGTTTCGTCTGCCTCCTCTTCAACAATTTTCATTTTATTAATAAAATCTTTGCTGGATTTTGCACGGCAAGCTGCACGGTAATTGGCACCAACCGAAGTGCCCGACCTTAATAACTGGTCACCGATAATCCTTGCAATTCTGAACTCCGAAAGCTTCGCTGTAAGTTTAATCACGTTAAAAGCAAACCTTTTTGTCCTCTGCAACTGCTGTTCTTTATTCATAAGGTTTTCTACTTAATCCTCGTTTCCTTAAAAAGTGATACTTTTATGCGCTAAAAATAATCGTACATCGTACATCGTACATCGTACATCGTACATCGTACATCGTACATCATACATCGTACATCGTACATCGTACATCGTACATCGTACATCGTACATCGTACATCATACATCATACATCCTACATGAACCCTACCCTCCATCAAATATTAACCAAACACTGGGGCTTCTCTGAGTTCCGTCCATTACAGGAAGACATCATCAGGTCTGTGATCGAAGGAAAGGACACTCTGGCGTTGCTCCCTACAGGAGGCGGGAAATCGCTTTGCTACCAGGTTCCGGCTTTGGCTATGGATGGGATGTGCCTGGTGATCTCGCCTTTGATTGCACTGATGAAGGATCAGGTCGACAGTCTGAAAAGCAAGGGAATAGCTGCGGCGGCTGTACATTCGGGTATGCATCCCGATGAACAGGAGCGGGTTTTATCGAATGCGAGGTTCGGTGCCATAAAACTATTGTATATATCCCCCGAACGTCTCGGTACAGAGCGCATCCGCGAACTGCTGAGGAAAGTCAGGATTAACCTGCTCGCTGTAGACGAAGCACATTGCGTATCACAATGGGGCTACGACTTCCGCCCTCCATATTTAAAAATAGCCGAGATCAGACCTTTTATTCAAGGGACCCCGATACTGGCGCTCACGGCCACTGCAACGCCTAAGGTAGTGAAAGACATACAGGAAAAACTGCAGTTCAGGCAGCAAAACCTTATAAGGAAAAGCTTTGAACGTAAGAACCTTACATATATCGTCCAGAAAGAGGAAGACAAACCCGGGAGGCTGCTGAAGATACTGAATAAGGTGAAAGGGAGTGGAATCATTTACGTAAGGAATCGCAGGGAGACGAAGCTCATTGCTGAATTTCTGAAAAAAAACAAGATCAGCGCCGATTATTACCATGCCGGGCTTTTACAAAAAGTACGCGACCAGAAGCAGAATGCATGGATAAAGGAAGAATGTAAAATCATGGTAGCTACCAATGCCTTTGGGATGGGTATCGACAAGCATAGCGTGAGAGTGGTGATCCATATGGACCTGCCCGATTGCATTGAATCGTATTTCCAGGAAGCCGGCCGGGCAGGAAGAGATGAGAAACAGGCATATGCTGTGCTTTTGTACGAGAATGCCGATCTGCTGGTATCAAGAAAAAACCTCTCCCTGGCCTTTCCCGGGATCAGTACCATCAAAACCGTTTACCAGGCTCTGGGCAATTACTTCCAGATCCCGGCGGGCAGCGGGAAGGATGCACGGTTTGATATGGATCTTGCAGCATTTACCGGAGAATATAAACTTCAGCCCGTAACAGCTTACAACTCCCTGAAATTTCTTGAGAAAGAAGGGTATATCATGCTTTCCGATGCCCTCCACCGCCCTTCAAGGATCTTTGTGAAAGCCGACAAAGAAACTCTTTACCGCTTTCAGGTTGAAAATGAATTCTACGATTTGCTGCTAAAGACGATACTTCGTTCCTATACCGGCGTGCTCACCGAATTTGTGAATTTCAGTGAGGCCGAACTGGCCCGTCGCACGGGTATCAATACAGAAGAGCTGGTAAAGCATCTGAAAAGATTGGAAAATCTGAAGATCATAAACTATACCCCGGCAACCGACAAACCTCAGCTGGTTTATTTAGACGATCGCCTCGACGGAAAAGATATCCGCATTTCCCCGGTTTATTACCAGGACCGCCTGAAAGAAGCAGAGCAGAGGCTGGAATTTATGATACACTTCGCTGAATCCTCTAATAAATGCAGGAGCCAGCAGCTTCTTGAATACTTCGGAGAGAAATCGACCAAACGCTGCGGAAAATGTGATGTCTGTCTCGAAAGGAATAAACTCGGCCTGAATGAAATGGAGTTTGATGAAATCGTAGCCATCATTAAACCCATTCTCACAAGCAATACAGCCGGAATAGATCAGCTGGTGGCTGCAGCATCAGTCATGAATGAAGACAAAGTTATTCTGGTAGTACGCTGGCTGATGGATAACGGAAAGATAATCCTGGACGATGATGGGAAATACAGGTGGGTTTGAAATACACACCTACCTTCTCTCGCAATCGAAGCACACAAAAGGTACAGAAACATCAAAATATCCTTTTGCTGCAGCTTCCTGATCGAGGATGTTTGCAACTTCGGATATTATTTCTTCAGTCCGGTCCGAAGGGAGAAACGCTTTCCAGGAAGGCATAAAGAAATTTTTCACCAGGTAGTGATTGTAAAAGGCTTGTGCGGATGTGAACCGGTATTTGAATCCATCGGGCTGGACCGAGCTGATCCTGAAACCGTGACCAGTGATCAGTTCCTGCAGGTAATCTATGGGTTTGCGTTTTTCAAAAATATGCTCATCCATAACCGGTATGAATTCGAAAAGGTCCATTCCTGAGAGAGCCGACTTCAGGGCATCATAGAATTCGACCATGGTATGCGGAAGGTTCATGGTAAGCACCATCTGTCCGCCGGGTTTACATACCCTGAAACATTCCGCCAGAACTTTTCCCTGGTCTACCACATTATTCAGTCCGTTGTTTGAAATGATGACATCGAATACGCTGTTCCCAAACGGCATGTTCTCCCCTGATCCACATACAGCAAAAGCATTCATCACATTCTTAAGCTTAATCTTGGCCCTGAGCACTTCAACTGCAATTTCAGAGGGATCCAATCCGTGAACTTCGCTACCCTTTCCAAGCCGATCTGCCAGTTCAAACATTGGAAAGCCATATCCGCAGCCAATATCAAGCACTTTGATCTTTTTCCGGTATCTTACCGTGTCAAGTAAAAGCATCCCGAAAGGCGCCGACCAGAAGGGGAGCTCATCGTAAAGGAGGGATTCGTCGGATACAGACACAGGCGTTATGTTTTGCGGAAATTATATTAATTGCAAAATTATTGTTTTTTTTTAATTACGGATAGCAGATTGCAGATGGCAGATATTTCGCAACTTTAATCGTACATCGTACATCGTACATCGTACATCGTACATCGTACATCGTACATCGTACATCGTACATCGTACATCGTACATCGTACATCGTACATCGTACATTTTTCCCGACCTTTGCCTCATGATCCTCCCCTACTCCTTTTATTCGCGAATTGATGTGGTTCTCATTGCCCGTGAGCTTATCGGCAAAGTCCTTGTAAGCCGGTTCAACGGGATCACCACATCCGCAGTCATTTACGAAACTGAAGCTTACAACGGGGTGATCGATAAAGCTTCTCATGCCTTCGGCGGAAGGCGGACTGCCAGGACAGAAATCATGTACCGGGATGGCGGTGCTGCTTACGTTTACCTTTGTTATGGCATGCATTCCCTGTTCAACGTGGTGACCAATATTGATGGTATACCTCACGCCGTACTGATAAGGGCGATCAAGCCCCTCGAAAACAGTGTGGACATGCTGAAAAGGGCAGGAAAACCAAGGCTTGTAAAAGGAATTGGCGATGGTCCAGGAAAAGCTGCGAAGCTGCTTGGAATACATTTTTCGCATTCGGGAATGAGCCTGCTTAAAAAGCCCGGTCCCCGCCAGGATGGTATCTGGATCGAGGACCGTGGTATTATAGTTGCTGATGCTGCGATTGCCGCTCTTCCTCGTATTGGGGTGGAATACGCCGGAGAAGACGCTGCCCTCCCTTACAGATTCCGGACGGAGCTTTATGAAGAGATATCAGATATCTGATTTCTGATATCTGATATCTCTTCTTACTTCGATCCGAATATGCGGAACCCCAGAGAAACCATGAACAACTGGTTCTTTGAATTAAACTGCCAGTTCTGGGCATCCTTAAGCAACTGATTTAACCCGTATGAATAACGGATATCAAGACTCAGGAACAGGATGTCTATCCCTGTACCCCCTAAAACGTACCAGTTGGCTTTGCTGAGGTCAGCTGATTGAATAGGACCTGTAAAATCATTCAGATTCGTAACTTTCGAGTTCACAAGAAATGAAACTTCCGGCCCAACTTCAATTCTCCAGGTGATAAAATCTGAATGAATGATTTTAAACCCCACCATCACAGGGATGTCAAGGCTTCCCATTGAAATTTTTTGTTTCCAGCCATTCGTGGAAACATTGCCAGATGCGGTAAATACCTGTCCGCTCATGGTATATAGCAATTCGGGAGCTACATATAAACGTTTCCCGATGTGTGCAAATATGCCGACATTAAACCCGCTGTTGAATTGAGATTTTACTGTGTCGAGATTGGTCGACAGCTTGTTTGCATTATATCCGATTTTTAAACCAAGTGCGAATTGCCCGTACGACAGCTGGGTTGCTAACATGGCGAGGGCAAAAATGAGTAGGATTCTTTTCATAAGGTTAATTTTAATTGTTGTTTACAAAATAAAAGTAATACATTCTTTAAAACAAATGTATATATAAAAAAAACCACCCTTGACGAGGTGGCTTTTTTGTGAAGTAATTGCTTAGGCTGTTTACTTAACTTTCTTTACAAGTTCTGCTCCTGCCTTGAATTTTACAACTTTTTTTGCAGGGATCTTGATTTCTTTACCATTCTGAGGGTTACGGCCTTTACGGGCAGCACGCTTAGTAACAGCAAATGAGCCAAATCCAACTAAAGCAACTCTTTCGCCTTTGCCAAGAGCTTTGGTGGTGGAAGTGATAACAGCTTCCAGTGCTCTTTTAGCTTCAGCTTTGGTGATTTTTGCATCTTTTGCAACTGCTTCGATTAACTGAGCCTTGTTCATTTTTTAAGGTTTTAAATTTATACTCAATTCTGATAATCCCTGCAAATATAAGGGCTCTGTGGAATTTGTCAAGAGTTTTTTATCCAAAACCATTGAAAATGTTGAAAAAATGAAGCTTTTGTTAATAACTCCATCAAGAAAACGTAACATTAACGGGGTTTTCAGACAATATTTCTTCCGGATCCTCTCAGAAACTCCTCTGTTTTCATGGGTTTTCGGCCTGCAAGCTGCAGTTCAAAAATACAAAGATCTCCATCGGAAGCCGATATTTTCAGAACTGTGCTGCCGTTGCTGCTGAATGTTCCAGGCATCGCCGACGGCTGACCGCTTTCAAGTCCGGCCCTTAAGATTTTCATTACCGGAGTAGTGCCATCCTTCAGCCTGATTTCAGTAAATGCAGCGGGTACGGGGCTTAATCCCCTGATCAGATTATAAATCTCTGCCGATGGCCGGTTCCAGTCAATCCGGCAGGTGTCGGTGTAAATCTTGGGGGCGGGCTTTAATGGGGATTGGGGATTGGGGACCAGGGGTTGGGGTTGAGGATTAACATCTCCCGTAAATACAGCCTCGACGGTCTTTACTAACAGTTCCGCCCCTTTCAGCTTCATCCGGTCGTGGAGCTCTCCTGCAGTTTCATCCGGACCTATTTTCATGACTTCACTGAAAATAATATCCCCCGTGTCGATCTTCTCCTGAAGAAAAAAGGTAGTGAGTCCTGTTTCTTCTTCTCCGTTTATTACAGCCCAGTTGATCGGCGCTGCCCCGCGGTATTGAGGCAGCAGGGAGGCATGCAGATTGAATGTTCCCAGCCGTGGCATAGCCCACACCGACCTGGGCATCATCCTGAAAGCTACTACTACCTGCAGATCAGGTTTGAGCTGTCTGAGCTCCTCAATGAACGAGGGATCAGAAAGCTTTTCGGGCTGTAATATTCTGAGCCCTTGCTGAAGAGCGTATTCCTTGACTTTTGAAGCCCTTAGCTTCATCCCCCGGCCTGCCGGCTTGTCGGGAGCAGTTACGACACACTCGACATGATATCCGCCATTAACAAGAGCTTTTAAAGATTCGAGCGCAAATTCGGGGGTGCCGTAAAAGATGATGCGGGATGCAGGATACATGATAAAAAAAAGCCTGATTTCTCAGGCAAAATAAGTTAAAATAATGGAATGAAAAGCTTTATTTCTTTTCTCCTGCCTTCCCCTCTGCAAAAGAAATATATCTCTCAATATCTCTTCCTTCATTGGAACGGGGATAATCGTCCTTGATCTTTTTATACATCTTAAGAGCGTTATCAAATTCAGAAAGCTCGGTGTAACCCATAGCCGCTTTCATATAAAAATACGGAGAAACAAATTCATTTTTTCCCATATCTGCCGCATCGATATAACACCCGACACCTTTTTTAAGCTCATTCGTCTCTACATATGCATCGCCTAATGCGCCTTTTGCAAGAGGTCCGATGACCTGATCGCTGCCACTGTATTTTTTAAGCTGCGTTATAGCATCTTCAAACTTACCGAGTTTCAGATAGCAAATTCCTGCATAATAATGCGAGAGATTGGCCGATTTTGTCATGCCGTATTCATCAATGATCGAAAGGAAACCCAGAAACTGTCCGTCTCCGTTAAGCGCTTTCTTCAGAGAATCCTGTTCAAAGTACTTCTGTGCCATGAACATCTGGCTTTGAGCATCTTTTTCCCTCGGGGCGAGGTAAAATCTTTTAAATCCAAAAAAACCAAGAACTAACACAATAATGAGACTGATAACAATCAGGATCACCTTCTGGTTTTTCTCAATAAACTGCTCGGTTTTTCCGAATGCTTCCTCTACCGCAACAATCCGTTCTTCAGTCTTGTCTACTTGTTTATCAAGCTTTTGTGCCATCTTTTTAAAAATTTTGAGGTTGCAAAGGTACATTTTTTCCCTTTACCGCCTACTACTGATTCATTTTTTTACCTTTGGACTGAATATTTTAGCTGTTATAACGGATGAATACAGATATCGATAAACTTGATCTGAATAAAAAAAACAAACTTCTTGGTCATCTCTTCGGGTTTGTTTCTGATGAAAGGAAAGTCCGGTTTTCGGAGATCATTTCCTTGCGAACTCGCCATCTTACAATTATTCTTGAAGACATTTTTCAACCGCATAATGCCAGCGCCGTCCTACGCAGCTGTGATTGTTTCGGTCTTCAGGACGTGCACATCATTGAGAATAAAAATAAATTTGATGTGAATCCTGATGTAGCGCTGGGTTCTGCAAAATGGCTTACCTTATATAAATACAACAACTCTTCATCAAATACCGAAAGCTGCATCCGCTCCCTTAAAGAAAAAGGGTATAGAATTGTGGCCACAACACCTCACAAAAAAGATTTTACACCCGACACCCTGCCTGTCGATGGCCGGTTCGCTCTACTCTTCGGCACCGAGTTGGAAGGCCTGTCAACGGAGGCCATCGGCCTGGCCGACCAGTTCGTAAAAATTCCCATGTTCGGGTTTACCGAGAGTCTGAATATCAGTGTATCTGCTGCTGTTTTACTTCAAACCCTCACAAACCGGTTAAGAAACTCTTCAGTTACCTGGGGCTTGAATGAACGGGAAAAAACTAACGTCCTTCTTAGTTGGGCAGCTGCCTCCATCAAAAAATCCGACCTCATCATAAGTGATTTTCTGAAGAAAAATCCATCATGAACCTGTTTAATGAATCATTTTTTTTACCTTTGCCAGGTCAGAAAATTAAAATGAGTGAATATGGGAAAAGGTGATAAAAAAACAAGAAGAGGAAAGATCGTCATTGGTTCATTTGGCGTTAGTCGTCCCCGCAGGAAGAAAAAAGGAATTGTTGCGCCTCCTAAACCAAAAGAGGTAAAGGTTAAGTTAGTGGAAGAGACTGTAAAGGCTACTGCAGCTGAAATCGCTTTAGAAGAAAAGAAAGCTGCAAAAAAAGCCGCCGCTAAGAAACCTGCCGAAAAAACTGAGGAAAGCGAGAGCAAACCCAAGGTTGTAAAAGCAAAGAAAAAAGCTGAGCCCAAAGAGGGAGAAATTGCCACCGAAGCTGCGGCTGAGGCTCCGAAAGAATAAACCGGCGCAAAGGCAGATTTCACGGCTGAATTATTTTTCACACTTTCGTCCGGGTGTTTTTTAGCGTCCGGACTTTTTTATGCAGCTTATAAAAAAATATTTTCCTGACCTCACAGAAATTCAACAGGCTCAGTTCGCCCGTTTGCTTGAGCTTTTCCCTGAATGGAACAGCCGTATCAATGTGATCAGCCGTAAGGATATAGAACATTTGGAAGAGAGACATATCCTGCATGCCATGGGTATCGCAAAAGTTATTCAGTTTAATCCCGGGACCTGGATTCTCGATGCAGGTACAGGAGGCGGTTTGCCCGGGATTCCTCTGGCCATTCTGAATCCTGAATCTGAATTCGTGCTGGTAGATTCTATCGGTAAAAAAATTCATGTCGCCGACTCTATAATAAAGGAAATTGGCCTTAATAACGCGAATGCGATGAACTGCAGGTATGAAGGCCTGAAACAACCTTACGATTTCATCGTTGGGCGTGCTGTAACCGATACAGCAACCTTCATTTCCGGTCTAAAAAAACTGATCAGCAAGAAAAGCGAGAATAGCCTGGAAAATGGTTTTCTTTACCTCAAAGGAGGTGATTTCGAGGATGAACTTGTTACCATCAAGGCAAAATGGAAGGTTTTCCCCCTTTCCGAGTATTTCCAGGAAGAGTACTTCCAGACAAAGAAACTGCTGCACCTTTTTATCTGACAGATGGCAGATAAACAAATGGTTTATTCGTAAATCGTAAATCGTAAATCGTAAATGTTGTTAGGTTGGCAGAATTTTCGTTACTTAGCAAAAAATTAAATAAAATCCGTTATGGCTGAAGCTAAAAAGTATGTACCCTTTGTCTCTGCCGAAACCCAGATGAAGGAATTTACAGTAAGGGCGCTGATCGTAGGCCTGTTCTTTGCCGTTATTCTCGGGGCAGCAAATGCTTACCTCGGACTAAAAGCCGGTATGACCATTGCCGCAACCTATCCCGCGGCTGTACTTGGAATGGCACTTCTCCGATTAATGCGGGGGACTATCCTCGAAGAGAATTTCACCCGTACCGTTGGTTCAATTGGTGAATCTGTTGCAGCAGGGGCAATTTTCACCCTGCCCGCTTTCTTTGTCTCAGGAATATGGCCTGATTTTTTTACATTTGGACATTACATCACATCTTCGCTCATCCTGATCGCCGGCGGTATACTGGGTATCATGTTTGTGGCCCTGCTTCGCCGGGTGATGGTTGAAGATGCGGAATTACCTTTCCCCGAATCGGTTGCGGCTGCTGAAATCCACAAAGCAGGCCAGGGCAGTTCAAGCGGGTCAAAATTCCTTTTCTGGGCTATGGCACTTGGTGCACTGATCAAGATCCTCGGTGAACTCAAGTTCTTTCTGTACCTCTGGGAAAAATTCATCCCCTGGGGCAAACAAGTTATTTCCGGCACAATATTCCAGGGAAAAGGCGGCATCATGCTGAGCTCACCTGGCGTTAGTCCCGCATATATGGGAGTTGGATATATCATCGGTCCCAAGCTTGGCGCTCTCAACTTCAGCGGCGGTTTACTGGCCTGGGGACTAATGGTTCCCATGATCATGTACTTCCTCCTCCCATCCATCGATTTTCAAACATGGGCTACCTTTCTGATGAGTAAAGATGCATCGATGACGATGGATCAGGCTTTATCAAAAGTTCAGGATCCTGCGTATCAGATGCTTCAGATCTGGAAATTCATCGTACGGCCTATTGCCATCGGAGGCATGCTCGTGAGTGCAGCCTTTACTCTCTATAAAATGAGAAAAAGTCTTATCACAGGTGTCGGCAGATCGATAACAGATGTTAAGAAAGCTGCCCAGGGTGCTGGCCAAGCCGCTCCCCGCACTGAGAAAGACCTGAGCTTTAGCGCTATTATAGTTGGTATCGTTGCAGTTGCCCTTCTTACTTTTTCGATCACCTATTTTATTTTTGAGACCAACGTACTGATCGCTGTTGTTGCTTCTACCGTTATGATCATACTGGCCTTCTTCTTTGCTGCCGTATCGGGTTATCTCGTTGGCATTATGGGATCGAGCAACAATCCAATCAGCGGACTTACTCTTACCGCTCTGGTCGTAACCGCACTTATTCTGGTTGGTCTTGGCGTACAGGGTGATGCTGGCGTTGCAACCGTACTGGGCGTTGCCGCCATCGTTTGCGTTTCTGCTGCTGTAGCCGGAGAGATGCTTCAGGACCTTAAAGCTGGTCATATACTTGGCGGTACACCCTGGAGGATGCAGATCGGTGATATCATCGGCGTTATCCTTGCAGGCGCTGTGATGTTCGTGGTACTTGCTTACCTTAACGAAGGTGATATAGCCAGCGGTAAGAACCTGGGTTACCAGGGCGGTTTCGGAAGCCGTAATCTCTCGGCACCCCAGGCAGGTCTTATGGCTATCCTATCGCGGGGTATCGTAGAAGGCGCTATGGCATGGCCACTTATCATCTCGGGTATGCTTATGGGTGTAGCTTTCATTCTGATGCAGGTCCGCAGCCCGATGCTCGTTAGCGTGGGCATGTACCTCCCTCTGGAAACAACTTTTGCAATCTTTGCCGGCGGCCTTATCAAAGGCGGGGTTGACTATTTCACGGAAAAACGTAAACTGAATGAAGGACAGAAGATACGTGTTGAAAACACGGGGGTTCTGCTGGCTTCAGGTATGATTGCAGGCGAAGCTCTTATGGGTCTGGTGATCGCAATTTTTGCCGCATTCGAGATCTTCCTTTACGATCATTTCGTATTCTTTAATAACCCGACCTACATTATCAGCCTTGTGATCATTGCCATCATCGCTTTCGTGCTGATCCAGATACCATTAAAGAATGCTGGTAAACCCGATGAACCGGCTCCACCGGCATCAGGAATGTAGTTCATGGAAGTATCGTTTTTCAAAAGGAGAAAGATCCTTAAACAGACAAACTCCCTTGATCTTCACCCGATCCGGCTTATGGAATCGGAGAAACGTGATGAAGACACGCTGAACATCCTTCTTCCCCGTTTTCAAAACAGGGTGGCCTCAAAACTGCTTCAGCCCGGGTGGAAAGATGAATTTATCAGGATCAAACTCGATTCCTTTGGCTCTGCTGTATGGGGATTTATTGACGAGAGGCGAAGTACAGCTGATATCTGTGCACAGCTCAAGGAGGTTTTCCCGGAAAAGCTTACCCCTATTGAGGAAACTGAGGAAAGGGTTTCAAAATTTCTTTCTCTGCTATACCAGCAAAGGTTTATCAGTTTCTTAGAGTTGCAAAAAGATCAGTCAGCTGTAAAATAACAGGTCTTTTTTACTATATTTGTTCTTCAAAATCATTCTAAACTATACATATTATGAGTAAAGATATTTTAAACCTCGAACCCGCTCTGCTGTGGAAAAATTTCTACAGCCTCACACAGATCCCACGCCCCTCGAAACATGAAGATAAGGTGAGGGATTTCCTCGTTCAGTTTGGAAAGAACCTGGGCCTTGAAACGATTGTAGATGAAGTGGGTAACGTGATCATCCGCAAACCGGCCACACCGGGTATGGAAAACCGTAAAGGCGTGGTGCTTCAGGGACATATGGATATGGTTCCCCAGAAGAACAGCGACACAAAGCATGACTTTGAAAAAGATCCTATTGAAACTTACATTGACAACGGCTGGGTAAAAGCCAGAGGCACAACTCTCGGAGCCGACAACGGCCTGGGTGTAGCAGCCTCCCTGGCGGTTCTTGAAGCTAAAGACATACAACACGGTCCAATCGAAGCCTTTATCACCACCGATGAAGAAACCGGTATGACCGGCGCCATGGGTGTCAAAGCAGGAGTTCTCAAAGGCGACATCCTCCTGAACCTTGATACAGAAGAAGAAGGAGAGATTTATATCGGCTGTGCCGGTGGCACAAACGGCAATTTTACTTTCCCTTTCAAATCGACCAGCGTTCCTGAGGGCGTTTTAGCATTCCATTTAAACATCAGCGGAATGAAAGGCGGGCATAGTGGAGTAGACATTGATCTGGAAAGAGGAAATTCAATAAAAGTCCTTACCCGCATTCTTTGGGAAGGCAGCAAATATTTTGGCCTGAGGCTGGCTTCACTCGAGGGTGGAAGCCTTAGAAATGCGATCCCCCGCGAAGCAAGCGCATGGGTCGTGATCCCGATTGAAAATAAAGCAGCTTTCACAACCGTGGTGGCTGATCTTGAAAAGATTATCAGGAAAGAACTTTCAGCCGTGGAACCCACTCTGAAAATCACACTAAACCCGGCCGAAAACCCGGTTACACTCATCGATGAGGCTACTCAGGGAAATATCATCAATGCACTGTACGCCTGCCCTAACGGAGTAATCCGTATGAGCAATGAAATGCCGGGACTTGTTGAAACTTCAATTAATATCGGAGTACTTAAAACCAGCGGCAACACGGTTATCGGGCAGACTCTTTTGAGGAGTTCCGTTGACTCGGCAAAACTCGACCTGCAGAATATGGTCACAGCAGTGTTTACCCTGGCCGGAGCTGATATCAACATGGACGGACAGTATCCTGGCTGGAAACCAAATCCCGATTCAGCCATTCTTAAACTGATGCTCGAACTGTATAAGCAGATGTTTGGTAAAGATCCGCTGGTAAAAGCCATTCATGCAGGCCTTGAATGTGGAATCCTTGGCGGAACCTATCCAAACTGGGACATGATCTCGGTTGGCCCGACTATCGTTTCTCCTCATTCACCTGATGAAAAAACCGAGATTGCCTCAGTCCAAAAATTCTGGGATTATCTGCTGTTAACACTTAAAAACATCCCGGTGAAATAATTTCCTTGGGGAATTAAAAATAAATTGTAATTTTGCAGCCCTAAAATAAGAATACCATGGCACAACCAACATTCCACCCTTCGAACACGAAAAGAAAGAACAAGCATGGATTCCGTGAAAGAATGTCCACGGCAAACGGACGCAGAGTTCTTGCTTCAAGAAGGCTAAAAGGCAGAAAAAAACTGACCGTATCGGACGAGCAAAACGACAAGAAATAATTTTGACGCTTTTGGAAATACCGTTAAACCGGTTCTGACGTTATAAAAAGAAGATAATTTCACATTATCTTCTTTTTTTTATTTTTGACACTCCATTCGTTAATAATGAATCGCATGAAAAACCTGAACTTCAAATCATCATGGCCATACCTGGCCGCCCTTGTCATTTTTCTTATCATAACCATGGCCTTTCTCTCCCCCCTTATCGAAGGTAAACAGATCCTCCAGAGCGATATCGTAAACTGGAAAGGTACAGCCAGGGAAATATGCAATTTCAGGGATCAAACCGGGCAGGAACCACTGTGGACCAATTCGATTTTCGGGGGCATGCCGGCTTACCAGATCTCAACACGCTATACCGGAAACATGCTTGGCTTCATCGATAACATTATCACGGTCGGGCTTCCTCATCCGGCGAACATCGTATTTCTTTATTTTGTCGGATTTTTTATACTGCTTCTGGTATTGGGGCTCAATCCCTGGCTATCGGTGGCAGGAGCCATTGCATATGCTTTTTCATCATACTTTTTCATCATTATCGAGGCAGGTCATAATTCACAGGCGCATGCCATAGGTTATATTGCACCCGTGCTTGCCGGGATGATTCTGACACTCCGTAAAAAATATCTCTGGGGTTTTATCCTTACCGCTGTTTTCCTGTCGCTGGAAATCAAACAGAACCATCTTCAGATTACCTACTACCTCGCGCTGACGGCCATCATACTTGGCCTCGTGGAACTGGTCTATGCATTCAGGAATAAAACGTTTACCGCTTATCTCAAATCGGCCTCTCTGCTTATTGCAGCCCTTGTTCTTGCCATCCTCTCCAACCTTTCTCTTCTCTGGACCACTTATGAATACGGGAAATTCACCATCCGCAGTAAATCAGAACTGTCTACTGAAAAATCAAACCGCACATCAGGACTGGACAAGGATTATGCTACCCAATGGAGCTACGGGGTGGGTGAAACCATGACACTGCTCATTCCCGATTTCTACGGAGGTTCATCAAATGAATCTCCAGGTATGAACTCCAACATTGCAAAGGCCCTGCAAACCAACAATATTTCAGACGAAAATATCCGGCAGTTTGTTGCACAGCCCGGCCTGATGTACTGGGGTGGACAGCCCTGGACTTCGCCTGTTTATATTGGCGGGATCATTATTTTTCTTTTCTTCCTCGGGCTGATCGTTGTAAAGGGACCGCTCAAATGGTGGCTGCTTGCTGCAACTTTACTCTCGATACTGCTTTCATGGGGACACAACTTCATGTGGATGACCGAACTCTTTATGAATTACCTGCCGGGGTACAACAAATTCAGGGCCGTAACCATGATCCTTATCATAGCTGAATTGACCATGCCCCTGCTTGGTTTCCTGGCCATCAAAGTCGTGTTTGATGAGATGGAAGGTAAAGAAAGGCTAAACAAAGCGCTTTATATTGCTTTCGGTGTGGCTGGTGGACTGGCTCTTGTGTTTGCCGTTGTCCCGGATATGTTCCTGAATTTTGCAGGACCAAATGACGCTTCTCTTGCAAAATCATTCCCCGACTGGCTGATGCAGGCAGTACGGGATGACCGTAAAGCAGTTTGCAGGGCCGATGCATTCCGCTCATTTATTTTTATTACCCTAACTGCCGGCACTCTCTGGCTGATCATCAACAAAAAATTAAAAAAAGAATATGCCTATATCGGCCTTATTGTTTTTGTCTTGGCCGACATGTTCACGATAGCTAAAAGGTACCTCAACAATGAAAGTTTTACTACTAAATCAAGGATAGAAACACCGTATACACCTACTTCAGCCGACGAACAGATACTTGCAGATAAAGATCTCGATTACAGGGTACTTAACCTTACAGTAAACGCTATGAGCGATGCCAGTACTTCATATTTTCATAAATCACTTGGCGGATATCATGGTGCGAAACTCAGACGTTATCAGGAATTGTATGAAGCCCATATTGAGAAAAACAATATTGCTGTATTGAACATGCTTAATACCAAGTATGTGATTATTCCTGACCAGAACAAACAACCCATGGCCCAGCAGAATCCACAGGCCCTCGGAAATGCCTGGTTTGTTAACGAATACAGCCTGGTCGATAATGCCGACCGGGAACTTGCCGCACTCAATGGATTTGATCCTTCCAGGGCAGCCATAGTGGATAAAAAGTTCAGTGAAGATCTCAAATCCTGGGTCCCCGGGAAAGATACCCTTGACTATATCAGGCTTACAGATTATCAGCCCAATGACCTGAAATACAACTACCAGACAAAGAATTCAGGCCTTGCAGTATTTTCCGAAATATACTACCCCAAAGGCTGGAACGCCTATGTTGACGGAACCCTCACTCCCCATTTCAGGGCCAATTACGTTCTAAGGGCCATGATACTGCCAGCCGGCGTGCATAAGGTGGAATTCAAATTTGAACCAAAAGCGTTTTTCATCGGAGAAAAAATCAGCATGATCTCTTCCATTATAATTTTACTTATTTTACTTACAGGAATTGTTCTTGGAGCCAGGAACATGTTTGCCACAAAGGCATGAAACGCGTTCTGATTATAACCTATTACTGGCCTCCCAGCGGAGGAGCCGGTGTTCAGCGCTGGCTTAAATTTGCTAAATATCTTCGCCGGTTTGGCTGGGAGCCCGTGATTTATACCCCCGAAAATCCCGAATTTCCCGAGACGGACTTTTCCCTGGCAAAGGATGTTCCGGAGAACCTCGAAGTGATCAAACAGCCGATCTGGGAACCCTACGATACTTACAAGAAACTCCTGGGCCGGAAAAAGGAAGAAAAGATCAATGCAGCTTTTCTCTCCGAGAAAAAGAAAAGTTCCATTCCGGAGAATTTCTCAGTTTGGATACGGGGTAACTTTTTCATTCCCGATGCTCGCAAATTCTGGATAAAGCCTTCGATAAAATTCCTGCAGGCTTACCTTAAAGCGAATCCCGTTTCGGCCGTGATCTCCACGGGTCCTCCTCATAGTATGCACCTTATTGCAATGGAAGTCTCGAAACGGATGAATCTCCCCTGGCTGGCCGATTTCAGGGATCCGTGGACAAACATCGACTTTTATAAAGACCTGAAGCTAACTTCCCGGGCCGATGCCCTGCACCGGAAACTTGAAAAGCAGGTCCTGAGCCAGGCTGGTGCAGTTACAGTCATCAGCCGGGGCATGGAAGAAGACTGCCATAAGCTGTATGAACGCCGTTATGAGGTGATCACCAACGGGTATGACCCTGAAGATACCGACATTAGCCATCCGCCGGAAATGGATAAAAAATTCTCTATCGCACATATCGGCACCCTGGTAAGTTCCCGCAATCCGGAAACATTATGGATTGCCTTGAAGGAAATGCTTTTTGAAGATGAGAAGTTTGCCGCTGATCTGGAGATCAAACTGGTAGGAAAAGTCGATTACAAGGTTATGGAATCAATTGAAAAGTACGGCCTTACTTCTTTTCTGCGGAAGATCGACTACATGCCTCATAACGAAGTGGTGAAATGCCAGCAGCAATCGAGGGTGCTGCTTCTGATCATCAACAACACCCCAAATGCAAAGATGATACTTACAGGGAAATTCTTTGAATACCTGGCCGCCCGCCGCCCTATTCTCTGCCTCGGTCCGGCCGATGGTGATGCTGCTGCTATTCTCACCGAGACCAATGCAGGGCTTCTTGCAGATTTCGGGGATGCCGGGGCTATGAAGAACAACATCCGCCTTCTGTATAATAAGTATGGTAACGGACAGCTGAATTCCGAAAGCCGTAATATTGAACAATATTCAAGGCTGGAACTGACACGAAAACTCGCTGTGGCGCTGGAGGGGATTAGGGATTAGGGATTTCACCATTTCACCATTTCACCATTTCACCATTTCACCATTTCACCATTTCACCATTTCACCATTTCACCATTTCACCATTTCACCATTTCACCATTTCCTTACTCCACCCTCTTCCCGTCGGCCGAAAATTTTACTATCGCTTTCTTTTTCCATCGGCCGGTCAGATAGTAGATGAACGACAGGGCCGCACCGAAAAGCCAGCCGGCCGGGATGGACCAGTAGACACCGTATATTCCGATTGCAGGGTAGGCCGATAAAAAGTATGCGATGGGTATCCTGATAATCCATAATGCGAACAGCGAGATGAACATAGGAATCAGAGTGTCGCCGGCGCCTCTGAGAACCCCGTTCATGATGAACATGGTGGAGAAGAGGATATAAAATGAACCGATCACCATCAGGTATCCCCTCCCTAACTCAATTACCACTGGATCGTTGGTGAACAGCATCATCAGGTATTTCCCAAATATCACGGTGATAAAAGAAACCACAAGCGAGATCAGGGCGGTCATAAGCAGTGTCGCTCTTAAACCGGCCATCACCCTCCCTGGCTTGTTGGCGCCCAGGTTCTGTCCGACGAAAGTACTTAAAGCCATTGAAAAACTCATCGCCGGCATAGCTGCAAAATTATCTATCCTGCCGGCTGCGCTGTAGGCGGCATTGGCATCAATGCCGAACTTGTTCACAATACCATACAGGGCAACCATGCCAGCAGCCACAAAAGTTTGCTGTAAGCCGGTGGGAAGGCCGATCTTAATCCCTTTCTTGAATATCTCAGGATCGAATTTGAGATCGGCAAAGGAAAAGTTGATCACCTTATGGTAACGGTTCAGGTAGATGATCTGTGAAATGAATGCTACGCCTTCAGAGATTACCGTTGCTACCGCCACACTCCACACACCCCATCCGAGGATGGGAACAAAGAGAATGTCGAGAATGATGTTCAGAACTACCGAGCCGATCAGAAAATACAAAGGCGTTTTGGAATCACCCAGGCCCCGCAGAATAGCGCTGGTGCCATTATAGCCGAATAGGAATATAAGTCCGGCGAGGAATATGTTAAGAAAAAGCTTTGCCTGTGGAATAATTGATGGATCCATGCCGATAAGGCGAAATATCCAGCCCGAGATAAGAATGCCAACAATACTCATCAGTATTGACGAAGCAAAAATGAAGATATATAAAGTGTTGATGGCTTTTTTGACCTTCACCATATCCTTTGCCCCGAAATACTGGGAGACGATAATAGTAAACCCCATCGTGATGCCAATGAACAGAGAGATCAGCAAAAAAGTAATCGGCATGGAAGTTCCCACGGCAGCAAGGGCCTGCTTCCCGATGAACTTGCCAACGATGATGCTGTCGATCAGATTATAAAACTGCTGGAATATATTCCCAAGCAACATCGGAATGGCGAATTTCCAGATCAGCTTTCCTTCGTTGCCTGTGCTTAAATCTTTCAAAAGGAGGTTTTTGGGGGCTGCAAAGGTAGTCAGAATATCCCGATTATTTGTACCTTTGCAAGGCAACAGTTCGTTCTGTCGCCGCGGCAACGCGGAGGAAAGTCGGGACAACAAAGAGCGCCATGCTTCCTAACGGGAAGGCGTCGGGTTTATGCCGGCGACGGAAAGTGCCACAGAAAAAAACCGCCGAAAGGTAAGGGTGAAAATGTGAGGTAAGAGCTCACGTCCGGGGCAAGTGATTGCAACGAAGGGTAAACCCCATGTGTTGAAAGGCCATGTATACCGGCTGCTAAGGACTGCTCGTCCGATGCCGGGGGGTAGGCCGCTGAAGCCGGGAGGCGACTTCCGGATTAGATAAATGACAGAAACCGGTTTACCGGAACAGAATCCCGCTTACAGAACTGTTGCTTTGTTTTTACCTCTGATTTGATTGTGAGAGTATGAAAATTGTTTCCGTTATTGGCGCAAGACCCCAGTTTATCAAGGCTGCAGCCGTGTCAAGAGTATTACGGGCCACACCCGGCATGCAGGAGATTCTTGTGCATACTGGTCAGCATTATGATCAGAATATGTCGGATATCTTTTTCCGGCAGCTGGCAATTCCCGAACCGGATTACAATCTTGAAGTAGGTTCAGGCAGCCATGCACACCAAACAGGTATGATGCTGAAAGGTGTTGAAGATGTGCTTCTGAAAGAAAAGCCAGATTACGCCCTGGTATACGGAGATACCAATTCCACGCTTGCCGGAGCCCTTGCTGCAACCAAGCTGCATATACCCGTTGCCCATGTGGAAGCCGGACTGAGAAGTTTTAACAGGCTTATGCCCGAAGAGATCAACCGAATCGTCACCGACCGTATATCGGATGTGTTGTTTGCCCCTACCCTCACTGCTATCACAAATCTTAAAAATGAAGGACTCGAGCCTCAAACTGTGTTCAGCGGCGATGTGATGTACGATTCTGTTCTGTTTTACCGTGAAATGGTCGTTGCCGGAGGCGACAAATATAAAACTGACGGTATTCCATGCTCTTATCTTCTTGCAACTATTCACCGGGCTGAGAATACAGATAACCCAGAGAACCTGAAAAATATTTTTCACGCTTTCTCCAGAATTGAAAGCCCGATTGTTCTTCCTGTTCATCCCCGTACCGCCCGCTTGCTGAAGACAGAAATTAATATGCCCGCTAACGTGATCCTAATTGAACCAGTTGGCTATCTCGAAATGCTGTATCTGACCATGCATGCCGAAAAGGTCCTTACCGATTCGGGCGGCCTCCAAAAAGAAGCCTATTTTCTTGGCAGGCAATGTATTACTATGAGAACGGAAACAGAATGGGTGGAAACCCTTCACGATAACTGGAATATAATTACCGGGCCCGACCCGGAGAAGATTATTGAAGCCGTTAAGTCTGAGCAGCCTGATGCCCCCCAACGCCAGGACTTTGGGACAGGAAAATCAGCAGAGGTAATTTCTCACACCCTGATGTTATCAGATATCTGATATCTGATATCTGCTATCTGCTATCTGCTTTTTCACCCTCGATTGTTAATAAAATCCCTCATTTTATTGATGTTTTCCTGCTAATTTTTTCGATAGAATTTCGTACCTTTGTTTAGTATTAACTGAAATATAAGTTATTGATTATGACTGATATAGAAAAAGATAAAGCAAGCCAAAGTTATACTGCCGAAAACATTACCGTTCTGGAAGGTCTTGAAGCTGTTCGGAAACGCCCTGCCATGTACATTGGCGACGTTAATGTTCGCGGACTTCACCATCTTGTTTATGAAGTTGTTGACAACTCCATTGACGAAGCATTGGCAGGGTATTGCAACAAAATCGATGTAATAATTCACACGGATAATTCAATAACGGTTTCCGACAACGGCCGTGGAATCCCTACTGATTTTCACGAAAAAGAACAGAAATCGGCCCTGGAAGTTGTCATGACGGTACTTCACGCCGGAGGGAAATTTGATAAAGACTCTTATAAAGTATCTGGGGGCTTGCATGGGGTCGGTGTATCAGTTGTCAATGCGCTTTCATCGATGCTGAAAGTCACGGTGAAACGTAATGGCAAGATATTTGAACAGGAATATTCACTGGGTAAACCTTTGCATGATATTAAAGTAACGGGCGAAACAACCCTTACCGGAACAACGGTGAGTTTTTTACCTGATTCTTCCATTTTCATTACAAGCAAATATGATTATTCCATACTTGCTTCGCGTTTAAGGGAACTGGCTTACCTGAATAAAGGTATTACACTGTCTATCATCGATGAACGTGAAACAGACGATAAGGGGAACATGCCCCAGGATGTTTTCTTTTCGAGTACCGGACTGACCGATTTCATCAATTACCTCGATGCCAACCGCGAAAAACTGATCCCTGAACCTATTTCAATGGAAGGTGAACGCTCCGGTATTCCTATTGAGATTGCAATGCAGTACAATACTTCATTTGCCGAAAACATTCATTCCTACGTCAATAATATTAACACCCACGAAGGTGGCACACATCTCTCGGGCTTCCGCAGGGCACTTACCCGTACTTTGAAATCGTATGCCGATAAGACCGGGATGCTGGCCAAACTCAAGTTCGACATCAACGGAGACGACTTCCGCGAAGGTCTTACCTGTATTATCTCGGTAAAGGTCCAGGAACCCCAGTTCGAAGGTCAGACCAAGACTAAACTCGGGAACAACGAGGTGATGGGTGTAGTGGATCAGCTGGCAAGCGAACTTCTTTCTTATTATCTCGAAGAACATCCCAAAGAAGCCAGGACAATCGTAAATAAAGTAATTCTCGCGGCTACGGCCAGGCATGCAGCCCGTAAAGCCCGGGAGCTTGTCCAGAGAAAAGGAGTACTTGGAGGAGCCGGCTTGCCAGGTAAACTGGCCGACTGTTCCGAGAGCGATCCGGCCCAGTGCGAGATCTACCTGGTTGAGGGTGATTCGGCAGGAGGAACAGCAAAACAGGGCCGTGACCGGCGCTTTCAGGCTATCCTGCCTCTCAGGGGAAAGATTCTGAACGTTGAGAAAGCAATGGCATACAAGATCTTCGACAGCGAGGAAATCAAGAATATTTTTACTGCTTTGGGTGTTACAATTGGCACCGAAGAAGACAGTAAAGCACTAAATCTCGAGAAGCTCCGTTATCATAAAATAATAATAATGACCGATGCCGATGTCGACGGAAGCCATATTGCTACCCTTATCCTAACCTTTTTCTTCAGGTATATGAAAGAACTGATTGAAAACGGTCACGTGTACATTGCAACTCCCCCACTTTACCTGATAAAAAAAGGAAGTGCTCAAAAATATTGCTGGACTGAAGAAGAACGCATTAAAATAATTGCAGAATTCTCGGGGAACGGAAAGGAATCAGGTGTTCACCTTCAGCGGTATAAAGGTTTGGGAGAGATGAACGCTGAACAGCTTTGGCTCACAACAATGGACCCGCAATTCAGGACTCTGCGGCAGGTTATGATCGAAAACGGTACTGAAGCTGACCGCATCTTTTCAATGCTTATGGGGGATGATGTTCCGCCAAGACGCGAATTTATCGAGAAGAATGCCAAATATGCCAACATTGACGCGTAATATATGGGTTCCCGGAAATATCTGCTCATTTTTGGCGGCTTAATTATTGCCGCTATCCTCGTTTACCTTATTATTCCCAAAGGAAATAAGGAACAACAGATCATTGCAAAAGTCAAAAAAGGAAATTTTCCTATAGAGGTTTCTGTTACAGGAGAGCTTATTGCCAAAAGCTCCGAAAAGATTTTCGGGCCACAGTCACTTCGGCAGATTGGCGTCTGGCAGGTGAAGATTCAGGACATTATTCCTGATGGATCTGTCGTGGATTCAGGCCAGTATGTAGCTGCTCTTGACCGTACAGAGATATCCAATAAGATCAAGGATGAAGAAACGAATACCGAAAAACTGGAATCCCAGCTTACCAAGACTCGTCTCGACACCTCACTCGAACTCCGTAATGCAAGGGATGAACTGATTAACCTGCACTTTGCACTTGAAGAAAAAAAGATTACCCTTGACCAGTCCAAATATGAGCCCCCTGCCACAATACGCCAGGTTGAGATCGAGTTGGATAAGGCAACAAGAGCCCTCGACCAGGCTGAAAAAAACTATAAGCTGAGGTACGAAAAAGCTGTGGCCAACATGCAGGAAGTCAATGCCTCATACAACCAGGCAAAAAGAAAACTGGAGAACATGCAGGATGGGCTTAAAGAGTTTACCGTGAAGGCTCCGAAAGCAGGGATGGTTATATACAAGAGGAACTGGGACGGCAGTAAACAGGGAGTTGGAGGGATGATCAATGCCTGGGACAACGTGGTTGCCGAGTTACCGAATCTGAAGGAAATGATGTCAAAAACCTATGTGAATGAGATCGATATCAGCAAGGTCAAAGTGGGACAGCAGGTTAAGATCGGCATTGACGCTTTCCCCGAAAAGAGGTTTACAGGCAAAGTCATAGAAGTCGCCAACATCGGAGAGCAACTCCAGAACAGCAATGCCAAGGTGTATGAGGTCAGGATTATCGTCAATGAGTTCGATTCGATACTCAGGCCGGCCATGACAACCAAAAACACGATTATAACCAGCATTGTCGACAGTGTGTTCTTCACACCCATTGAGTCGATCTTCAATACCGACAGTATCACTTTCGTGTACAAAAAAGATGGCGGCTCCTTAATACGCCAGCAAGTGATTGTGGGAGAGAGCAATGAAAATGAGATCGTGATTCGCGAAGGCCTCAATGAAAAGGATGAAGTCATACTGGTCCCACCCGAAAAAGCCGAAAAATTACCCATGGTATTCCTTGATAAAAAGACACTGGATAAGTACCGGCCAAAGCCAAACAAACCGGTACAGAAAAAAAACGATACTTCAGTAAAAACCTTTCCAGAGGGCCCATCTGCTGTCATTATCAAGAACTAAAAGATAGAACGTGTTCGAACGCTATCAGTATATTTTCAATATAGCCCTGGAAGCAGTGTTTCTGAATAAGTTCCGCTCAATGCTTACGGCCCTCGGGATAATCTTTGGCGTTGCTGCCGTAATTGCCATGATGGCTATAGGAAATGGGGCCCAGAAGGAAATCCTTGACCAGATGAAACTGGTTGGAGTGAACAATATCATCATCACTCCGAAAATCGAAAAAGGCAAGGGAAGCTCCTCAAACCAGAGCAGCGATCAAAGCAGCTCCCAAAGCTCATCCAATGAAAAGAATAAAGGGAAATTTTCTCCTGGATTATCGTTAAAAGATGCAGAAAGCATCAGGGAGATGATCCCGACAGTTCAGAAAGTAAGTCCTGTTGTCATTTATGAAGCCGATGTGATCAGGAATGCCGTCAGATATACCACTAAAATCAGCGGTGTTGCACCCGATTTCTTTGAACTTTTCAATATCGACCTTCAGCAGGGGGAGATGTTCAATACAGAACAGCTGAAGGAAGGAAAGGCAGTATGTATCATTGGCTCTACCATACAATCGAAATTTTTCCCAAGCGGTAGCGCTATCGGGCAGGATATCAAATGCGGAAGGCTGTGGTTAAGGGTCATAGGTGTGCTTAGAAAAAAGGAAATAAACCAGGCCAGTATGGAAAATCTTGGCATTTCCGATTACAACAACTCAGTATTTGCTCCTATCCAGACTATGCTGCGAAGAGTGAAGGACCGCACAATGGTTACAACGGCCTCCCTGCATGGATCCAGTATGGAAGTCTACGATGATATGATCATCTCGTCCAGTTCAGGAGGAGATGAAGTAGCAAAAAATCAGGTCGACAAGATCGTGGTGCAGGTAAAACAAACCAGCCAGATCAACCCTACTACAGATTTGTTGAAAAGGATGCTACTCCGCAGGCACCAAAGGCTGGAAGATTTTGAGATCAAGGTCCCTGAACTGCTTCTGAAACAGGAGCAGCGAACCAAGGACATATTCAACATCGTCCTGGGCTGCATTGCCGGTATTTCACTTCTTGTTGGTGGCATTGGGATCATGAACATCATGCTTGCATCGGTCATGGAAAGGATAAAGGAGATCGGCATCAGGCGGGCCATCGGAGCAACAAAACGCGACATCGTCCTTCAGTTCCTCATGGAAGCTACTCTTCTAAGCATTACCGGAGGTCTTGTCGGAATCGTGCTCGGAATTGTTTTCTCAAAACTGATCATGCAATTTACAACTATCCTTACTATCATCTCTCCCATTTCGATCATCATTTCCTTTGGGGTATCAGCTTCAGTCGGGATTATTTTTGGTTATATGCCTGCCAAACAGGCTTCGGTTGCCGATCCTGTGGAATCATTAAGACACGAATAAAAACTATATCGCGATGAAAGCCCTGCTTTCTTTTTTGCTGATCTCCCTGATACCAGGTCTCCTGCTTTCACCGAAAGCTTTCTCCCAGTCTGTTAATCACCCACTCACACTGCAGGAAGCTATTGAAATTGCCAAACGCCAGTCGGCCGATGCTCTCAACGCCAAACAAATTTTTCGCTCCAGCTTCTGGGAATACCGCACTTTCAGGGCAACATATCTGCCAGGATTAAGTGTTGATGGTACTATCCCTGAAATAACCAGCGCCTTCCAGAAATACGTCTACCCCGACGGGACCGTGAGCTATGTGCATCAGCAAAACACAACCTATACCGCCAATGCCTACCTGAACCAGAAAATAGGGTTCACCGGCGGAAATGTTTTCCTCAGGAGCGGCTTGCAGAGGCTCGACAACCATACCGACTCAACAGTGGTTTCATACTTATCCACACCCATCAACATCGGATACACTCAGCCTCTCTTCCAGTATAACTCATACCGCTGGGACCGCAAAATTCAACCATTGAAGTTCGACCAGGCAAAAAAACGCTATCTCGAAGACGTGGAGCAGCTGTCGATGACTACCACGAATTATTTTTTCGGATTGCTTCAATCCCAGATCGACAGAAAGATTGCGATGACCAACCTTAGAAATTCCGACACTCTCTACCACATAGCGAAAGGCAGATACCAATTGGGAAAGATTGCCGAGAACGATCTTCTTCAACTTGAACTGAATTACCTGAAGGCCCAGGCGGCCATTGACAATGCAAACCTTGCAGTTGAAAACGCGTTGTTCCGGCTTAAATCATTTCTCAGGATCAAGGATACTTCCAGTATGACACTCGTGCCACCTGCAGATATAAATTTCTTTAAAATAGACCCTGTGACAGCGGTGCAGCAGGCAAACAGAAATACTTCCGCTGCATTAGACTTCCAGAGACGCCTGATGGAAGCAGCCAGAGACGTAAACCGTGCAAAACTCGAAGGCCGTTTCGATGCGAACCTTACCGCTATCTTTGGGCTCACACAAAGCGGGCCCAATGTTCCCGACGCTTATTATAAACCTTTGGACCAGCAGCAGGTTGGATTACAGTTCACAGTTCCTATCGTCGACTGGGGTGTTCAGCGGGGAAAAATAAAAATGGCCCAGTCGCAGCAGGAGATCGTGAAAAATTCAGTTGAGCAGGAACTGATCGATTTTCAAAGGAACATTTACCTGAAAGTGGTGCAGTTCAATATGCAGGAACGACAGCTGATGATCGCGGCAAAATCCGATACGGTTGCAAGCAAAAGTTACGATGTAACCAAAGGCAGGTATCTGATAGGTAAAATTAATAGTATCCTTGACCTGAATAATGCACAGATTGAAACCGACAATGCCCAGAAAAACTATTATATTTCCCTTGAAACATACTGGCGGGGATATTACGAGATAAGAAAGCTCACTCTTTTCGATTTCCGTAAAAATGAACTGCTTCAGTTTAACATTAAGGATATCAAGTTGTAGCTATCTGATATCAGATGGCAGATGGCAGATGGCGGATAGCAGAATTTAATCATTTATTAATAATGCTTCTAAATAATTATTGTATCTTTGCCCTGATAAATTAAAAAATTAATTTAATAGTAATGTTATGGCAGTATTAGTAGGTAAAAAAGCTCCTCATTTTGTAGCTGATGCCGTTGTCAATGGCGGCGAGTTTGTAGAAAACTTCTCCCTTGACCAGTTCGTAGGAAAGAAACACGTTTTGTTTTTCTTTTATCCCCTCGACTTCACGTTTGTTTGTCCGACCGAAATCCTGGCATTCCAGGAAAAGCTTGGTGAATTCGAGAAACGCAATGTAGCTGTTGTTGGCTGCTCTGTAGATTCCAAATTCTCACATTGGGCCTGGCTGAACACTGAAAAGAAAAATGGCGGGATCAAGAGTGTGAAATTTCCTCTCGTTTCAGATCTCACCAAGACCATTTCGGCAAATTATGATGTCCTCGCGGGAGAATACTTGTATACCGAAGACGGAACCATGGAATTTGAAGGTGGCCCGGTTGCTTTCCGCGGTCTCTTCCTGATCGACAAGCAGGGTGTTGTACGCCATCAGCTGGTGAACGACCTTCCTCTCGGACGCAGCGTTGATGAAGCGATCCGTATGGTTGATGCTTTACAGTTTTTCGAAGAGAACGGCGAAGTTTGCCCGGCCAACTGGCATAAGGGTGACGAAGGAATGAAAGCATCCTCAGAAGGTGTGGCGGAATACCTTTCAAAGCACTGATCAGAGACGATAACAGAGCGTTAAGCCGGGGCCCATCGGACTCACCGGTAAAAGCTTTAACCTGACTGAATTCCGAAAAACGGTCTGGCCTATTGCCAAACCTATTGCTGTCCCCATAACCACATCCGACATCCAGTGTTTATTATTATAAATTCTGGACAAGGCAGTAAGTGAGGCCAGCGAATAGCAAAGCACGGGTACCCAGACCGTTTTTTTATAGGCTGAGGCGATTACTGTTGCCACAGCAAAAACAGCGGCGGAATGGCCTGAAGGAAAAGACTCATCAAATATAGGTCCAATCGGGCCCTCCCAATGATAAGGATCAGGAACGTCGCCCTGATCAGGCCGTTGACGATGAGTGATCTGTTTAAGGATCTGGGATGCAATGGCAGCATATACGAAAGCCTCCACTCCTTTCATTGCAGTCATCCGGGCTTTTTTATCATGGAAAGCAAAACTGCATCCGTACATGATTCCCAGGGCAGGAAGGGTATACAACCCGCTTCCCCAGGGCTCAAGCCCATACTTGCTAACAGCATCCAGAAAAGCTGTATGATTTTTTTGAGCAAAGTTCTGTATTGCAAGATCCTGAGTAACGAGGCCCAGGGTAAGCCCTGTAATCCCCATTGCGAGCGCCCATTGGGTCTGATTCCATCGAACAGGTGCAATAACAACATCCTTTGCATCGATCAGGCCTGATTTTATCAGGCGAAGATCGATCATGGAAGGATTTTTAGGCAAAGAATCACCTGCCTCCTGGGAGTATGATCCCAATGAAACGATGCAGATTGTAAAGATTAACAATAGTGATTTGCTCACACTTATAAGGGTTGTTCCATGTCCTTGGCCTGGTTCCAGTATACATCCATCTCGGCAAGACTCATCTCATGCAAGGACTTCCCCAGCATCCTGGCATTTTCCTCAAGATACTGGAAACGACTGATAAACTTCCTGTTCGTCCGTTCCAACGCATCCTCGGGATTGACATCAATGAACCTGGCATAATTTACAAGGGCAAACAGCAGGTCACCGAGCTCATCTTCTTTTTTAGCATGACTGGCATTATCCCTTACATTCTCGCGTAACTCTCTGATCTCTTCTTCGACCTTCTCCCAGACCTGCTCCGGCCTTTCCCAGTCAAACCCTACTCCACTGGCCTTTTCCTGTATCCTGTATGCCTTGACAACGGCGGGCAAAGACTTAGGAACCCCCGATAACACCGAGTTATTGCCCTTTTCCTTCAGCTTGATCTTCTCCCAGTTGTCATGAACTTCCTTGGCATCTTTTACCACCACATCACCGAAAATATGGGGATGACGGTTGATCAGTTTCCCGATAATACTATTCAGAACATCAAGTATGTCGAAAGCTCCCGATTCTGATCCTATTTTGGCATAAAAAACCAGGTGAAGCATCAGATCACCAAGCTCTTTCTTTACCGCTTCAAGATCTTTCTCAATGATGGAATCAGATAATTCGTAGGTTTCTTCAATAGTTAGATATCTCAGACTTTCTATGGTCTGCTTTTGATCCCAGGGACATTTGGCCCTGAGTTCGTCCATAATCTCCAGCAAACGCCCAAAGGCGGCAATCTTTTCCTGCATTATCGTTCTTTTCGCAAAAATAAGCATTTCCGCATTAGCGGCTGAACTCCAATGTTCCATATTTTTGCAGCCGAAGTAAGCATCAAACATGCACTGGCCCCAGAATCGTTTTTATTCACCAATCAGAATGATCATCATCCCACTGATGTTCATTCTTGCCTTCCCCTCAAGATCAACGGCCCAGTTAGAGCATAAACTGTTTACCTCAAACCTTATTCTGGAAACCAAGTTTCATTATGGTTTTATTTATGCCCAGCATCTCGAACTTCAGTTATTCAATTCACATTTCCCAGCCTTTGAATTCAGCGTTGAACAGCTCACTTACGGACGACAAAGCTGGGAAAGGGCATACAACTACCCAATTCTCGGAGTAGCATTTTTGTATACCCCGCTCGGGAGTAATCCCGTTCTGGGGAGCGCTTTTGCACTCATGCCTTTTATCAATTTCCCTTTATATAAAACAAATACTTTCACCTTCGGATTTCGCTTTGCACTTGGAGCAGGCTATCTCACAAAAAAATTCGACAGGATAACCAACTACAAGGATATTGCCATCGGTTCACATTTCAATTTCGCAATCAATCTGATGCTGGAAGCAAGGTACCGCCTAAGCGAATATTTCACTCTTACTGCAGGCATCAGCCTTCAGCATTTTTCGAACGGCTCTATTAAAACTCCGAATTACGGGCTTAACGTACCCCTGATAAACCTCGGACTGGCATACAGACCGGTAAGGGATAACAAGGATATCGGAGACCGGTATTTCGCTCCGACTGAAGCATTTTCAACCACTCTCAGGAACTCCATCGAATTTAATTTCGGAATTGCCCTGGGATATAAAAACATGACATCTGAACTTGGGCAGAATTTCCTCGTTTACCATCTTTACGAGAACACTTTCTTCCAGGTAAGCAGAAAAAGCAAATTTGGCATGGGACTCGACCTGTCCTACGACGGATCTCATAAAAAAATTCTTGAAATGAACGGCATCAATAAAACAAGCCCTGTTGATATAATGAGGCCCGGCCTGAATGCAGCATACGAGTTAATGATAGGAAAACTGGGATTTATCGTGAACCTGGGGTTTTATCTTTCGGGAAAAGAGAGAAGCAACGGCCCCATGTACGAGAAATTCTCTTTCCAGTATGTATTTGCCAGGAACTTCTTTGCAAATGTCATGCTGAAAGTACACTTCGGAAGAGCCGACTATATCGGCTGGGGGCTTGGCTATAAATTCGATGTATTTTATGGTAAAAAGACTATTAAATAGAACTCTTGTCATCAGGCTTCTGCTTCTTCTCGGAACATTTCCGGGAATTTTTATGGTTGTTTCCTGCAACAAAGGAGGAAAATGCTTCAGTAATTCCGGTTCCATCATTATGCAGGCAAGACCGGTATCTCCGTTCGACAGTATTGACCTGGCGGATAACGTGAACCTTATCCTCACTCAGGATTCGGTTGACAAGATCACTGTTGAGGCCGGCTCCAATGTAGTATCGGGTATTACAACTGAGATCCTTAACCGTCAGCTCCTGATCCGAAACCTGAACAGCTGCAACTGGCTCAGGAGCTATGACAAACCTCTGAACGTACATGTGTCTGTTCGAAATCTCTGGAAAATCTATTATAATTCAGCAGGTGACGTTACTTCAACAAATACGCTTACAGGAGACTCAATAAAGGTTGAAGTCTGGGGTGGATGTGGCACAATTAAGCTGGCATTGAATCATCATCAGGGATGGTTTGGATTGTTCATGGGGACGGCCAACTATGAACTCCATGGAAAGTGCGACATCACATCCTTTTATATAAGTGATATGGGATTTTGTCAGACGAAAGACCTGGCTACCCGGT
>CAIWXI010000161.1 GCA_903916595.1 uncultured Bacteroidales bacterium | reverse complement strand
TAACAAACTCAATATATTCGGAAACCACGATTAACAAAGGAAAGATGAAAAGGGATGTGAGAACCCTATACTCCACCCAGGTTAGCAAACAAATATAGCCTCATTTTCTATATCATGCGCGAAACCTAACGATTTATAGGCTTTTCTAAGAATTGCGTTCTTTAAATAAAAGCCTGGTTTCCCCCTGAGTTTGGCAAAATGTTTCACAAATGTTTCACATTTTAACATGATGCCAAATGAATCCTACTTATAAAATATTTCTTAGATCCGACTATCCCAAAAAGAACGGATCAGTACCGGTATATCTTCGTGTGATCATAAACCGGATCAAAAAAGATTATGCTTTAGGTGTATCCGTATTTGAACCAGACAAGTACTGGGATCATAAGAGCCGGCAAATAAAGCGTTGTTCCTGGGTGAACATGACCTACATCAATGGTGTAATAACCGATGGAGAAGACCGCGCCGGTGAAGTTTTCCGCAATATCCGCAAAGAAAACCGCCCTATGACATTAGCGGAATTCGATAAGCGATTCAAAAACCCAATAGAAATAAAGGATTGCTTCTACACCTTTGCCACAAAGGAGGTTGAACATTTGCGGAAAATGAAGAAAGCTCCTGATACTATCCGCTCTTACAAATCGTATATTTCAAAGATGAAGAAATATAAGGCAAAGTTAACCTTTGGTGAGATTACAAGGGAATGGGTCGTTCAATACCATGAATACATGATCGGCCTGGGTAATGGGGTTAATACTTGTCATAAGGCTTTATCTTTTTGCAGAACGATGATTAAACGAGCAAAGCGGGATAAAGTAGTTATAATGGAAAACCCCTTTGAAGATTATCCTTTAACCAAGCAACCAGGAGTAAGGGATTTTCTGACCATTGAGGAAATTGAACGAATGGAAAAGCTTTACCTGTCAGACACTCTTAAGCCAGGTGTACAAAATGCGTTAAAATGTTTCTTGTTCTGCTGTTATAATGGTTTGCGGTATAGGGATGCAAAAATCCTGAAGAATATGAACGTAAAAAAGGAAATTCATGACGGGCAGGAAATATTGATCATTCGGATACTGCAGCACAAAACAGAGCAGCAAGTCAGTATTCCGGTGATTCAAAAAGCAAAAAATCTGATTGAGCCAGGATTTCAGGAGCAAACCGTTTTGCGGTTACGTTCAAATACAACGATCAACCGTCACCTGAAGACCATCGCTAAAAAATTGGAATTAAATAAACGATTGACTTTCCATGTTAGCAGGCATTCATTTGCTGTTACAGCGATAATCAGAGAAATCCCTATCGAAGTAATAAGCAAACTCCTGGGACATACCGAGCTTAAAACAACTCAGATTTACACAAAGATTGTTGATGAACTAAAGATAAAATACATGAAGCGTATGGATGATCAGCCCCTGGGTGAATCAACTTTAAAAACCGTTTGATTGTTCCATGTTTCTACATGGGAAAAAACAACAGATTAGGCGAAAAGGATCATTTAACCGTCATACATTCCATTAGTGCCGGTGTTATTGAGTTTCCTTTGATTGTGAGCTGGATTCTGCGAATGAGATACCGTGTTGAATCAATCCTGTATTTTTTCTTAAAATCAAAATTCCGGATTTCAGTAAAACTCATATCCTTTTGAATTTTAACCATTTTGGTAGTCAGGTAAAAATCACATGTTTTGCGATGGAACTTATCAAACATATTGTTAGGAAAATTCATCCAAAGATTATGATTTGCCGTCGCCATGGTTCCGATAGGTATATATTTTGTCGGGGTGGTATTTGGCACGGCAATAGAATCTACGAACAAAAGACGGAATTTTATATCACTATAATCGGCCAATTGATTACCGCACTTTGAAAACATTGTATTTGAGAAGATAACAGCATTATTCATTAAGCTAGATACTTTTATAGTATTTACTTCACCAAATTCTTTGTGAAAATAATCTCCAAATTTGGATAATTGAACCATGGCATCCTCGATCCATGTTTTACTTGTAAGAAACCGGTAAAACGTTCCACGCGCAACAACATACCGCACATCCTCGGGCATTGAGAAAGGCCACGCCGGGAGATCGGCAACGGTATCTACAGAGGCTTTAAGGTGTTTATCGTAATAACCACTTAGATCAGCCGCTGAAGATAATTCCTGATCTGAAGAATCCAACTCCATAGAAAGATGAAATCCTTTAATCTGTTCATCCGGCTCGATGGTATTACTGATAACCCCTTGATCAAAAACAGTGTCATCGCCCGCCGTTATAAGCGCGTCAAGTGGCTGAAGCGTTATTTTTTTATCCAGGTCATCAACATAAAACCTTGCATTAAAGAGCTGCTCTATGCCAGATAAAAATTCAGTTAATGAAATCCTGGGCAGATGAAGGTTTAAAAAGGTCTTGTCCATCGAGTAAGTGAAATTCGGACAATGATTATTGTTTGACAATGAGTTATAAATGATAAGCTTATTGAAATCCGGATGGGTGGTAAAAAGCAGGTCAGTGAAAGCATATCCAAGCGCACTAATTACGGTGTTGAGGACATGCCTTAAATAAACAAACGGAACGATAATATTGTTTGGCTCAGGATCGTCGTGATTTGAATATAACGAGAGGTAATAAGGGGCCTCGAGCCTGTAATTAAAATACTTCAATATATCATACTCGGTTGGTGGATCGAAATAATTTTCATTATTAATCATCGGGTAAGCCCTATTGAAATTAGGATAACCCCAGTACTGGGGCAGCAGATCATATATGATATGGTTCACGTAATCAACGCCCGCTTGGGGTGTAGCATAAGAATAATCCCCAAAATCAAAATCAGTAAGCAATTTTGATTTACAGTTATAATTAAAATCGCCTTCCATGAGATAGACAACAGCTTCAATATAATCCTTGTTAAGGGTTTTGAATTTCAGGGTTCCACGGAATAAATCAATCTTCCGGAATACGATGCTACAAGGAAATTCATCATAAACGCTCAGGGCGCCCTCAATGCGATGCCTGTAGCCTAGTGTTTTTTGATTACGGGGTGTGTTTTTAATATGAAAGGGAAAAGATCTACTGCCGGCTTCATAAAACATAGGATTACGAAGCTCCCAGGAGATGCTGATATCATCTCCAAGATCTAGGGACTGGTTATTTACTCGAATCGAAAGCATGGATTTAATTTTTTATTTTAGGTTTATTATTTGACAACGTCCAGATCAATAGAGGCCATTTTCTTATTGGCATCCTGTATTTCTGTCCAAACAACGCGAGACCGGATCCCGGAACTAAGATGTTCGTTTAATTTTTCAATCGCTTTAACAAGATTTGAATTATCCGTCATGACCGGACCTTCATTTTTTTGAACAAATTGAGTCCTGTCGACGGGATAATTACCTGTTGCCCTTTGGGGCACTCGGGCAGCATTAATAACTTGCAAAACTTCCGGGTAATTTAACTGAAGGTTTTTTGTAGTATACGGATCTATTACAATTTCATTGCCGGTCTCATTGACCAGCAACGGACGACCAGGGATCCCGGTAAAGGAGGGAGAGTAGGGGACATCGTTGTAAGCTTTGCCGTTGGAGGCCCCGATTACATTGTACCTTCCATTGGCAGCTTGAGAGAGCTTTTGATACCGGCCTTTTGCTGCTTCAGGAATGGGAGTACTGGCAATGTAGGCAATTTGTACGGCTCCAAGGATCCCGACCAGGGCGGCTAAAATGATCCCAATTATAGGACCTGCAGTTAATGCCGATGTTACGGCCTGAGCCACATTGATTATGGCACTTGCTATTGCTAAGGCTTTTTGACGCCGGGCTTGTTCTCGGGCTAAGGTCTTTTTTTTGAGATCCATTTCCTGATCTAGCTTCGAAACACCGGCATCGTATTGTTTCTGGGTAATGAGTTTGGCATCCAATTGCTTTTTCAGATTAGCTTTTTTCTGTTCATTGGAGGCCTCGTCTTTTTTCAGCATAGCATTTTCGTAATCGTTCATTGCGCTGTTTACTCCGGAGAGTGCAGAAACGATGCTAGAGAATGCCGATATGGCTGCATTGGCTATTTCAATATATACATTCTTTGCTGAAGAGGCGTAATCGGCTAAGATTTGCTTTTGGGCCTCCACGCTGTCGCCGGCAATTGCCAGCTCTGCGTCCCGCTGCTGCTTAAGCGCCTCAAGTTTCCCGCTGTAATCAGTTGGGGCAACCCCTTTCATATCAGCCCTCTCGGTCATTCCCTTACCGCTCTGCCAGGGAACGTCGCCCGGGGTGAAGGTGGTTAAGGAATCGGTTGCCTTGGTTTCGGTCTGGTTTCTCATCCCGGCATAGCGCTCTCGTATGGTTTGCTTTTCAATCTCAGTTAATTCCGTTTTCTGAAGTTCAATTGCTTCGAGCTGATCCAGCATCTTGAGTCTGTTTGCAACCCAGCTTCCAGACCAGGACTCTTCGGAATTCAGCACCGCCTCCCAGCGTGCCCTTTGCTGGTCAAGGGACTGCTGTACGCCCTTATCGGTGTACTTGTTTTCAATATCCTGTTTCTGCTTTTGATACAATTCACCATAAGCATTTCTTAGGTTCAGTTCAGCTTCGGAGTTTCCTTCAATCTTTTTGATCTTTTCCTGGAAATCCAGCTCAAGCATCTTCAGCTCTTTTTCCTTCTCATTCTGTTCCAGGGCAACCAGGGTACTGCTCAATTGTTCCTGGATCCTGGTCATATATTCAGAATGCTGCTTGAATTTGCTTTCCATTTGCTTGTAAGAACCCTCCTCCTCATTCATGATCCCTTTCTCAAGCTTTGACTTCGTAAGTTTGATACGGGAACTTTCTGAAATAAAATTCTGTTCAGTCTGTCCCATCGCAGCCCATGAGTTGATTACCTTATCCTTTTCATCAGCCGATAGCTTTCCCATAGAAGCGACAACGCTTGAATAGATCTTGACATTGTTGGGGGTTTCTTTGATGATTGTGTTGAGTTCCTGCATGGCTTTCAATCGGCCCTGGTCTACCGTTGCATTATTTGGAGAAGCGGTACTTTCCAGCTCCTTTAACCGGCGTTTGGATTCGATGTAAGATTCCGATTGCTCAATGAGTTTGCGGTTCTGTTCAAACTCCATGACAAACTTTTTAATCGTAGCTTCACCCAGGCCGGTGACCACTTTGGCATGCATCATTTCATTGCCGGCGGCCTCCTTGTCAATGGAGAGTTTACGGGTAAGTAAATCCTGCTCGATTTTCAAAGCATCGATACCGGCTTTGATACGCTGATCCTTGGAAAGCGCTACGTCTTTCTCTGCGATCTTGAGTTGCTCAAGCTTTACCCTCTGCTGTGATTCATACACTGTGTAACTCTGAGTTCTTTTTTCTATCATGTCAAGGACACTGGCATACTCCTTGCCTTTAGCAATAGCCATATCCATGCGCCCTATGAAATTGGAAAAGTCCCCGGTGGCAAGCGATTTCTTGAATGTGTCCCAGGCCCATGTTAACCCTGTTATGGTTTGGTTCCATCGGTCACTACTGGTTTCCGTTGAATCAATAACCGCTTTCACTTGTCCCAGTGATTGCATCAGATAGTCAAGGCCGGTTCTTGCCAGTTCAACCAATCCCATGCCGCCGGCAACTCCCAGAATGCGTTCCATCATACCGCCGCCGGGAGCAGTGGAATTTTTCAGTTGTTCGGATTTACTCCAAAGCTCACTCATACGATCAGAGACCGCCTTGAGTTCGCCCTTGTACGTGGCAAACTCAGCAGAGTTTGGATCCATATTTCTCAGGGCGGTTTTAAGCGTTGCCGCTTTCTGTGAAAGTTCTTTCATGGTGAGACCGGTAATACCAATCTCTTTTCGTATTTCCTCCATCCTTGAGTTAAGCTGTGAAAGTTCCTGTTCTTTCTTGCCTAATAGTTCCTGATCCTTAATTCCCTTCATCTCTGCCTTGAGAGCTGCAGCATCTTTCTGCAGTTTATTGAGTTCTTGACGTGCCTCATTTCCATTGACCACAAGATCAAACTGGAGTTCATCCTTCTTTATTGACATGGCTTTTATATTTTTATTTGGTTGATAATTCTGATTTTATTTGGTTTGATATTTCTTCATTGAGCCCCCACATTAACATGCCGAGCAGGTGATTGAGCTTTCCATACACGGTCTTGGAATACCAGCGGGTATCTTTCTTACGTCTTAGTAGTTTGCGGTTTTGCTTAGAGGTCCAAAGCGCTGTATTGGTCTTACGGGAAAACGTTTGTGTATTGAGCGACTTCTTAAAATACCCTATCTCAATAATTCTCCCATAGGTCGGAAAGAAGATAAGGAGTTGCCCTCCACTACTACCCGCTTCTTTGACCTCGAAATAAATGCTGTCTTTAAGATGGGCGTCTTTCGTGCCCTTTGATATCAGGTCCTTTGAATTGATCTCTTGTACCATGAGGTTCTTTACCTCATACCCAAACTTATTAAGAGTATCCTGGATAAAGGCAAATTCGATGTTTTCTTTTGTAGGCATGGCTATTGTGGTTTTTGGTTTAATTCGCGTTTTGATTTTTGTTTCAGTTCTGATAAATACTTTCGTGCTTTCCATTTTTGAATATCAGCCGTATTGAGCAGATACTTCTTTTGAATTTCCAAGCTTCGTAATTCCTGGTAAGTTTCTTTCTGACAATATAGATGTTCCCGCCAGAATGGATCTCTATTCCTATTTCGATTTTTGAGATTGTCTATCTGCTGTAAGATCTCACTGATACGATTCATTTTTAACAAAGCCTCGTTGTTTCCACTGATTGCCTCGTTATAAATAAACAATATCAAAACGGTTTCCCTCTGCAGAGCTTTTCTATCTTTAATTCTCATAACCTTTGGTATAAAATGTGAATAATGACTATTTATTTTCGGGTGTATTTTGCCACTTTTAAATTAGTATCCTGACATTCAGGCTATTAACTCAAAACGGAATTGGCATGGGTGTTTTTTTTGTCCTTTGTTTGTCATTTCCGGGCGACCCGCTCTCTCGCTGGAATGCATATGCAGGCACTTTCAAAATCGGATATATGACAAAAAACGTAATATTCATAAGCATTTCAGAGCCTCCCATTGTTTAGGTATGTATAAAACCTATGCGCAGTTCAGATGCAGGAAAATTCAGTTGTAATGCGCGATTAATTTCCCTGGTCACAATCTTCTCAGGGATGTCAACCGAAACATTCTGGTACATTTTGTGTGCATACTCTGCCTCGGAGCCGGTTGACAAGCCAACATCACGGTGAAGGTTACTAAGTTGCGGATGCATCCCGAGGCCTGCTGTTATCGCAAAATCCGCCTCATTGGCTATTTTCAGCTCTGCATCAATGAAATCTTTTACCTTTTGGTCAAGTACATCAATCTTCCAGCCTACGTACTTACCTGCAGTTGCATCAAAGAATTCCTCAGTCGTAATCATCTTGCCTACATTCTTTATTCCGCTCAAGGCTGCAGAGACCTTGGCGAAGGTGTCTGTTTTCAGCTCCTCAAGCATTCTTTCATGATAAGCAATACCTTTTTCCACACACTGTTTTTGCAGCTGCTCTGCTTTCTGGTTCCAATAGATTGCCGGTACCTGAATATGATATTTGATTGCAGCTGCATTCATGCCGCTTGCTGCAAGTATCCTTGGGATCCCGCTTGAAAGGTTTATCCAGGTGAGGGATCCATGGATCGGAGAGCGGGGGTATTGTTGAGCAAGGGCAAATCCTTCAAGATAAGCGTATGACATCGTTTGCTTATGCCTGGTAGGGAAATACTGATCAAACACGGGATATCGGGTTAGCGACATGCTGTAGGGATCAGTGCCCCAGGTGTCGGAAACAATAATGTTTTCGATCTCTCCAAAGTCATTCCACCACTCAAGCCGGGCGAATTTTGCCGGAATGTTTTCAAGTGAGGTTACCGGCATTGATCCCGGGCTACCGGCCTGATCAGCGCCGCTCTGCCTGCAGAGAAATTTTGTAAAGTGACCATTGAACGTGTGGAACTCCTTACAAGCATTGAGAAGGTAGGATTTGTAATCCCAACAGTCAAGCCACGTTTGGATTTTTGAATCTTCAACCCATTGTTTAAAGCGCCTGCCACTATGGATAACAGTTTTATACAGCATCGGACCAGATCCCCAGAGTAGGTTAACATGCTGCTGTATGATTGCAGGTGCAAGATGATTTCGTTCCAAAGCTTCATCAATGAGATCAGGGTAATTATTTCGTTCACCGTAAGGAATGATTTCGCAGCCCTGGACCATTAGCGGCATTTTGGCGAGCGGATTATAGGTTGATGCCACTTCGCAGGATTGATCAGCGCTGAGAGTGTCAAATGCATACACTCCCACCGATGAAACGGCAAGGGAGGAGCCTCCGTTATGGGTTATCTTAATGTTATCCATGATCTGAGTTGTTTTAAAAATTT
>CAIWXI010000160.1 GCA_903916595.1 uncultured Bacteroidales bacterium | reverse complement strand
ACTCGATATGGAAAACTACCGCATTCAGGACCATACCACGGGCCTCGCCACTTATTTCAGGGAATACCTTCGTGCATATCTAACCGAATGGTGCAACAGCCATAAGAAAGAAGATGGCAGCGAATACAGCCTCTACCGCGACGGCTTACGCATTCATACGACCATCAACTACAAGATGCAGGAATATGCCGAGAAAGCAGTGGCCGCCTATATCGGCAAAGAACTGCAGCCTTCCTTCTATGCACACTGGAAAGGTGTTCCCTCAGCTCCATTCGTGTTTGAGAAGACCGATGAGCGCAAAGAGATCAACAACCTCCTGCTATCGTCCATGAGGCGCACCGACCGCTACGCGAGCATGAAATCGCAGGGATACACCGAACCCGACATCGTCAATCAATTCAAGGTTAAGACGAGCATGAAAGTGTTCACATGGAGAGGCGAGCGTGATACTGTAATGACTCCTTTCGATTCTATAAGATATTACAAGTTTTTCTTACAATGCGGACTGATGTCTATGGATCCGCATACAGGTGGAGTGAAAGCGTACGTGGGAGGTATTGATTACCGCCACTTCCAGTACGATCACGTGAAGTTCAGCAAACGCCAGGTAGGTTCTACATTCAAGCCATTCCTTTATGCCCTCGCTATGCAGGAAGGGGAATCACCCTGTGCCCGATATCCCAACGTTCAACCCGTGATTGAACTCGACAACGGAACAGTGTGGGCCCCCGAAAATACAAGTGAAGAACGCAGAGGACAGCAGGTAACCCTCAAATGGGCCCTGGCTAACTCGAACAACTGGATCTCAGGGCAGCTGATCCGCAAATATTCACCCCCGGCAGTTGTTGCCCTTGCACACAAAATGGGAATCACAAGCGACATCCCGGCAGTATATTCCATCGCACTCGGGTCCTGCGACATTTCCCTTTACGAAATGGTCGGAGCTATGAGCGTATTTGCCAATAAAGGCGTTTTTACCGAGCCTTATTTTATAAATAAAATTGAGGATAAAGATGGCAACCTTATCCAGGACTTCAAACCTAAAAAACAAGAAGCCATCAGCGAGGAAACAGCCTATCTGATGCTTCAGCTGATGCAAGGCGTGGTAGCTTACGGAACCGGTGTAAGGCTGAAATATAAATATGGCTTCGACAATCCTATTGCCGGAAAAACCGGTACCACTCAGAACCAGAGCGACGGATGGTTTATGGGTATCACCCCCGACCTGGTGAGCGGTGTATGGGTAGGTTGCGAAGACCGCTCCGCACATTTCCGTACCCTCGCGCTTGGACAGGGTGCCAATACAGCTCTCCCCGTCTGGGCCTTATATATGCAGCAGGTATATGCCGATCCCGGCCTGCATATCATCAAAGACAAGAATTTTGATCCCCCGAAAAAACCTCTTGAAGTAGACTTCGACTGCGGCGATGAGGAGAATGCGATAGCAAACCCCAACAAGCCGGCGAAGAAGAAGAAGAAAAAGGCAGTGATAGATACGGATGAATTTTAAATGGTGAAATAGCGAAACTGCAGATGGCAGATATCAGATTTTCACCATTTCACCATTTCACCATTTCACCATTTCACCATTTCACCATTTGTATCTCCTCCACCTTCTCCTTATAAACCACTCCGCGTTCGCGCAATCCTTTGAGTAAATAATCTACGCATTTCGGATGGGCGCCAAAATATTCGGGAACGATTACGCCTTTCTGATTGAATACGCCGTCGGCGATCATGCGCAAGGCCACAGTAGCAGTATAGCCGGTACAGCGGGCCATGGAATGGATGCCCGTTTTTTCGTCCTTACGATCCAGAAGATCCCAGGTGAAGCGGGTGCGTTTCTCATTTTTCATGCCTTCTACCACCACTTTCATCACCGTGATGTCAACATCTGCTTCGGTGAATTTCCACTTTGGGAACAGCAGGCTTGAAGTAAGGTCAAGGGGCCGGATTTTAACTCCTCCAACCAGCATCTCTTCTTTAGAGAAGAAACCGGTTTCACGCAGCATGCGCATTTTCTCAATATGCCCCGGATATCTAAGCGTTTTCTCAGTCATGTTGGGGGCCTTGATGGTGCGTACCAGCGAACGTAATCCGTCGGTATTGAAGGCTTCGAGCGTGCCTACTCCGGGAAAGTCCATCAGCTCGGGATCGCTCAGGGCAGGTTTGACGACAGTGGTTCCTCCTACAATAAAACGAGCCGGACGGGTATACTCCTCAAGCACATCCGCCGGGGAAAATACAGCCTTGTATTCATAAGGCCATTCACGGATGGCAGGTAAACCGCCTACATAATATACCACATTATCGGTCACATCGAGCAGATGATGCGCGTCACCAATGAGGACATTGCACATGCCGGGCGCCACCCCGCAGTCCATTGCCGCGGTAACATTATGCTTACGGGCCAGTTCATCCACCGTAAAGGGATCTTCAATAAAAAAAGAGATATCAACAATATCCTTACCCGCCTCTATCACAGCTTTGAACGTCTGATACCCCATGAAACCGGGCACGGCGTTTACGACCATGTCGAAGGAGCCTGCAACCTCGCGCACCATCGCGGGATCGCTCAGATCGCGGTGCAAAACCTGCATCCTGCCAGCCGCGGCGACTTTCGCAAGGGCATCGGCATTGTAATCGGCCACCGTTACGTTAAATCTCTCATCCTTCGCAAGGTCAAGAGCAATGGCGCCTCCGACCATACCGGCACCGAGAACTAAAATCTTCCTCTGCATATTGTTTTTGTTTAAATTTTTT
>CAIWXI010000159.1 GCA_903916595.1 uncultured Bacteroidales bacterium | reverse complement strand
GGCAGCAGAATACCGTTTTTGAGGTGACGATTTAATGAAAAGTCCCCCTGCAATTCACTTTTGCAACCCGATCTCCCGTATCATCATCAGCAAATGCGCGGCGGTCCAGCTGAAATTTTCGGCGTTCAGGCCTTTTCCTGTAAGCGGATGATAGTTTTCGCGGAGCGGACGGGCAGGGTCGAGCATGCCCTCTGAATTTCTCAAAAGTTTGTTCATCAGCATGGCTGCATCGTCTTTGTAGCCATATCTCAGTTAGCCTTTGATTCCGAAGTATGCCTGGTCTTTCGTGGCAATGCCCGCCCAGAGCGGGATCCAGCCGTTGGGCTCGGCCACCAAAACGGGTTTTTTTGTGTCAATGCGGATGTCATAGAAAAAACCGCTGCGTTCATCCCACATCATGCTGCGGATCTTGTTCCCGAGCTGAAGGGCTTGGTCATCGAGGGTTTCGGCAAGAGAGGTCTCTCCCAGCAGAAGCGCCAGCCTCGCCAGGCATTGCTTTTCAACAAATAAATACGCATTCAGGTCGGCGCTCTCCTGGTCCATGCTCCAGGCGTGGCTGTTGTTCTTCAGCATACGGGCGCTGTCGAACCTCACCGCATTATCCCATCCGCTTTCCCAGCGGGCTGCCTGTAAGGTGCCGTCAACCGAACCATACTCGCATAAGCCGTTCCTGTCATGGTCGCGGTGAGAGTACCACCAAAGGTGATATTTCATGAGCTTAGGAAACATTTCACGTACAAAGGAAGTGTCGGAGGTCTGCCTGAAAATCTCATCCACAGCCCAGGCTGCAAGGGGAGGCTTTGTATCCCTGTAATTATTTTCGAGCGTATCTATGAAAATACAGTCGGCTATCATGCCGCATGAATCCTGGTAATCAAACATCGCACGGATGTTGTTTTTTGCCAGCTCAGGTGCAATCCCTGCCAGGGCATAAGCATGTTTCCAGCTGTCCCAGGCCCAGAACCCGGTGAAATCCTTGTACGATGGGTATACTCCCTCATGCTTCAGTCCGCCCTTTGGGCCCTGACGGTTGTTCAGGAGTGTAATAATAGCAATGAGTCTTGTCATTTTCATTTAAGAGACATTTCAACCGGGTTATGTCCTGAAAATTAATCTCAAAATAAACAATCCATGGTCAATGAATTGGAAATCGAGTCCTTGGAATGAGCATTCATAGAAACTCCGAAGGTTGTGATCATTGTTATAAATATATTCTTCCTTGTTTTAGTAATGTTTCTAAATACTTCGGCTTTTTGTCTCAGTTTTTTTGCATAATCAGCATCAATAGAAAATTCAGATTCGGAAAACTTCATTTCACATAGATTTATTGAGACATCCTTTCTGTCAATAAGAAGATCGATCTGAGCGCCTTTATTGGATGAATTCTTTGGTGGTATATAATACCATGGACCATGAAATGTTTCTACAATTCCAATACCAAGTGCATTTTTAATTTGTTGAATGTGCTTTATGCAAATCCCTTCAAACGCATATCCTGCCCAGGTCCTTCGGCGTGAGTCGTTCTGGAGCGACAACCAATGATCTACTCCTGGCTCTCGTTTTCCAAGGGGTTTTATCCAGTCAAAATAAAAAAGAGTGAATTCGTCCGAAATCCGATATAGTAAATCATTCGAGTTTTTTCCAAACGGAACACCTGAAACGATAAACCCTGATTCTTCTAATTCTGCAAGTGTTTTAGTTACTGTACCTCCGCTGGGAATTTTAGCAGTGGATAAAATATGGTTACGATTCATACCGGAGCGATTCTTTCGCAAAATCTCAAGGATTTTTATATGCTGATCGCTTCGATCGAAGAGAGATGAAAATAGTTTCTCAAATTCATTTCTTAAAACACCATCCTTTGAAAAGCACACTTTATCTGGGCAAAATTCTTAAGCTGTTGGGTTAAAGTGGCATGGTGAACCCCCACCAATTCAAAGCAGATTTCTTCCTCAAAAAATTCCCTGATCAGAAAGGTTTTTCCCACTCTCCGGCGGCCATACACCGCAATAAACTCGGGAATATCAGAGCTGATTGCTTTCCCGAGTATTATGGTTTCATTTATTCTTCCTATTATTTTTTCTTTGGCCATATTTGGATTTTGGCTGGGTATAGAAATTTATATCCAGCCAAAATTACGAAAAAATTTGTGTTTTGGCTGCGTATAAAAAAACATTATCAGCCAAAATCCATTTTCGATTTATTTTTAAACCTACGGGTTTCAGCAATCGCGAGTTGGTAAGATTGAGGTTCCAGGTATCGGGACTGCTCATTTAATATCAATATTCACTGTTAGCAGGGGAGTCGCCGAATCAGGACCTACGAGCAGTTCATAAGATCCTTTTTCAACTGTATAATCCTGGGTTGCGGGATCGAAAATCCTGAGATCATTTACCGCTACAGGAATAATAAAAGATTCGGAGGAACCTTTGGCAACATTCTTTCTGAGGAAGCCGCAAAGCGCCTTTGCCGGCCGCTCGAATTTCGAATCCTTCTTGCGGCAATACACCTGCACCACTTCATCCCCGTTGTATTGTCCTTCATTTTTCACGGTGACATTAAGTTTTACTGTGTCGGCGGATGAGTACGCTCCTTTATCCGCAGCTGCTGCCGTGTATGCGAAAGTCGTATAGCTGAGCCCGTAGCCGAAGGGGTACAATGGCTTGCCGGTATAATATTTGTAAGTGCGCCCTTTCATTGAATATTCGGTAAACGGGGGAAGCTCATCCGCAGACGAAAAAAATGTAACAGGCAAACGCCCGGCCGGATTGTATAATCCGAACAGGACTTCAGCAAGGGCTTTGCCGCCTTGCTGTCCGGGATACCAGACTTCCACGATAGCCGGAATATCCAGTGCTTCGCGGGTGATTGAGAGGGCGCTGCCGTTCGTGAGGACCAGTACCACGGGTTTGCCCAGCCATGACAGCTTTTTAAGCATGCCCGACTGGTTCGCAGGAAGGTCAAGGGTTGTTCGGTCGCCTCCGCTGAAACCGGGCACTTTCACTTCCATCTCTTCACCTTCAAGGTAAGGCGATATGCCCCCCACGAATACGATGACATGGGCAGTCCCTGCGATCTGCAGAGCCTGGGCTTCAAGGTCGGTTGGCGTGGGAGCGGCCTTCCCGCTTTTATCATTCTGTTTTGAGGCCGCATCTTCGAGTCCGTCAACTCCTTTTGAATACAGCACCTCGATCTTGTCCCCTGCAACTTCCCTGATGCCGGCAAGGATGTTCACCGGGGCCGAGGGTGTTCCGCAGTAATTTCCAAGAAGTACTGAAAGCCGGTCGGCATACGGACCGATCACTGCGATCTTTTTGATGTTTTTCCCAAACGGCAGAGTTTTTTTGTCGTTCTTCAGAAGAACTATGCTTTCTTCAGCCACCTTCAGGGCAAGCTGGCTGTGTTCGGCCGTATTGTTATCGGAGGGTTTGATCTTTGACCAGGGGACCAGTGAGTCGGGATCGAACAGTCCGAGTCTGAACCTCGCGGTGAACAGGCGTTTGAGGGAAATATCGATTTCGGATTCGCTGATGTATCCTTTCTCAACTGCCTTTACAAGGCTTTCATATTCATCTCCGCAGGTAAGGTCGCAGCCTGCCTTGACTCCCAGAACCGAGGCTCTTATTGAATCGGGCTGAAGCTTATGACCGTGATAGATATCCCAGATCGCTCCGCAGTCGGAGGTCACATACCCGCTGAAACCCCATTTTCTTCTCAGGATCTTATCAAGCAGCAGGTCGCTTGCACAGCAGGGCTGGCTCCAGAAACGGTTGTAGGCTCCCATCACCGAATATGCTTTACCCTGTCTTATAAGGGCTTCGAAAGCCGGGAGGTATGTATTGTACAGGTCGCTTTCGCTGCACCAGGCGTCGAAGCTATGCCTGTCGGGTTCCGGACCGCTATGTACCGCGTAATGCTTGGCAGTTGCAATAACCTTGAAATACTTCGGATCGCTCCCCTGGAGGCCTTTTACAAATGCAATGCCTATGCGGCCTGTGAGAAAAGGGTCTTCGCCATAGGTCTCCTGTCCGCGCCCCCATCGGGGATCCCTGAAAATATTGATATTGGGTGACCAGAACGTCAGGCCCTGGTAGATACCGCGTTTCCCTTTGGATGAACATTCATAATACTTAGCCCTGGCTTCGGTCGAGATCACATCGGCTTCGCGATTGATCAGGGCGGGATCCCAGGTGGCAGCCATGCCGATAGCCTGGGGGAAAACTGTTGCAATTCCGTTCCTTGCCACACCGTGAAGGCATTCGCTCCACCAGTTATAAGCAGGTATGCCAAGCCTTTCAATCGCCGGGGCATCATTCTGCATCTGCAATACCTTTTCTTTCAGGCTGAGTCTTGAAACCAGGTCTGCTACACGTTCTTCATTGGAAAGCCGGGGATCCTGAAATTTTAAATGCCCTGTGGTTCCCTGCGGACTGGCATTTCCCTGTAAACAAAAAAGGATGAGCACAACAAGGCCCATCCCCGTTTTTTTGATTGTATTCAGCATAAGGTAAAATTTGATCAGGTATCAAACCAGCTGTTGCTTTGTGTCAGGACTTCTTCTGGGCGCGCTTCCGTTCATTCTCATCAAGAATGATCTTTCGGATACGTATAGATTTCGGGGTTACTTCCGTGTATTCGTCGCCCTGGATATATTCCATTGCTTCTTCAAGAGAGAATTTAACGGCAGGATAAATCACGGCTTTGTCGTCGGAACCTGTCGCCCTCATGTTCGAAAGCTTCTTGGTTTTGATAACATTAATAAGGATATCGTTTCCGCGAGTGTGCTCGCCTATCACCTGCCCTGCATAGATCTCGTCGCTTGGCTCAATAAAGAATTTACCCCGGTCCTGAAGCTTGTCAATGGAATAAGCAATCGCCTCCCCGGTTTCCATTGCGATCAGAGAACCGTTTATACGACCCAGCATTTCTCCTTTCCAGGGCTCAAATCCTTTAAAACGATGCCCGATGATCGCTTCACCTTCGGTAGATGTAAGTATAGGATTTCTGATTCCGATGAGACCTCTTGCCGGGATGTTGAATTCGAGGGTAATACGGTCGCGTTTCGGTTCTATATTTACAATCTCGCCTTTACGTTTGCTTACGATCTCTATAACTTTTCCTGAAAATGCTTCAGGAACCTGAATTTTCAGGTTTTCTATAGGTTCATGAAGCACTCCGTCGAACTGCCTGGTGATCACTTTAGGCTGACCGAGCTGAAATTCGTAGCCTTCACGCCGCATGGTCTCAACCAGGATCGCGAGGTGGAGTATCCCCCTTCCAAATACATTAAACGTATCGGGCGAACCTGTTTCTTCAACTCTCAGTGCAAGATTTTTTTCTGTTTCGTGAAACAGACGGTCTCTCAGATGCCGCGAGGTAACATAGGTTCCTTCCTTCCCGGCGAAAGGCGAATTGTTAATCGTGAACACCATGCTCATGGTAGGTTCATCCACGCTGATGCGCTTAAGTCCTTCAGGGTTTTCAGCATCGGCTATGGTATCGCCGATATCGAAATTTTCGGGACCAAGAACGGCACAGATCTCGCCCGCCGCAACTTCGGTTTTTATTTTTTCCTTACTGAGACCTTCGAACAGATATAGTTCCCTGATAACCGATTTGAGTATAGTGCCATCGTTCTTTACCAGTGAAACCGGATCACCGGCTTTAATTGATCCCCTGGAGATCCGGCCCACCGCGATCCTCCCTACATACGAAGAATAATCGAGGGAACTGATCTGCAGCTGAAGAGTACCCGGTGTTTTAGCAGGAGGCGGGATATGTGAGATGATGGTATCCAGTAAATATGATATGTCGGTGGATGGCGTTCTCCAGTCGGCACTCATCCATCCCTGTTTCGAGGAACCATATACAGTCGGGAAATTTAACTGGGCTTCGCTTGCATCAAGACTGAACATCAGTTCAAATACCGCTTCGTGAACTTCGTCGGGAGAACAGTTTGGCTTATCTACCTTGTTAATTACAACGATTGGGATCTTTCCAAGTTCAAGGGCTTTATCCAGAACGAACCTGGTCTGTGGCATGGGTCCTTCAAAGGCATCTACAAGCAGCAGAACGCCGTCGGCCATATTCAGAACCCTTTCCACCTCCCCCCCGAAATCGGAGTGGCCAGGTGTGTCGATGATGTTTATTTTAACTCCTTTGTATCTTACCGACACATTCTTCGATAAGATGGTGATCCCTCTTTCCCGCTCAAGGTCATTGGAGTCAAGGATAAGGTCACCCATCTGCTGGTTTGCGCGGAAGAGGTGCACCTGATATAAGATCCGGTCAACGAGGGTGGTTTTGCCATGATCGACGTGGGCGATGATGGCGATGTTTCTAATGTCGTACATTTTTTTATTTGGGGGTGCAAAGGTACGAAAAAATGTACGATGTACGATGTACGAATACTAAATAGCGAAATAGCGAAATGGTGAAATGGTGAAATATCAGATATCAGATGGCGGATGGGGGATGACGGATTTCCGTTTAAGAATGAGGTGGACCGGAAGCCAGACCCAGAGCAAGCCGTTGAGCAGGAGAGCAGGCATAAAAAGCAGTATAAACAGCCAGGGGAAATGGGATGATGGCGAAAGCAGTGAAGTCAGAATGAATGCGGCGGCTGACACTGTCCCCAGGAGAATTCCGGCCAGAAGTATCTTTAAGTATTCAGCAAGGATCATTCTCAGAATAAGGTTTTTCTCATAGCCAAGGGCGAAGTAAAGTGCAAGTTCCTGCTTCCTTTCCTGTATATTCCTCAGCAGGACGAGCCCAAGACCGAAAGTCCCGATGAGAACCCCGAGACTTCCAAGGAGAGTAAACACCGAGAGATATGTATTCTCCACGGCATTAAACGATGCAAGCCTGGCTGAGGAAGATGTAGTGATCAGTCCATAATCCCTGAATACATTCTCCAATAGTTCTGCTATGCTGTCTCCCTTTAGAGAGGGGCCATCGATCAGGAAGGTGCTAAAACCGCTTACCGAAGTAAAATGAATTCGGAAGAGGCTGTCGGAAATCATTACATAACCCTGGAACACCGAGTTGTCGAGGCCGCCCATAAGTTTAAGACCGATCGTTTCTCCCTTGCCTGCATCATAATATAAGGTATCGCCGATCTTTTTCTGAAGCCCCCAGGTGATCACGGTCTGGTCGCAAAAGGCAGGTATGAATCCTGGGCCGAGGGGTTTTTGAAGCACCAGCCAGGGATTCTTGTTATCTATGCCGTCCAGAAGTGAAATGAAGCTGAATGCATTTCTTCTGTTGAATTCCCCGGTGGGGATACCAAGCACGGCCGGACGTGCGGCCCGGTTAAGATTAAGGCAGCTGGCGTCGTCGCCTTCAAGCTTCGGGATTGCTGAAATGTGAACGTTTTTCAGTTCAGGCTGGTCATCCAGGGCGAATTCTTTTATGCCTTCAGCTGTTGAGGGATCATGACGAAGAGGGATACTGCTTTCGGCCCAGTATTGAAATCCTCCCGTGCCCGAGCCTGCATCGCCTGAAGATCCGTAAAAGGTCCGGCGGTTTGACGCAGTGATAATAATACTGAAGGTTCCCAGTGCCAGCAACACGACAACAGTTAAGAAACGGCCCCGTTTCAGAGACGCATATCCAAACCTTGCCCTTATCACGGCAGGTTTTCTCATATTCCTGTACAATACAATAAACAATACAGGGATGGCGACCAGGGCTCCGGCTGAGGCGCCAAGGATCAGTGTCACCGGCTTTATTACCAGGATAAGTCCCGTGATGCCTACCGCATCAAGCCAGATCGTATTAAGGCCAAGGAGCATCAGACGGGTATATAAAATACCGGCCAGCGCACCGCCAACGCCCCCTGCAACAGCGAGAACCAGTCCTTCGGTGAACAGGATCCTGAAGATCTGCCATTTCGTAAAACCGATGGCCGACAAGACTCCCGTTTCATTGATTCTGGTTTGCAGATGGAGTGAAAACAGCAATGCAAGCAAGAGCAGGGCAGAAATAATAATGAAGAAACCAAGGCTCAGAAACAGTCCGCCAAAATCAGTGGAGCCTGCAGCGGATTCTTTGCCCAAAGACCAGACTGGCGAGAATGTGAGTCCCTGACGGGCGGGGCTGAGTTTCTTCAGAATTGCCGGTCCCGCTGCAAAAGCCTGGACGGCGCTGGCGTAAAACCGTATCGAAGTAAGGCTGCCAAAAGGGTTTTTCCATAATCTCTGACCGGTTGCCAGTGAAATAAATGCTTTGGGAGTACCCTTGAAATCATTCCAGTAATCCTCGTCCTTTTGCCGTATTTTTTTTAGGTCTATGGGCGAACCGGTTTCCCAGTCACGGCAGTTCCCGGCTTCCGACATGCCAGGAAAATCTGGCATCAGAGAGCGGTCCCAGACCTTATCTTGCATTGGCCTTACCTGCTTCACAATGAAGGTTGAACTGTTTTCAGTCAGTTCCCTGCCTGATCCCATGATAAAATACTTCAATTGTATGGAATCACCTTTATTAACGCCCAGATCTGAGGCCAGCCATGAATTAATAATGATGCCGTCAGGGCCGGGATCCGTTCCAAGGAAATCCGGCGGAGCCGCCGTGATGAAAGAATAGGGTGTTGACCTGCCATTGACAGAAAAGGAATTTACAAGGTAGGTGAGAAAAGGCTGGCTTTGGGGCAGGGTGGATTTAACGGCTGCGGATGTGGGATCGTCGATAAAAATACGCTCTGAGGTCAACTCAAAAAGAGAATCCTTCGAAATTTTCTGAATTGTAAGGCCGGCATCCCCGGGCTGCCATACCATGCGTAAAAGGCTGTCGGTAGGGACTGCACCCACGCATTCATCTCCTCCGAGCAGGATCACGTTCGCCTTTCCTTTCAAACCAAGCACCCCGGCCATCTGGTCCAGCGAAATAAACACAGTATAGGGTGCAGTCTGGTTGTTTTTCAGGCTGAAACGTCCCATTTGTTCATCATCCGCAATAGCTTTTACTTTAAGCCGAATGGCAATCACCGGAGATTTCTCCGCTACAAACGGAGCGTTACCGGGAGCGATGCCCTGTTTGGGTATCCTCACGAGAAAATCATCTCCCGGTTTCAGCTGCAATTTCCCGGCGGTGTTTGTGCTGATGACCGCGGTGTTCAGCTCAGGGCAGGAAGGATTGTTATCCCAAAAGGAGGTAAAACGACGGTCGATTCCAACCACTTCGATGTGGTTGATGCGTTTATTGTTTTCAGGATTCACTGCAATACCTGCCGACAGCATCGCGGGAGCTGCGGGAGATCCGGTCTTTATGCCGATACCGTATGCCAGGTCCTGGCTAAAATAGCGGTTGCCCGGCTGAAGGGCAAAACGTATCTTCCCGAGCCGGAGCTCAGTGATTTGCCGAAGGCTGTATTTCACCGAATCACCCAGTATGAGCGCCCCGGTAAGCACGGCAGCGCTGAGGATTGTCCCGAAAAGTATTGCAAGGAAAGCCTTCCGATAATGAAAAAGATCCCGAAGAATAAACCGGTACAGGCTCATGATTACGAATTTGGCATGAGTTTCCCGGAACCGAGCCGGTAAGTTTTATCCATCTGTGCGGCCAGTTCGGGAGAGTGGGTGACTACTACTAACGAAAGACCTTCCTCCTGTTTCAGCTCTGCCAGCATTTTGCCCAGGAGGGTGGCATTTTCTGCATCGAGTGATCCTGTGGGTTCATCGGCAAGCAGCAGCCTGGGTTTGTTTACCAGGGCCCTTACAACGGCCGCCCTCTGACATTCCCCTACCGAAAGCTCCCCCGGTTTCTGGTTTACAAGGTCCTTCAATCCCATCCGTCCGATAAGCCTCATTGCACGTTCATACCCTGCTTTGCGCAACGACTTATCTTTCAGCGGCAGGGTTGGCAAAAGCACATTTTCAATAAGGCTCAGCTGAGGCAGCAGAAAATGAAGCTGGAACACGAAACCAATAAACCGGTTCCTCAGACCGGCAAGTTCGGGTTCTTTCATCTGGCTCAGGTCTGTACCGTTCAGTCTGACGATTCCCGAATCAGCCCTGTCGAGGGTTCCCAGGATATTAAGAAGTGTTGTTTTTCCTGAACCCGAAGGGCCGGTCACCGCGATGGATTCATTTTCGCCTATCGCTAGCGAGATTCCGTCGAGAACAGGTTTCTGACGGTCCGACAGTGCGAGGTTATAGTGTTTTCGTATATTCTGAAGTTCTGCAAGCATCACGCGATTTTTTTATATAACTCCAGCATTTCTGCTGTTAGGGAAGAATAATTAAATTTATCTTCAACCGCTTTGCGGCCGTTTGCTCCCAGCTGCTGCAGCCCGGCCCTGTCGTTTATAATGGAGGCAAGCCTCGCGGCAAGAGCTTCAGGAGTGTTTGGTTCGTAAAGCAACCCTCCGTGTGTGGCTTCAATGATCTCGGGAAACGCTCCCAGGGCAGGCTGCACCAGGGGGACCCCCGAAGCAAGCGCTTCCAGCTGGTATAAGCCGAAAGCTTCGCCTTTAAGAACCGGCACCGAAAGCACAGAAACCGATTTAAAGAAAGTGTGCAGGTCTGCAGTCCCGAAGTTTTCAAACACATGGATATCGCCGCTCAGTCCCGCTTTCTGAAGTTTTTTAAGCTGTTCGTTAAAGAAGTGCTTGTCATCTCCGGTCATCCCGCCGGTGGCATGCAACTTTAAATTCTCAAAACCCCGACGGGATTTCAGCAGTATGAACGCATCGACCAGCACTCCGAATCCATTATCTTCATAAATTCTCGACAAATAGCCAATGGCCGGGCGATCGGGAGGATTTGAATTAAACTCATAGTCAGCCGGGTTGATCCCGATAGGGATGACGAATACTTTTTCGGCGGGTAAAGCCATCTTGCTTTTCATCACACCGGCAAAATAATTGCTAACGGCAACGAAAGCATCCACATCCCTGGCTTTTTCTGCCAGAAGGTCCCAGATCTTCTTACGGAAGGGCCCGCTCATGACATCCACCCATACATCTTCATCCTGCAGTGAACATACGACAGGCACACCGACTTCCTCTTTAATCTGACGAGCCATGCCCAAAAGCAGAGCATTAGAGAAGTGGACCACATCAGGCTTCTCATGGTGTTTGAGAAAATGCACCAGTTCGTCCAGCTCTTTTCCCTGCTGACCTTCCTTTCCCATCAGCATCGATTCGGTGAGCTCTTCAAGTCCGTGTGCCCTGGTGGAACCGGCTTTGCTGGCGGCAATTTTTAGTAGCGGTGCGGAATTCAGCATATGCTCCATCCATCCCGGCATATGCCGAAGAAGAGGAAAGATCTGCTTCAGATAGATGTTCACAGCCCCGTAAAAAACAGGGGTATCCTGTACATCTCCGTTGATGGTCAGGGGCAGGTAAACCGGCAGTATCATGGCCTGGTGGCCTGCCTTTCGAAGGGCGCTTACAAAGCCTGAATCACGCAGGCAGTTGCCGCAGTAGAAAGTTCCCCCGAAACCCGGGACTATATTTACAATTTTCATTCCTTCGTTTTTAAATTTTCCGGGCCAAAGCCAAATACCGTCCCGTCTTCAGCTCCCACTACAATCAGATCGTTCGTTACTGCAGGCGTTCCGCTCAGGGCGCTACCGGTCTCATACGTCCAGCGTTCCACACCGGTAGCAAAGTCGAGCAGCCGTAAACGGCCATCCGCCGAGGCAATAATAACATAATCCCCTGCAATGACAGGGGAAGCTTCAACTTTTCCCCCGGCCCTGAATTTCCACAATATATCCCCGTTGCGGGCATCAAAACAAATTACCCATTTATTCTGGGTTGCACTTACTACTCTGCCTGCCGAGAACGCCGGAGATGCTATAAAAGGGCCCCCTCCTTCTTTCTTCCATACGACCTTCTTCGCTTTCAGATCAACACAAAAAAACGCTCCGTCGTAATTTCCGAGGTAAGCTTTATCACCGCTGATAGCGGCCGATGCAGGGATATAGGTTTCGAGGTTGATCTTCCCGGTTAGCTGTCCCGATGCAGTATTTACCAGATGAAAAAACCCGTCGCAGCCTCCGATCACGGCGAGTTTACCGGCTATTGCAGGCGTTCCGTTGATGTAATTCCCTGAAGCATATTTCCAGATTCCCTTGCCGCTTAAGGCATCGATACAATGCAGGCTGAAGTCATAACTCCCGGCAATGATTCGCAACTGCTTCTTGTCATCGCTCATCGTCCAGTTGCAGGAACCGGATATCTGCCCCTCAGTGATGTATTTCCATTTTACCGTTCCGCTTACCGCATCAAGCGCATAGATGATGCCTTCCAGCGAACCCGCGTAAACCGTGCCATTCAGCAGCAGGGGAGGAGCCTCGATACTTGTGCCGGCTTTGAACTTCCATTTAAGCTCACCTTTGCCGGTCAATGCATAAACACAGCCATCGTCACATCCAATATATGTAAATCCATTACATATGACTGCGGATGACTTGATGGCGTCGCCTGCTTTGAAAGTCCATAATAATTTTAATGGCAGGCGGATGGCTGCGTCGGAAAGGCCCGTGAGCCGGGCATCACCCCGATAGGATGGCCAGCAGCCGGGCGATTTCAGCTGGGCCTGGCATGGGAGCCAGCAAAGCAGCACGAGCAGACTATATATCCCGCCTCTTTTCATCAGTTCTTATCTTATATGCCAGAGCTCCTGTGGGGCAGGCTTCGATGACTTTTTCTCCTGTTCTTATCAGAGCGTCTTTGACCGATCCTCCCAGGGGCACGCTAATCCTTACGTCGAATCCCCTTCCAACATAACTCAGGCCACGCAGTTCCCCTTCGGTCTTCGTGATCTCCACGCAGGTCCCGCATTTGATGCACTTTTCGGCTTCGTATACTACAAATTCATGCTGAAGAGATTTGGTAATAAGTTTGCGTTCGGGGCCGGCAAATCGTTTCTGGTGTGCCTGGTATTCAGTGGCGTATTTACGAAGTTTGCAGCTGATCGGCTTGCGGCAGTCGCAGTTCATACAGCGGGCCGCTTCTTTCATGGCCTCTGCAGCAGTGAATCCGCCCATGAAGCCTTTTTCCGGTTCATTACGTTCAGAGGCCGGACTCTCTTTGAGGTACTCTTCAAACTCAATTTCGGTAAGCCTCCCGAAAGATGAATTAAACAGATGGTGCGCGACCCCAGGTTTTCCTGTCCGCAGAAAATGGTCGGCCGACAAGGCTGCAGCTTTGCCCTGGGCTACGGAACGCACTGCCATTTGACGTTTGCGGATGACGTTTCCGCAGGCGAAGATGGCGGGTGCCGGATGGCTGATATCAGATGGCTGATGGATTCGGGCTTCGAGGGTTGTCCTGCTGACTTTCAGCCCGTGCTCATCCTGTTCCAGTCCGAAATCATCGGCAATCTGGTTGTCTTCCCTGCCGGTGGCTATGATTATTGCATCAAATTCCTTTAATAAAACGTTGTCGAAAAATTCTTTTGTGATCAGGGTGTTGAGCCTGAATTCAGCGCCCATCTGCCGTATCATATCAATTTCCGCATCAAGCGCCTGTCGGGGAAGTTTATCTTCGGTAATATGGTAGCGAAGCAATCCGCCGGCTTCCTTATGCTGGTCAAAAAGGACAGCCTGGTGGCCGAGTCGCTGCAGATAGAAAGCAGCGGCCAGACCTGAGGGGCCGGTACCGATAATCGCTATGCGATGTTGGATGGACGAATTAGGATGTACGATGTACGATGTACGAGGTACGATGTACGAGGTACGATGTACGATGTACGATGTACGAGGTACGATGTACGATGTACGATGTACGATGTACGAGGTACGATGTACGAGGTCTGTTTCCAGGCTGGCGGCCCGCTTGAGCAGGCAAATCGACAAGGCTCCGTCGATACCGGCCCGGTGACAGGCTTTTTCACAGGGGGCCGGACAGATATATCCGAGAATCAGTGGCAGTGCGATCTCTTCTCTTACAACTTTCAGAGCTTCTTCAAAACGGCCGGCGGCGATAAGACGGTTCATTTCGGGGATGTCCATAAATGCCGGACAGGATCTGCGGCAGGGGGCTTCGCAGTCGCCTACATGGTCGCTGAGCAGCAGTTCAAGCGCTTCGCGACGGGCTTCGTGAATCTCGTGGGAATGCGTTTGAATGTTCATCCCTTCCTGTGCCGGATATTCACAGGCAGGCAGCAGCCGGCCGCTATTCAGGTCTTTGACCATACATATCATGCAGGATGCATGATGCTCTATGCCTTCGGAATAGCAGAGAGCCGGAATGGAAATGCCAAGCAAAGAAGCAGCCTGCATGATGCTCGTCCCCTCTTTTGCTTCTACTTCCTTATGATCAATCTTTAACTTCATCGTAAATCATAAATCGTACATCGTACATCGTACATCGTACATCGTACATCGTACATCGTACATCGTACATCGTACATCGTACATCGTACATCGTACATCGTACATCGTACATCGTACATCGTACATCGTACAT
>CAIWXI010000158.1 GCA_903916595.1 uncultured Bacteroidales bacterium | reverse complement strand
CTCAAAAAGTTGTATGGAGGTTCATTATGACAACCAAAACCGAGCGTATTTCAGCACGCATATCAGAGAAAGTATACCATACCCTTAAACGGGCAGCCGTACTGGTGGGCTCTACGGTAAACCAATTTCTGGTACAGTCCGCTCTGGAGCGTGCTCAAACCGTGATCGAAGAAGAAAGCGTTATTTATCTGACGGGCGAAACAGCAAAAAGATTTTTCGACATTATTGAAAATCCGCCAGCCCCGAATGAAAAGCTGAAAGCCGCTTTTCATACTCACAAGGAACGCCTGTAGATGCTACGAGTTGAGCCGCTCTCCCGTCTGAACGATCGAAAAAGTTTCGACTGCGGCCAACCGGCGCTGAATGACTATCTACAGAAGACCGCTCTACAGCACATAGAAAAAGGCATTTCCAGAACGTTTGTCTTGATTGATACCGATGCGCCGACAAAGATTTTAGGCTTTTTCACCCTGGCAGGGTGCGAAGTGGTGACCCGTAATCTGCCTGCCGGTTACGCCGGAAAGTACCCCACTAAAGCTCCGGCAGCCAAACTGGCCCGCATGGCGGTTTCGATCGACCAGCAGTGTCAAGGCCTGGGAACGATCATGATGGCTGAAGCCATTAAACGTACCCTGTCGATTGCCGAGAATATCGGTATTATTGGTATTTTTGTTGATGCAAAAAATCAGATTGCCCGTGAATACTACGAACAGTTCGGATTCCTCGCTCTTCTGGAGCACCCTCTCATACTGTTCCTACCGCTTCGATCACTCAAAGCAGCGATGGATGGTGCAGGTCATTCAGTGCATTGATCCGGTCTTTGATTATCGATTCGAACCCGAATTGATCCGCACTTCCCGGGCTTTCGGTTTGCCGATGCCGTATATCGCAATCTGTTTTATCATTGTTTCTTACTTTAGCTTCTCCCAAGCCGCAAATAAGCATAGCTTTTCTTTGCGCCATCGTGTGAGATTCCACCTATTTCTTTTTCGCATAGGTCCACAAGTGTTGGTACTGTGTATTGGTTATTCTGCCAGAACCGCCTGAATGGAGTTCGCTTCCAGCGCCCGATCAGCCCACCGATCCAGTTGATCCATGTTTGCTCCCCCCAGTTGATCCCGCCCCCAGTCTGGCAACGGTCCAAAACGACGGGTTAATAACCGTTCCAGTAAAACTCGCCCGCCTTTCAGTTCGCCTTTCAGCTCGCCTGCCAGTTCACCTTTCAGTTCGCCTGCTAGTTCGCCTTCCTTCCAGCCTTCCTGAAATCCCTTATCCCTGATATATTGCGCCAGCATAGCTGTATCCTCCTGTTCTGTCATTTCATGTAAAATAGCTTCACGTTCATCTTCCCGAATTTCGGCATACACATCAATAAAATCCACATATTTGTCAAACAACATCGGCGCCACCAGTTCAAACAACCCCCGATACGCCTGCCGAATTACTTCAGTTCGCTCTTCCGGTTCATAATCCATTTTGGGCAGCAGGATTTTTACAACCGGATTGGGATGATCATAATAATCCCTGGCTTTGTAGTCAAACAGTTTCACCAGCACATAAGTAAAATGTAAAAACTGACGGTTGCCCCATCGGCTGTTTAACTCCCGCTTTACATCTTTTCGCCATTTCACCCTTTTCGTGAACAGCACCGTCGGGATGATAAGGGCATCCGGGTACTGTTCCATCAAATCCGT
>CAIWXI010000157.1 GCA_903916595.1 uncultured Bacteroidales bacterium | reverse complement strand
GATACGGATAGCTTCTTCATCGCAACCGCCGCCGATACCTCGTTTTACAACCGCATTACTGGTCGATCCGTCGGGTTCAACTACGAAAGCAACAAAAACACGTCCCTGTATACCAAGTTCTTTGGCTTCTTCAGGATATTTAAGGTTTTCGCCCAGCCATTTGTACAGGGCCGCTTCGCCACCGGGGAAGGTAGGAGGTTCCTCAACGATCAAAAACACTTCGGCTTCCACTTTCTGTTCAATGACCTGAGTTTTTACCTCTTTTTCTTCTACTTGTACTTCCTCGGAAGGAACTTCTGTGTTACCCTTCTGGTTAAGTAAGTCCTGCTTGCCAAAGTCAGATTCCACGTTAGTATCTTCAACAACCTTGGGCGCCGTGAACTTCACCTTTTCCACCAATGCTTCAGGAGGTGGAGGCGGAGGCGGTGGCGGTGGGAGATCCTCTTTGGGCATGTTCAGCATTTCGGCCGTTACCGACTTCTCCTTTTCTCTCAACAATCTTTCCTTATTAAGCATTGCATTAATAAAAGGATAGGCAGCGGCGGAGATTATCACGAGGAGGCCGATGATCAAAGCTATCGTAAGATTCCTCCGGTACTTCTTGCGAAGCACATAGGAGCCGTATTCCTTATTACGGTTCTTGAAAACGATTTCCTCCAGCGATTCTACACGCTGTTTTTCAATTGCCATACGTTATATTTTTAAATTTTCATTAAAACCTTATTTGGGAGCAGTTTTCAACATATCCTTTTCAACAGGATTAAGATCTACAATAGCATAGCTGGCGATATTGCAGATAGCCATTTCATCGATAATGTTGACAATGTCCTTGTACTTTGCTTTCTCATCTGCCTTGATCAGTACGATTGGGCCCTTTTTATCGTCCCTTTTCATCTTCTTGATCTCGCTGTCGAGTGTAGTATCGGCCACCACAATTTTTCCTGTAACACGTTTATCGCGGTAGTCTGCAATTTTGGTAAACAAGTCACGGTTTTTATCCAACAAAACCTTACGGATGCCATCCTTGCTGAAATCAGTCTTCACCAGCATCGGCAGTGGTGGTTTCTTAGGGTCGGCCATCCCAATATAATAGTACACTTTGTTGCCTTCCGAAAGAATAATGTTAAGGGTACGGATAGCCGATATCTGGGGCTGATCCTTCGGTTGATCCTTATTATCCTTCTCCGGCATTGTTATGACCATTACTTTCGCCTTGCTGAAAGCGGTGGTCAGCATAAAGAAGGTGATCAGCAAACACATCAAATCGACCATAGGGGTCATGTCGATGTGAGTGCCGTGCTTCTTAGCCCTGCGTTTACCACCTTTTTTACCTTTTTCTTCTTGAATTATTTCGGCCATATAGGATTTTCTTTAACGTTCTGGTTCCCTTTACTTGCCTGCAGGAGGAAGTTCCTTGAGAGTAACTTCCTGCTTTTGCAGATTCGTAACGAGATTAAATTTATTCACCTTATTATCCTGCAACAAGTCCATGACCTTCTTGACTGTTTTATAGTCAGTGTCCCCATCTCCCTTGATGGCGACTTCGGCCCCGACATTGGTTAGACGGGCCTGACGAACCCACCAGGCAAGCTGGTTATCGGTTGAATCCATGGGAATACCCGTTTGCAGTTTGTCCCTTTCCTTCGAATCCTTCGTATTAAGGAAGGCTTTAAGGTCCTTGATCGGTAATCCAAATGATGACATCGTGCCGAATTTGTTGATTTCCGCCTTGGTAAACTTGATCTGATACTGTTCTCCCATTTTTTCAATTAATTTACTGCGGAAATGGGTTGAAGTATCCTTGCCGTTGTCGATGTTGAAAAACACCTTTCCGTCCTTGGAAATAAAAATAGTCATAAGGTCGGCATCCGGAGCTGTTTTCTCTGAAACAGACTGGGGTGTGGTGATCACTGCCGCCTCCTGAGGGCGGAATGAAGCCGTCAACAACAGAAAGATCAGCAGCACAGAAAACAAATCCACCATGGGTGTCATGTCTATATGCGGTGTTCTAACCGGTGGTTTTATCTTTGGCATGGAATTCTGGTTTTAAATTAAAAATACACGATATGATGTACTTAATTTGCTGAATCGCCAAAAACATTACTTGGCAGAAGCGGCAAATGACTGTACAAGACTGAATCCTGCCTCATCAATTTTATAGGTAAAGCTATCGATAGTTGTTGAGAAGCTATTGTAAAGCACAATTGCAAGCAACGATCCTGTGATACCGAAAGCAGTATTGATAAGTGCTTCAGAAATACCGGTTGCCAGAGCAAGTGCATCAGGACTTCCGGCCTGTGCCAAAGCGCCAAATGCACGGATCATCCCGAGAACGGTACCAAGAAGACCAATCAGCACGGAGATTGAAGCAATAGTTGAAAGGATGACAAGATTTCTCGAAAGCATCGGAAGCTCAAGAGCTGAAGCTTCTTCAAATTCCTTCTGAAGGGCAAGTATCTTCTGGTCTTTTTCCAGAGTTTTATCGTCCTGAAGAGCACGGTAACGAACAAGTCCGGCTTTCATTACATTAGCCAGTGAACCTTGCTGTTTGTCACATGCTTTAACAGCGTCCTCAATTTTATTGGTATCGAGAAGACCCTGCAGTTCCTTTACAAATACATTGATACGGCCCTTACCCTTCGCACGGCGTAGTGTGATCAAGCGCTCCACGGAGAAGATGATCAGAATAAGGTTAACCGTCATCAGGAGAGGTACTATCATTCCCCCTTTATAAATGATCCCGAGATAGTTCCCCGGCAGCGGAGTGCCCGCAGGATTATTACCTTCAAAATTGATTGGATTACCCATCACAAATTTGAAAAGTAAGTACGATACGATAAGGGCTATGATCATTGCACCTAACGTAAACACCGATCTTAAGGCTTCCATTAATCCGCCTTGGCTGCTTTTGTTGCTCATCGTTAATTGAATTTAATTTATAAAAATACTTGAATTAATTAGTTTTTGCGATTTTTTGCAGGTTTACAAAAGTATAAAAATATTGATTGATTAGCAATACCCTCTAATTCACAAATTTCTTAAGATTATCTATGATTTGTTTTGCCTTTTCAGCTTTTTCGTCTTTCGGGTCTATAGCCAATACCTTATTACTGTAGATCATAGCCTGCACTGCATAGTCCTTGTTCTTCGTCTGGGCATATTGCAGGAAGTTATAGTAAGCAAGATAATAAAAAGATTCCATGCGTTCTTTGGCATATTTTGCAGTATCACTCTGGGTTTTGGCAAGAATAATCTCATAAATGGGTTTGGCAAATCCCTGTTTACTGGTAGAGTCGATGTTCGATTTAGTCCTGGCCCTCCAAACAAAGCCGGCGATATGCTCGGGCTGCAGCTGGTTGAAAATCGCCAGGTTGGTGTCGGCCTGCTGAAAATCCCTGACATTATAAAAGATTTTACCAAGGTTATAATAATCCATGGGAGCAGCTTTTTTCAGCAAAATTTTCTTTTGATAAATCTCAATAGCCTTATCGTATTTTTTAACCTTAGTGAGGCACAATGCAGCTTCAGACAGAAGTTCCGGTTTTGTTGAATCCAATTCAAACCCCTTAAGCAGATTTTCATACGCCTGTTCATCCTGCTTATTCCTCGCAAGGATCCTTCCATAATAGATGTAGTCAGCTGCCCGTATCCTTTCTGGTTTTTCGTTTGCAAAGAACTTCCGGCTGAAATAAAGAGCTTTGTCGTACTGAGCCGTCTCAAAATATGCATACGCGAGTGCCCTGTTCAAATCGTTATTCAATGAATCAACTTTATAAACTTCGTTGAGCTGATTTATCGCATCTTTGTAATCCTGCAGGTCGAACAAAATATTTACAAACTGTATCCTAGCATAAGTATTCCCGGCTGAAAGCCTGAGGAATCTGCCAAAATCCCTTCTGGCTTCGTCATTCCTGTTTGCCTTGGCCAGGAGAAATCCCCTTTCTTTATAAGCCGGGGCATAGTTGGAGTCAATCTTAATGGCATCATCGTAATAAGTCAATGCGCTTTTGTACTGCTTTGCCCGCATCCAAAGCTGTCCAATGCGAAGTTTTGCTGCAGGAGACTGCGGATTCAGGCTCTGTGCAATATTGTAGTTCGTGATGGCATTAGAGCCATCATTCAACAGTATAATGTACGCATCTCCTTTTACAATGAACAGTTCAAAGTTCTTAGGATCAAGCTTTTCAGCGATCTTCAGTAAAGAAAAAATCTGTGCTGTATCTTTAATACCGGCTCTAACATAACCATTGGCCATCCTGATACGGACATTTGCCTGGCGGACCGGGTCCATAATAATACTTTTATTGGCTTTACTAGGCAAAAGGGCTGTGGCTTTGGCATAATAATCCAAGGCTGCAGTCTTGTCTTTATTCAGCATGGAAATTTCTCCCATTCCAACAAAGTTTAGTGGGTTTGCAGGATCCTTCTCTACTCCAAGCTGGAATATTATTCTTGCAGAATCTGAAATCTCCTTTAACGAATTATTGGAGGTATCGGAGAAATATTGGTTAATAAAATTCTCGCCATAATAATAATAGACCTCGCCATCAGCAGGATTCTGATTCAATAACGCCTTATATGCAGAAGCGGCGGCTTTAAACTGCTCCCCACGCATGAGCCGGATTGCGGCTTTCAGATCCTGGGTGCGGACTTCCGACAGAAACGGGAATACAAGCATTAAAACGATAACCAGTACTGTCTTTCTTGAATTGCTCATCATAAGGTCGTATAAACTACAATTAATGTTTAATTTCAACCAGCCTTACGGGCATCGCAGCTGGTACCATTCCCGATCTCAGTATAATAAGCTGGCCTTTTTCCCCCGCTATAAATGAAGAAAGTCCGTAAGCCAGCCCCCTGTATGTCTGCCTGTTGATGCAATAGACATTGCGGGTAAAAGGATAATCCCCCTGCGCAATATAGGCCTGGTAAGGTTTGTAGAAACTGGCGCCGGGTTCATTGTTGCCAGGAGTGCTTACCCCGACCACCTTAACTCTTCTCAGAAAATTGTTGGAAACTGTATCCTCTGTATCGCTAATCCAATTCACGCTGATAATACCGATTGCATTTTTATTCTTCTCCACAAAAGAAATCACCTGGGCATTGGAGTTTACAGCAAAACAGCTTTCGGGCAGTTTGCTGAGAGAAAACTTTTCTCTGAAATATCTCGGGTTTCCCGACTTGTAATTGTCGAAAACCACTTTGATGTCCGCTAATTTTGATTTAGGGTTGACTTCCTTCCAGGTTTTAACCTCTCCCCTGAACATACCTTGAATCTTATCGTAAAAAAGATTTGTGTCGGAGTTCTCATGATTGACGATAAACACTACTCCGTCGTATGCTATCAATGTTGTCTTTGGAATGAACTGCCTGGAATTCAAATATTTTTCCTCTTCAGCCGTAAGTTTTCGGTTTACGATTATCAGAGGAACGGAATCTTTCATGAAAAGATCGAAAATAGTTTCCTCATTTCCGTAAATTGTATCGAGCTTTGAATATTTATAAAACGTTTCAAACGTATAAATCTCCGTATCCAGTAACAGCCGATAGGAATCGTCAATGCCTACCTTCATCTGTCCGGAAGTCGGAGTATCAGTTTGTTTTCCATGATTACCATCACCACAGGCAGTAAAAAACAACAGGATCATCAAACCTGCCGTCAAGCATGCAGCCTTTAAAGCCTTTCTGGTATTCATAGAATTATTAAGTTCAGTAGGGTTATCAGAACCGAAACACAAATTTATGAATAATATTATTGTACCATCCAATTTTACCGTCTAAAATAACCGGAATGTACTGAAAATGCAAGAAAAATCGGTCATTCGTCCCTTTCTTCCCGCGACTTCGACCATATCCGGGCCAAACGATACCCCCCATAAAGAAAAAGAAAAACCGCAAAAGAAATTTTAATTGTTTTGGTTAAGTACGAAAAATACGGGCTGATGAAGATAAACACCCCCAGAAAGAAGTACAGGAGAGCAACGGCGTAGGCAAAGTATTTGTAGTAGCGTTTCATTGGAAAAAAATGGTGAAATGGTGAAATGGTGAAATGGTGAAATGGTGAAATGGTGAAATGGTGAAATGGTGAAATGGTGAAATGGTGAAATGGTGAAATGGTGAAATGGT
>CAIWXI010000156.1 GCA_903916595.1 uncultured Bacteroidales bacterium | reverse complement strand
GCATTCTCTGGTTCTCGTCTTTGACCTCATTCCCTCCGGCCGTAAGCAAGGGTTTATTGTTATAATATACCAGGTGATCGTCATCGCGCATCACCAGGTCGATCAATCCTGCATCAAGTGGGGATATATTCATGTTATGTAAGTTGTGTTGAATTGTACCTGAATATGAGTTTGTCAAATCTATGAAATATTTCCTACTTTTGTCTAAATTAAAATCGTTTTCATGGTCCGCCTCCTTGCCTTTATTGCATTGCTTATTGCTGCACCTGCTGTGTATTCCCAATCAGAAAAATCTTCTGCCGACAGTCTGACCCGTCTCCTGGCTTCATCAGCCAAAGAGGACAGCAATAAAGTAAAGCTGCTGCTGGAATTGTACCGGCATATTTTACCGGCCAATACCGACAGCGCCTTGAAGATCAGCCAGCAAATTTCAACTATCTCGGCCAGGATCGATTTCAGTTACGGGCTTATAAAGGGACTGAATTGCAGGGCTGTATGTTATTGGTACCAGAATAATCCCGGCCAGGCCATCCCCACCTTTCACAAGGCGCTTGCCAGGGCCGTGAAGGATAACAACATCGACCTCGAAACGATGGTTTTAAGCAACCTTGGAATTTATTACGGAGTACTCGGGGTCTCTGACAGCGCTGAGAAATATCACAAATTGGCTGTTAACTGCGGAAAGCAGCTTCAGGACAAGAGCCGGTACGCTAAGGCGGTTTCTGACCTTGCCACGGTTTATTTTAACAAAGGCAATTACATCGGGGCCATTCAAAACACCCTTGAGTCGCAAGCAATATATGAAGCCAAACACATGAACTCTTTCCTGGCCAACTCGTATATCAAGCTGGGCATGATCTATTTCGACCTCAACGATTTTGAAAAATCAATGAGTGCTTACCGTATGGCGCTTAAAATCAACAAACCGCTTGGCGACATCAAACTCGACATGGCTATTTTTCTTAATATGGGGCTTTTATATTCTCAGGTAAAAGGAGATCAGGATTCGGCCCGGATTTTTCTGAAGAAGGTACTGCGAATGGCAGAGGAAAACAAGGTAGAAGATACTCGTTTAAATGCATTGGTCAACCTCGGCAATGCTGCCTGGACTCAAAAAGATTTCAATCAGGCGCTGGAATTTTTCACCGAAGCCTATAAATCGCCACTGACTCCTTACAGAAACCAGCAGCGTGCAGCTTTGCTGGTGAACCTCGGAGGGGTTTATCTGGAACTCGGAGACCTTGATAAAGCAGAGAAATTTACCAAAAGCGGTTTGCAATTGGCCCATGATCAAGAATTTGTGACCTTCGAAAAATCCGCCTGCAGGATCATGGGAGATATTGAGGCAAGGAAAGGAAACTACAAGGCAGCATTTGAGTATAATGTAAGATACTCTTCCCTGCAGGACACCCTTGGAAGTGCAACGGTGAGGCATAAAGTGGCCGAAGCGGTTTTCAGGAATGAATTGAAGCAAATGGAAAATGAGAATATACTGTTGCTGAAGAACAATGAAATCAAGCAGAACACAATTAAAATACAAAGGATTTATATTATCGCTATCGGCGTGATCCTGCTGCTGGGGGTAATCCTTCTGCTGGATATCCTGAAAAACAGTCGCCGGCAGCGCCGCATGAACCATATCCTGGACATGAAGAACGAAGAACTGAAAGATGCGAATCTTACGAAGGATAAGTTTTTCTCGATCATCGCGCACGATCTCAGAAGCCCGTTCAACGGGCTTCTGGGTTTGCTTAAGTCACTTGATGAAAATTATGACACCTTCGAGGAATCAAAGAAACGTCTTATTATAGGCAGTCTGAAGAGAAGCAGCATCAATACCTTTAGTCTGCTCGAGAATCTTCTTAGCTGGGCTCAGATGCAACGCGGGCAAATAAAGAGTATTCCTGAGAACCTCTCTGTTCAAGAGCTTACAAAGGAAGTTATGGCTGTTCTTTCAACCCGTGCTTTTGAAAAAAGCCAGAAGCTGATAAATGAAACTGAAACAGGTTCACGAATATATTCTGATCCTAAAATCATTAAGGCTGTGCTGATTAACCTGGTAAACAATTCGATTAAATTCACACCCGAAAACGGTACTATCATAGTAAGCTCAGGTATAGAAGGCGGTTTTGTACGTATTGAAGTTTCCGATACGGGGATCGGCATTCCGGCATCTGAGGCGAAGACACTATTTATGATCGGCGCCAACTACCAGCGACCCGGAACGATGGATGAGCCGGGAACCGGTCTGGGGCTGGTGATGTGCAGAGAATTTGTTACCCTGCTGGGCGGAGAGATCGGCGTAAACAGTGAGCCGGATAAGGGTTCTGTGTTTTATTTCACTTTTCCTTATATAGCTGCGAAGGAAGAAAAAATTCCGGTTAAAGAAATGCCTTCAGAAATAAAAACAGATGAATGGGCCGGGCGTCTGAAAATTTTAATTGCCGAAGACGATGCTCCTTCGTCAATTCTTCTTACCAGAATGGTAAAAGGAATCAGCAATAGTGTTTTACAAGTAAAAAACGGCCGTGAAGCGGTGGATACCTGCCGGGACAATCCCGACATTGATCTTGTGCTGATGGATTTAAGCATGCCCGAATTGAACGGGATAGATGCGATACTTCAGATTCGCGGGTTTAACAGCAAGGTCATTATCATTGCCCAGACAGCCCATGTTGTTTCAGGAGAACGGGAGGTGGCAAAAGCAGCCGGATGTAACGATTTTATTGAGAAGCCGTTCATGGATAATGAACTGATCAGGACGATTCAAAAAAATTTCACCCTGTAGGATAATTATAAGGAGTTAAACCACCAGCCCATATTTTTTTAATGTATTCAGCAAAGCTGTCTTGCTTACCGGTTTTGCCAGAAATTCATCACATCCCGCTTCTATGGCTTTCTCCTTATCCGCTTCCATGGCAAAGGCTGTACTTACAATAACAGGAAGATCTGCGCGGAATGCTTTGATCTCACGGGTAGCCTCGAGTCCGTCCATAACGGGCATTTTCAGATCCATTAACACCATTGAGATTTCAGGATGTGCCCGACATAGCTCCACGGCTTCCCGCCCATTAACCGCCAGGAAGACACTGATTGATTCAGTGTTAATTATTTTCTCAAGGTAAAACCTGTTGGATTCATCATCTTCAGCAATCAGGATTACCGGTTTATTTAAAACGGGGGCCTTTATTATTAAATACTCCGGTAAATTTGTTTCTCTGCAGGTCTCTTCAAAAGGGAGATTAAAGAAAAATGCAGCACCTCTTCCCTGCTCCGACTCCACGCGTATTTCGCCTCCAAGCAAACGTATTAATCCCTGGGCAATAGACAATCCCAGACCGCTACCTTCATAGCCCCGGGTACTTGAAATATTCTCCTGCGTGAAAGCTTCAAAGATCCTTTCCCGGGCCTCCAAAGCAATGCCAATACCGGTATCTTTTACAAAAAATTCCAGGGCCCCGGGTTTCATGGTATAACCGAATGAGATATCGCCTTTGGCGGTAAATTTCACAGCATTGTCCAGGATGTTAGAAAATGCTTTAACAAACAATTCATTATCGGAACAAAATGTAATCTCATGCTCGGTTCCTGGAATATTCAGGTATAAAATAAGATCCTTAGCAGAGCACAAGGGCTCAAATTGTTCATAAAGTGCAGGCAGGATTTTGTACAACTCGATGGGCTTGACATTCGTCTTCATATTGCCTGAAGTGATCAGGGAAATATCCATGTAGCTGGTGACTGTATTGACCAAACGGAGGCCGCTTGCTCTGATAAAAGCATTGAACTGATCCTTCTCACCTTCGGTGTGACCGGCTTGAGTGATTAATTGACTGAAGCCAAGAATACCGTTAAGAGGGGTTCGTATTTCGTGTGAAATATTATTCATAAACGCCGTTTTGAGGCGGTTGACTGATTCGGCTTTCTCCCGGGCTATTTCTAAATTAGCCATCATTTTCTTTCGTTCAGTGATATCCTCCTTGACGGCCAGAAAGTTGATGATTTTTCCCGTGTTATCAAGGATTGGAGAAACGGAAACCGATTCCCAGAACAGTTCCCCGTTTTTCTTTTTATTATGAAATTCGCCCTTCCATTCATTACCCGAAATGATCGTACTCCAAAGGTTCTGGTAAGTTTCTTTGGGAGTTTCGCCAGACTGCAGTATACGCGGGTTTTTTCCAACCATCTCCCCTGCTGAATACCCGGTGATTTCGCAGACTTTGGGATTTACATAAATAATACTGCCATTATAATCAGTTATAATGATACAGGCAGGGCTTTGCTCTACAGCGCGTGATAATCGTATTAATTTAGTTTCCGCCTGCTTGCGGTCAGTGACATCAGTTAAAGATGTTACCCTTACATGTTTTCCTTTGTAGTGCATCATTTTCCCTCGTAAAACGCAGGGAAATGTTGTACCGTCTTTTTTTAATGCTGTAGCTTCGTAAGGATCTTCAACGCCAGAGATCATATTATTCATGACCATCTCCCGGTCTTTGGGAGCTATCCAATCTGTTCCATACCGGCCTATAGCTTCGTCGTTGGTATAACCAAACATTTTTTCAGCGGCCTGGTTTTGCTCAATACAAAGGCCTTTTTCAGAAAGGAAGATTGAATCAAACCCAGCTTCGCTTAAGCCCCTGTACTTTTCTCTGCTTTCTTCAAGCTCCTCTTCCGACAACTTGCGTTTGGTGATGTCTTTATCAATGCCACGGTAACCCTTAAGATTCCCTTCTTTATCAAGTATTGGAATGGCATTTGTGAGCAGGCATATTCTCTGGCCATTCTTCCCGATATTCCAATTCTCCAGATCCTTTATCGGGACCTTTTTTGCCATGATCTCAGAGAAAATGAGGGCTATCCTGTTGGCTTCATCCGGGGGCATAAAATCGAATGGAGTTTTGCCAATGACATCTTCATGAGAGTACCCGAAAAGATCAAAGCTCCTCAGTGAGCTGTATGTATAGACACCATTCGCATCGACCTCCCAAACCCAATCAGCCATGATAAAAGTGAGATCCTTAAGCCTTTCCTCCCTCTCAAAAAGCGCTTCCTCAGCTTTCTTTCGTTCAGAGATATCAATCATAGTTACAAAACACTGTTCTCCGCTCCCGGCAGCAATACCGGTAAGGCTAACATGCATTGGCAGATTTCCTCCGGTTGATAAGGTAACTTCGCAGGTTTTTTTAGTGTTACTGCTAAATACTTTCCCGAGAAAGAGATCGAATGCATGTTTTGTTGCATCGGTAACAAAAGCGCTGAACTGAATGCTTTTTAATCGCAGGCGGTCTTTGCCCAGCATATTGGCGCCACTTAGGTTTAATTCCATGATGTTCCCTTCGCGGGAAAGCATAAAATACCCCGTGGGCGTGAAATCATACAAACCGGTATATTTGTAATTGGCAACCTCTGACTGAGCCCATAAGTGGCGGAGCTTCTCGTACTGGGACTCCAGTTCTACACGCTGTAATTCCAGATCGTGAATGAGCTTCAAGGTCTCGGAATCTAAGGAGGTGACGGGTTGATCAGTTATTTGTTTCAAAATCAATTCAAATCTCCGGGTAAATTATGGTAACCTAATAGACCAAAAAATAGCTTCGCACAAATTTACATTATTTTAGCATCCCCCTATCAATGATTGATTTGAATACGATCATTTTAGCAGATTTATTATGAAAATAATATTTTCAGGTTTGTTATGTTCACTATCAGTTTTTATCACTATCTTTAAACTCTTAGTTATCACCTAATTAATGTTACACAGACCCCAATACAAAAAAACCGATAGTTGTTGATTATTAAATAAATATCCAAATAATAAACAAACTTTTTACCCATGGTTGATATTACCGGGCACGGGCAGGCGGAGAATATAATGCAGGAAGGCGAAAAACAAGAGCGCACTTTGGTTGAGGCGTCGCCCTTCACTACCGAACGCAAGCTTTATGAGATTTCATTGCAACAAAGTGAAGAGAAATTCCGACTTATTGCAGAGAACACGAATGACACTATCGCACTATTGGACATGGATTTTAACATAACTTATGTGAGTCCATCAATTATGAAAATACGTGGATATACGGTAGAAGAGGCCGTTCTTCAAAAACCAGAGCAGATCCTAACCCCGGCATCTTTACAGAAATTCATGGAAATGGCGGCAAAAATCATGCCCTCGGAGTTGGCTGGAACTGCTCAGACCAGAGATTACCCAACCATTGAGCTGGAGCAATACCATAAAAACGGTTCCACGGTATGGGTCGAGCTTTCTTTTTCTTTTCTAAGGGATGAAACCAATAAAGCAAAGGCCATTGTGGTTGTTTCAAGGGATACCACCAAGCGCAGGCGTGCAGAGGAGGCGCTGCTGGAAAGCGAGAGATTATATTGGTCTTTGATTTCCAACAGTTCAGATTTGATCATCCTCTCTGATGCCCATGGCATCACAATATTCTGCAGTCCGCAGTCTGAAACCGTTATCGGCTATTCTTACGAGAAATTTATCGGGCAGATGATGCCCGACATCTTTCATCCCGATGATGCTGATCTTTGCAGGAGAACCTGGGAAGAGGTTTTTCAGAAAGGGCATGACCTGCAGGATTTCGAATATCGTATTATTGATCCACAGGGAGGAGTAAGGTGGGTGTCGCACACCTCAAATCAGGTCAAAGTGAATAAAAGAGTGCTGGGAACTCACAGCACAATCCGCAATATCACCGATCGCAAAATAGCCGAACAAGTCATTAGGGCCAGCGAAGAAAAATACAAAACAATGTTAAATGCTTCGCCCGATTGTATGGTATTAATAAACCTTAAAGGAATAATTATCGAAATTTCCGAGATCGGGCTTGAATTATTTGGCGTCGATAGCAGGGATGAGATGGTGGGTGAAGATATTTTTCAATTCGTTCCGACCGAGGAGTATGAGAGATTACAAGAGTTACTGGCAAAGACTATGAATGAAGGGTTTACACAAAATATCGGGTTAACCGTCAGAAAAAAAAACCAATCTAAATTTACAAGTGAAATCAGCGCTACCTTAATGCAGGGCCCTGACGGAGAACCCTTATCATTCATGATCATCGTGCGAGATATTTCACACCGAAAAAAGATGGAGGCAAAGCAGAGCCATTCCAACCGTATGTCGACGATCGGAGAAATGGCCGCGGGCATTGCGCACGAGATCAATCAGCCATTGAATATCATTTCTATGGTTATGGACAAGATTTTATTTGAGACTGACCGAACCAACACCGTGGATGTGGAGTTCCTTAAAAATAAATCGAATAAAATTTTCGAAAATATAACCCGGATCAGAGATATTATTGATCATGTAAGGGCCTTTTCGAGTAGCCGCGAAGATTATATACTCACTGCCTTCAATGTTAATTCAAGCATTGTAAATGCCACTTCGATGATAGTGGAACAGTTCAAGCATCATGGCATAAGCATGAATCTTCAACTCGAAACCAGGATTCCCCAGGTTGTTGGCAATACATATAAATTTGAGCAGGTTATCTTAAATCTGCTAACCAATGCCAAAGATGCGGTAATGGAAAAAAAGAGCAAACAGCAAGATTCTGAAATGCTCGTTAGAATCAGATCTTATGAAGAAAATCTATTTATTTTTGTTGAAGTTACCGATAATGGGATTGGGATTAAAAATGACGATCTTCATAATGTGATGCTTCCTTTTTATACTACCAAGGAGGAGGGAAAAGGCACCGGACTGGGTTTATCAATTTCTTATCAGATCATGAAGGAAATGAACGGAAGCATTGAAATAACGAGCGACGAATCGTTTGGGACAAAGATCAGGCTGGTTTTACCTGTGCAAGAAAAAAAATAAAGATGGAGAGAAAACATGACAAAAAAATCGAATAACAAATCCTGGTCTGAACTCCTGCACCAGAAAGCCGAACAGTTACTTAAAGATGGACTCGACTCCCCATCAACTCATCAACCTGTCGGCTCTTTAGACTCAGAAATGCTTAAGCTCATTCAAGAGATTGAAGTTCACCAGCTGGAGCTGGAAATGCAAAATGAGGAACTCTGTCTTGCATTGGCTCAGGGAAAAATCGCTATCGACAAGTATACTGAGCTATACGATTTTGCCCCATCTGGTCATTTTACACTTTCAGCAACGGGTGAGATTCTGGAAGTAAACCTCTTTGGAGCTAAAATGCTGGGCAAAGAACGCTCGCGGATAAAAAAGAGTCAGTTTGGTTTTATTGTTTCCGACGATACGAAACCAGATTTCAATTTCTTTCTTGAGAGAATATTCACCAGCAAAGTCAAGGAATCATGCGAGCTCACTTTGTCAATCACCGGTAATTTACCAATAGTTGTTCAACTTGCCGGTATCATTAACAAGAATGGGGAGCAATGCCTGGTTAGCATGGTTGATATCACCGGGCGTAAGCTGGCCGAGGAAGCTCTGAAAGAAACCAATGCCTATCTCGAAAATCTGATCAATTATGCCAATGTTCCCATTATTGTGTGGGATCCCTTATTCCGTATCACGCGTTTTAATCATGCCTTTGAATTGTTAACCGGCCGCAGCGAGTCAGAGGTCCACGGGCAATCTCTGGAAATTCTTTTCCCTCCCGCTATTGTTGAAAATTCAATGGCACTAATTCGAAAAACCTTAACAGGAGAGCGAATGGAAACGGTGGAGATAGAGATTCTGAATCGTGACGGGGCTATACAAACCGTGCTGTGGAATTCAGCCACGATTTTTGCATCGGATGGTCATACCCCGATAGCCACTATTGCCCAGGGGCACAACATTACCGAACGAAAAAAAGTGCAAATAGAACTTGAGAAATTCACCCTTGCATTACAGGAATCAATTGCCGAAAAAGACAAATTTTTTTCTGTCATCGCCCACGACCTGCGTGCGCCATTTAATGGCTTTCTTGGATTTACCAACATATTGGTTGAAGACCTCGACACTTTAACATTGAAAGAAATTCAAAAGATTGCCGTGAGCATGAAAAACTCCGCAACCAATATTTTCCGCTTGCTTGAGAATTTGCTTGAGTGGTCTCAGATACAAAGGGGAATATCCAGCTTTGAACCCGCATCATTCCTCCTGCTACCCCTTATGGATGAGAGTTTACGATTGGTTTTGGATTCATCTGATAAAAAAGAGATTGAGATCATTTTTAATATCGAAAAAGACCTTAAGGTTTTTGCCGATGAAAATATGCTGGGTTCAACAATCCGCAATTTGGTTACCAATGCCGTGAAATTCACTCCCAGGGGAGGGAAGATTACTATCGCTGCAAAGCCGGCATCGGCCGATTCAGTAGAAATCTCGATCAGTGACACCGGCATTGGAATGAGCCGTGAAATGATTGAGGATTTATTCCGGATCGACGTTCAAACAAGCCGGAGGGGAACCGAAAACGAGCCCAGTACCGGTCTGGGACTGATCATTTGCAAGGAGTTTATAGAAAAACATGGCGGGAAGATATGGGTTGAAAGTGAAGAGGAAAAAGGGAGCACGTTTTGGTTCACACTGCCGGCAAATCTGCCATGAAGGGATCGGCTTTTGCTGAAAATTTGTACTATAACGGTAAAGTAAATAATAACGTACTCCCCTTCCCTTCTATGCTGTCGGCCCAGATCTTCCCTCCGTGCTGCTCTATAAAATCTTTGCATAACATAAGCCCCAATCCGCTACTGGGCTCACTTTCGGTACCTTTTCTCCTGGTCTGAACATCGAGCCGGAATAAATTATCAACCATCACCCGGCTCATTCCAATGCCAGTGTCACTGATTGATATTTCGACTGAATCGCCGGATAAGGACTTTGCTGCGATGGTAATTCTTCCTCCCCTGTTTGTAAACTTTACAGCATTGAAAACTAAATTGCGTATAATGCTTTTGAACATGTATTCATCTGCTTTTACCGTTAAATCCCCGGCAATCTCATAGCTGATTTTGATTCCTTTTTTATTTGCCGTTTCAAAAACAAGTTGCATGATTTCCTCAATCTTTTGAATCATTAAGAAAGACTTTGGATTGAAGGTGATTAAGCCTCTCTGCAATTGTGACCATTCCAAAAGATTTTCGAGTAAGCCAAAGAGATTGGTTGCTGAGTCTCTCATGCTTACTGCATATTTTTGTATCTCTTCCATTGTCAGGCCATCCAGGTCTTCAGCCATTATTTGCGATAGTCCCCAGAAAGCAATAAACGGGCTGCGGAGGTCATGGGCGATGATAGAGAAAAATTTATCTTTTTCGGCATTGAGTTTTATCAATTCCTGATTTTTAAGGTTCAGTTGCTTTTCGGCCTGCTTGCGGCCGGTAATATCGCGTGATATAGCCAGTACTTCCCCGGGTGCAGAACTTACAATGCGTAATTCAAACCATTTTTGCTCCGTTGGCAAATCGAGACTATATTCAAAAATTTGTAAGGTTTTGGTCTCCAGAGCCTTTATTATTGCATTAATTCCCTGTTTAGCGATGGGCTGAGGCAGGATATCGAACAAAGATTTGCCAATCATAGTTTCACCTTCTGTAGACAAGGGATTGGTATTACTGACCTGGCAATTCAGGAGGGTTCCATTGCTGTCAAAAGAAAACAGTACATCCGGCATAGCAGCAACTGTTGCCCGGTTTTGAGCAAGGCTCTCTTTGAGTTCTTTATTTGTCTGACGAAGCAATACATCATCAGCTTCTAATTTCTCATTTTTTGTTTTAATGACGGAATAGTAGGTACTGGTGGTTATATAATATTTATAAATACCCGCCAGACCAAGGAACAGTATCAGCAAATGGGCCAACAGCAAATAGCCTATCTGACTTTGCTGAGATTTCGTATAAACTGCTGAAGGAAATGAAATGCTGATGCCACCCCGTATATCTCCAACTTTATAACCTTGAATGGCATGACATTTCAGGCAACTCTTTTCAGTAATCAAAGGCGCTATATACCGGTACATTGAGGAAGAATCCGTTTCAACCAATTCCAGAATTGAATGCTTGTGATTGTGTTCAAAAGTTAACAGGGCTTTGCTTTCCCAGAGGTCGGCTTTATTTCCAGGCCTGATCGGGTTTAAGCTTGTAATATGAAACTGAAGGTCATTTTCGTCTTTATTGATTTCCGAAATTTGCCGGGTCATAAAAGCCGGGTTGATTTTTGTAAGCTTTAAGCCGTTTATAGTTTCCAGATCCCTAAGGGAATCAAGTAAGTACGGATTGGGCTGGGTATTGGGTGTTATCAGTTCATAGATTCCGCCATGCATGGAATTCCAGGATCGGGTGACTATAATCTGACTGAAAAATGCCTGAGCTTTGTTCTCAACCAATTTAACAATGCTGGTTCTGACAATATAATAATTCCATGAAAAGGAAACTATCATAATGGATATCCAGGCAAGAACGATATAAATAAAATGACGAGTTTTCATAAAATCAGCCTTGGGCAAATGTACATTTTTTTTACATTATTGGCGCTGATCACAAATAATTACAAATTTATTACTATATTTAACATCTGTAGCATAGCAGGTATTGACCTTTTTAATAAAACAAGAAATCAACATTATGTACATGAATTCTTCGTTAAAATATCTGGCTGTTCTTTTCGCAATTTCTTTGATGATTCCCCCATTGAGATCAGAAAAATTGAGGAATGTGACCTTACAACTAAAATGGCGACATCAGTTTCAGTTTGCCGGTTATTACGCGGCCATTGAGAAAGGTTACTACAAGGATGCCGGGATCCATGTTAATCTGCTTGAAGCCGTTGAAGGCCGGAATCCAAGTGAGGCCGTGTACGAAGGGAAGGCAGAATTCGGGGTTTGCACTTCGGATATTCTGCTCATGCGTTCGCGGCAGAAGAACGGGGTTGTTTTAGCAACGATCTTTCAGCATTCGCCCCAGATTTTGCTGGCATCAAAGCAATCAGGCATTGAACATGTACAGGACCTGATCGGAAAAAGGATCGCCATGGAGCCGAATGCGGCCGACATCATTGCTTTCATGAACGATGAAGGGGTTTCACTGAACAGATGCATCATTGATCAACATAAATTCAATGCAGATAAGCTCATAAACGGCAAGATCGACGCGATCTCGGCTTATTCGACCGATGAACCTTTCACTTTAAAAGAATCAAACTTTGATTACACCATCATCTCCCCATCGATGGGTGGCATTGATTTCTACGGTGACGTGTTGTTTACTACCGAAGCATTGATCAAAAGGGATCCTGTATTAGCAGACAACTTCCGGAAAGCTTCGCTCAAAGGATGGCAATACGCGATGGACCATCCGCAAGAGATTATTGAATTGATTTATTCCAGGTACAGTCAAAGACATAGTGTGGCACATTTGCAGTTTGAAGCAGAGCGGATGAAACACTTTATAATGGCCGATGTTGTCGAGCCAGGTTACACCAATCCCGGCAGATGGGAATCCATAGCGGAGACTTACAAAAAATTGAAGATGCTTGATCCTTCGTTTACAACCGAAGGACTACTTTATTCCGATTACATGAAGCAGGGAATGAAGATCCCATGGAAATGGATTTCAGTGTTTTTATTGATTATTGTGATTATCGGATCTGCAGCATACTTCTTTTATACTTCGTCTGTAAACCTTAAAAATGAGATCAGAAACCGACTTAAAACCGAAAAAGATTTACATGATAGTGATTTACAGTACCGCGCTATCCTTGCAGCATCTCCCGACAACATCACTATCACCGACCTCGGGGGTCGGATTCTCATGGTTTCGCCTGCAGGAGTAAAAATGTTCGGGGGCGAAGTGCAGGAAGAATTCATTGGACTTACCCTGTCTGATTTCATTGCAACGGTCGATCTGGAGCGAGCTCAATCGAACATTATGCTCATGTTCCAGGGTATCATGCAGGGGCCTGGCGAATACCAAGGATTACGAGCAAACGGAACCATCTTCGACATAGAAGTGAATGGCGAATTCATTCGGAATGCAGAAGGGCAGCCATTGCAAATGATTTTCGTTGTACGCGACATCGGCGACCGGAAGAGGGCGGAAGAGGCGCTGCGCGAGAGCGAAGAAAAACACCGCATCCTGTTTATGGATTCACCCGATGCCTACCTGATCATCATTGATGGTGTAATTGTTGATTGTAACCATGCCGCCGAAGTGATGTTACATGGTGACCGGCTGCGAATTACCGGACAGACCCCCGATGCACTGTCACCCGAATTTCAGCCCGATGGAAGAAAATCAACAGAATCGGCGCTGCAAAAGATCAACGATGCCTTGAATACAGGCACTAACAGCTTTGAGTGGTTACATCGTCGGTTTGACGGGTCTGAATTTATTGTCGAGGTTTCCATTGCGGCCATGATGCTGCAAGGGAAACACGCCTTGTTTATTGCATGGCGCGACATCTCGGCTCGCAAGCAGGCTGAAAAATTGCTTCATGAAAGCGATGATCGTTATAAATCGATTTTTCAGAATAACCATTCCATTATGCTCCTTATTGATCCTGATACAGGGGCAATCAACGATGCAAATCCTGCAGCCTGCAAGTATTACGGATGGTCGCTTGCCGAAATATGCAAAAAACACATTTCAGAAATCAACACATCCTCCTTAAGTGAAGTTTCAGCAGAAATGCAACTTGCCAAAGAAGAAAAACGCAACTATTTCATATTTAAGCATCGGCTTGCCAACGGCAATGTACGCAATGTTGAAGTATATTCCAACCCTATAAAATTCGGTCATTTGACGCTGCTGTATTCCCTCGTTCACGACATCACCGAACGCATGCGGGCTGAGAATGAAATAAAGCGTAACCACAAGAAATTATTGGAACTCAATGCCGAAAAAGATAAATTCTTTTCAATCATTGCCCACGACCTTATCGGCCCTTTCAATGGATTTTTAGGGTTGACGAAGTTGATGGCCGAAGAAGTGCCAGACTTGAACCAGGATGAGATTCAAAAGATAGCAAGGAATATGAGAGACACCGCCACCAATCTGTTTGGCTTACTCGAAAACCTGCTGGAGTGGGCACGCTTGCAAAGGGGCATTACAAACTTTAATCCTGAGTCGTTCTTATTGATGCCTATGATTTCTGCAATTATCCCCCCGGCAATGGATATGGCAAATAAAAAAGGAATAGAAATCAGGTATGAAATTCCCGGCGATCTGGAAATTTTTGCCGATGAATACATGCTTTCATCCACTATCCGAAACCTGGCCTCCAACGCAGTGAAGTTTACTCCAAGATCGGGAACAATTACCATTGCTGCAAAACAAATTTCCGGCAAGTATGTTGAAATCTCTATTAAAGATACGGGGATCGGAATGAAACAGGAAATGGTTGATAATCTTTTCAAATTAGACGTTAACACAAGCCGCAAAGGCACTGAAAACGAATCCAGCACCGGCCTGGGACTGATCATTTGCAAGGATTTTATTGAAAAGCACGGCGGAAGATTATGGGTCGAGAGCGAAGAAGGAAAAGGAAGTACCTTTTATTTTACGATGGGCAATGAAAAATAAAAAGTAGCTCCTTTTTCGGGCTCTGACTCTGCCCAGACACGACCCCCATGGCGTTCAATGATTCTCCTTACAGTGGCAAGACCCACACCAGTTCCCTGAAACTCGGAATTGGTATGCTGACGATGGAAAGGGTCAAATAATTTATCGGCCTTTGACATGTCAAATCCCGCACCGTTATCTTTTATAAAAAAACAATTTCCGGGATTGGCCACAAATTTGCCGAATTTGATTTCAGGATTCTCAACTTTGCCGGAATATTTATAAGCGTTGCTAAACAGGTTATCGATAACCACATGCATCAGGTTGGCATCAGCCTCAGCAGCAAGCCCTTCCTGGATAAAGAATTTGGCTTTATGCTCCGGGTATTGGCTTTCAATGTCTGAAACCACATTTCTGGCCATCTCACTCAAATCAATCCGCTTCGATTGAAGCTCGGTTCGGCCTGAACGGGAAAAATTCAGCAGATCCTCAATAAGTTTTGCCATGGATATCGTAGCTTTCTGGATCCGTTGCAGAAATTGTACGGCCTCAGGATCCAGGCAAAAGGAATAATCTTTCTCAAGAATCTGGCTATAGCCACTAACAACATTCAAAGGGTTACGCAGATCATGAGATACGGTAAAGGAGAAAGCCTCCAGTTCATGATTAGCCTCGATCAGGTTTTCGTTCGAGGCTTCGAGCTTGGCCTGGGTTGAGATAAGTTCGTCATTACGTTGAACAGCTGCTTCATACACCGATAACAGCAGATCGAGTATCTGTTTTTTCGCTGAATTGATAGTATATTTCTTTCCCCTGAACATGATTACGATCACATTCTCGGCAGAACCTGATTTTCCTATTTCGTTGTTTGTCAGCAGATAATGGATCTGCGACAGCAGGTATTGATCATTATAGGGCTTGGTTATAAAATTATCAGCCCCGGCCTGTAATCCTTTGATGATATCAAGCGGATCACGAAGTGAAGTAAGCAGGATGACTGGTATATCCTTTAATATTGGATGAGCCTTGAGTTTTGAGCAAAACTCATAGCCATCCATCCCGGGCATCACGATGTCGCTGAGGATGAGAACAGGTGATCTTTCAAGAGCGGCAGCATAGGCATCAATCGCATTAGTATAGAAGACATTGGTGATATTATTCTCATTAAAAAAATACTGCAATCGTTTTGCCTGAACCATTGAATCTTCAACAGCCATGATATAGCCTGAGCCTAAATTGATCTGAGACGAAGTAACCATATGATATTTTTTAAGGTATTACAATGTTCCTGAGTTCCTCAACAATTCTCGCAGGGGAAAGGATCTTGCAGGCCCCGCCAATCCGGATAGCTTCCCCCGGCATACCGTGTACAAGGGAAGTCGCTTCATCCTGGGCAATAGTAAAAGCCCCATTTTCTCTCAATATTTTCAATTCCGGGGCTCCATCACTTCCCATTCCTGATAAAAGAATTGCGATTACATTCTTTTTATAAATTCTTGCGACCTGGTTGAAAAGATAGCTCACGGCAGGCCTCAGACCTTTCTCGGGAGGGGCTTTAGTGATAGAAATAATTCCCTCACTTTCCAGGCCTAAATGATGATCTCCCGGTGCCATGTAGACATGACCTGGCAACATTTTCTGTCTGTTCTGAGCTATAATCACCTGAAGGTTGGATGTAGAATTCAGCCAATCGCAAAACCCATTCGTAAAATTGGCATCGATATGCTGAACGAGCAGGATAGGAAGAGGAAAATTCTTCGGCAGGTCCCTGAGAATCTCCCGGATAACAACAGGACCTCCTGCCGATGCACCAATGGCGATTATTTTAAATTCTTCAAACGGATGACTCCCTGAGCGGAGAACCGACGATTCTGCTTCAAGGTGCGGGCCTATGGAATTATAAAGTACACGACGCTTTTCAACTTTGATTTCCGACATCAGTTTGAGTGTGTTCCTGTAATTTTTCGCTGTCTGAGTATATAGGGGATGGCCCGGGCCAAAGGGTTTTGGAAGAATGGTGAGTGCTCCAGCTTCAAGGATTTTGAACGACATGCTGACTTCATCAGGATTATACAGGCTGCTCACGATGACAATGGGAACAGGATTCTGCTGCATGATCAGCATAGTCGCCTCTACTCCGTCCATCACCGGCATAAAGATGTCCATGCTCACCACATCGGGATGTAAGCTGGCGACGAATCTAACTGCCTTCTCACCATCAGCAACAGTCCCGATTACCTCGAATGCCGGATCCTGAGCGAGGATTCCTTTGAGTAAACCCTGCACCGTCACCACATCTTCAACGATCAGAACCCGTATTTTTTTAGCCATTATGCATCATTCAGATCAGACGTTGAATAGTTTCAAGCAGCTTGCTTTGTTCAAAGCTGCCTTTTGTGATATATGCGTTGGCGCCTGCTTCCATTCCATTCTGGAGGTCCCTGGCCGATTCGAGCGCTGTGACGAGAACTACGGGAATATCTGAGAGGGCCGGATCATTTCTGATTTTAGCTGTGAGTTCAAACCCGTTCATTGCAGGCATTTCCACATCAGAAACAACCAGATCAAAGCGCTCATTCTGCATAAAACCGAACGCCTCCATCCCATTTACTGCAGTTTTTACCTTATAGCCCGATGATTCGATGATATTCCTGAGTAAGGCCCGGGAGGTGATGGAGTCTTCAACGACAAGTATCATCTGACGGGGCGTTTCTGCCGATTCCGTTTCATCGGAAGTTCCCATTTCGCTGATGCCTGCCACGTTATGAATCGCCGATTCCATCACTTCAGGGATATGAAGGATAGGGACTACTTTCCCGCTGCCAAGGACAGTTACTCCTGAAATGTTCTTTACATGAAGGATCTTCGGTCCCATGCTTTTGACCAGCACCTCATATTCACCCAGCACTTCGTCTATCACGAATGCGATTCGCACGTTTACCAACGACAGAATCAATACAGGAAAGGCATGTTCCTCGTTTTTCATGATCGTCTTGCCGGCAATACCCAGTATATCTCCAAGCCAAACCAGGGCTATATTTTCTCCTCTCTCCCTGATCATCTTTTTTGACTCAAGTGTACTGATGTCTTTGGAACGGATTCTTATTGCTTTTTCGACCGAGTTAGTGGGAATGATAAAAAACTGTTCGCTAACCCTTACCAGAATGCCCCGAAAAGCAGCAAGGGTTACCGGTAAGGTAATGATAAACGTAGTTCCCACGTCTTGTCTTGATTCGATCACAATACTTCCGCCCAGTTTGGAAATCTTCTCGAAAACGATAGCCAACCCCAGTCCTCGCCCTGAAATATCAGTAATGAAAGGGCTTGTCGAGATGCCTGAACGGAATATCAAAGCGAACACCTCGCTGTCGGTCATCTTACCAGCTGTTTCAGGGGCTACAATCCCCTGTTTCACAGCCGATTCAATGACCCGGGACCGGTCAATGCCAGCCCCATCATCGCAAATACGCAGTTCAACATTCTGCCCCGATTCCTGCCTCACTGTGATCTCAAGAGCCCCCACGGCCGGTTTCCCGTGCTGCATTCTCACCTCCCCCGTTTCAATCCCATGATCAATACAGTTTCTGACCAGGTGAATCAGGGGATCTTTCATCTCTTCGAGTATCCGGCGGTCAATTTCAGTTTCCCCTCCCCTGATGCTGAGCTGTATCTCTTTATTATATTCGTGGCTGAGATCCCTGACGATCTTTGGCACGATCGACAGCAGTGCCGAGAAGGGATGGAGCAAGGTGGTTTTAATGTCGAGCAGCAGGTCATCAACCATACGAGACATGCTTCTGTGAAACTGTTCCATTTCCTTGCCCAGCAAGAGAAGTTCAGTATTCCCGTGTTTCCTGATCTCCTTAATATAATACCCCATCCTTGCTTTCACAGTGATAAACTCTTCAGCCTGCCTGAGTAAAGCAGCAAGTTTTGACGTCGAGATACGCACGGTGTCTTTTGCAGCAGTTACTTCATTGACCGGTTTCACGAAAGTGGCTGATTCCACGGGGGGAAGAACGGGAAAACTCATTTTCTCCTGAATGACGGGAGCCTGCCTGATACGATCAAGCCCGGCGATCAGTTGGGATAAGGTATTGGTTCCGATACTTTTATTCGTGGCGTCAATCTCTGAAAGCATCAGTGAGAGTGCATCGGTTGCCCTGTAAAGAACATCGAAAGACGAAGGCACAAGAAAAAGCTTTCCTTCTTTAAGCTGATGAAAGATGTCTTCCATGCTTTGGCAAAGCCGTTCAATGCCAGTATGGTTAATTGCCCTTGCCGCGCCCTTCAGGCTATGCATCTCCCGAAACGTGGTTTCGATAAGATCTTCGTATTCGGGTGAGGAAGGCTTCTTTTCGAGCATAAGTATTCCATTGATGATAGCTTGCTGATGTTCTGCTGCCTCAATTTTAAAATCGGCCATCAGCTCGAGAAGAAAAGCTTCCTGATTATTATCCATGTGGCTCTATACGTTAAACTTTTCAACGATGGCTTTCAGTTTCTGGCCTAATTCATTCAGGTTATAGGCAGCGAGCTGGGTCTGTCTGGTTCCTGTCACATTTTGTTCACTGGCCTGTTTAATGTTTTCCATGGCCGGAACGATCTGATCCATCCCATTCATCTGTTGCTGGCTGGTGGCAGAGATTTGAATAACCGATTGGGCTGCCTGACGCACCGTGTCGGCGAGAATATCAATCATCTCACCACTATGCCGGGCCAGATTGCTGCCATTTTCCACGGCTTTCGAACCCTGTTCAGTAGCCAGCACGGCCTGGCCAACCGCTTTTTGTATTTCATTGAGGATCTCCCTGACCTGGGCCGTGGCCTGTTTTGACTGTTCTGCCAGACTCCTGATCTCAAGTGCAACCACGGCAAAACCACGTCCCTGTTCCCCAGCTTTCGCGGCTTCAATAGCAGCATTAACAGCTAACAGGTTAGACTGATCAGCAATATCGTTCACGGTTGAGGTGATCTCTCCAACCGACCTGTTTTGTTCGGAAAGCTTCACTACCCGGTCGGCGATCATCGTCATTTGCTGATTGATTTTGTTCATCCCGTCAATAGTCTGCTGAACCGATTCTTTACCATTTTCGGCCGCATCGGAAGCCCGCTGTGCACTCTCCAGGACCGACTGAGCCTTCTGGTTTGCCATCAGCGAAGTCTGACGGATCTCCTCCATGGTTGTTGTGGTTTCCGAGACCGCGGTAGCTGTTTCTGTAGCACTTGTTGAAACTTCAGTAACTGTTGCAAGGATTTCCGAAGCCGAAGTGCCCAGTATATTAACCCCGGTACTGATCTCTTCTGCGATTTTCCTAAGCATGCGTAACATCCAGCCAACAAGAACAAGAGAAAGGATTATCATTCCAACACCCATACTGGTAAGGGTAATGAGTTCAGTGCGGGCTAAGGCATCGTCGCCGGTAACCATTTCACGCGAGTGAGTGTCGAGATCTTTTTCAAGGGCCAGGATACGCGAACGGATATTCTCGTAGAGGGAATTTTGAACATTGGATGCAAAGACCATGGCTTCTTCTGACTTTCCCTGAAGGATCAGACTAATCTGGATTTTTCGGTTATCCCTGTATTGATTCATCAGGTTCTCTATCTCCCTGAACCGGTTTAATTCGGAGGGCGAATTTTCGAGCAATTGTTCAAGAGCCTTAACACGGTTCTCAACCACTGCCGCCATCACAAAGATTGCTTTCTGCAACGTATCTTTTTTTATGACATCCTTCGAAATGATCATCTCGAGGGTCATAGCCCTGATTCGGTTTTCATCTGATCGCAGCTGAGTGAGCGATCGCGTGATATCAAAAGATCGTATCATCAGTATCTGAGACGCATTGCTTTCGCTGATGTTCCTCAGCATCACCAACACAATGATGATGACTGAAATGATGATAACACCAAACCCCAGAAACAGTCTGGCTCTTGTACTCAGATTGAATGTTGATTTCATTGGTCCTGATTTTAGATCGTAAATTAACTTTTTATTTTTGATTGACAATAAAAGTCTTATCCGTTAGAACGTGATCCCCGTTTAGCAGGATCTGTCCATCCTGAGCGATACCTTTAATATACTCAGCGCCTATACCCTGAATAGTAACCGGCGGGGAGCTTAAGGTGTTGAAAAAGATTTCCCTGGTTCCTTCAATGGCATCAGCAACAATGCCAAATTCCATTTCGCCCTTTTTTAACACGATGATTGTAGTCGTTTCAATTAGTCCTTTTTCTTTAAGGTTAAAAAGGAATTTAAGATTAATGACGGGAATGATTTTCCCACGATTATTCATTACACCAACTACAAAAGACGGAGCACCGGGAATGAGGGTGAGGCCCTTCATGCGCAACACTTCGCTTACATAAATACTCTCGATACTATAATATTCTCCGGCCAGGAGAAAGCACACAACCATTGCCGATTCTCCAGGTGATTCCTGTTTTTTTCCCAGGCCGCGTATTTTTTTCGCCCTCGCCTCCAGAATGGTCTGATCATCTTTCATACAGAATCCGGCTTGGTTTTATCTTCGTTATGCTTTTCTAAAGCTTGATTCAATTCAATCTCATCATGGGCTGACAAGAATTTTTCAATGTCATAGATCAGAACCATACCATCCTCCAGATGAAGGATTGTATCTGATTCGAAGCCCTGGTCAATATCGGTTGCATGAATCAGTTCCATTGCCGTCGGAGTAATTATGCCAACAGCCCTGTCGGCCACCAGCGCCAGTTTCCTTTTTTTCGTATCAGCCACGATAAATACATCGCTGATTCTGACGGGCTGATCGGGAAGATTCAGCCGTTGCCTCAGGTTTATCACGGGCAGAACCACTCCATGGAAGTCAAAAACTCCATAGATCACCTGAGGAGCATTGGGTACAGGCAAAACGGTCACAGCCATAATCACTGTATCGACGACCGAAACGGGGATTGCGAATCGACGGTTTTCAATCGTGAAACAAAAAAAATCTGCTGTACTATGCATGAGGTTCATATGTTAGAGGCTCAGGCCATATTTTTTGAGTTTTTTTAATAATAAATCTATCGCAACAGGTTTTGCAATATAATCGTCGCATCCTGCATCCATGGCCTTTTTTTCATCCCCACTCATAGCGAACGCAGTAAGTGCGATGATTGGAAGATCACGTCTGAATGATTTGATCTGCCGGGTCGCCTCGAGCCCATCCATCAGAGGCATTTTGATGTCCATGATCACCAGTGAAATTTCAGGATGCTCACGACAATGTTGAACGGCGTCTATCCCGTTATCTACAGCTATCAGATTTACCGGGGTTTTCCTGAAAACAGCCTGAATGAAAAGCAAAGTCGATTCATCGTCTTCGGCTATCAGAATCACCGGGTTGCGTTGATCACTTGCATCGGCAGGAATTGCTTCAGGAACATGGTCTTCTTTATTCACTTCCTGATACGGGATAGTAAAGAAAACTGCAGAGCCTCTGCCCTTTTCAGACTCTATGCGCATATCACCTCCAAGTAATTGCACTAATCCTTTGGCAATAGACAAGCCCAGTCCGCTGCCTTCATACGCCCTGGAAGTGGTTAATTCTTCCTGAACAAAAGTTTCAAAGATCAGCGATCCGGATTCTTTATTGATGCCGATGCCTGTATCTTTCACATAAAACTCAAGTGTTCCTGCCAGTATCCTGTAGCCAAACCCTACTCCTCCTTTACTTGTAAATTTCACCGCGTTATCTAGCAGATGGGATATGATCTTCCGCAATAATTCCTGATCAGAATAAAGTGAGACAGTGTCGGATTCAGGGGGGATTTCAAGTTGCATTTTAATATTCTTTTCGGTGCACAACAAATCAAACTGATCGCGTATCTGATGAAGAAATTGCTGTAAATTAAAGCGTTTCATTTTTGCTTCCATAGTTCCGGAAACAATGAGTGAAATATCCATATAATTTGTAACCGTACTGAGCAGACGGTCACTGCTTCTTTTTATCAGTGAATAATACTGCTCCTGTTCCTCCCTGCTGATGTCGTGGAGGGCAAATAAGCTGCTGAAACCGAGTATCCCGTTTAAAGGAGTACGTATTTCATGGGAAATATTATTCATGAAAGCTGTTTTCAGGCGGTTTCCGGCTTCGGCTTTTACCAGGGCAGCTTCCAGGCTGGTAACCATGTTTTTCCTTTCCGTCACATCTTCCTTAACAGCCAGATAATTAGTGGTTTTTCCCTTAGAATCAATAATCGGAGAGATGGACACTGATTCCCAGTATAGTTCCCCGTTTTTCTTTTTGTTATGGAATTCACCTTTCCATTCATTGCCAGAACGGATTGTGTCCCAAAGATCCCTGTATGTTTCTTTTGGGGTTTCACCCGACTGAAGTATCCGGGGATTCTTTCCGGCAAGTTCCCCGATAGAATACCCTGTAAGTTCGCAAACTTTGGGATTCCCATACACAATATTTCCCTCAAGATCGGTGATGACAATTGAGACAGGGCTTTGCTCCACGGCCCGGGACAACTTTCTGAGTTCCAATTCAGCCTTCTTGCGATCGGTAATATCATTGATACTGGAAAGAATATATGGTTTGTTCTTTATCTGTATAACACTGGCAGTATATAAACCAATAAGGATTTCTCCATTTTTTTTTCTGAACCTGAATTCTTTTCCTACTACATCCCTGCCTTCACCAAGGTCCGAAATCACTCCGTTCCTGTCATTCACATCCACCCATAATGAAAGGCTGATTGAAGAGCTGTTAATAGCCTCTTCTTTAGTATAACCCGTGATGGACGTAAAACCCTGATTGACTTCAATGAAATTTCCATTTTCGATATTCGTAATAACGATAGCGTAGGGTGATACGTTGAAGGCCATGGAATATTTTTCCTCGCTCTCCCGCAAGGTCTTTTCTGCTTCTTTCTCTTTTAGGTTTTTCAGGCCGAGGCTTGCAATGATTTCTATAAACCCCTTGATAAAATCAAGATATTGGCCAAGTTTTTCTTTTGTCCAAACAGGAACTTTTTTTACGGCCTCCAAATAATCTGTTTCATTAAAATCAAATCTTTTTGCCTGTTTTTTAAAGAATTCGATATCTGGTTCTTCAAGAAAAAACTGACCGGTAAAAAAATTACCCAAATGTTTACCATCAATTACAATCGGGGTGGCATTGTCGATCAGGCCGTGAGGGCATTGATAACTTACTGCCGGACTGGCTTCATGGATATGGTCAAGAATGTATTGATCGCTTTTGACACATTCTATAACGCATTCAGAATTCAGTCTGTGAAATTTCGTGCAAATATCCTGCCAGGCCACGGCAGTGAGAATTTTACCATCATTATCAATGATTGCCGATGGAAATGAATAAATTACATTTAATTTATCCTGCAAACTCTGTAATAATGGAACGTCTATAAGGTCTTCCAGTTTATAGTCCATGATTATTTCTTTTAGCAATCAATCATTCATTCAATCATTCAATCCCGGGCTTCGTCCCGGCCAGTTCATCTACCCATTCTCCCGGTATCTGGCTATAACCGTACAACAGCCCGGCCAGTCCACCGGTAACTGCAGCGATTTTTTCTTTATTTTTTCCAAGGTTGACCGCTTTCAGGACTGCTGAGGTGTAATTACCGGTTGTAAGAAGACACCAGATACTTGCTTCAAGGGTTTCGATGACGGATCCACAGTTTGCAGTTTCATATTTCTGCAGGAGAAATATGTCCTCCTCCAGAAGCCTGTAGAAGGCATCAAGGTCATTACCATTGAAACCAAGAATACTCATATTAGCCGGAATTTCTTTTTTTAAGATGCTGTACACTTCAAACTTGTCAAGTGACTTAGCAAGGAGCCTTGCAAATTCCAGGTAATAGAAACAGGCTATAGCAGAATGAATCTGACCGTGAGAAACAAACGATATTTGCCGGATCTGTTTAAACCGTTCCTTCAGTGGTTTATCGATAATTTCGGATAAGAGTGGCAGAATTTCTGTTAACACACAATTTCTTTCTGCTTCCTGTTGAACGCCAAGGGCGTCACCAACTGCCAGCCCAAAAAGAGCGGATTGAATATGTTTCCGGTTATTTGTACGTGCCGTGTTCATAAATGCAGGTATAATATTTTATAAAGATCCAAAGTTATGCAATAATTAGGTTGATTTGCAAACACTCATAAAAGAAATAATCTGATTGTAACAGAAGGTTGCCATTTGTTCTCCGGATCCGGATTTGTATTGTTTTTGATTGGGTATTGGCGAAACTCTATCCGCATTTGCGGAGGTCAGCGAACAAGGATCTTCCCTGTCAGAATCAACCTTTCATTGATTTTCACAACCCACACAAATTCGCCGGGCTCAAGGGTTGCCGTGGAAATGGTTACAGCATGTCTGAAATTTCGCTGTAAAACGACCCTCCCCTGCTGATCGCATAAGCTGAAACCGCATGGAACATCCGTTTCGGCTTTAATATGAATGAATTCCCGGGCGGGATTCGGGAAGACGGAGATTTCCGGGACCGGTCCGTGTTCACCGATGCCATGAGAATGCTGGTATTCATAGGCACCTATATCGATGCGGTCGTTGTAAAACCTTGGAGTACCTGCAAAATCAAGAGGGAGCTGCAATTCTTTATAGGCCGTATCCCCTTTGTCAATGCATGGGGAATTAGCTTTCGGCGACCAGTCGGGAGCCGTTGGCAAAGGAATGGGTCCCGATTGGGTTGTTGGGGAAACGAATGAAGGATCAGCGTTGATATTGTTATTACCGGGGATTCCCGACTGTCTGATGCAGTTGAAATCCATGGAAGGAAAGACATGGGAATTCCATCCGACCAGGCTGTCGGCAGTTGAAATATTATAAAAGACGTTATTAAAAATCTTCATATTAATGCCCCATTGGTAAGACACGGCATAGAATTCATTAGGGCGGCCAGTTGTTCCCGACCTGTTATTGCAGATCGTATTGCTGACCAAGTTTACTTCGGGCAATCCGTCACCAAAACCATAAAGGTTTATCCCGGCTCCCGGAGAAGTTGTAACAGTGTTATTGTATACCAGGTTTTGAATAATGTAAGTAGGCGAACTGATGACTTCCCCGGTAATTCCTCCGACCTCCAGGTCATAGCCTCCCCCGGAGCTGTTGTAAGTATTATTGAAGATTTCATTATTCTCAATCCTCATTTCAGAATCCATATAGCCTAACTCGTTTGTTTTAAAATGAATTCCCCCTCCATTGCTGAAAATGCTGTTTCCACTTACTTTAACTTTGCGGTTACTGTAAAGGGCAATCCCTTCATATAGATTATGGTTAATGCTGTTTCCACTTATCAAAGCACCGTTTACATGGTGACAATAAACAGGCCTGACATTATCATGGATGTTGTTATCCGCAAGGATCAGGGAATCACATTCAGAGACAGTCACCCCATACCCCGTATTAAAAATTTCACAGTTTGTAATACTTGCTCCCTTTGAGGAATAACCCGAGAAATAAACCGCAGCATAAGAGGTATTGCTCAGTATACAATGATCAATTACAGCGTATCCCTGTTGAATTGTCAACTGGTTTATATCGTTTTGTGTGATAACACAATGTTGCATGACTGAAGTATCCTGATAACCGGCATGATTAAAGATCAGACCAAGGAAAACCTGGCCTGGATATTGTGTCGCGAAAGTAATTTTATGCAATGAATCTCCGCTGGCCCGGAGGATGCCATTTACAGTAATGGAATAGTTTCCCATAAGCTGGATAAAAGTCCCTGGGCAAATGCTCAATATGGCACTTCCCATTACGGTGAGATTGCCTATAATTCTTACAGTATCGGCACAAAGCAGGGTGTCGCGTGAAATAATTCCGGATATTCCGATAACCCCGGTTCCGTTCAGCGGCACCTTCAGGACGGACTGGTTTTCAGTTTTAACATACAGGCTGTCAAGGAATAACTGCACTGAAGGAGGCTGAAATTTCACATAGATCTTTTTTGCCTGGAAGGGAATGAGGTTAACCAAAAGACTTGTGTCAAAATGCGTGCTGTCGATGCTTAACAAGTAATTTCCCCTTGTATACAAATTAAAATCAGATGCCCGGGAACCAGTATTGGTTATGCTTGTTGATTTTACCCTGATGCTGTTGACATTCCTGTTTCCGAAGCTTAACAATGCGACTTCAGATTTTGCCCGGTAAACTGTGTCGGGATGCGTGCCTGGGATATATCGCTTTTTCAGAATCAAGCCGTTTTCACCTATTGAAAACAGGAAATCCGAAGGGCTCCTGAACATGTAATTAATAGTAGTGGTCGGATTACTGTAATCGGTTTTCCATCCGAAGCCGCCTGATTTCGACACCTGGATCTCATGATCAAACAGCAGGTAGCCGTCGATCGTGCTGAGGAATTTACATTGCTTCAGGGCCGGTTCGGTGATTTCGGTGTAGGTATGTTGTATAGACGCTCCGCCATCCGCAGTCATGTATAAGGAATCGGGTGCAGCAGCTTTAACAAAGAATCCCGTATCAGGGTTTATGAAAGAAAAGAGAAATCCGCCTCCGGGAGGCTGGTTGAAAGAGGACCAGGAATTCCCTGAATTCATCGTTTTAGCAGAACCATCGATCCAGTAAATGGGAACACAATGGTACTGGGTACCGCTTACATAGCCTGTGATGTATGCCGTATTGCGATCAAGGAACTGGAACCTGCTGGTACGGTCTTTTTGCCCGAAGGCCAGTTCCCAATGTGATCCATAGTCGCTGGTCTTATAAACGGAAAAATCATCAAAAACAACTGTCGAATAACCGAAGGTGCAAGTATAAAAATACGGGAATAAAGCGAAGCCATATTTGGAGTCGAAAAAACCCAGGTCTGCAATTGTATCGCCGAAAACAGTGATTAACGACCAGGTAGCTCCCTTGTCGGCACTGCGGTACAGGCAGCTGCCACCGGCATAAACAGTATCGGTGCCCACATTAAATACCGAGGTGAACATTCCCTGCAATGAAGCGCACTGGCTCCAGGAATTCCCAAGGTCTGCAGTTTTCAGGACAAGCCCGTCGGAGCTGATGACATAGCCGGTTGAATCATTGACAAAACATCCTTTCACAAAGGTTTTTGTCGTTCCCGAACTGATCGTCTGCCATTGAGAGAAAGCAGATCTGTTAAATAATCCCGGGATCAGGAAAAGCATGAGCAGTATCGATTTCATGACACATGCACTTAATTTCAAGATCTAAATTAATCAATATATGTGAAAATTATCCGGGCTATGAAAAAAATAGTGCAAACAACTTTGCTTTTTGTTCAAAATAAAAAACACCGTTGAACGGTGTTTTTTGTGAGGTTTTGCGGAGAGACAGGGATTCGAACCCTGGGACCCCCTTACGAGGGTCAACGGTTTTCGAGACCGCCCCATTCAACCGCTCTGGCATCTCTCCGTAGAATGAGGTTGCAAAAATAAGAAAAAACCTGGTTCGTTTAAGGCCTCACCTCAGTCGTTCTGCTTAAATAAATTTTCCAGTACTCTGAGTACCTCCTGACGTTCGAAGGGCTTTGCGATGAAATCATTAAACCCGGCCTTAAGAAAATTGTCTCGGTCTTCCCTGCCGGCAAAGCCTGTCACAGCAACGACAGGAAGGTTTTCATTCCCCAGCTGTTGTCTGATCTCATGCATGGCCTGGGTGCCGTCCATGCCCTGGCCGAGGTTGATATCCATCAGAACAACATCGATATGTTCACGCAGAGCGACCTCAATCGCCGCTTTGCCTGTCTGAGAGAAAAACAGATTGCAGTATTTTTTAATATATTGCATCAGCAGGTTACTGTTGACCATGTTATCTTCAACGATAAGCACATTGGGCCGTTTTTTTCCCGCCGATTTAGCTTTCTTTTTAGCAGGGATACCTGGTCTTGGAGACGGTGATTCAATCAAAGCAAAAGGCTGAGTCGTTGCAGCAATTTCATCAGAAGGAGACAAAGAATAACTGTAAATACTGCTATTCTCAAACATCTGCATCAACTTATTAGCTGAAGAAAGAATCTGCCCGGCTTTCCATTTCATATCAGGGTCTGTAAGTTCTTCCAGCAAAATTTCCGTAAAACCAAGTATCCCGTTCATCGGAGTACGGAGAGCATGATCGAGCCGGCTCCAGTGGGCAGGAGTAGCATCGGGGCCGGCTTCTAAGGCATTGATCTCTGTTTTGAGAATTTCATCGATCATTTCCCTGACCAATTCTGAAATAGCCGTGGCATCCCGTTTTCCATTGACGGCTTCCAGGAAACCGAACACGGCCTGAACTAATTTCGCGTTTTTATGTTTATCCACGAAGACTCCTATTTGTTAGCTCATTCTTTTTGCGAAGGTATCAGATTTACTAAAAAGAAAACGAATACTTTTTATTGATTTTTGAGTCTTTTTATTAACAGTCTACATAAAATTGAAGGTTGTAGGCAAACAAAAAACCGCCTAAAATATTGATTCTAAGCGGTTTTGTGATTTTTTGATTTGTTGGGAGCGGAGAAAGAGGGATTCGAACCCCCGGAGGCTTGCACCTCAACGGTTTTCAAGACCGCCGCAATCGACCGCTCTGCCATTTCTCCGGGAGCAAAAGTAACACATTTTTCTGAAACGGCAAATACCCCACTTGCATTGCAACAGCAACTCATTACCCCGTGCTTGCCCCGTTTTACCGATTATTCTTGCAAAATCGACAGGCTTTCAGTACATTTGTATATTGTTTTGCGGATGAATTTTAAAATGATCTTTATACGTTCGTGTATCACACTATAAACCTGAAGTATATGAAAAAGATTTTATTTCTGATGATCCTGGCCTGCCTTACCCTGGCGCAGTTCTCCGCCCCGGCAAAGAATCTTTGGGCGTATCTTACCTACGCTACGTTCAACTCCCCCGAAGGCCCTTATGTTGAAACTTACCTGAGCATTGCCGGGAACAGCGTGAAATGGATAAAACAAGCTGACGGCAAGTTTAAAGCCACGGTGAATGTTCTGATGACCTTTAAAGAAAAGGATTCCATCAGGGCTTTTAAAAAATATGAACTGAAGAGTAATGAAGTCGCCGATACGTCTAACCTCAACTTTCAGTTTATTGACCAGCAGAGATTCCAGATCGGAAACGGATCCTACAATTTCGAAATCCAGCTGTCAGACAAAAACAAAAATGCCCAGGCTTTGCCCTACACCCAGAATATCGTAGTCGATTTTCCTGCCGGTAAACCATCGATGTCGGGAGTGGAAATGATCAAAAGCTACTCCAAAACAGTCAAACCCACAGCACTGTCGAAAAGCGGCTACGAACTCATCCCCAATATTTATAACTTTTATAACGATGCCGATGCCAGACTGGCATTTTATGCAGAGCTATACGACTTAGACAAAGTGGTGCCCCAGGGGAAGATGTTTCTCGTGACTTACTATATTGAATGTTTTGAGAATAATCAGAGGCTGAACGACTTCGCCAAAGCAAAAAAAGAAATTCCCAAAAATATCAATGTCCTGCTTGCCGACATCAATATAAAAGACCTGGCAACCGGCAATTACAACCTGGTAGTTGAAGCCCGGAATGAAACCAATGAGGTGCTGGTATCTAAAAAAGTTTTCTTCCAGAGAACCAATCCAAATGCCACCTACTCTCTTGCACAGCTCGAATCGACTGTAATCCAGGGCACTTTCGCCGAGAAAATCAACAATGCAGATTCACTCAAAGAATATATCAGCTGCGCGTATCCCATCTCAACCGGGTTTGAGAAAAATTTTATCCGCTTTCAGCTACCCAAATCAGATATCCCCACCCTGCAAAAATATTTTTATTCTTTCTGGCAGGAGAGGAATGCAGCCGATCCTGCTAAAGCCTGGCAGGAATACAAGGGACAAGTCAAGATTGCCGAAGCCAACTTTAGCACCAAGATCAAAAGAGGCTTTCAGACCGACCGCGGACGTGTATTCCTTCAGTATGGCCCTCCGAATGCAAGGGAAGGCCATTACGCTGAACCCAATACTTACCCTTACGAGATCTGGCAGTATTATACTCTGAACAACAGTCAGAGGAACAAAAAATTCATTTTCTATTCTCCAGATATGGTCACGGCCGATTTCATTCTCCTGCATTCCGACGCCCTGGGTGAACAGTATGAACCCAGCTGGAGGGTGTTCCTGAGAAACAAAATGATATCGCCTGTCGATATTGGCGAAACCCAGGTTGTGAATGTGTGGGGCGACTACTCTGAAGATGCATGGACCTTACCCACCACCAATCTCTAAAATGCGAGTTGCGGTCGTAATCCTTAACTGGAACGGGAAAAATTTTCTTGAGAAATTCCTTCCGGCATTAATACAGCATATTGAACCTGAAACTGGTGTGATTGTTGCTGACAATGCCTCCACCGACGACTCTATTGAATTCCTTAAAACACATTACCCCCAGATCCGTGTGATCAGCAATCCCGACAACGGGGGCTTTGCCCGGGGATATAATCTTGCATTGAAACAAGTCGAAGCCGAGTATTATGTTTTACTCAACTCCGATATCGAGGTTACTGAAAACTGGATCAGGCCGGTGATCCGGCTCATGGACTCAGATCTTTCAATAGGCGCCTGCCAGCCTAAAATCCGGTCCTATCTCGAGCCTAAGAAGTTCGAATACGCGGGGGCTGCCGGCGGGTTTCTCGACAAATACGGCTATCCTTTCTGCCGCGGCAGGATGTTCCTTGAGATCGAAGAAGATCACGGACAGTATGACGACGTACACGAGATATTCTGGGCTTCAGGCGCCTGTTTGTTCGTGCGGTCAAAATTGTACCGCGAACTGGGCGGCTTTGATGAAGATTTCTTTGCCCATATGGAAGAGATCGATTTTTGCTGGAGAATGAACAATGCAGGGTGTAAAATCATGTATTGCCCCGATTCAACCGTGTTCCACATCGGAGGAGGTACTTTGCCGAAGATCTCCTGGAGAAAAACCTACCTGAATTTCAGGAATAACTTCTTCCTGCTCTATAAAAACCTGCCCGATTCCCGGCTGGTAAAGGTATTCGCGGTACGGCTTCTGCTGGATGCAATCGCTGCCTTGAAGTTCCTCATACAGGCGGGCTTCAAGGACTTCTGGGCCGTGGCCAGGGCCCATTTCAGTTTTTATACCTCCCTCTCGAAAACCAGGCAAAAAAGAAAATTAATAAAGCAGGGTTCCGTTAGAAATATCTATAAAGGAAGCCTTGTATTCGATTATTTTATACTGCGGAAGAGAAAATTTTCGGAGCTGAAACCGAGCAGGTTTTGGGATTAGGGATTGGGGATTAGGGATTAGGGATTAGGGGTTAGGGATATAGCAGATTTTCTATAGCCAGCCGGTACGAATCCAGTCCGAAACCGGCGATCACACCCCTCGCAACCGGAGCAATAAATGAGACATGCCTGAAGGTTTCCCTCGAATACACATTTGAAATATGTACTTCGATCACGGGTACTTCGATCGCTTTTACCGCATCCCCTATCGCCACCGAAGTATGTGTGTACCCCCCGGCATTTAATATAATACCGATATATTTTCCATCGGCTTTCTGCAAGGCATCGATAATCTCACCTTCTATATTTGTCTGGAAATATGTTATCCCCGTACCGGGAAATACTGATTTCAGTGTCTTCAGGTAATCTTCGAATTTTTTATTTCCGTAGACTGAAGTTTCCCGCTTCCCCAGAAGATTGAGGTTTGGGCCGTTGATGATGAGGATCTTTTTCATAGCACAAAGATAATAAATGGTGAAATGGTGAAATGGCGAAATTTAATTATCTGCCCACTTTTTCATTTCACCATTTCACCATTTCACCATTTCACCATTTCACCATTTCACCATTTCACCATTTCACCATTTCACCATTTCACCATTTCACCATTTGTCTTATCTTTGCCACAACTTTCCACCAGGGGTGCCTTAACATACGGGCTGAGATCATACCCTCTGAACCTGATCCGGATAATGCCGGCGTAGGAACAAGAGTATCACATTACAGCTTGCCTCTATTAAAGGTTATCAGTTTAAAACTATTAAACGTACCCATATGATGAGGCGAATCACAGGCCGAACAAGCGTTTTCAGGCTGCTTGCTATTTCCATGGCGGTTTTGTTTGCTTACACCACAGCCATTGCTCAGATCAAACCTGCATCAGCACCGGGCGACCGGCTGAAGATTAGCGGGGTCATCAGCGACAAGCAGGATGGCAAAACACTCTCAGGCGCAAACCTTATCCTGGGGCAGACCGGCAAAAACGCTGTCAGCGATCAGAACGGTACATTCACCATTGCCTCAGTCAAGGCAGGGACATATATCCTGAGAGTCTCGTTCATGGGATATGCAACCTTGAAACAGGAACTCAGGCTGGCCCACGACACACTTATCAGCATTGCCCTGCAACCTTCAGCCATTCTTGGTGAAGAAGTAAATGTCACAGCCACACGGGCACAAAACAAATACCCCCTTGCATTCACCACTATTTCATCCAAACAGCTCCAACCGGTCAATCTGGGCAAAGACCTGCCCTACCTCATCCAGAATACCCCTTCGACCGTGGTCACTTCCGATGCAGGCACCGGCATAGGTTATACCGGCATCAGCATACGCGGGACCGATCTCACCAGGATCAACGTGACGCTGAACGGAATCCCTCTGAACGACCCCGAATCCCAGGGGGTATGGTTTGTGGATCTGCCCGACATTGCTTCCTCTACCGACAACATCCAGGTACAGCGGGGTGTGGGGACTTCCACCAACGGGGCCGGGGCTTTCGGGGCTTCCATCAACCTGCAGACCACAAAACTGAACCCCGATCCCTACGGCGAACTGAATGTTTCAGGCGGATCGTACAAAACAGTGAAATCTACCCTTGCCTTCGGGACCGGCCTTCTGCATAACGGCCTCAGCCTTGACGGGCGTTTTTCATATATCCATTCCAACGGCTACATCGACCGGGCCTCGTCAAACCTCAGCTCCTGGTACCTCTCGGGCGGGTATTACGGGTCAAAAACGACCCTGCGGCTGATCCTTTTTTCGGGTAAGGAAAAGACCTACCAGGCCTGGGGAGGAGTACCAAAGGACTCACTGCAGACCAACCGGCGGTTTAACCCGATGGGACTGTATTACAACCAGAACGGCCAGATTGAATATTATCCGAATGAAACCGATAATTATACGCAGACCCATTTTCAGGCAATTTTTTCTCAGCGTCTGATGAAGGGCTGGGACCTGAACCTGGCCGGGTTTTATACCAGGGGTAAGGGTTATTACGAGAGCTATGAACAGGATGCCGCATTTTCGGCTTACGGACTTCCCGACGTGATCCTGGGCGGAGATACGGTTTCGCTTACAAACCTGGTAAACCGGAAAATGCTTAGTAATGGTTACTGCGGATTTACATTCTCCAGTAATTACAAACCCGGTGAACAGCTTAATGTGATCGTGGGTGGCGCCTGGAGCCGGTATTCAGGCAACTCCTTCGGCAAGATCATCTGGGCCCGCTATGCCTCAACCAGCACCAACGAATGGAATTGGTACGATGGCAACGGTCTGAAAACAGATTTCAACATCTATGCAAAAGCAACATACACCCTCTGGAAAAAACTCAGTTTGTTCGCCGACCTGCAATACCGCTACGTAAACTATAAGCTCAGCGGCACCATCGAAGACCTCAGAACCCTCGACCAGCTTCATATCTTTAATTTTTTCAATCCTAAGCTCGGCCTTACTTTCGCCTTCAGCGACCACCACCAGGCGTATTTTTCGTTCGGTATTGCCAACAGGGAACCCAGCCGCGACAACTATAAGGATGCCGACACCAACCGTATGCCCTTGCCTGAACGTCTATACGATTACGAACTCGGCTACACGGCGAAATACTCATGGTTCACGGCCAATGCAAACCTGTTCTTCATGGATTACCGCAACCAGCTCGTGCTCACCGGCGAAATCAATACCGTGGGTGAAGCCATCATGGTGAACGTGCCTCACTCCTGGCGTCTTGGGATAGAGATATCCGCAGGTATTGATATAATTAAACAACTGCATTTCGACCTGGCCGCGACATTCAGCCAGAACAAAATAAAAGATTTTACGCAATATACCGATGAGTATGATTCGGCATGGAATTTCACCGGGCAGCAATCGGCTTACCTCGGTGAGACCGGGCTGTCGTTCTCGCCTAACATCACATGCAACGGAACGCTTACCTGTAAACCGACTAAAAACCTCAGTGTTTCCTGGAATTCCAGGTATATAGGCATGCAATATATCGACAACACCTCGAACCGCGGCCGATCGCTGAATGCTTATTTTGTGAACGGACTGGGCGCCTCCTGGGCCATTCACCCCCGCTGGATGAAAGAGATTGGGTTCAACCTGACTGTCAACAATATTTTCAGCGCCAAATACGAATCAAATGCCTGGATCTATCCCTACCTGCAGTCTGGAACTTATCACGAAATGAATGGATATTTTCCACAGGCCCCGGCAAACGTCCTGTTCGGCATCTACCTTAAAATCTGACATCCCCCATCTGCCATTGGCAGTTTTCCTTACCTTTGCAGCAAGAATCATGGAAAAAACCATCAGCATAAAAAACAGAAGGGCCTCTTTCGAATATTTCCTTTTGCAGGAATTCACTTCCGGGATCATGCTAACCGGAACGGAGATCAAATCGATACGCGAAGGCAAGGCTTCCATTGCCGATGCTTACTGCAGCTTCAGGGGGAATGAGCTGTTTGTGGTCAATATGCATGTTGCAGAATATACTCTTGGCACTATCTACAACCATGAACCCAAACGGGAACGTAAGCTGCTGCTAACAAAACGTGAACTTCATAAACTGCTGGTGAAGGTTAAGGAAAGAGGGCTCACCATCATCGCAACCAATTTATTTATCAATGAAAAAGGCCTGGCCAAGCTAAGCATCGCGCTGGCCAAGGGAAAACATTCCTACGACAAACGCGAGACTCTCAGGCAAAAAGATTTGAAACGCGAAATTGACCGTTCAGGAGATTAAACCAGGTATTTATGAGAAAATTCATCAGACAGTATATTTCGGTAATCATCTTTATTTCCCTGCCGGGGATGATTTCTGCCCAGGAAAACAAGGAAACTAAGAGCGTTGTAGAGTGGCACAGTTTTGCCGACGCGTATAAACTCAATAAAGTGAAACCTAAAAAGATGCTTGTCGATGTATACACCGACTGGTGCGGATGGTGCAAGAAGATGGACAAAGAAACATTTCAGAACCCGGAAATTGCAAAATATATGCAGAAGCATTTCTATTGTGTCAAGCTGAATGCCGAAACCAAAGACACCATTGTGATCGACACTGTGAAGTTTGTTAATTCGAATCCTACCGGGCGGGGAGGCAACAACCGCCTGGCTGTTGAGTTGCTCAGGGGCAAAATGTCGTATCCCTCGTATGTGTTCATCAATGAGCAAAATCAGTTACTTACTACGGTTCCGGGATATCTTACTGCGGATGACTTTTCTCCCGTTCTGCATTTTTTCGGGGAAGAGGCCTACAAAAACACTAAGTGGGAAGACTACCGGGATGCCTGGATAAAGGCGAATAAAAAGACAGTAAACGCCACTCAAGTCAAGTAAAAAAAAACCGCCCGGAAAGGACGGCTTTTTTGAAGGGTGGAAGATGGGGCTTGAACCCACGACCTTCAGATCCACAATCTGACGCTCTAACCAACTGAGCTACGACCACCATTTAATACTGCAAAAGTACAAAAAACATTTAAATTTGCAAAAAGTCCGGCTTGATTAACCTTTTCAAAAAACGCCCCCCGCTTATTTCAGCTTCTCTCACCCGGCTTGCCTGGGTAAGGTTCCGCAGTGAACCGCTTGGGATTGGTTCCCTGATTTTTATTTTACTTGTTTGTATAGCGGCCATTCTGGGATACCTCATCACACCCGATAAAAGCCCTTATGCCAACCAGCAATTCCTTGAGCTCGGCCTGAAAAAACCGGGTTTTAAAGTTGACATGCTCTATATCATGAAACCCGGCAGTCCGCCACGCTCAAACTGGCTGGTGACGATGCTGAAAGGTGAACAGAGCATGTATACCCCGGTACCTGTAAGCAGCTTCAGCATCAGTCGCGACACCTTGTATTTCAAGCCCTGGTCGGAACCGGGAGCCGGGATTTCAGCCGAAAGCAAAATCCCCCTGAAACAAGTGAGGCTGCCTGAATCGAAAACGTTTTGGCTGGGTACCGATCGTTTTGGCAGGGATTATCTGAGTGAACTTATCATCGGGGCCAGAGTAAGCCTTTCGGTAGGCCTTATTTCTGTTTTTATTTCACTGCTGATAGGCGTTACCCTGGGATCCATCGCGGGGTATTACAGAGGATGGGCCGACAACCTGATCATGTGGTTCATCAATGTGGTTTGGTCTATTCCCACTCTGCTTCTGGTCATCGCGATCAGCTTCGCACTGGGCAAAGGCTTCTGGCAGGTTTTTATTGCCGTGGGCCTCACCATGTGGGTGGATGTAGCCCGAATGGTGAGGGGGCAGGTGATGAGCCTGAGAGAGAAGGAATTTGTTGAAGCCGGCCATGCGCTTGGATTTTCCGACTCGAGGATCATCATAAAACATATTCTGCCCAATGTGATGGCCCCTGTGATCGTGATATCCGCAGCAAATTTTGCATCGGCTATTCTGCTTGAAGCCGGACTGAGTTTCCTGGGGCTGGGGGTACAACCCCCGGTGCCTTCATGGGGTTCGATGATCAAGGAAAATTACGGTTATATTATCCTCGATTATGCCTACCTCGCAATCCTCCCTGGTGTTGCTATCATGCTTCTGGTACTGGCATTCATGCTGATGGGGAATTCCCTGAGAGACGCCCTGGATGTGAGAACCCGCGAATGATCAGATGAAACCCGCATTGATCAGATGGGACCCAGAATGATCAACCCGGCCGGTATTCCATATTACCGCAGGGGCTTGTTTTTCCCTGACGGCAAAAGCCTTTGCCGAGAAAATATTTTATCGAAAAATATATATCGATCCCGGTGAAGTCATTAAAGTCAAAAAAACCTCCAAGTTTATCGCAACCAATCGTAAATCCGTACACTCTCACCGCAAGACCTACCCTGGGCAGATACCAGTCGTATAACGAGATGGGCAGGCTCACTTCCAGCCATCGAGATTCGTACCTTGGGGTGAGAGTCAACTCGGCAGGCCGGTATACTGTGGCATTGGCAAAGGAAACCGGATAGATAAGGCTTGCATTGACATAGGTATACTTTGTAAGATGATAATCAAACTGAACACTCAGGGCCGATGGCAACCAGAGGGTGAACTTATCTGAGACCCTGGCTGAATTTGTATCACCATAGAATTTATAACTGATGGTATCAATAAACTGGTCTATACTTCTGAATTTAATCCTGTTCACCCGGTCCCAGTAAGACGAACGGTTGTCGATCGCCAGCTTCTGAGCGTTGCTGTTGAATCGTATTCCTCCAACATCTATCAGCGAAACACCAACACGGTAAAGATAGTCTTCATACTTCTGGGCACAGGGTTTTGTAAAATACTGCTCCTGATGTGGCTTTTCAAGCCGGGTATAGGTTACACCGAAATCAAATCCGAACCCTCCTCCCCTGAAAGCAGTTGCGCCTGAGACCTGATTGGTCTGGTAATCGACCGGCATCGACATACCCATTTCAGCATCCATGTTTTTTATACTGAAAGTGGAATCGTCAAGCACGGTATAATTCATGTTTTTAGCTTTCACATATAAGCCTGCATAGCCAAACAGCCGTCGCACCGACACACCCGCATCGAGCCGGTTAAAGCCCCGGCCGTATATTTCATACGCATACGACAACCCGATCTCAGCCCATGCCATCTGTGTAAGACTGAAGGGACGGTTATCCTGATAGTTTATCTTTTGCTGGGGTCTGTAGTTCAAACCAAGGTAGATGAAATTGGCCAGTTCATAAGGAATTTTATGGGCAGAAACAACATTTCTGATAGCGGTAGTCACTGCAAAAGCATGCTTACCCCAGACCAGCATGGCGCCCGGACCGTTTACCCTTACATTCACAAAGGCGCTCTTAGGTTTTTTATTATCAAACGTGTAAAAAATACGCGACTCAGTGCCAAACCCTTCCGAATGAGTGGGCCATTCATAACCGCCCTGAAAAAAATGGGAAAATTTATAATCGGCGCCTGGCTGATAGAGCATATTGTTCTGAACGAAAACCCCAACGCCCACCAACTGTATTTCGAGCCAGTTCTTTGAACTTAACATGGCACCGGGATTGACCTGAATACTGTTCACCCCGGCATAATTACTCATGATCAGGCCGTTCATCGACTGACCACTTGCCAGGCCAGGCAAAGAAGCAAGAAACAGTACAGATAATATATAATTAAATATTCTCATGGCTTGTTATATGACTTGAAACAGGCGGTGAGGGTTGCCCTGTATTCTGAATAAAGCCCAGGGAAAAGGATTTGCATATATGATAAACGCTGAAAAGGAAAAAATTAGTACCTTTGCAGGCCTAAATTAATACCATTATATGCGGATGTGGCGTAATTGGTAGCCGCGCAAGACTTAGGATCTTGTGCCTTACGGCGTGGGGGTTCGAGTCCCTTCATCCGCACCAGACAACCGGCCTGAAATGATTTATTGTAAGGCTTAAAACAGAAACAAAAACAGAACAGAGATTCATGAATGTATCAAGAGAGAACACCGCTGAACTAACCGCGACCATCAGGATAGAGGTCAAACCTGAAGACTATACCGAACAGGTTAACAAAGTGATTAAAGATTACCAGAAAAAAGCAAACATACCGGGTTTCCGTCCGGGGCATGTGCCATCGGGTCTGGTTCGTAAAATGTATGGGAAAGCAGTATTGGCAGAGGAAGTGAACAAACTGATCTCCGATTCACTCACAAATTACGTGAGGGAACAAGAGCTGAACCTGCTGGGAAACCCCATCCCTAACCAGGAAAAAAATTCTGCCATCGACTTTGAAACCCATACCAGTTTTGAATTCTTTTTCGATATCGGTTTTGCCCCTGTATTCAAGGTTCCCCTTGGCCCCGAGACTGAAGTGGAAGATCTGGAGATCGTGGTAGATGACAGTATGATCGACAAGTACGTTGATGAATCGCGAAACCGTTTCGGTACAACCATTGAAACTGTGGTCACACCTGCCGAAATGACCATCGAATTTTTTAATATGGTTTATCCCGGCGAAACCATTCAAACCGGGGAGCAGTTCAGGGAAAGGATCAGAACAGATGCTTCAAATAGTTTTAAGCAGGAGAGCGATAAAATATTTTTCAACAAAGCGATAGATACCCTGGTTAAAAATACCAGTTTTGACCTTCCCGACACTTTCCTGAAACGCTGGCTGCTTGAATACAATGAGGGTAAGTTCACCGCCGAACAGATAGAAACAGATTATGATGCGTTCAGGGAGTCAATGAAATGGCAGCTTATCGAAAGCCATATCATCAAAGAAAACAACATCAAAGTAACGGATGAAGAAATAAGGGATTACATGAAAAATGTCATGCTGCGCAGGGTTGGCATGGAATTTGCTGATCCCGAAATGGAGAAGAAATACGACTCTATCGTCGACGCCTTTATGCAAAACAAGGAACAAGTACAAAGAATCAACGACCAGTTATACAATGCCAGAATGATGGACCTTTTCAAAACCATGCTGAATGTGGTGAAAAAGGAAATTTCATACGACGAATTTGTAGCCATCGCCTCGAAAACACATGAACACCACGACCACGAACATTAAATGGTGAAATGGTGAAATGGTGAAAATTAAATGGTGAAATCAATCAGTAAATCAGTAAATCAGTCATGGACGAATTTTCAAAATACGCTATCCGGCACAGGGGCATCAGCGGTCTGAGCCTCGAGAAATATAAAAGTATTTCTGCGAACTATATCTCCCCCACTATCATTGAAGAAAGGCAGCTCAACATCGCCACGATGGATGTGTTCAGCCGTCTGATGATGGACAGGATCATTTTTCTGGGAGTTCCCATCGACGATTATGTAGCCAATATTATTCAGGCTCAGCTATTGTTCCTCGAATCGGTAGATTCACATAAGGATATTCAGATTTACCTGAATACTCCCGGCGGATCGGTCTATGCGGGCCTAGGCATCTACGACACCATGCAGTACATCAACCCTAATGTCGCAACTATCTGTACCGGAATGGCTGCATCCATGGGAGCTATACTTCTGTGTGCAGGCGAAAAAGGGAAACGTACGGCCCTGAAACATTCACGCATCCTGATCCATCAGCCGATGGGAAGCGCCGAAGGGCAGGCATCGGATATTGAGATCACCACCCGGGAGATCCAGAAGCTAAAAAAAGAACTTTACGAGATCATCATGCTCCATTCAGGCAAGCCATACAAGAAGATACTCAAAGATGCCGACAGGGATTACTGGATGACGGCCATGGAAGCCAAAGAGTATGGCATGATCGACGAGGTTCTGGTGAAGTCAAAGAAAGAAGTACAATAATGGCAAAGTCTGAAGAACATTGTACTTTCTGCGGAAGACCGAAACGCGAGGTCAAGATACTGATCGCCGGGCTTGAAGGGCATATCTGTGAGAATTGTATTCAGCAGGCCCAGACTATTCTAATCGAGCAAACCGCATCGAAGTCATCAAAAAACTTCCAGGAATACACTCTGCTTAAGCCCCATGAGATCAAGCGTTATCTCGATCAGTACGTGATTGGGCAGGAAGAAGCCAAACGTGTGATCTCGGTTGCCGTTTACAATCACTACAAACGGATCCGTCACGCGAAAGAAGCCAAGGATGATGATGTAGAGATAGAAAAATCAAATATCATTATTGTCGGTGAAACCGGCACCGGAAAAACCCTTCTGGCCCGAAGTATTGCAAAAATGCTCAATGTGCCATTCTGTATTGCTGATGCCACGGCCCTCACCGAAGCCGGTTACGTGGGTGAAGATGTGGAAAGTATACTGGCCAGGCTGCTGCAGGTAGCAGACTATAATATTGAAGCGGCCGAAAGAGGCATCGTCTTTATTGATGAGATCGATAAGATTGCACGTAAAAGCGATAATCCTTCTATCACCAGAGATGTTTCGGGGGAAGGCGTTCAGCAGGCCCTTCTGAAAATGCTGGAAGGCTCGGTGGTGAACGTGCCGCCCCAGGGAGGGCGTAAACACCCTGAACAGCGCATGCTCCAGATCAACACCCAGAATATTCTGTTCATCACCGGCGGGGCTTTTAACGGCATCGACAAAAAGATTGCGAACCGTTTACAGACCAACCGTATAGGATATAAGGTAGACCGGAAAAGAGAAGAAATCGATAAAGATAATATCCTTCAGTATATTTCGCCTGTCGACCTTAAAGCCTACGGACTTATACCCGAACTGGTTGGCAGGATGCCTATCGTCACTTTCATGCATGCCCTCGACAGCGCCACCCTCAAACGGATTCTCACGGAACCGAAAAATTCGCTTGTGAAGCAGTTTACAAGGCTTTTCGAAATTGACAACATAAAACTCAGCTTCGATGAAGAAGCGCTCGATTTCATAGTCGACAAATCCGTTGAGTTCAAACTCGGCGCCAGAGGGCTCAGAGCGATCCTCGAAGGGATCATGAATGATGCCATGTTTGAGCTTCCTTCCAAAGCCAATGTAAAAAGCCTGAAAGTGAATCGTGCTTTTGTTGAAGATAAATTCAATAAAACAAGTTTATCGAGGCTCAAAGTCGCCTGATACTAAACGGCTCTTCTCATCGTTATTTTAAGGGTGTAAGCACGGGCTATTCTGATGAGGATTTTTTTACTCTCTTCTATACTTCTTTGTTCCCTGGGTCTGTCCCTTTTTTCTCAGGATACAACCCGGATTGCTTTACCGGTAAAGATCGTTCTTGGAGACACCCTGCCCGCCATAGACCTGAACGGAGTAGTTATTTTGCCTCCCGGAAGGTACGACTACCATAATGAAGCCGCACGTTTCGACCGGCTCACATACAACATCCGTATCGTGTATCCCTACGCCAGGCTGGCCGGAATAAAACTGAAACAGATCAAGTCAGTGCTCGACACCATGACCAATGAGAAGCGAAGAAAAGCCTTCCTCCGGAAATCAGAAAAAGAACTGGATGCCCAGTTCGGCAACCAACTCCGCGACATGACTTATTCCCAGGGAAAAATACTGATCAAACTCATTTACCGGGAAACCGGCTCATCTACCTTTGCCATCGTGAAAGAGCTCAAGGGAGGATTCAACGCGTTTTTCTGGCAAACTCTGGCCCGGCTTTTCGGCTATGACCTGAAAACCCTGTACGACCCGAAAGGGAGCGACGAACCTATTGAAAGGATAGTAAAAATGATCAATGCCGGGGCTATCTGAATAAGCATTAAATTTACAGCCTGCTGCGAATATGAAATTATCGGTTGTCATCGTCAATTATAATGTAAGGTACTTCCTCGAGCAATGTCTGCATTCAGTGCAGAATGCCTGCAAGGACCTTGATGCCGAAGTTTTTGTGGTTGACAACAGTTCCGTTGATGGCTCGGTGAAGATGGTGAGGGACAAATTCCCGGAAGTGATACTGATCGAGAACAAGGAGAACCTGGGTTTTTCAACGGCCAACAACCAGGCAATGAAAATTGCCCGGGGAGAATATATCCTGCTGCTGAACCCCGACACCCTGGTTGAAGATGATACTCTCAGAAAGGTGGTTTCGTTTATGGATGAACATGCCGATGCCGGTGGCCTTGGCGTTAAAATGATCGACGGAAAAGGCAAATTCCTTCCCGAATCCAAACGAGCCCTGCCTACTCCCCTGGTCTCATTTTATAAGATCTTCGGATTGTCATCCCTGTTTCCAAGATCAAGAATATTCAGCCAGTATCATCTGGGGTACCTCGACAAAGATAAAGTTCACGAGATCGATGTTTTAGCCGGTGCTTTTATGCTGCTGCGGAAAAAAGTCCTGGATGAAATCGGCCTGCTCGACGAATCATTTTTTATGTATGGCGAAGACATCGACCTGAGTTACAGGATAAGCAAGGCAGGATATAAAAACTATTATTATCCCGGAACCCGTATCATTCACTACAAAGGCGAAAGCACCAAAAAAGGCAGTCTCAACTACGTGTTCATGTTTTATAACGCCATGATCATCTTTGCCCGGAAACATTTTTCAAAAGAAAATGCCCGGTCCTTTTCGATCATGATCCACTCGGCAATCTACCTGCGCGCCTTTTTTTCTATCCTCACGCGTTTTGCCAGCCGCGTTTTCCTCCCTCTTATCGATGCGCTGATGATCTTTGCCGGAATGCTATTTATGACTTCCTCCTGGGAGAAGAACTTTATCTTCCCGCAGGGCGGCCACTACCCGCCCGAATTCCTGCAGATCGCCGTGCCCGTATATATCGCTATCTGGCTTATCAGCGTGTATGTAAGCGGCGGATATGACCGCCCGATAACGCTGAGAAAAGTGGTTCAGGGTATGCTCGCGGGTACTCTCCTGGTGCTGCTGTTATACAGCCTTCTGAGTGAAAACTATCGGTTCTCAAGAGCCCTTATCCTCTTCGGCGCAATCTGGGGTTTACTGGTCATGCTTTCGGTGAGAGTTCTGCTGAGTTATTTAAAAATCAATGGCTACCAGCTGAGCACCAGCAAAAACAAAAAATTCGTAATTATAGGAGAAAAAGAAGAATCTGAACGGGTAGCAGACCTGCTGCAGAAAGCCGGCATGAACCCGGCCTTCGTGGGACTGGTGTCATACCGTCAGCATAAAGGCAGTCTGAACGGGTTTATAGGCGATCTTGATCAGATCAAGGATATCATCATCATACATAAAATAGATGAAGTGATTTTCTGTGCCAAAGATGTTCCCGCACAAGTGATTATCGATAAAATGTCGGATCTGAAAGATGCCCAGGTCGATTATAAAATAGCGCCTCCCGAAAGCCTTTCCATCATCGGAAGCAATTCAATAAATACTTCGGGCGACCTGTATGTTGTCGACATCAACGCCATCACGAAAAAATCGAACCTCAGGAGCAAACGGGTATTCGACCTGGCTGCCGGGTTTTTCATTGTATTACTTTACCCCTTGTTCATATTCATCGTTAAAAAACCTATCGGCCTTGCCAGAAATATAGCTCTTGTGCTGTTTGCACGGAAGTCATGGGTTGGCTATACCCCCGTGAGCGGAAGCCATGTACAGCATGTTCCACTGATAAAAAAAGGCGTGCTTAACCCCATGGATGCCCTCAAATCAAAGGAAATCACCGAAGAAGACAAAAACAGGCTTAATATTCTGTATGCACGCGACTATCACCTTACCAACGATATCAATGTGGTCGTTAAAGGATTCAGAAACCTGGGCCGGACCTGATTTTTTATTTTGAATGATTTTAAATAATAATATTATTCCGTAGCTTTGCATAACAATAAATAAATCATATGGCGGATGTGGAAGTTGTTGTTCCAAGGTTAGGTGAGAGTGTGATCGAGGTCACTATCACCAGATGGCTTAAGAACGAAGGGGACCAGGTGGAAGCCGAAGAAGCCCTGGTTGAAATTGCGACAGATAAAGTTGATTCGGAGATCGTTTCAACGGCAGGCGGCAAACTTGCTAAAAAGATATTTAATGAAGGCGATGTGGTTGCGGTGGGCAAGGCATTTGCTGTTATAGTGACGGCACTTGAAACGTCGGCCACACTGACTGCAAAAGCCATGCCTGTTTTAGCAGTGGCCGCGGAAGAGCTTAAGCCGGAAGTAAAAACGCTTAAAGCGGCCGCGGAAGCGCTTAAGCCGGAAGTGATAGCCCACAAGCCGGTGGAGGCTCAAGGCGCAGTACATAGCGAAGAAGCCCCAGCCGGATCGCGGTATTATTCACCCCTGGTTAGAAGTATTGCCAGGCAGGAAGGCATCTCGGTAAAAGAACTTGATTCGGTTTCTGCAAGCGGTTCAGAAGACCGGCTTACGAAACAGGATCTGCTCGAATATCTGGCCCGGAGAAACCGCGGGGAAGCTCCCCAGGCAATACCTTCGGCAGCGCCGGCAAAACCCGTTCCGGTGATCCCTGTATTTACGCCTGGCGAAGACCGGATCGTGGAGATGGACAGGGTTCGTCAGCTTATTGCAGGCCATATGGTACGGTCGGTACAGACCTCTCCTCATGTAACTTCCTTCATCGAGATCGATATGAGCCGGATCGTTGGATGGAGGGAGAAGAACAAAGACAGTTTCCAGAAAAAATACGGGGAAAAGCTCACCTTTACCCCCATTTTCATTGAAGCCATGGCCAAAGCGGTTAGAGATTTTCCCATGGTAAATGTTTCGGTCGACGGCGTGAAGATCCTTGTTCATTCAAAAGTGAACGTTGGTATGGCCGTAGCGCTTCCCAGCGGGAATCTGATTGTGCCGGTGGTCAGAAACGCCGGGAATATGAACCTTCTGGGTATTGCAAAATCGGTAAACGACCTTGCCGCCAGGGCCAGAGTCAATAAACTTGTACCTGATGAGATATCAGGGGGCACTATATCGCTCACCAACCTGGGATCGTTTGGAACACTCATGGGAACGCCCATCATTAACCAACCCCAAACAGCCATCATTGCTGTAGGCGCCATTAAAAAACGTGCGGTCGTGATTGAAACGGCCGAAGGCGACATGATTGCCATCAGGCCCATGATGATCGGCTCTGTAACCTTTGACCACAGGGTTATCGACGGTGGTCTGGGCGGACAGTTTCTAAACAGGCTTGCACACTACCTTGAACAATTTGATAACACACAGACCATCTGATTATGGAATTAAACCTGAACCGCCCTATTGTGTTCCTCGACCTGGAAACCACAGGGATCAAAGTTGCCACGGACCGTATCGTGGAATTATGCCTTCTGAGAGTTAACCCCGACGGCTCGAAAAAAATCAAGACCATGCGCATCAACCCGGGGATTCCAATTCCCGCCGAGTCTTCAGAAATTCACGGCATCAGGGATGAAGATGTAAAGGATTGCCCCAGATTTGCCCAGGTTGCCCACGAACTGATAGAGTTTATGGAAGGCAGCGACATTGCCGGTTATAACTCAAATCATTTCGACATCCCACTCATCGTGGAAGAGTTTCTGAGAGCCGGACTTGATCTGGAGCTGAAAGGACGCAGGTTTGTCGACATCCAGAACATCTTCCATAAGATGGAACCCAGGACCCTGAGCGCGGCGTATAAGTTTTACTGCAAGAAGGACCTTGAGATGGCGCATAGCGCCGAAGCCGACACCGTGGCCACTTACGAGATTCTGAAAGCCCAGCTCGACCGTTACAGCGAGACCGAGTTCAAGGATAAGAAAGGGGTGATTACGAAGCCGGTGGTAAACGACATCAAGGCCTTAAGCGATTTCAGCTTCAGCAACCGCGCTGCTGACCTGATAGGCCATGTGATCTATAATGATAAGAATGCTGAAGTGTTCAATTTTGGCAAGCATAAAGGCAAAGCCGTGAGCGATGTGTTCAGAGACGAACCTTCGTATTACGACTGGATCATGAAAAGCGAATTCCCGCTGTCGACCAAAAAAGTGGTAACCGCCATAAAGCTTCGCGGGTTTAATAAAGAATCGGTTAAGACACAGCTATTCTGAAGATCTTATGAAAATCATCTGCATCGGACGCAATTATGTTGATCATATAAGGGAACTCAACAACGCGGTTCCGGGAGAGCCTGTTTTTTTCCTGAAACCCGACACGGCCCTTCTCATCAGGAACCGTCCCTTTTATTACCCTTCCTTTTCAACCGATATACAGTACGAGCTTGAGCTGGTGCTTAAGATCAACAAGGTAGGGAAGCATATCCAGAAGCAGTTCGCCATGACATACTGCGACGAAATCGGTCTGGGTCTTGATATGACCGCCAGGGACCTGCAGGAAAATGCTAAAAAGAAGTCACTCCCCTGGGCCGCGGCCAAAGGCTTTGACCAGTCGGCCCCGATCAGCCGGTTTTTTCCCCTGAGCAGGTTCAGCGATACAAGAAACATCAGTTTTCACCTCAACCTGAACGGCAGCACGGTTCAGAAAGGAAATTCTTCGCTGATGATATACTCCTTTGAAGATATTATCTCGTATGTTTCCCGTTTTATGACTTTGCGCACAGGCGACCTTATTTATACAGGAACACCGGCCGGCGTGGGGCCCGTTAAGATCGGGGATGTGCTTGAGGGCTGGCTTGAAGAGGAAAAAATTCTGAAGTGCGGGATAAAATAGTCACGGCTCTGTTTACCTGAACACTATTTCTTTGATAAGTTCCCTTTCGGCGGCTTTATTCAGCAGCGTAAGCAAAGATTCCTTTCTGTAAAGCAACTCCTGTCGCAGCGCCGATGAATCGACCGTTACATACAACACCTGATTCTTTACAGAAAGATTCCCTGTATGAGCCGCAATCATTGGGCCCACGGTCTTTCCCCAGTTTTCGATGATCCGGGTTTCCCCGATATGATCTTCGAGCTTGTATTTCTTAAGCAGCTCCTGCACTACATCCCGCAGAGGGCGGTCGTTGGACCTCATACAGTTTCTTTTAAAGGAAGACTAAAAAATCGGTGATCTATATCCATGGCATCGAAAATTCGCCGTATTCTGTCTTCGCTGGTGTCGGTGATAAATACCTGTCCGAAATTATGATTGCTTACCAGGCTTATAAGCTGCTGCACTCTCTCATCGTCGAGTTTATCAAACACATCATCGAGCAGTAAAATCGGCTTATACCCTTTGATATTCCGGGTATAATCGAATTGAGCAAGTTTTATGGCAACCACGAACGACTTCTGCTGGCCCTGGGAACCGAATTTCTTCACCTGGAAACCTCCCAGGCTGAACTCCATATCATCCTTATGGATCCCTACCGTAGAGAACTGCGCCGACCTGTCGCGGGGCAGACATTCCCTGATCAGAGCCTCCATGTCTCCTTTACAAAGCTGGGAATCATATTCTATGTTTACCTTTTCGATACCTCCGCTGAGGTATGTATAGTAATGCTGAAAAATCGGGATGAACGATTCGAGGAACTGACTGCGCTTTTCAAACAGCAGCCGGCCCAGCCTGATCATCTGCACATCCCAGATCTCAAGCTGGGAGGCATCGAAAAAATTCCGTTCGGCAAAGAGTTTCAGAAGGGCATTTCTTTGAATCAGAACCTTGTTATACTGAATAAGGTCATCGAGATATAATTTGTCGAACTGTGAGATCACGCTGTCGATATACCGGCGTCTTACCTCCGAGCCTTCATTGATCAGGTCTCTGTCGTATGGCGAGATCATCACCAGCGGAAAATTCCCGATATGGTCGGCAAGGCGCTCATATTCTTTTTTATTCAGAAGGAAACGTTTGCGCTGGTTCCTTTTCTGAATGCACTGCACCAGTTCAGAGCTGTCGTCCTTGCGTCTGAAGCTGCCATTAATAACAAAAAAATCCTGGCTATGCCGTATGTTCTGAGTATCGGCGGGATTAAAAAAACTTTTACAGAACGAGAGATAATGGATGGCATCGAGGAGATTGGTCTTGCCTACCCCGTTATTTCCCGTGAAGCAATTGATCTTGTCGGAAAAGACCAGATCGGCCTGCCCGTAGTTCTTGAAATCGGTGAGTGAAAGTTTATGAAGAAACATCTCCTGAAAATAAGAACCCCAAAGATACGATTCCTTATTTCTTCCTGGTGAATTCCGAAAGATTAACCCCCAGTGTGAAATAGTTTGGGTTATGACCGCCAGCCTGCAAGCTGGCGCGGGTATAGCTTATGTTGAACATTTTTATCCTCAGTCCGAAACCCAGGGAAAAACCCGCGAGCCCTGCTTTCCCGTATAGCTTCATCTCCTGCCTGTCGCGGTAGTTGTAGCCCAGGCGTATGGCAAAAATCTTCGCGATAGTGATCTCGGCGCCAAGCACTATATGCCGCATGGCATTATCGGCGAACTTGCTGATGCCCGATTTGGTCTGTACCTGACCGGTGATAGGGTCGGCCTGGGTGGCCGGATTATTCGGATCGGAATAGGTCAGGTCCCATTTCTGAAGGTCGGTAAGCAGCTGATAGAAGCGAAGAGGAATATGCTTGAATTTCTCGCTCAGGCCGATCTGGATCTGAAACGGCAGAGGTTCATGATTGCCGGCTGTATAGGGAATGATCTGATAGCCGATGTTCCTGAAGATAAGCGAAGCATTGAATACCTCGTCGGTGGAGGTGTAAGTGCCGGCCACATCCACGGCGATGCCTAACGAACGGTATGTGTCGAGTGAAGAGTAGATGATTTTCGCATTGGCTCCTATGTTGAAGTTCCGGCTCAGAGGTCGGCCCCACCCAATGTTCAGGGCATATTCAGAGGCCGAGAAAGTACCGGTTATAGTACCGCTGGCATCGGCCCGGGTAAAACTGCCATAGGAAACAAACTGCAGTGCAGCCGCGAAATTACCGGCTTGATTAAAGGAATGGGCAAACATTACATAGCCATAGTTAGCAGCCATGTAATTGACGAAACTGAAAGCCAGACTATTGTTCATCTCGGCAGTAATTACCGAAGGATTGGCCAGAGCTACAGTAATATCGTTATCACGTACAGGCAGAAAATTCCCCCCGATGGAAGCCACTCTTGCCGAATTGGTGAGGTTGAGAAATTCATAGGTACCCGAGTTCCCGCTTTGAGCAAATAACGCGGTTGGTGCAACTGCAAATAAAAGAGCGGAAACAAACAATAGGCGTATAAGACGGTGCACGTTGATGATTTGATTTGCTTTAAAACGGAAAACAGGATAAAATATTTTATTCAGCCAAAGAAACTATTGTATAAGTCCACGGCCCGACTTTTTTATCAGGTCCTGTTCTTTCAGATCGGTCAGCAGTTTGTCAAGGATACCGTTGATGAACTGTTTTGACTTCTGTGTACTGAAATGCTTTGAGATCTCGATGTATTCATTAATGGTCACCTTGACTGGTATCTGCGGAAAATGAAGCATTTCGGTAAGCGCCATCTTCAGTATGATCACATCGGTAAGGGCAATCCTGTCCAGCTCCCAGTTTTTTGACCTTGAGCTGATCAATTGCCCGTATTCTTCACTGTGAAGAACAGTGTTTCGGAACAACTCAGTAATAAACCTGATGCTTTCGGCTTCGTCATCTTCACTGTCTTTGGTGAAAAGAGAAGAAATATCCTCTTTTTCCGAAAAATTCTCAGGCAACAGCATCAGCGATTTAATGGCATAGCCTGATGCCACATCAAAGTCATCGAGCCAGTGGATGCTTTTTTCTTCGCAGAAAGAATTCAGATCAGCATTATTGGCCACATTTTTTCTGAAAAATTTTATCAGGAAATTACGGTCCTCTTCAAATGAGTCCTCACCGGAATTCAGATATACCTGAAGTTCTTTCGAGCCTTTCAGTTTCATGTATGTCTTTCTTACCAGTTCCTGCTCTTCGGTCCAGGAGATACCCCAGCGTTCGATTTGCTTCTGCAGGGGAAGGTTGGCAAGCAATATTTTAAGCAAGCGGTTGTTTAAAAGTTTATGACTGGGATTAAGCTCATCCGCAGTAGGATAAAATTTTGTCTTTGACTCCTCCATCCTGTACTCATAGAAATGCATCAGTTCGAATAGAAATGAGTACTGCAGGCATAGCAGCTGGTATACCATCTCTATGCTTTTCAGCAGGTTTTTTCCGGCAATTTCGATGCGCGTCTCACCTCCCTGAAAAAAAGAATATAAAGCCTGTAGAGCTTTTACCCTGTAATGTCGTCGTCCCAGCATTTTGTTTGAATTCTCTGTCTTGTTTCAGAATCGTTTACAAAGCTATAGAAAGAACCCCATAGTTTTCAAATATTATTTTTATTTTTGCGTTTACTCAATATCGTGAAAACCTAATAAAACAACAGTTTACAATGGAAGATACTGAAAATAAAGGGAAAGAGAGAGAGGAGATCTTCTCGAGGGCAATCAGGGCAGGAAAGCGAACTTATTTTTTCGATGTGAAGAACACTGCCGAGGGCGAGGCTTATCTTACTATTACAGAAAGCAAACGCAAGCTTGATGAGGAGGGGAAGTTTTTTTACGAAAAGCACAAACTTTTTCTGTACAGGGAGGACTTTGAAAAATTTCGCAACGGGTTTGAGGACGCGGTAGAGTTTATCCAGACCGGCAAGGTCCCTGAGCGCCTTGAACCACAGCCAGGCACGGAGTCTTAAAACTTATTAACATCGCCTTAGCACAAGGCATTAAACGTTAAATTTGCCGACTGAATAAAACCATTATGGGGAAAGTCATTGCTATTGCAAATCAGAAGGGAGGCGTGGGCAAAACCACTACGGCAATCAATCTTGCCGCGGGGCTTGCCGTGCTGGAGAACAGAACGCTTCTAATCGATGCTGATCCCCAGTCGAATGCCACTTCGGGTGTTGGTTTCGATCCTCGCAGTATAGAAAACAGCATTTACGAATGTATCATAGACCATATTGATCCCATATCGATTATTCTGAAATGTACTACTCCATTTCTCGACCTGCTTCCTTCGCATATCGATCTGGTGGGAGCCGAGATTGAGATGATACAGATGCCTAACCGCGAGAAGGTGATGAAGGGGGTGATTGAAAAGCTGCGGACGGCTTATGACTACATCATTATTGACTGTTCTCCATCGCTTGGCCTGATCACGGTAAACGCCCTTACGGCAGCCGATTCGGTGATCATCCCGGTTCAGTGTGAATATTTCGCTCTGGAGGGTCTGGGAAAGCTTCTCAATACGATTAAGATTGTACAGGCCCGCCTCAACCCGGCCCTGGATATTGAAGGTATTCTGCTTACCATGTACGATAACCGCCTGAATCTGTCGAAACAGGTCGTTGAAGAAGTGCAGACTCATTTCCAGCAGATGGTGTTCCAGACAATTATCAACAGGAACACCAAGCTGGGTGAAGCGCCGAGTTTCGGTCAGACGATCATGATGCACGACATCAACAGTACCGGCGCCATCAACTACCTGAACCTGGCCCGCGAGATTTTGCAGAACAACAAAAAGCCCGTTAACAGTACGACAGAACAGGTTTTAAGCCAGTAAGATGCAAGGGAAAAAGAAAGCATTGGGAAGAGGTCTGAGCGCTTTGCTCGAGGGCGGCATTTCAGAACTCGCGGGCGACGAGCTGCCGGCCATACACTCAAATCATATGATTATGGCTATCGGACTCGACCAGATCGAGGCCAACCCGTTCCAGCCCAGGTCGCAGTTTGAGGAAAAAGAACTTTCAGAGCTGGCTGTCTCAATCCAGGAACAGGGTATTATACAGCCGGTCACGGTGCGGAAGACAGGCCCCGACCGGTATCAGCTGATCACAGGAGAAAGAAGATACCGTGCCGCCAGGATTGCAGGTCTCACTGAGATCCCTGCATTTATAAGGCTCGCCAACGACGAGCAGATGCTCGAGATGGCCATCGTTGAGAACATCCAGAGGATGGACCTGAACCCCCTCGAGGTTGCCTTGAGTTTCCAGAGGCTTATTGAAGAATGCCGTATACGGCAGGAAGACCTGGGTCAGAAAGTGGGTAAAGACCGTTCCACCGTCTCCAACTATATCCGCCTGCTCAAGTTACCCGTTGAGATTCAGGTGGCTGTAAGGGATGGCATCATCAGCATGGGCCATGCCAGGGCCCTCGTCACCATCGAAGACGAGAAACAGCAATTACAGCTTCTTCAGAAGATCCTTGAACGGAAACTATCGGTACGCCAGGTGGAAGACCTGGTAAGGGACCACCTCAGGCCAGCCAAACCCAGCGTACGCCCGGGACCCAAACTGCTCCCTTATCATTATCAGAAAGCCAAAGACACAATCAGCGGCAAGCTGCAGTCGGAAGTCGAGATACATCTGCAACGTAAAGGCAAAGGCAGTATCCTTATCCACTTTAATTCAGAGGAAGAGTTTGACATTTTATTATCCAAAATGAACCCTGAATGAGATTCCTGATGCTGGCCGTTACCTTATCGTGGCTTGCCTTTTTACCGTTTAAAACGGTCCGGGCACAAACCGACAGCATCCCCAGAGATAAACCCGATTCAACCCTCGAGAAGGAACATTCTGCCACCAAAGCATCCATTATGTCGCTATGCCTTCCCGGCCTCGGCCAGATCTACAATCACAAAGTATGGAAAGTACCTATCATCTATGCGGGCTTCGGAGTGATGGCCTATCTGATAGTATTCAATACCAATTACTACCTCGATTACCGATGCGCATATATTGAAAATGTTAACGGTGCTAAAAACGGGAACTATGCCTACCTGGCGAACAGGTATAGCGCCACTGAACTGGCATCGGCAAGGGAATTTTACCGCCGCAACCTCGAGATCAGTGTGCTGGTAAGCGTGCTTTGGTATGCGTTGAATATCCTCGATGCCACCGTTGATGCTCATCTTTACAGTTTCAATATCAACAGGACCCTGAGCATGAAAATCGGGCCTTCGATACAGGTCCCTGTGGCATCCAGGGAGATAGGCGGGGGAATAAAACTATCGTTGCACTTTTAAATTAAGACTATGAAGATCGCTTTGCTGGGATATGGAAAAATGGGCCAGGAGATACATAAACTTGCTGAAAAGAGAGGCCATGAGATCGTGCTGGTCATCAACGGTGACGAGGAATGGCAGGACAAAGGCCATCTGCTCGCTGAGGCCGAGGCTGCTATTGAATTCTCTACTCCCGAGACAGCCGTTGAAAACATCATGCATTGTTTCGATGCCGGAATCCCGGTAGTAGTAGGCACCACGGGCTGGATAGAAGATATTGAGAAGATCAGGCAGACCTGCATCAGCACGAACAAATGCCTTTTTTTCTCACCCAATTTCAGCATCGGTGTGAACCTCTTTTTCGAGCTGAACCGTTTTCTCGCTTCGCTGATGGCTCCCTGGGGCAATTACGAGATATCCATCGAGGAGACCCACCATGTTCATAAGCTGGATTCGCCCAGCGGGACCGCGATAGTACTCGCCAACGATATCATCCGCTATAACGAACGAAAAGAAAAATGGGTTAAGGAACTCCAGGAAAATCCAGACGAAGTCGGGATCAAGTCGTACCGCTCTGAGGATATCCCCGGCACACATATCATCCGTTACGAATCGGAAATGGATGCAATCGTCATCACGCATACAGCCAAAAACCGTAAGGGCTTTGCACTCGGTGCCCTGATTGCCGCGGAATGGCTCAAAGGAAAGCAAGGTTTTTTTGAAATGAAAGACCTTTTGAATTCTTAACAATACGCTGCCCGAGAGCAAGAAATCAACAAAAATCACGTTATTGTAAACTATATCCTTCATCATGAACATCTACCTGATCTTATCTATATTGTTTTCCGCCGCTTTCGTTGCCGGACTCTGGGGAATATTCGTCAAAGCCGGGGAAGCAGGCTGGAAAATCCTTATTCCTTTTTACAACCTCTGGATCTGGCTTAAGATAATCAAAAAGCCCTGGTGGTGGTATATCTTTCTGATCATCCCCTTCATCAACGTATTTGTGATTTTGCTGATGATCGTTGAGATCCTGAAGTGTTTCAAAAAATACGGACTTCTGGAACAGGCGCTGGGCGTACTTTTTCCGTTTGTCTACCTGCCTTACCTCGCCTGGTCACCTTCAGAGCAGTATCACGATCCTTCAAGCCTCAGTCCGGTTAAAAAAACCATAGTGAGGGAATGGGTCGATGCAATAATTTTTGCCGTGATCGCCGCGAGCATCATCCGCATCTTCTTTTTTGAGGCCTATACCATCCCCACCTCTTCGATGGAGAAAACGCTGCTTGTAGGAGATTACCTGTTTGTAAGCAAACTGAGCTATGGTCCGAAAGCTCCCAACACCCCGCTTTCATTCCCTTTCGTGCACCATACGCTTCCGATGACAGAATCGGCCAAATCGTATCTCGAATGGATCAAATTGCCCTATTACAGGTTTCCGGGCTATGTATCTATAAAGAACATGGATGTAGTTGTATTCAATTATCCCGACGGCGATACCCTCTCGACCAGGCTTCAGAGCAATGCCAGTTATTACCAGCTGGTAAGGCAGTATGGCCGGGACTTCGTATGGAACAACAGCCAGAATTTCGGCGACATTATTGCCCGGCCGGTCGACAAGCGCGAAAACTTCATCAAACGCTGCATTGGCATAGCCGGCGATACCATACAGATTGTCGACCGCAAGGTTCTGATCAACGGCAAAGAAGAGCAGAACCCGGGAAAACGGCAGTTCAAATACCTGGTTCATACCGATGGCAACCCGATTAATTCGAGAAATCTTGAGCGGCTTGATATTACCGAGAATATAGCAACCGATAACAACGGGACTTATGAACTCACGCTCTCAGATGCCTCACTGGAAGGCATTAAACTTTTCAGTAATGTAAAATCCATTGAACCGGAGATCATGCCAAAAGGCGCCTGGGATCCGAACATCTTCCCCTTCGACTCCACCTGCCGCTGGAACGTCGACAATTTCGGACCGGTATGGGTCCCCAAAGCGGGTGTAACCATCAAAATCAATCCGACGAATATTATGTTCTATAAACGGGTCATAGGGGTCTTCGAAGGCAATGATCTCCAGGTACGCGACGGCAGGATTTACATCAACGGAAAAGAAGCCGACAGCTATACTTTTAAAATGAATTATTACTGGATGATGGGCGACAACCGTCACAACTCAATGGATTCGCGCTTCTGGGGGTTTGTCCCCGAAGACCATGTAGTGGGAAAAGCCTCCTTCGTATGGCTCTCGCTCGATCCTGACAAAACCCTGTTCAACGGCAAAATCCGCTGGAGCAAACTTCTGCATTTCGTAAAATAAGCCACCCCAATCAGCGCCTTTCATGAACGCAGTCAAAAACCGCCTTTTTTTTGTGCTGATCCCCGCCCTGCTGCTGGCAGCAAATCTCTATGGCGGGCCACCGTTCGAAGGCATCATAACATATAAAATAAGCTACCCCGGGCAAAAGCTTACCAAAAGCCAGCTCAGCCTGTTCCCCAAAGCGCTTACCGTCATGATCAAAGGAGCGAGGTCAAGAACCGATATACTCACCGGAGGAGGAGACCGGGTTGAACTCACCGATCACCAGGAGAAAACCAAGATCAAGCTGCTGAACATGATGGGCCAGAAATATGCCATTACCTATACTGCGGATGACATTGCCCGGGAAACAGCCAAAGAGCCCCCCGTGAAAGTTGAACTGAGCAATGAAACCAAAACCATTGCCGGCTACCTATGCAAGCATGCCATGATCACGGTAAACGACATAAGCGGGAAATACCTTATAGAAGTGTATTACAACTCTGAACTTGGCGGAAAACAGGCCAATTTCGACAAAGGATTGTATAAGGATATCGACGGTGTTCTGATGGAATTTTCGATGAAAACGTCTGAGATGGTCATGCGGTTCACGGCCACTTCGGTGGAGAAAAAAGCAATTTCATCCAAAGAATTCGATATACCTGCCGACTATACGGTAATTAAAAAAGCTGAACTGAAAAATAAAATCGGTGGTAAGGAATAGAAAACCATGGCGAAACAATACAATCCTATAAAATCGAATACGTTTAAGGAGGAAATCTTTTCTTCCGAAGAAGTATTTCAAAACGGGCCGGCGGAAACTTTAAAATCAAAGAAGCTCAAAAAAGAAAAACCCGTTAAAGAGAGGCCTCCGAAAAAGGAAAGACCCCCCAAACTAAAGAAAGAACGCACCCCTCAGCAGATCGAGCGCAGAGACCGCAGTCTCAGGGTATGGGGACTTGCTTTCGTTTTGATCGGCCTTTACCTGATCCTCTCATTTGCTTCATATTTGCAGACCTGGAAGACCGACTACAGCTATACCGACACTGTTTTCAAGCATTTTAATATAGATACCTTCCGCTCGGGCGACCTGAGGTGCGAGAACTGGATGGGCAAAACCGGGGCTCTGGTCTCGTACATGTTCATTTCAAACTGGTTCGGCATCGCTTCCTTTCTCTTCCCGGTAATACTGCTGGTATGGGGTGTGAGATGGCTCTTCCGGATCACTATTTTCCCTCCATGGAGAATAATGGAATACTGTTTCTTCGGAGTTATGTGGCTGCCGGTTTTTTTTGGATTAACCCTCTCTCCTGATTTCGTGAGCACAGGAGTCCTGTTCACCGGGGTCTACGGTTTCCAGATGAATTTATGGCTGGTCGATTTCCTGGGCGCTTCGGGCCTGGCTATGGCTCTGGCATTCACTTTCCTGAGTTTTACCATCCTGGCCTTCAACATCCCCTTCCGCTGGATGAAACATAAAGACAAGCTCAATGAATCTTTTGATGATGTGACTGCGGATGTGATTGCGGCGGTACCTGCTGAACAAACAGAGCAGGCGCATACCAACACCTTTATTGATGAACCCGCGGAGACATCTCTGCCCATAGACCTGGAGTTACCCGGCGACGACAAGCCCCTGGAAGCTGTAGCTTCCGGCCTGGAGCTTCAGATAGAACGGATTGAAGAAGCCGCAGCCCCCGAAGTTAAAGGGCCGGTAGCCAGACAGGGACTCGACACCTTGTACGATCCTACCCTCGACCTGCCTACCTATAAATTTCCCACCCTGGACCTGCTTAGTGATTACGGCGGAGAATCGGTAGCAGTAAAAAAAGAAGAACTCGAAGCCAATAAAGACAAGATCGTTCTCACCCTGTCGCATTACGACATAGGGATATCGAAGATCAAGGCCACCATAGGTCCGGCAGTAACCCTGTACGAGATCGTTCCTGAGGCAGGCATCCGTATCTCGAGGATCAAGAACCTCGAAGACGATATCGCCTTAAGCCTGTCGGCCCTGGGAATCCGTATCATCGCCCCCATCCCCGGCAAAGGCACCATCGGCATAGAAGTACCCAACCAGAACCCCGAGATCGTCTCCATCAAATCGCTTCTGGGTTCCGAAAAATTCAAAAACACCTCTTTTGAACTGCCTTTCGTTCTAGGGAAGACAGTTTCCAACGAAACCTTTATCGCCGACCTGGCCAGGATGCCCCATCTGCTGATGGCAGGAGCTACCGGACAGGGAAAATCGGTCGGTCTGAACACCATCATCACATCCCTGCTGTATAAAAAACATCCTTCGCAGATCAAGTTTGTGATGATAGACCCAAAGAAGGTCGAACTCACTCTGTTTTCGAGGATAGAACGTCATTTTCTGGCCAAGCTGCCCGATAGTGAGGAAGCCATCATCACCGATACCAAAAAAGTCATCCGCACTCTGAACTCATTGAATATAGAGATGGACGGAAGGTACGACCTGCTGCGCGACGCCCAGGTGAGGAATATTAAGGAATACAACGAGAAGTTCGTGAACCGCAAGCTCAACCCAAACGATGGTCACAGGTTCCTGCCGTATATCGTGCTGGTGATCGACGAGTTTGCCGATCTGATCATGACCGCGGGAAGAGAGATTGAAACGCCACTGACCCGGCTGGCCCAGCTGGCCCGTGCTACAGGGATACATCTTATTATCGCCACCCAAAGGCCATCCGTCAACATCATCACAGGCACCATTAAAGCTAATTTCCCCGCGCGTATCGCCTTCCGTGTGATCTCAAAGATCGATTCCCGCACCATTCTGGACTCTTCAGGAGCCGATCAGCTCATAGGCCGGGGAGATATGCTGCTTTCGACCGGAAGTGACCTCATCAGGCTGCAATGCGCTTTTGTGGATACACCCGAGGTGGAAAAACTCACCGATTTCATCGGATCACAGAGAGGCTATTCGTCGGCCCTTGCTTTACCCGAATACTACGATGAAGAGAACGGTTCGGGCAAGGATTTTGACCCCGACCAACGCGACGAGTTCTTTGCCGAAGCAGCCAGGATGGTAGTTCAGCATCAGCACGGCTCCACCTCCCTTCTGCAACGTAAACTGAAACTTGGCTACAACCGGGCCGGGCGTATCATCGACCAGCTGGAAGCAGCGGGTATTGTGGGATCCTTCGAAGGCAGCAAGGCCAGGGAAGTCAAGTATAAAGACTCGAACGCCCTTGAAACCTACCTCCAGAGCATGGGCAACGACTAAATTTATCAGCAAACAAACAGCATTACGATATGAAGAAGCTCCTTATTTTATTTCTCTCAATGGCTGCAATCAGCGCCTACAGCCAGAAAGACCAGAAAGCCATTGAACTCCTCGACCAGGTAAGCGCAAAAACCAAGGCGTATAAGTCGATCAGGGCCGATTTTGCCTACAAGATGGAAAACGCCAAAGCAAAGATCAGCGAAGAAAAGCAGGGAACCCTCTTGCTGAGCGGCGACAAGTACAAGATGCAGGCCAGCGGACAGACGGTGATCTGTGACGGAAAGACCATCTGGACTTTTATGCCCGAAACCAACGAGGTGCAGGTGAATTCGCTCGACAATAAAGATGAGTCCATGACTCCATCCAAGCTCCTGTCGAATTACAATACCAACTTCAAATCAAAACTGCTTACCGACAAAAACACCGATCCCGGTACCGTGAAGATCGAACTGGTTCCCAATGCGGTAAAGAATTTCACCCGGGCGATTCTGGCTGTTGACAAGGCAAAGCTGCAGGTGAAGTCGTTTATGATCTTCGATAAGAACGGGAATATATTTACCTATACAATCACCCGTTTCCAGACCGATCTTCCGGTGGGCGCCAATGATTTTACTTTTGACGCAAAAAAATTCCCCGGGGTCGAAGTCATTGATATGCGTTAACATGAATTTCCCCCTCACCAACGAAGCTGAAGAGCTGAGAGCGCTGGCAATATCCATACGAGAGTCGGTGGTAATCAGCCTTGCCGAAGCCGGTTCCGGTCATCTGGGAGGGTCGTTGAGCTCGGCCGACATACTTACAACGCTTTATTTCTCGGTAATGCACCACCGCAGCGATGAACCTGCCTGGCCGGGCCGCGACAGGTTCATACTTTCGATAGGGCATATTGCACCGGTATTGTATGCCACCCTGGCCGAAGCCGGGTATTTCGCGAAAGAAGAGTTGCTGACCCTGCGCAAGCCTGGCAGCAGACTGCAGGGACATCCCGGGAGAGACCACGGGCTGCCGGGACTTGAACTTTCGGCCGGTTCACTGGGGCAGGGACTTTCAGTTTCGGTCGGACTGGCTCTCGCTTTCAAAATGGACGGGCTTGAGAACCGGGTTTACTGTCTGTGCGGCGACGGGGAGCTGCAGGAAGGCTCGATATGGGAAGCCGCCATGGCAGCAGCCCATCACAAACTGAACAACCTGGTGGCGATCATCGACCGGAACGGGCTTCAGATCGATGGCAGCACCGAGAACGTGATGGCCCTGGAACCCCTGAAGAAGAAATGGGAAGCCTTCGGCTGGCAGGCAGTGGAATGCGATGGCCACGATTTCAGGTCGCTGCCCGGCGCGTTCAACAAAGCCCGGCTCGAGCTGACCCATCCCACGGTGATCCTGGCAAAAACCATTATGGGCAAAGGCATCGCAAGCATTGAAGGAGACTATCGCTGGCATGGAAAAGCGAGGGTTTGAAGGCGGATGCGGGATGCGGGATGCAGGATGCAGGATGCGGGATGCGGGATGCAGGATGCGGGATGCGGGATGCAGGATGCGGGATGCGGGATGCGGGATGCAGGATGCGGGATGCGGGATGCGGGATGCAGGATGCGGGATGCGGGATGCGGGATGCGGGATGCAGGATGCGGGATGCGGGATGCGGGATGGCAGATGGCGGAGTTCTCTGATTTACACAAAACCTGGGTTATTATACACAGAACAAAAGATTCTGTCGACGAAAACAAATTGCAACCTGGATCCGGTTGATTATAGTATACCTTCGCAAAACAACCTAAAAAAAACTCGATGAAAAGCAAATTGCGAACAATCAATCCTATCCTTATTTTAATACTTTTAGCCGGATCCTTTCTGATGCAGACCGGATGCAAAAAAACGACATCCAGTGAAAATCTGTCGATCCCGAAAAAATTTACCGAGCTGAAAGTTGCTTCAAATTTTGAGTTTGAAAATTTTATCACGCTTAATGTCAATATTGCCGTATCAAACACGGGAATTCAATCCTTACATGTAATACAGATATTTGAAGGCAACCCTGCTTACAACGGGAAACGTATCGCCACCGGGGCCACGGATGTAAACCAACAGTATAAAACAACACTCAGGGTACCTTCGCGACTGAAAGAATTGTATGTCGGAAAAGTTTCAGCAAGCGGAACCAGCTATGTTGCGGTGCCGATAAGCGGAACGAACTTCGAGTATGATTTTGGCAAACCGCTTTTAGTTAAATCAGCCGATGCAGCGCCTGATTGCAGCAGCGGCTGTACTTCAACAAAGGTCGGAACCGTTTCAGACCTGATCATCAATGCGGGAGAGATGATTTGCGTGGCTGCCGGAACATCAGCTACCTTCAGAAACCTCACCTTAAATAGCGGAGGTTCGATTAAAGTATGTGGAACTCTTACGTTTTTCGGCATTGTAAAAGGCACCGGGGGTACTATTATCATTTCGCCTGGGGGAACACTTTTCCCGACTTCTGATTATGACAATGATGGACGCATTTTGAATAATTACAGTTCAACCCTGACCTACACGAACGGAAATGTAAAAGGAACCATTAACAACTACGGAACAATTACTTTCACGGGCGACTGGGTTGGCGCAGTGGATGTAACTGGAACCCTGAACAACTATAATACCGCATCAGTCAACGGATATATTACTGTTGACGGAACTTTTCTCAATCAGGGGCCTTTTACTGTACAGGGGAGAGTGGTTGTTGGCAGCCTGGGCAGGATTACCAACGATTGTTCAATAATCCTTACCGGTTCCAGTGAATTTACACAGAATCACGAATTGATCAACAATGGTTATATCAAAGTCCCTCTCGAATTCAAGACTATTGCAGGCGCTACAACTACTCTGGGCAGCGGGAGTTTGATTGAGTGCAAGAAGTTCAGTATTGAAGGCAATCTTTTTGGCCCTTCCGGCGGGTCACAGCCAAAGGCGCAGATTAAAGCTATCAACACATATTATGAAAGCAAAACTGTAAGTGGATGTGTCATCACAAATTATATAGATCTTTGTGCCCCTGCCGGAATAACTCCGAAGTCAGGTACCATTGCTCCAACTGTAACCTATTGTGCAGTTACGATACCCGTTCCCAACTGCAGCACACCAACTCCACCGGTTGTCACCAGTGCTTCAACCGCCGGCGGGACAGTCGGTCAGCCTTTTAGCTATAGCTTAACCTCTACCGGCACTCCGATAATAACCTATAACGCCACGGGACTCCCGGGGGGATTAACATTCAGCGGATCGACCATAAGTGGAAGTCCGGCTGCCGCAGGAACTTTTAATGTCGCACTTACAGCCGATAACAACTGGGGAACCGGTTCCAAAACACTGGTAATCACCGTTGCCTCACCCGGATCTCCGCCTGTGATTACCAGTCCTGTAATTGCTGGCGGCACAGCCAATCAGCCATTCAGTTATACGATATCGGCATCAGGAACGGCGCCCATAACCTACTCGACGGGGACGCTTCCTGCCGGGCTTACGCGTACCGGCGCTGTCATCAGCGGTTCACCCACAATTGCAGGAACCTATAATATTCCGCTTACAGCAACAAACGCGGTTGGTTCGGATAACAAGACCCTCGTTTTAACCGTGAATGTTCCTCTGATACCTCCGGCAATAACCAGCGCGCTCACTGCTTCCGGAACTACAGGGGTCCAATTTACCTATGTTATTTCAGCAACCGGAACATCCCCTGTAGTATTTGTAGCGTCAGGAATCCCGCTTGGTCTTACTTTTAACGGGTCCTCCATTCAGGGGGTCCCGTCAGAAGCCGGAATTTTTAATGTTACCCTTACTGCTCAAAACGAAGCCGGAACCGACAGTAAAGTGCTTACCATCACAATTATCCAGGCCGCAACACCACCTGTCATCACAAGTTCGTTGCTGGTAGTTGGAATTGCCAACCAGCAATTTTCGTATAACATCACAGCAACAGGCACCACACCCATCAGCTACACCGCTTCCCCTTTGCCATCGGGGCTGACATACCTTGATGGGGTAATCAGCGGAATCCCAACTACCGCTGGTACAACCCATGTTACCCTCCATGCTACGAATACTGCCGGGACAGATGATAAAATTCTGGTTATCACCATCAATCCGCCATCAGCTGCTGATACCGACGGAGATGGAGTTTCTGATGATAATGATGCTTATCCTTTGGATGCAAGCCGCGCTTTTAACTCGTATTATCCCAATGAGGTTGATTTCGGCACTTTTGTCTTTGAAGATTTGTGGCCTTCATATGGTGATTATGATTGTAATGACCTGGTTATGAATTTTCAGTACAAAATCGTCACCAATGCCGAAAACAAAGTGGTTGATCTGGTCAGCCAATTCAAAATCAAGGCAGTAGGCGCTGCCTTCAACAATGGTTTTGGGTTTTCATTAAATACACTGCCCGCAAATATTGAAAGTGTATCAGGATGCATCAAACTTGGGACGGCCGTTGAAATTGACCCGAAAGGTTATGAAGCAGGCCATGCCAATCAAACAGTTGTGATCCCGATTGATGCAGTGAACACCCTGCTTGGCCGTGGCATTATCAACACTGTGCTCGACGGCTATACGGTAGTAACTTCGATTCAGACTGTGACGGTTCACTTGTCTACACCTCAAAGCAGCATAGGTGCAGCTCCCTTCAACCCGTTCATTTTCTGTAATCAGAACAGGGCGCAAGAGGTTCATATGAAAGATCAGCCTTCAACGGGCAAAGCTGATCCGGGTTATTTTGACACTTTTGATGACGCATCAAATCCCGCGCAGAGTTTTTATTACCGATCTGTCACCGGATTAACCTGGGCCATGGAAATTCCTGTTGACTTCGACTACCCTGTAGAAAAAGCCGATATCGTTGAAACCTACCTGCACTTTGCCGAGTGGGCTCAATCATCGGGAGCGCTTTTTCCCGATTGGTACATGGACAAACCCGGATACCGTAACCAAACTAATATTTACAAAAGACCTTAAGTTTCACCATTTCACCATTTCACCATTTCACCATTTCACCATTTCACCATTTCACCATTTAAACAATGACCTCAACACACTATATCAACCGGGGTAACATCTCGACCAAAGCGGGCTTTGGCCAAGGTTTACTTGAGGCAGGTATCGCCGACGAGAGGGTTGTGGCTATTGGCGCAGATATCACTGCTTCGGTGGGGGCTGACCTGTTTGCTTCGAGGTTTCCCGGGCGTTTCATATCGCTGGGGATAGCGGAGCAGAATTGTGTCGGAGCCGCGGCCGGACTGGCACTTGCAGGCAAGATCCCGGTGTTTGCGACCTACGGAGTATTTTCAGCCTTACGCACAACCGACCAGATCAGGGTCTCGGTTTGCTACAACAACCTTCACGTGGTCATTGGCGGGGCTCATGCAGGCGTGTCGGTGGGCCCGGACGGGGCGACTCATCAGGCGCTTGAAGATATTGCCGTGATGCGGGTAATGCCCAATATGACGGTTCTGTCGCCATGCGATGCCACCCAGGCAAGGCTGGCTACCATAGCTGCTATTCAACAATGCAAAGGACCGGTTTACCTGAGGTTCGGTCGGGAAGCCATGCCTGATTTCACGTTGGCGGAGATGGGTTTTGAGATCGGCCAGGCCCAGCTGATGCACCATGGCAGCGACCTGGCCATTATCGCTACCGGGCATATGAGCTGGGAAGCGCTGCAGGCAGCGTATGAACTTGAAAAAGAAGGGATCCATGTGCGGGTTCTGAATATCCATACCATCAAGCCCCTCGACGAAGCCGCCATTGTGCTTGCCGCAATGGAATGCGGCGCCCTGGTAACCGCCGAGGAGCACCAGGTTGCCGGCGGACTGGGTTCAGCGATATCCGAAGTCATTAGTAAACATTATCCCGTACCCATAGAGTTCATCGGGATGAATGATCGCTTCGGTGAATCAGGCACTCCGGCCGAGCTAATGCATAAGTTCGGACTTACTGCCGGCAATATCATCACCGGCTCTCGCAAGGCGCTGGCCAGGAAGAAGTAAAGCAGCTCAGACTGGCATCGGTCAGATCACATATCATCATCACCCATTTCATCTGGTTTGGGAGGTGAAGTGCCTTGTTTTCTGAACTCTTTGCGGGTTTCATTGGCATATTCTTTCGGAGTAAGAGCTGTTTAGAGTTTGAAAGCCCTGAAGAATGATCCCGCCGAATTAAATCCAGCGGCAGAATAAATGGCCGTAGTATCGAACGACTGGGTACCGGCGACCCCTTCTTCAATGAGCCGTTTTGCTTCGTTTACCCGGCAGCGGTTGATCAGGCTCTTGAAATTGTCTTCCGTATTCGTGCTGATGGCCTGGTAAAGGTATTGGCGGTTAGTCCCGAGCAAATTGGTGAGGGTTTTCAGGTTCAGTCCGGGATCCAGATACAATTTCTGCGTTTCCAGAATGTCAAGAAAACGCAAATAAAGTTCATTCTGAAGCCCCTGGTCTTTTTCTTTCTCTTCATCAGTCCCCTGCCGATCCACCCTGGCGGATAATGCTTCATCAGGGGAAGGCTTTTCATGGATATACTGCTGCTTGTAATGCATCATTTCGGCAATTTGCCGGTCAAGGTATTTTTCCTTACGGTAAAGCGTTTCCCTGAACCTTCTTTTCTTTACAATATAGTTAAGAAGCCCGGCAATCAACAAACAGGTTAAGAAAAGCAGGAGTAACAGCAACTGTAGTTGTTTTTTGTTACTGCTGATCTCCAGTATCTGGTTTTCGATGGTAAGATTTTTTTCACGTACACTATATTCAACAACCAGTTTATTCAGCATCGCATCCTGAGATTCACCGGTCACCTTCTCTTTCAGCTTTACGAATTCCTCAAGCCGGGTGAAAGATTCCGATTTTTTCCCCAGATTTTTGAAGGCTGCGTAGAGCAGGCTGTCGACACGCATCTGAAACACCGGGTAGGGTTGCTTTTTCAGGAGAGAATCGGCCTGCAACCCGAATTTCAGGGCCTCCCTGTAATTCTTCTCCATCAGGGCCTCCCGGCTAAGGCTGCTGAAACCCATTGCCATAAACTGGTAATTCCCGATCCCGGCAGCAACGCTGTTGGCAAGCAAGAGGTTTTTTTTCCGTTCCTCTTTGTTTCCCATCTCGAGGTAGCAATCCGAAAGAGTACCGTAAGCCATCAGCAGCACATCTTGTTGTGTATGTTGCCTTGCAAGAAAGACCACATTTTTCAGGGTAGCCAGCGAGCTGTCATACTGTTTCAGGGCCAGTTGGGCAAGACCAATGTTATACAGGCCGGTTGCAAAGTAAAGGGAGTCTTTCATCCGGTAGCCCGCCTGTATTGCTTCACGGTAAACGGTGAGGGCCTCTGCCGGCCTTTTATTCTGCATCAGGATGGTCCCCATGGAAGTAAGTGCATTTCGGCACTGCCGGTCGTCGCCCACCCGTTTGGCATAATTCAGAAGTTTACCAGTAAAAAATAATGCACTGTCGAGCTGTCCCGAGCGGTTATAGGCATATGCCATGACTTTCCAGGAATTGCTAATCAGTGCCGAATCGCCTGATGATGATGACAGAGAGATTGATCGCAGGGCGCATTGTTTAGCCGAATCGAAGTTGCCGCAGCGGAGCTGAGCCATGCTCAGCTGGGTGAAATAATAGAGCCGCGTATCGGAACTCATACCCGGGCTTTTCCCGGCCAGTTTACCAGCGATGAAGCGGGCCGTGGCTTTGTACTGACCGGTTTGCATTAACCTTTCCACGGCCGTATCCTGCATCTTTTGCGGTGAAATGGCAGCCAATGCACTGAAGCAAAGCGATATTGCCAGGATAAAACAGCAGACAATTCCTGCAGAATATTTTCTCATTTGAGACCGCTTAATTTTTGGGGCAAGATTATATAAAATTTATGAGCTTCTGAGGATAAATAAACCGATAAAGATTCTTTTTAAAAACAAAGAGCGACTTTTTTTCAAACAAATTTATTTTTTGAAACTCATATTGTGATTTTGGAACAAACACGGTGCAGTTAAACCGAATAAAGTGAGATTTTGAAAATAGAAGTTGAATTTTTGGAATAGATCGCGGGCGGCAACGGGGGTAATTTTGCGGCAATTCAAACAACAGTTTAAAAATTAAAATTCAAAAATCTGGTCTGTATGAAAAATAATTATTTTCTTATTAAAAAATTCCGATCGGGATTACAAACCCTCGGCCTTTCATTATTACTCCTGATTATATTTCAATCCCAGGCAACGGCCCAGGACTATATCATCGAACGGGGTGATATCACCGGTGGCGGATGGTATAACGGCGGCATGAGAATGTGCGTGGTGGATAAAAATGAATATTATCAGCCTTACTTAACGGGTGCCTCTAAAGTTGCGGTCCGTCAATATAAAAATAGTATAATTTCCGATTGGGGAACCAATACGGCTTTTCCTGATGCAAGTGGCGAAGGGGATATTGCAAGGGATTCAATAAACCAGGTCATCTATATCGCATTTTTCAATTCATACTATAGCAAAATATATACTTATAAGCGTGCAGTCACCGATAATGATTGGGTATTTGTTAACACGCTGGATAATCCGGACGCCTTTGATTTTATGGGATATACTTTGCGATTGGCTTTTAATAAAAACAGCGGTACACTATTCATGAGTTTTAATGAACAAACATCACTAAAAGTCTACTTTTATGAACTTGTTGCAGGTGCTTGGACAGACCTGACAGGTTCCAGTAGTATGAGCTGTAATAACAGCGAGTTTGAAATGGTTGCCTATGGCAATAGAGTGATTATTACTACTACGCCAATGATTGGTTCATATTATACCTTACAGGTACATTCTTATAATATCACCACACATAGTTTTACCAATTTACCAGACTGGAACAATGGAGTGGAATATCAAAGTGTACGGTTTGCAACTACAGCTTACAAATCAGCAACAGATGAATATGTATCATTTGTTTCTTCACATAACGGAACAAATTATTTACCTAAAGTAGTAAAATCAGCCGGCGGTGCAGCATGGACAGATATGTCTAACGGACTCCCTGCTGAATATATAGCTAATGGGTCCTGGGATTGTTCCATTGTTTACAATAACCTTACATCGAAGTATTCCCTTATCTATGCAAAAGCCAGTCCTGCGTTAGTTAAAGGTTACAATTGGAACGGAACCACCTGGATCAACATGAATGTACCAGATATGACCGCCTCAAATATTTTCGCAACAACAAATTATAAAGATGTTTATTTTCTGGGATGGGACGCATATACCTATGTTGACATTTACTCAACCAATGAGACTCCGTTCAGAAATACCATGAATATCTCGACTGCATCATCTACTGCAAACTGTGTTCTTACTTTTTCACAGAGAGGGGTAGGAAACAAGGTCGCAGTTTTCATTAAATCAGGCTCTTATGTTGCGCCGGTTACTGCAAATAATACAACATACACCGCAAATACAAACTTCGGAGACGGAACTCAGCTTGGATCATCAGGCTGGTATTGCATTTACAATGATGTTGGACAAGACGTCACCGTTACTGGACTTACAAACAATACCACCTACCAGGTGCAGGCCTTGGAATATAATGGAGTTGCCGGAGCCGAGATGTATATCGGAACCACATTTGTGACCGGTAATCCAGTTTCATTTACAACCGCTACTTACACATGGACAGGCAGCAGTACGACTAACTGGAACACCAGCGCCAACTGGAACCCCTCAAGTGGCGTTCCAACCTCAGCCGATCACGTATTCATCCCCGTCACTTCCAACAACCCAGTCGTCAACCAGGAAGTCGGCTCCCCGGCTGTTTGCAACAATCTTACTATTCAGTCAGGGGCAGTGGTTACCATTGCCCCCGCCAAAGCGCTTACAGTGAACGGCACCCTTACCAATAACGCCGGAACAGGCGGTCTCGTTATCCGGAGCGACGCCACGGGAACCGGCTCGCTTCTCCATAATACAGCCGATGTGAACGCCACCATCCAGAGGTACATTCCCGGCAGCGCAACCCTTACCAATATGGTTTACCACCTTGTTTCGGTGCCCCTCACCCCCGCGACTGCCAGCACCAGCAACCTCTTTCTGGGATCCTACCTTTACAATTTCACGGAAAGTACCAACGGCTGGGTGAATATGGGAACTTCAACTACAAACGTCCTGGATGAAACCCGCGGCTATATGGTATATTATCCCGGAGCAAGCCAGACCTACAGTTTTGAAGGGCCCATGAACAACGGTTCATTCACCGCACTCACCAGCTTTACCGGTGGCAAAAGCACAAACAATCCGGATGCAGGCAGCTACGGCAAAAACCTGGTGCCCAACCCCTATCCCTCTTCAATAGACTGGGATGCAGCCAGCGGGTGGACCAAGACTAACATCTCCAATGCTGTGTATGTTTGGAACTCAGCTGTTAGCATCAGCAATTACGCTTCTTATGTCAGCGGTGTCTCCGCTAACGGCGGCAGCCGGTATATAGCTCCAGGACAAGCCTTTTTCGTGCAGGCCATTAGCACAAACCCTGTACTCACGATGGGGTACAATGTAAGAGTGCATAATTCGGTTTCCTTTATGAAAAGTAATGAGATCATTCCCGACCTCTTAAAGATCCATGCCGATGCCGCCTCTGCCAGCGACGAAATTGCTGTTCGCTTTGCCGATGGCGCCACTGCATCATTCGATGGTGAGTGGGATGCTTATAAAATGATCGGAGGAGAGGATGCTCCTCAAATGAATACTGTGACTGCGGATAACATAGACCTGGCCATCAACAGCCTCCCGCTGAGCGCAGAACCTGTCACCGTGCCTCTGAACTTTACACTCAATACGAATTCTGATGTCACGTTCACTGCCAGCGGCATGGAATCCTTCAATCCTGCATCCAGCATCTATCTTGAAGATAAGGTCCTGAATAAAACAATCAACCTCAAAGCTGAACCAGTGTATACTTTCAGCTACCAGAACGGCAGCGCAAACGACCGTTTCGTACTTCATTTTAACGGGGTAACAGGAGTTCAGGACAATACTGCAGCTGTCAGCGGCAGGGCATTTATCAGCACCGGCAGGATCTACCTTGAAGTACCATCAATGCAAGGCAAGCTTGCCAGCATCACTGTGTATAATGCTATCGGACAAGTCATCCGCAGTCAATCACAGATGATCAATGGAATCAGCAGCATTGAAGCACCGCTTTCGGCAGGTGTTTATATCATTCACGTTGCCACAGCAAGTCAGAATTTCGTAACCAAAGTCATCAACAAATAATATATATAGCCATGAAAAATATCATCAGGATCCTTTTTGTAGCAGTTTTCGTAAGTTTAGGTGTTTCATTACTGGCCCAGGCTCCTCCTGCGCCTCCGGGCAACCCAAGTACCGGAGGTGGCGGAGGTGGCGGTCCCGTGGGAGCCCCCATCGACGGAGGTTTAGGCATCCTTTTAGCCATGGGCGCTGCCTACGGAGGAAAGAAACTCTATAAGGCCAGGAAAGACAAAAACAAGGCGGAAGAGCCGGCTGTTGAGAATTAAGATCAGAAAATTCTATAATCCGCAGAAATGAATGTCAGCGACCCCTTCGACACTATTATCAATGTCGGTTTAATAATTATGGTGACGATGACCGTCGGCGCAGGCCTCCTGAAGCTATTTCTGGCCTGGAAGGAGAAACGCGAAGCGGCCCGTGAGGATGCCAGGGAAGATGAGTTGTGGAAGTAATTGCGATGGGCGGGGCTTCCTGATAATTCCGCTTCATCGCCCTCTGCAGAATCAAGGGGTGTATCAAATATAACCTCAAGCCGCCTGCAATACTGATTATTTTATTTGTCAATAAACCCAGGAAAAATGTTTTGCAATATACCGGCTGACATTTTACTTTCCTGGTCGTCTTGCGGTAAAAATAAGTTCAGGAATTGGGCTATTATTGTATAAGATTTCCAAGTCGAAGTTTTCTTATCTTTACCGGCCATGAAACTCAGACTAAAAAAACGAAAACCTCGTCCCCGCAGGCCTAAGGAAGGCCCGTTGTCTACCCGTTCTCTCGTTGAGCTGAGCCTGTTCTCGGGTTGTATTTTTATTTTCTCGGCGCTGCTGATGCAGTTTGGCCTGAGCCTGTGGACTATGTTGCTGTTAAAACACTTTGGCATCAATTTCCAGTACAGCCTGTTTCATATTGTCTTCCTTTCGTACAGCAGCACCAAGTGGTCAGAAGCGATGATTTACCTGGTTTTCGGATCAGGGCCCGCGATATTCTCAGGCGCCGGGGTGATCCTGCTGTTCGTCCTCAAAAGCCTTAGAAAGGCAGGCTGGAAAACCAAGCTCGTTTTAACCTGGATGACTTTTCTTTTATTGAATGCCCTGCCTTGCGGCATCGTGGCCGGCGCCTTGTTTTTTGACGGGTTTGGACTGGCTTTCTTCTGGATCATCAACAGTTTTGTTGTAAGGGGGATCCTGGCCCTGATGGTGCTGGCAATCCTCGTACTGCTAAGCCGCTACTGGTACCGTTTGTTTTTAAAAACAGCATATACCACGGCTTTCCTCGACAATGAGGTCGACCGGAAGACCTTCGTTACATCGGTATTTTTAAAACCATGGCTCTTCGGGCTGATCATCCTGATGGGCTTTAACTGGCCTTTCTATAACTGGTACTGGCCCGCTTTTCTGCTCAGCCTGGGTTACGTGGCGATAACCCTGTTGGGCGATGCGGTGATCGTGCGTAAACCTAAGATCAGAAAATCAGACAAACAGATCTTCTCCAGCCGCTTTCAGCTTCTGATCGTCGCCGTAACCCTGGCCCTGATATGGGCCGCCGGGAATATCAGGATTAATTTCTGAACCGGGGTCAGGTTTCACTCAACGCTTATGGCCGGCTTCCGCTTTCTTTTTCAGCTCCTTCTGCTCTTTTGAGTTAAAGCCCATCTGCGATTTCAGGCCACTTAGCACGCTCTTCCAGATGAAGTTGATTATTCCCTTCTCTTTATCCCGCTTAAAGTAAACTACTCCCGTGTTCAGCTTGCCTGCTCCGGTAGGATTGGCAACGTTGACCACAAAGGAATTGGCCACGAAGCCGATGACTCCCGTTTTGATATCGCTCCAGATTGATTTTTCGTTACTGCTGATCTTTATGTGAAGGTCGCTGTAGGTGAAAACCAGTTTCCCGAGTGCCTCATCGTCATTGGCCACAATCTGCTGAACCAGCAGTTCCCGGCCTTTTCCGCTGCTGATCTCAGCCGGCATCAGCCTGGTAAGCATGGGATTGACTTCCCTGAGATCCATCGGCCCCAGGGACGATGAATAGATGAACCCGTTCTGTTTATCTCCCACCCGGAATTTCATATTAAAATTCATTTTTCCTTTTCCCATCAGGTTTGCCGTTCCTTTAAGCTCAGAAACCAGCCCCGCCTGCAGCAAAGCCGTATCATTGGTAAGCCCGGTGAGAGTAGCACTCATGTCGCTGAAAAAGACAGTCCCGGGCCGGGGACCGGTCTGCTCGGCATAAACGGCCTTTCCGTTCCTTAAAACCACAGAATCGATTCTCACGCAGGTTTTGAGTCTTCTCAGGGCCTCCTGCGGCATGGCAGGCCTCAGACCCGGCTTCCGCGGTATCCGCTTGTCACGGAAGTCATCAACTACCAGTCCGTCAATTTCAAGAAGCCCGGCACTGAGCTTCCCTTCAAAAATGAGTTGACTGAAATCGATACGGGTCATGCTTAGCAAAGGCACGGTAATATCAAGCCGGTCGGTCTGGAACCCGAATTTCCGCGAATATTCATACATCCCATATTGCGGGACAAGGTGGAAATTCCTGATGTAACCGCTGCTTTTGCCTGTCGACAAGCCAATCTCACCGAACGACAGAAGATTCATTCCGTTCCCGGTTTTGACCGAGAAGCCGTTCACCACAATCGTGATGTCGTCGCTGTTGAACAGACGGCTTTTTCGGCTGTGAACCGAATCGACCATGACATTTTTTATCGATACGGAGCAGGAAGGGATGCACTGGTGGACCAAGGTATCGCCCGTGAGGTCATAAAAATCAAGCGTTCCCCTGGCAAATAAAAGTTCGCCGATGGCAACAGATTTCAAACCTGCCGGAAGCGGTATTGACATCGATTGTTTACCTGTATCGGCGGATGAGGTGTGTGGTTTCTTATACATCCTGAAAACCGTGATCTCCGGTTCATGGATCCCGATGCCGGAAATTACAATCTCATGCTTTCTCAGAGCTTGCAGGAACCGGAAATCTTCAACCCTGAGGTATTTGATATTCAGCCTGAACAGCATCGGGGGCAGGGTATCGCCCGGCAACTTCCGGCGGTAAAGAGCCGTATCGGGAGTAAGCGAAAAATCACTGATCGTGATGTTTCCGCCGAGCAGGTTGATATACACCGATCCGATATCCGCAGAATATAATCCCCTGCTATCCTTCTTTACAAATTCAACAACATACCGTCTGACAATTTTTCCATAGTAAAAATAGCCCGCGGCGAACACAAGGCTGGCTGCCAGCATCAGAAAAACAAGAGTTCCGGCAATGATCTTCAGGATCAGACGCAAGGTTTTCTTTTTCTTCATCGACATCAGACATCCTCCATCAGCCATCCGGTGGGCGTTTTTCCTTTTTTCTTCCTGAACGCGGCATAAAAAGCCGATTTGCTGCTGAAGCCACAATCAAGGGCAATGGCCTCCATGGTGAGTTTTTTATTGTTTTTCGACAGCTGCAGTTCAGCCTCCCTGATCCGGTAATCGTTGATCAGGCTGCTGAAATTCGTATTAAATGTATCGTTTATGATCTGCGAAAGGTAGGTCCTGTTAGTATTTAGGCAGGAAGCAACTTCGCTGATCGTGAGATTCTGGTTTTTAAATATTTTTTCCTCTTCAAGCAGATTGATCAGGCCGGTCAGTATACTTTGCCACCGGGCTTCGGGCAAGGTATATTTGGCCGGAAGCCCTTCCTGTTCTTCTTCCTCCGGACCCAGATTGCTTTCAGCTCCCGATGATTCCTTCACCGGTAGAAAAGGTATCGAGAAAAACACACTGCTCCCCTGCCCTGCCCTGCTTTCAATTCTGATCGTGCCCCCGTTCTTTTCAATATATTCCCTGCATAACAGAAGACCTAAACCCTGGCTTTGTTCAGCCTGACTGCCTGCCGCCTGGCTTTTGAGCATGAAAACACCTCCAAGAACATTTTCAGGGATCCCGATACCGGTATCGGTTATCTCAACTATCACACGTTGTTCCTCCAGGTTCACCAATGAGCTCAGCGTAACGCTTCCGTCAATTTCATTGAATTTTATGGCGTTCGACAAGAGCTTCATGAACACCGAATAGATCATGTTCAAATCGGCGAAGATCTCCACATCATCCACGATATGATTAGTAATCGTAATATTCTTATCAGCAGCCAGCCCGGCCTGCGCCGCGACAGCCTCCACGACAATTTTTGTAAGTGAGTTGAAGTGCGGATTAAAATCAAGCGTTTCGGTCTGCACCCTCGACCACTCCAGAATGTTTTCAAGCAGGCCATAGCCCTTTTTGGAAGTCTCATTGATCAGGCCCACAATATGCTTCACCTTTTCAGCATCCAGCTTCTCAAAATCATTCAGCACAAAATCGGAATACCCGATCAGGCCCTGGAATGGATTCCTGATGTCGTTTGCAATGATCCGGAACGACTGATCCTTTAACGCATTGGCCTTCTCAAGCTCAGCTGCATATTTCTGCAGGCGGATCTCTGCATTTTTCCTTTCGGTTATGTTCTGAAGGATCAAAATCTTAGCCAGGGGCTGATCATTTGAATACTCTGCGGATGACTGCCTCACAATGAAATAGTTTGTCGCGCTGTTCCTTTCCAGACAGATCTCGGTTGTAGCAAGAAAATTGTCCGGGATGCTGCTAAGCTCCGGAAAACCTTTAAAAACGCTTGAAAACGGCTGCCCGATGACATCTTTCAGCTTCAGTGCGAAGAAAATCTCCCCGCTTTTATTGATATCGGTAAGCAGGTTCCTGCTATTGATTATTATGATGATCTCATCAATGCTTTCAACCACCAGGTTGCGCGCAATCGGTTTTAAGTCCAGAAACCTGTAACCGAACAGGGCCCAGGCAAAGAAAATATTCCCGAATATGAAAAATTCCGGTGTAAGCCTGTAACCCGGGATAAACGAAATACCGAACCAGAACAAAATATCATTCAGAGCAGGCAGCGCGACACCGATAAACAAAAACATCACCTGCATGTTGAAATATTTAGAGCCGGTAAAAAGATTCCGCAGTAGCAATATCAGCGACAGGCCGAGAGTAATATACAGGTAAACAGGAAAAATAATATTCAGCGGGCCCGGATCATAGCTAAAAAAAGCCAGTTTTCCGGGGGCAACAATGCTGTAATCTTTTATAAATAGTTGATGAAACTCATTGGTGAGCGCCAGCAGGGCCTGGAATACCGGGATGACGAACAGGTATTTGACATGTTTCGGCCTGAACCATCTGGGATATCTGGCATGAATGATAACGATATACAGGATGATGGACGAGGTAAATGAAGAAATGATGAATATGATGACACTGATGACTTTTAAATAAGTCAGGGTTGGATGGAGGATAAGGATGAGTTTGAGCAGGGACCAGAGTGCGAATATCGCCATCAGAACCGTAAATAAAACAGCGGTTTTGTTGGGCCTCAACCTGAAGGCATAGGCCGACAGCAAAACCGACATCATCAGAGAAAAAAGGTTAAGCGCGATAACGATATTCAAACTGTTTGAGACGGTCAAAGACATATTCGGAATTCAGGTATTCGGTTGATCCCTTTCGGAACTTTATAAAAAAACAAAGTTAGTGTTTTCCCGGAATCACTCCTGTTTTACCAAACAGGAGAACGTTTTCATCCCGATGGTTAGCCGAGGCTGTTTATCCGGCATTTGAAAAAAATGGCGCTCAGAAGGGCCTCTCTGTTTCCCTCTGGATGCAATATACGCTTGACAATTTTTCGACAGTTTCAGAAGTGGTGGATGCATTCAGCAAGAATGATTTTGTAGTTGTATCGGCCAATATTCCCGGAACAAAACTATTTGCAACCGTCCATTTGGCAGTTTCCGATGCAAGCGGAGATAACGCTATTTTTGAATATATCAATGGCAAACTGGTAATCCATCACGACAGGAAATATACAACGATGACCAATTCGCCTGTTTTTGAAGAGCAATTGGCCATAGGTACCTACTGGAGGGGAATTCCCGGAACCATCATGTTGCCGGGAACAAACAGGGCTGCCGACAGATTCGTAAGAGCTTCATACTATATTGGGGCAATCCCGAAAACAGACAGCACAAGAGTAGCAACTGCAAGTATATTCAGTGTGATCAGAAATTGTTCTGTGCCATGGGGTATTTCTTCTGAAACCGAACCCAATATTGCTTCAACAAAGTGGAGGACCGTTTCGGACCAGAAAAATCTTATTTATTACTTCGACAATGTATTAAATCCCAATGTGACATGGGTGGAATTCAGTAAAATTGATTTCAGTGAAAAGGCTAAGGTCAGAAAACTTAGTCTCGACAAGAATGAAACCTATTCAGGTGAGTCTTCTGCGAATTTCAAAGAGACACAGCCATTCCATTTTTTCGGGCTTTAATAAACAGGTATTAACCCCGGGGCAAGCCCTGGACAAGGGTTCCGACTCATCGGTTCACTTTTCAAAAACCGACCTGAAAGCCGACTGCATACGGTCAATTTCGGCATCGTTGAGTCGTCCAAAATATTCCCTTCTTCTTTTTGGGAAGGTTCCTTTGTTCTGATACAAAAACATGATCATGAGATCAATCTCCTTATCGGGCATGTCTGCAATCGTTTGAATAGCCCTTTTTACCTCATCATAATGCTGAATGAAACGTAATTCTTCGGGCATCTCCTTGCCAATGGTGTCAATAAGCACTCTGGCCAGATAAATACAATGTTCAGTCAGGTCAGGGTATCTGTAGTAATCAATTAACTCATCTGGATTTTTTACTACAATTTCTCCTCCGGCTGTTTTATCATATTTAATGCGCTGCATCAAGGGCTTTGAGATTTTCTCCAGCAATTGATCATACTTGTCGATATGACTTAGCATATGTGCCGATACCGGGATGATTAAGCGGATTGTCGGCCGAAGGTGCATACTTCAGGCCATATAATACGGTAAAACAATTATATTCTAAAACATTGTTGTCCGGTAAAACCGGAATTCATTAGTTTTTCGGGTTGAACTCTCTGATAATCAATTTAAGCATATTCGGTTTTTAAAAGTAAGCCCCCTCCATTTCATGGAAGAGTGAATTTTGATATTGTTTCCTATTATCTT
>CAIWXI010000155.1 GCA_903916595.1 uncultured Bacteroidales bacterium | reverse complement strand
TAAAAGGTTTTCCAGGTGTGGAAATAGTAAATTTGTCAGGAAATAAAGACAGGTTTCGGCCTGACTTTCCTATTATATAAGCCAACTGAGTTATCTTTGAGAATACAATTTCGGAATTCTATTCAATTCATAATTGATTCCAGGCTTGAGTTAAGCAAAAAAAGAAAGGGCTTGATCCGGGGAGGTCAGTTCTGCCTTTTACCGGCCATTTTTTTATCAGCCGGTGGGGGTGGGGAGGGACCAACCATGAGTTGTCCCTTGCTGTGATACAATCCGGAGCCATTGGTACTGAGGTCGGCATCATTGTGCAGGCCCTCCCTGATTTTGGATTCAAATCCGGCTGATACAACGTCTTCAGCCACCTGTGGATGCTCATATCCTCGCCGTGTACCTATTGCGATCCAGGAAAATGACACATTGCTGGTTCCCCCGTTGTTCTCCTTTACAGTGAATCCAGAAGTGCCGGAGGAAGCATCATAAACGCCCGATGTATTTCCGGCAGGAGTCACCGTGATGATGAGGGGAGAATCAACTGAAACGACTTTCGTGAAGGTGTTGTCGAATGTCACGGTCCCGCTACCGCCGACAAGCATTCCTCGCCCTGAAGCCATAACCATTACATCTGCAGAAGTACTGGTGTACAGGACTGCGCGGGCCGGCTCCCCTGTTTCCTGCAATTGCACCGCGGGAGAACTCGAATATATGGGTCCTTTGGAATAAATCCCGAATTCAGACCCCTCGACAAACATCCCGTATACACCACCGTGGATATCCGCCCCCATCAGTGCTCCCCAGGCACCCACACCGATGCCGTCCTGCCTGCCGGTACCGGGTGTTTTACCTAGCCCTGATCCCTGGGAGGTAAAGTACCCTCCGTAATTTTCACTCCCACTGCTGCGATACCCCATCGCTCCCAATAATTTCCGTGATAATCACCACCAAAAGTGCCTCCGGTGCGAGTAAAGTCATTGTAATTCCACCCGGCAACCCCGAATGAATAGGGAGTTCCCCAGTAGCAATAACCTCTTATCCCGCCAGAATTTATAGTCCCGTAACCGTAGGTGGTGCCGGTGTTGTTGCCAAAATTTAAAATGTAAGTATCTATAGCCCATTGGGTTATCGGTAAGGTCTGGGTCCCCCCATGATAAAAATATGCTGCCGAATTGCCTGGAAACGAATAGGTTCCGGACACCGATGCGTTATTTCCCGCGAGATAACCGGCACTATTGGCGCCATATTGCGCATATACGCTGTAATTTATGCCACCCAGGTATCCGTACTTGTTTGTCCCGCCTGAACCATTTATTGCACTTCCACCTGAAGCTGTAACATCCAGTTTCGCCTGTGGAGCGATGGTTCCAATCCCAACCTTTCCCGAACTGAAATAAATGTCATTGCCGTTGGATAACCATTGCGTGCTCTGCATAAGCCAGTCCGGAACGGCCGGCGTTCCCTGGTTGTAGTAATATTTGCTGTTATCGGTGCAAAAGATCAACAACCCGGTTGCAGGATTGCTGATGACATCACGCTGTGCTGCTGTCATCCTGGGTACCAGTAATCCCTTTGCAGTGGATTTTACATCCAGCATCGCCGAATTATCCGGCATACTATTGTCGGTATTTACGCCAACCTGTGCAAATACACTACCACAGGCAAGCAGGATCAGGGCTGATAGAAGAAGTTTTTTTTTCATGATCGGGAATTTAATATAAACTGTAAATCCACCACCAAAGGTGGTGGTTATGTATAAATGGCTTTGCCTGAAAATTGTTAATTTCGTGGCATGAGCGAATATAAAAAACTAAGTCCTATAATAAAGACCTTTAACATAATCCACCAAGATCAACTGAAATTGCTTCCATCAAAGATGTTTTCCCTACAGCATTTTCACCAATAATAACATTAACCCGACTTGCACCCCATGCTTCGGAACTTAGCCTGTGCCGGGTGGTTCAGTTTTTCGATCCACCTTTTCGGGTAACACAGATTTTTTAACAAATGGGTAGTGTTTGTATCCTAAGGCATTGTAAATTTCGGCGGCTTTAGGTTCAGGGGTGGTGCATTTACGGATGAATATCTTCTGATCGTTTTTATCC
>CAIWXI010000154.1 GCA_903916595.1 uncultured Bacteroidales bacterium | reverse complement strand
GATTGCAGAGATTGACAAAACACTGGCTGATCTGGCAAAACAAAAAGCTCTAGACGATGAATACACCGCCGTACTGGCATCAGGTGAAACCCTGTTCAAGGCAAAATCGTATGAGCAGGCCAGAGCCGGGTACCAGAAAGCCACGGCTCTGAAACCGGAAGAATCGCTTCCAAAAAGACGTATTGCAAGCATCGACAGCATCGCGAGATCGGAGTCTGATAAACAGCTGGCCGAGCTGGCACGATTGAAGAAGTTGGATGAAGATTATAAGGCGGCTGTAAAACAAGGGGATTCACTGCTTGCTGCAAAACAATATGCCGAGGCGAAAATAGCTTTTACCCAGGCATCGACACTAAAACCAAGCGAAATCTATTCCAAAGAAAAGCTGGCTTTGATCAATACGGCTCAGGCCGACCTGGCGAAGCGGCAGGCGCTGGAAAAAGAGAGACTTGAAAAACAGCAGGCGCTCGACAAGCAATACCAGGATGCGGTCACTGAGGCGGACAAGCTTCTGACGGGTCATTCTCTTGGGGGAGCCAAGGCAAAGTACACAGCCGCTTTAACGATAAAACCTGCAGAGGCCTACCCGAAAGCAAAGATCGCCGAGATCGATAAAATCGTCACCGACTCAGTCCAAAAGCAGAAGGCCCTCGACCAGCAGTATGCAGGTTTTCTCAGGAATGCCGACCAATTACTGCTTTCAAAAACGTATTCCCAGGCTAAATCAGAATACGCTAAGGCTTCCGAATTAAAGCCATCCGAAGAATATCCAAAAATAAAGATCGGCGAAATTGAAAAAGCTCTGGCTGATCTTGCCGCTCGAAAAACCAGGGACAGCGCCTATGCTGTAGTGATTGCCAATGCCGACAAGCTGCTTGCCGCAAAATCATTTGAACAGGCGAAAGCTGAATACCAGAAAGCTTTTGAGTATAAGGCGGATGACCTTTACCTCAAAACAAAGATCACTGAGATAGACAAGACAGTGGCCGATATTGCCCAGCAAAAGGCAACGATTGAAAGCAGGTTCAAAGCCTCTGTCGCAAGAGCAGATCAGCTGCTGGCTTCAAAATCCTATGAGCTGGCGAAGACTGAATATACTGCCGCCTTGGGTATCAAAGCGGGAGAACAATATCCGCAGGATAAGATAAAAGAGATCAATACCATACTTGCTGAGTTAAAAGCTAAAGAGGAAGCTTACAAGGCTTCAGTTGCCAAGGCTGATCAGATGCTGCTTGAGAAGAAATGGGAGGAGGCCCGTACCGAGTATGAAAATGCCCTGACCATAAAGCCCGGTGAGCAGTATGCCAAGAATAAGGTTGAGGAGATCAATAAAAAGCTCATGGAACTTCAGGGCAGGAAGAAGACCTTTGACGACCTGGTGCTTAAAGGTGACAATTCACTGGGTGGCAAAGATTACGGTAAAGCCAGGGAATTTTTTCAGCAGGCTACTGGCCTGTTTCCCGAGGAAGCGTACCCCAGGGAGCGCCTTAAAAGGGTAAATTTAGTGATTGACAGCATTTACCGTGCCAACAAAGGGAAATACGACATTGCTATTGCCGAAGCGGATAAATTCTATAATGGGTTTGAATTTGACCGGGCGATTGATGCATATACCAATGCCTCTGTTCTGCTGCCGATGGAGAGCTATCCGCAAGAAATGATTGCGAGGATCCATCGGACCATCTCAGAGAATGCTATTTCGGATGTTATGAACTCTGCAGTCACGATCAGATCAAATGAGGAAAAACGCTTCCCATTTACACCGGTCAATATTGCATCGCGAAAGGATAATTTTATTTATATTAAACTAAGAAACCTGTCAGGCAAGCCGTTCAGTGTTTTACTCAGGTATGGCAAGGACAAACAGCCTTCGGGCGGAGTTGTTATACGAAACCTGAGCATCGACGGTAAAGTGAATGAAAGGCTGATCAGCGTGAGGGAACAGGACGTGTGGTACCGAGTCGATAATGATTATATCAGCCTGTATCCCCAGGGGGGAGATATCGAAGTTACATTTATTCAGGTCTCCAAAGCCCACTAACAGAAAATCCGTATTTTTGCAATCATCTTTTCTGTTTTTTGTTTCATTTACTCTTGTTTTATGCCCATTCTTAATATTCATGCCGACAATGATTTCCGCTTGCGATTTAGAGATCTCTGGCGGCTCATCGGCAACTCTCCCTTACTCGTCATAAATTTTAATTACAAAGGCCAGAAGCGCACTATTTATGCCAAATCAGAGCATTATAATATAACGGGAAGTATCAAAGACCGAATGGCCCTGTACATCATGGAGAAAGCCTATCATGAAGGCCGTATCAAGCCCGGCGATACCATTGTTGAAGCCACGAGTGGAAACACGGGGATTGCCTTTGCCGCTATTGGCAGGGCGTTGGGCCATAAAGTGAGGATCATTATGCCCGATTGGATGAGCAAGGAAAGGGTTGATATAATAAAAAGTTTCGGGGCAGAGATTATCCCGATTTCAAAGGAGCAGGGAGGTTTTCTCGGCAGTATCAGGCTGTCGGAAGAAATTGCATCAAAGGAACCGAATATCTTTCTTCCACAGCAATTTTCCAATGAAGCCAATGCCGAGGCACATGAGAGGACAACCGGGCCGGAGATCTGGTCGCAGCTGACCTATCATGGAGTTATACCTGATGCATTCGTTGCCGGCGTGGGTACCGGTGGTACTGTAATGGGGGTTGGCCGTTTTTTAAGGCAGATGAACCCGAAAGTAAGAATTCATCCGCTTGAACCTGCGGAATCCCCGACCATGTCGACCGGACATAAAGTCGGTTCACATAGAATACAGGGAATCTCCGATGAGTTTATCCCTGCTTTGGTAAAGATGGATCAGCTTGACCGCATCATTGCCGTAGCCGATGGAGACTCGATTATCATGGCTCAAAAACTTGCCCGCCAACTTGGGCTGGCCGTGGGGATTTCATCGGGGGCCAACTTTCTTGGAGCTTTGCAGATACAGAATGAAATCGGCCCTGAAGCAAAGGTTGTGACTGTTTTCGCCGATTGTAATAAAAAATATCTCAGTACTGACCTGATGCGCGTGGAACCTGTAAAGTCAGACTATGAAAGTCCTGATGTTGACCTGATCGATTTCAAGGTGTACAAGAGAGTCTGCGATAATTGCTGCGATATGTTTAATTGTGAAATCAAGCCATTTACCAGGCCAAAGTAAATTAAAAAAGAGACCCGTGTTTATCGCTGCGCCGGGTGCAGGATGATAAGCGTGATTTCCGGCCGAATTCCGACCCTTCCGGCATAACCAACAGTCCCCAGGCCCCTGTTCACATATAATGCTGAACTTACCCCGTTTGTATTTTTAGTGTATAATCCGCCCCATAACGGATTTATTGACGATAAAATACTCCATCTTACAGAACCGTTTTCAATACCAAACTGCCCGCCATGCGTATGACCAGAGAGGGTAAGATCTATTTCCGGATGTTTCTTGCTGATAATGCTGTCCCAGTAAGAAGGATCGTGGGATAGCAGTATGGAAAAAAAGGTTTTATTGATTCCTTTCTCAGCCTTGTCAATATCGCCATATCGCCGGAACCTCCTGCTTGCTCCCCAGTTCTCGACACCGATAATATTGATGCTGTCTTTGCCTGAGCTGATCACGGCGGCCCTGTTCAGAAGCAGGTTCCATCCCATCTCCGAATAGAATCTGTGAAGATCAATCAGGTTTTGTTGTTTTGCAAAAGGGGACCCCCACTTCACATAATCACCATAATCATGATTTCCCATGATAGCATAAATACCGGATTTCGCATGAAGCTGTTTCAGGACCGTGTCGAACCTTTTGCCCTCATCGGTAGAGAAGGTGAACATGTCGCCGGTAAAAACAATCAGATCGGGTTTGAGCGCATTGATGTCGTTTACTGCCTCTCTCAGTTTCTTCGGGCAGGTCCAGTTACCCAGATGTACATCAGAGAACTGTACGATACGAAAGTTGTCGAACGACTTTGGAATTCTGGCAGCACGGAAATCCGCCGTGTAAACTTTAAAATCATAGACCCAACTTATCATGCCGAGCAATAGTATAAGCCATAGCATACCTCCGGAGATCCAGGCCAGGATATCAATCCTCCTGAGCCAGGCTCTGCCTGGTTTGTCCATTACTGATAACAGAAGCCCGGCGAGCCAGGTGAGGAGGGAGATGAGCAGGGGGATTATTTTTGCCACGATGGTCATCAGCAGAAGGCTGAAAAGGATGGCTTTGATGGTAGTGTCCCAGGTAGTGAAGGGAATAATGAACCCGAAAACCACAAGGCAGAGCAGGGTTATTGCAGGCAACCAGTACAAACCGGTGAGGAAAAATTTGAGTCGGTTGCTTTGCTGCCTGATCCATTTTCTCCCCGTCAGCCATAAGGCAAGGTCTCCCATCAGAAACAGCGCCAGAAGCAGCATTGCTCCCAGGTATTTTGGGAAAAATGAAATAAGTATAAGTACAAGTAACGCTACACCGGTAAAGAAAAGCGCAAGGGATATGGCTTTTCTCATTTGTTTTTTACATAATTGACAAGGCCTTTGGCTTTGAATATCTCCATGAGCTTGTCGGGCAGGGCGGAAAAGCCAAACTTTTTTGTTCCTATATGAACCAGTCCCTGTTCAAAATCTATGGTTATCTCATCTCCCTGTTTAAAGGCATCCACGGCTTCTGGAACCAGTATGATAGGAAGTCCCTGGTTCACAGCCGAACGGTAGAAAATACGGTTCACCGATTTGCAGATTACGGCTTTCACCCCGGCAAATGAAAGACCTACCGAAGGGTGTTCCCGTGAGCTGCCGCAACCGAAGTTAGAACCGGCGATCAGGATATCTCCGGCTTTGACCCTTTCTGTAAAGCTGTCGTCAAATCCCTTGAACAAGTGGGGCATGATCTTGTCTGGTTCAGAGCTTTGGACAGTATATGTGAGGTTACCGGCAAACATCTGGTCGGTGTTGAGGTTATCAACGTCGGCATAGTTCCAGGTCCCTTTAGAATACCGGTCTTCACCTTTTTGGATATCAACCCTGGAACTCTGCGGAGCGTGGTACTGGAACTTGTCATCGGCGATGATTCCGCGTGGATCTGTGATCTCTCCAGTTATGGCCGAAATGGCAACCGTAGCAGGGGAGGCAAGGTAGACATTGGATGCGTTGTTTCCCATTCTTCCCTTGAAGTTCCGGTTGGCCGTGGAGATTACATTATAATTATCGGCCGGAATGCCTTGTCCCGTCCCGAGACATGGCCCGCAGGAAGAAGCCAGAACGTTTGCCCCGGCATCCATGAAAATATCGATAAGGCCTTCTTTGATTGCCTGTTTGTATATTTCTTTTGATGCAGGGATGATGAGGAGCTGGAGGAATTTTGCGACTTTCTTTCCTTTGAGGACTGTAGCTGCTTCACGCAGGTCTTCCAGCCGGCCGTTGGTGCAGGTGCCGATAAGCGCTTCCTGGATTTTAGTTCCTCTGACTTCTGAAATGGCTTTTACATTGTCGACATGATGGGGAGCGGCGACAACCGGAAAAATATCATTCAGGTTAATGCTGATCTCATTGAAGTAGGTAGCATCCTGGTCGGCCCACAGACCTTCGGTTTTGACGCCGAACCATGCATCAAGTATTTCGTCGGCCGGGAAAACCGCATTTTTGGCTCCCATTTCGGAAGCCAGGTTGGCCAGAACCATACGGTCGGCTATGCCGAGGGTTTTAACGCCATCGCCATGATATTCGATCGACATATAGTCTGCGCCGCTTGATCCAATCATCCCGATAATCCAGAGGGCGAGGTCTTTGGCATATACACCCTGTCCCAGCTTGCCGGTGAGGGTAATCTTTATCGATTCAGGTACGCGAAACCAGGTTTCCCCCTGTTTCCAGAGTCCAGCAGTCTCGGTTCGGTCGATACCGGCGGCAAAAGCATTGAATGCCCCGGCTGTGCTTGTATGGCTGTCGCTTCCAACGATGATCATTTTAGGTTTTGCATACAACGACATTAGCTGATGGCAGATACCATCGCCCACATCATGAAATTTCCTGATCCCGTATTTATCAACAAAGTCACGGATCACCTGGTATTCATTGGCCAGCTTTGAATTGGTAGGGGGGGCGTTGTGATCAAGGGTGATCAGGAGAGTGTCGGAGTTAAAAAGTTTATCCCCTCCCATTTTCTTAAACGTACTGAAGATACTTGAGGTGTTGTCGTGAGTGAGTATAATATCGGGTCTGGCAAAGACGATAGCGCCTTTATCTGCATTAAAAATTTTTTCAGCAAAAGTTCTTCCTTTCATATTGAGCGTTTTATGAGTTTAATACAAAGATATAAATTTATTTTGCTGAATTGGTAGGAATTTCTAACTTTGCAGCCCGTTTTCAGTATTACCCGGAGAGGTGGGTGAGTGGCTGAAACCAACAGTTTGCTAAACTGTCGTACGGGAAACTGTACCGGGGGTTCGAATCCCCCCCTCTCCGCTCCCAACAAATCAAAAAATCACAAAACCGCTTTGAGTCAATGATTTAGGCGGTTTGTTGTTCGCCTTCCACCGTCAAAATATTCAATTATTCTCAAATAAAAGGTGCACTATTCGGTGCACTTTTTATTAGTCAGAAAAGTGCACCGAATTATGATGTACTTTGTTAATAATTAAATAGATATAACACGTCAAATTTTTGGAAAATCCCTTTAATTTTAGTATTTTTGTGTGTGTTTGAAAGGTTTAAACGAATTGTTATGGAAAATTCAATGTCAATCCTCTTTTATCTCAGAAAGAGTAAAGTCAATAAGAACGCTGAATCTCCTGTTTATTTGAGAGTTACGGTAAATGGCAGAAGAATTGATATGGCTGCCAATAAATTTACGACCGAGGATAAGTGGGATTCTCAACGTGGCTGTGTCAAGGGAACAAGGGAGGAAGCAAGGGTCATTAATACGCACATAGATTCATTGAGTGCGAAGGTCCTTAAAATATATAATCAACTCGATTCTGTGGGTAAGCCAATCACGGCAGAGATCATCCGAAATATGTTATCCGGTAAAAGCATTAACCGGCATGCGCTGGTCGAAGTCTTTAAATTGTATAACAAGCAACTTGAAGCCAAGGTAGGGCATGGGTATGCATATGGTACGCTGGAGAAATATACAGCCACCTGTCAGAAAGTCGAGAATTTTATCAAGTACCAGTATAAGCGCACAGATTTATTTCTGGATGAATTAGATTATCAGTTTATTACGAACTATGAGGTGTATCTGAAAACAGAAGTCAAGAATATTCATAATACAGTTTCAAAGTCTATTTGTTTTCTAAAGACGATCATTCATTATAGTATTGACAATGGCTGGCTTGACAAGAATCCATTCTCAGCATTCCATTGCCCGTATAAGAATCCGGAAAGGGCTTTTCTTTCAAAGGATGAGCTGGAGACATTACAGAACAAAGAATTTGTCATAAACCGTCTTTCAATAGTACGGGATATGTATGTTTTTTCATGCTTCACAGGCTTCCCGTTCTCCGATATGGAGAAACTCACTCCTTCAGATATCTCAATAGGCATCGATGGCGGCAAGTGGATCATATATAACCGTACAAAAACCGGTAATCGTGCGCCAATTCCCCTGCTTCCTATACCCCTGAGTATCATCGAAAAGTATAAGGATTACCCCGTGAATGTTAGCAAAGGACGATTGTTGCCTGTATATTCAAACCAGAAGATTAACGGCTATCTGAAGGAAATCGCTGATTTCTGCGGCATTGATAAGAACTTGACCTTCCACACGGCCAGGCATACATTTGCTACAACGGTAACGCTTACCAACGGTGTACCCATCGAAACTGTGAGCAAGATGTTAGGACACACATCAATCAAAACAACCCAGATATACAGTAAAGTTGTAGATTCAAAAGTAAGTGAAGATATGAATACGTTGAAGGAGAAAATGTCTAAAAATCACCATAACACGAAAGCGAGAGTGGTAAATATGTAAATTCTGTTTGTTGTGATTTTTGTTGCATTGTATCTGTTTGAATATCAGTGTTTTCGTAATTATTAGATTGTAACAATGTTGTTTTCAGGTCTTTAACAATCATCTCCCGTTTTCTGTTAATAAGTATATTTTATTTTGCTATTATTCCTCATTAAATTTGTATCTTCAATAAATCGAATGCACTTAATGTGAATTAAATAAAGTCAAATATATACAAACCTTACATTATGAATTATGATCTCGCAACGAAAAATGATTTAGAGGAAATGAAAGTCACCTTACTGAAGGCAATTATGTCCAATAGTGCAGCAAAGCCTGAAGCAAAGAAATGGGTGAAGTCTTCCGAAGTCCGGGAAATACTTGGCTGTTCTCCGGGAACCCTGCAAACTCTCCGAGTTAATGGTACGCTGTCTTATACAAAGATCGGCGGAACCATTTATTATTCTATCGATTCTGTAAATGCTGTATTCGATAACAATATGCATAATACTAATTGATTATGAGAATGAATGGCGGTTTGATCGATTTGGTCAGCCTGAATAAAGAAGGCGTGGCCGTGACAACATCTTTGATCCTGGCTAATGGATTAAAAAGAAGACATTCAGATGTACTTCGTAGTATAGACCTTCTCTCCTGCAATAAAAAAATGAAGGAGGAAAATTTCATTCTATCACATTATTCATCTAACGGCAAGGAATACAGAATGTACGAGATAACGAAGGATGGTTTAACTCTCTTCTATGTAAGTAATCCTAAAACTTTCGGAATATTTATGGAAAGAGTGTTAGGCGAGTATGAGCCTTGTATTTTAAGTTCGATAATCGATAAAGCAAAGCTCACTGAAGATGCGATAATAAGCCTTGCAACACAGATTATAGATAACAGATTCAGATCGGGTTATTTTCAGTCAATACATAGATAATAACCAGTACTTTCAACCAGGGCGCAAATAATTATAAAGACATTGCCCATCAACGGGTATCAACTCGGTAATTAAACCGAAACAGATAACCAGTTTTGATTTCAAACCGGTAAATCCGGTCCTTCATTAATCTTATAGAGTTTACTGTGAAAAGTGAGGTTCTGCATATACCTATTGAGGTAATGACATATGTGTTCGTGAAGGACATAAGGAAACCGTTCAGGCTCTTCTTATACCTGAAGGCTGTTTCCTCCGGCATGCTCCATAAAAACAGCGAGGAGTTTCAGCAGGCCATGGATATCCTGGACATCAAGGATGTGAGAACTTTCCGGAAATATATAAGGGCATTGCTCGATGAGAACTGGATAGGGTATGACGATAAGTCCGGAATTTACTACATGAGGGGCTTCCAGTTTATCAGGAAGCAGCATAGTTTTATGAAACGCCGCACGGCATTATTTTATATTGACAGTGATATTATTGATCTTGACGCTTTTATGTTTGCAGCCATTGTTGGCGATCGCGTAATACGGCTAAAGGATTACAGGGAAATACAAAAAAGGGAGGATGGCAGTTCCGCGACCAAAAGAAAGGGAGTTGCTAAACAAGTTCTGTCACCTTCCTCTACCCCTGAATATTACGGTATGTCGGTAGCTTCTATGGGGAGGCCACTAAAATTGAGTCAGACCCGGGCACATGAATTAAAGGTCAGGGCAGAAACCGCCGGCTACCTGAAATGCAAAAATATGTTCAGTGAAGTTGTGGTGTTGTATAAACCCGATAAAAATATTAAGAGTCATATCGGTAGGGGAGATCCAGACCTGGCCAAAAAAATCAGAATAAAGACGAGGAAGATTGGAAAGAGGAAAGTAATTATTGCTGCAGAGCAATTGCATGACGAAGTGATTCCCTTGATAAAATATAAGTCATACAAGCTAAGAAGAACAGCCAAAAAAATATCACCTTCTACTGATGTACCTCAAAAACCTCCTTTATGGGCTTTGTGGCTTAATGAAAAGGTAAAGAATAATATTATACCACCAGAATATGACCAGCAGGTATTACAGAACTATATTTTTTAAAGAGAATGAATATGATTGGAGTTAAGAGTTTGTTTATTTCCTTTTCAACCTGTTTAGAGCACGCTTTGAAATCTTCCCCTATAACCCCTTCTTTTAAGTTTCGGTTTTTTGCAGGGGGTGAAAATGGACTAAAATGAACTGATAATTTTGAATATTACACCAACCTCTCATGTTAGAAAATCTTAATCTCAACCGTCCCCTGGTCTTTTTTGATACAGAAACCACCGGGGTTAGTATTGTCAATGACCGGATAATAGAACTATGTGGTATCAAGATTTATCCTGATAAGACACAGGATTTGTTCCTGCAAAGGTTCAATCCAGGGATACCCATTCCCCCGGAAGCTACGGCTATACATGGAATAACTGATGAAATGGTAGCCAATGAACCCCGCTTCTCAGCAAAGGTTGATGAAATTGTGGACTTCTTTTCCGGTTGTGACCTGGCAGGGTATAACCTGATCAGGTTCGATGTACCCTTACTGGTTGAAGAACTCCTTAGAAACTGTGTTGCCAATATACCATTCGAGGGAGCCAGATTCATTGACTGTCTGGCCATATGGCGTAAAATGGAACCAAGGACACTATCTGATGCCGTAAAATATTATACCGGTGAAGTCCATGCCGAGGCTCATGCAGCCAAAGGTGATGTAGAAGCGACTATGAAGGTACTTTCTGGTCAGTTGGCAAAATATCCTGATTTATCACCTGACCCTGATATGCTCCATAAGATAGCGCACGAGGGTAACACAGTTATTGATTATGCCGGAAAATTTACCAGGGATGCTGATGGAGACATCATTTTTACATTCAGCAATAACATTGGCAAGAAGGTTAAAGACAACCTCGGAATGTTGGATTGGATGCTCACACGGGATTTTACAGCTCAGACAAAGCATATTGCCAGGCAGATATTGGATGGGGAGTTGAGATAAATGAATTTATCATTCACATTTGCAATAAATTATAAAATATACATTCATTAACGCTAATACCGAAATAAACTAACTTATTAGTTTAGTCAATCGTTATGGCCAATGCAAATAAAATAGTAACTTTGCTATATGGAAATTCAGAAATTAAAGGAAATAGATCGTATCTTTCGGCAACATGGCATTGAAGCTGAAGATACTTTTAAAGTTATATCAGCTTACTATTTAAATGTTCATAAACCTTCAAACATTAGTAAGCTTTTGCAAAATTTGTGGATGGAGGGCAATTCAATCCTGGATAAAGCAAGTAATGACAATATTGCAAAACAAACACTTGAATATACTGTTGCATTTGACTATTACGGTGAATGTTTGCCAATTATCTACCAATATTTTCTAGGTAAAAGATTTCGAGATTTAAGTGGCAAATTTTTCACCCCGCGAAATTTAGCGAGACTCATGACAAAAATGTTGCCAGTGAAACCAGATGTAATTATAATGGACCCAACATGCGGGGGAGGAACATTTCTAATTGAGGCTTCAAAAAGATGGACGAACAATAGTTGTACTTTAGTGGGCAACGATATTGATAAAATGCTTGTTGCTCTCTCAGAAACAATGACCCTACTTAACAAACAACCAAATCATACTATTACATTTTTTAATGATAATATTTATGATATAACTTCAAACCAAAAACACTTATTTGGGAAAGTCGATTACATTTTGGCCAATCCACCATTTTCATTACCAATCGAATCATTTAAGGTTTCAAGTAATCTATATAAATTAGGGTATCGAAATAGTGATGCACTATTTATAGATTTATGCTGGAACTACCTTAAACCAGGTGGTCATTTAGTTTGTTTACTTCCTCACTCTATAATTACTAATAAAGAATACGAAAAATTGCGATTAGAAATTGAACGAATTTGGGAAATTGCTGCTGTCATCGTTTTGCCTGAAGGCGTTTTTAACTCAACATCAAATACTACAACAAGAGCGGACATTGTATTTTTAAGGAAACAAACTGATGTGAAAAATGTCTCAAACATTGTCTTTGCAAATATTTCTGACATAAAGCATCTTGCTTATGATGTAAACATGTTTATTGATCAATACTCAGAATTATCTAGTATTGTCTCTGATTTTGATATCGAACACAAAAGAAATTAGCAAATGAAAAATGGAACTTCTTTTACAAAAGTTATTGATTATAATTGTTTTATCAATGGAATATGGGACCCGTACTATTATAAAAATAGCAGCTCAAAAAACAGGTTAGATAAATATGTTGATTTTTCAAAGAATTTTAGCTATAAGTATCCCTTAAAAAGCTTTAAGTTTTTGCCCATTGAGTACAAAAATATTCCTAAAGGTAATTTTCTGACCTTTGAATTAAATCGAAATACTTTTGAGACTGATAATTCGAAGTATTACGCAGTCCCAGAAAATACGTTATTACTTGGAACCATGCGAGCATATTTGGGAAACATTATAGTTACCCCGAAATCGGTATGGCTAAATCAAAGAAATATTTGGTTCCCAATCAATTCGGAGTTTTGTGAGATTGTACCTAAAGACGGTTTAAAATACTTTTGGTTGGTATATCTAAAATCGGATGCTTTTTTACATAACCTTCCAACAGGTTCAGGAGGAACACGACCTAGAGCAAATCCAGAACTGTTATCTCAAATACCAGTTTCCGTTCCAGCATTAACGGATCGTGAATATATTGATAATGAGGTTAAAGGTTATGCTGAGAAACTTTGGAAAGAACAAGAGATGTTAAACAATTATGTAGAAACATTGTTTTAAATTATGGCTGACCTGGCAATTGAAGAATTAAACAAACTGTTTGATGAATTAAAACCATTGATTGGTTTGAGAATAAACTGGTTGTCTCTGCCAGATAACGCTTTGAAAGGATTTGAACCAAGTCAAATTGCAGTAATTGTTAATACTCTGTTAGATGCAATTTTACCACAAATTGAGTTACTTGCAACCAGCGATGAGAATTTAGAACTATTAAAAAATATTCGACTTTACAAAGCTCCTGGCATATTAGGTGAAAGAGAAAGTTATCCTGACTACATACATGTTTCCGGCAAGCGAATAGAATTAAAAGGGCTTTATGTTGACAATCCTGAACTTGAACTTAAGCGCCCTCCAACAAAAAGAGAACATTCTGCTAGGCTAAAAGAAAATGTAACAATGGATGTCATTCAGCCTGAAAATGATGTTCTATTAATTGCAGCAGTTCGATTGGAAAAAATTGAACATTATTGTTCTCCAGTCATTGTAGATATTGGTGTCTTTTCAATGGTAGAATGCATAAGAGCTAGAGATAGTAGATTATACTCTACTGGCGGTAAATGGATAAATAAAATACCTAAAGTTATTAGTGTTAAAGGAACTATAAAAAGAAGTAACGGCATTTATTTAGCCGACAGTGATTATGAAAAAGACACTAATTTTGGTAAATTAAAAAGAATTCCCCACACACCATTGCAAGAATTTCTTAGTAAATGGACTGATTAATGCACATGGCCACACGTTATATGGTGCTACTTACACATAGCTCCCTCCGCAACCGCTAATCCATTCAGTCATTCCAGGTTCCGCTCTATTCGTCGCAAGCTCCTCATGGCTCCACCTGTCATTCCTTCAGGCTTAGCCCTTGCTCCGGTTCCTTCAATAAGGTATACACCCAGTGCTCGTTCCTCGCACCCGGTGTATTAATTTTCTATTTGTCGTTGCTCATAATCGTTTTCCCGATGTTCAGCATCCCAGGTAGCCAGCATTTCCCTACCCTCAGTACAACGAGTCCGGGTTTATATTAACATAACATGATATTATATGCGAAAAGGGGTATTCACCATGTACCTGTCTATTGTCCACCAACAAATCATTCTACTGTAAGCCATCCTTTTTAACTACCTGATCCCCTTTTACATATAATCACATTATGTTAAATATCCCCGTTAGCCCGTTAGCCGGACGAGAGGTTTTGGAGGGTGCTCATCCAGCCTTTCGTTGGACAAGTAGATTGAGTTTGAAGTACAAGTATAACGGCAGAGCATTTTTGCCTCGTTAAATGTACGCCAAGCAATACCTGCCAACACCAGTTTGTCGTTAAAGGCTTCAAGTGTTCACTTCGTTACCACTAAAAGCCTTTCACTCCATCACCAGCGGGTACTTCGGGCTTGTGCAGCAGCAAAAAAAATGCTGCCGCACAAACTCCTCGCCCCCCGCTTATTTTTCATCGGTAAATATCGGTATTGCTTAACGTACTATCCCACCATACCCCCGTATTCAAACACCGGCAAATGCACTGCCTCACGTTGGACGAGTAGTCCTTCGGCTCAACGAACCCCTGATTTCATGCGGTTTAGCAAGCCTGCACCATCACCAACCCCTACCTTCGGCAGGGTATGCACCAGTTAAATTGAGTATTCCACTATCATCCCTGCCTCCGGTACCGGTTGGCATGAAATTATATTCCGGTATCATTTCATTTAAAGGTACCCATGGTTCAAGGCTTCGCCTTTCCCATGCGTACCAACTACATTTCTCCAGCTGGTAGAGCTGTGCAATTTTCAACCGGTGGAGCTGTGCAGTTTTCAACCGGTACTTGCAAATGCAGGCGACACCGGGGTTCTGATAGGTGTTCTTTTTTACGTCTACGTAATATCCCCTGAAAGGTGGCCTCAGTTTACTTCAGGAAGTGGCCTCAATTTTATTCAGGCAGGGATTAAGGTTCCAAAAAATACTCCAAAAAAAAATCAGATTATAGAGCCGGGAAACCAAAAGAAGAACCCTTAATGAAACACTTTAGCCCTGCTTTTACGTGTGTAGGCAAGGTTCCTGTCCATAACCACGTATCTGAGGGCATCTATTCCATGATTGAAGCGATCTACCGGAACATTCAGTGGTTTTCCTGCGGCATCCTCCTTCCATTTGTAGTTCTTTAACTCCCTCATCAGATTTACTGAGCGTTTGGTTACATTGATTCTGAACCTTTTAAGTATGTCAATGCCGGTAATAATACTGTCCGGACCTTTGAAGGTGGGTTTCACGTTAAACCCTTCCTTGCGGATTTCAAATATGCATTTCGGCTGATTGTCGGCAATAATCTCATCTGCCCGGGTTACTCCCACGTCATGCATCCATTTTGCAATATCCTGATTGGTTAACCCCCGGCTGTAAATAAGTTCATCGGCGTATAACTCACCTCCCCACAATCCTGTTCTAATCAATGCAGTAGGATCGTTAGAAAAGCCAAAATCAAGGCCATACGACGTCCATTTGCAATCCGTGGGGAATGAGTCCACTACTGCCCAGTTTGTCAATACAAGCCCTTGTATCTGACCTATTTCGCCTAATCCATAGATTCGCCAGTAATTCTCATCCACCTGTTTCAGGTTTTCGATTTCCCTCACCATCTCCGGGGGTAAAAATTGCACATTGTCAAGATAGGTTGAATGGATGAAGGTGCAGTCTTTCCGGGGTATTACAATATCATAAATCCAATGTTCATCCATCGAGGGGTTGAAGTCCAGAAATATTTGCTTCTCTGTTCTCAGCGAAAGCTGCACCCAGTCTTCGAGGTTCAATTCATTGGCCTCGTTAATGAATAGGTAGGCTCTTTTGGCTCCCCGTTTCTTCTGGGGTTGATCAAGGCTCATGAATTCAAACAGGTTGCCGTTGAGCATGTAGGTGTTCTCGGTCTTGTTGTGATGCCTTTCATCGTAAAGGTCAGCCGATTTGAGTATTTCAAAGAAATCCCTCATGGCCGACGCTTTCAGAGCTGGCATACTTCGCCTTACGATTGAAAATACCATGTCGGTGGCTTCAAAGGCTTTTACCAGAATAAGTAACTGTAATATTGAAAAGGTTTTCCCTGACCGGCTGCCGCCCTGGTTTACCACTATTTTGGTACTTGCTTCATAATTTCTCCGGAATACAGCCGATACTTTTACATTCTTCTCCAATGGGCAGGGTTTTAATGGCGTTATCCGTGAGCATGGTAGTATGTATTACTTCAAAGGTGATCTTGGTGATCTTGTCTTCTGCCGGACTTATATCTACATTCATCCTCTGTAACTTCGGACGTATGTATTCCTGAAGGTTCATCCATAATTCTACCTGGTCTTTTGGCTTTAGCTTCCTTATGCTTACTTCCAGGGTTTCATTCAGCAGGTCAAGTACCCATTCTACCCTTTCTTTATGTTCTGTTGTTACCTTGTTGGGTGATCCTTTCGGTCTTCCACCCTCACCAGGTTTAAATTTGTGCCTTATCCGTACTTTGGGTTCTGTGTTATTCATACTCAAGTTTATTCAAGAATATTATATTCAATTAGCAGCATTTGTTACTCTGATAAGTTTTTCTGCATTTTTCTTCATGGTTTCCTGTAAACCAACTTCTCAATGGTACTCACACTCACCCCGTAATTTACACTCAGTTCATTCTTGATGTTGGTGTAAGTCCTTCCTCGCTTTTCAAGTGTTTTGCCTTCTTTGGCATATTCAAAATAGAGTTCTCTCACCAGCCATCGTTTTGCAATGTTCACCGGTAACAGTCCTCTTACCACAAGGTGTTCCACGTCTAATCCACAACGTTCTCTAAGGTCTGTAACTACTTTTTCTGTTTCAGGATTCATCTTGCCATTTTTTACAAAAATAGTAAATATAAATAGTATAACAAGCAATGATACAATTATTTGCCAGCGTTTACTAAAGTATTACTTTAAGTAGCATTATTTTTGTCGGGTTTAATATTTTTCCTCTATGAAATCATTTTCTACCCCTTCTGTTACTTTTTCTGTTGCTTCTATTGATGAATCTGCCGGCATCCTTCAAAAGGTTATTGTCGCTCAGTCTGGCAAGGTAAAGTCATACTTCGAGGAGATTGATGCTCAAACTCTTTCCCAGATCGTTCAGCTTGGCAATGAGAAGGAGAAGGGGATAAAGGCCCGCTTTGGACATCCCAACATGTGTAGTTCTTCTTTCGGTACTTACATCGGCAGGTTTAAGAATTTTCAGCTTCAGAACGATTCTGTGGTTGCTGATCTTTATCTCGATGAGGTCTGTAAAGTTTCTCCTTCCGGTAATCTTTATGACTATATCATCAGGATGGCCAAGAATAACCCCGATATGTTTGGGGCTTCCATGGCTTTCATTCCTGCTGAACCTTCTACCGGTAATGGGGAATATCCTTTAACCCGTATTCAGGAGCTTCTGGCTACAGACCTTGTTGATGATCCTGCCGCCACTAATTCTCTGTTTGCCGTTGATTCATTTTCATACGAGGCTACACGTTTCCTTGATGAGAATCCTGCCATTGCTTTTCTTATTGCCAAAAAACCAGAAACAATCATTGAGTTCATGCTTAAATACTACTCTAACAACCAGCTTATGAAAAAAGAATTATTCCAAAGGCTTAAAAACCTGTTCAATCCTGCTCCCGAAGGGGTAAATGAAGCTACCGTAAAGGATTACAACCAGACTGTGGAACAGCTGGAATCCGATTATCAGAATCAGATCACTGTCCTGGAATCCGAACATCTTAAACAGGTCTTCTCATTACAGGAGCAGATAACCACCCTTCAGGACCAGCTCAAAGCCCGTCCAACAACTGTCGAAAGCGCCGACCCCCAACTCAAAGTAGGTCCTTCAGAAGAAACCTTCGGCAAACAACTCCTAAAAGATGTGCCATCACACCTCAAAGACAAACTCAATAAATCATAGTTGTTGCGTTAAAGCGTTATTTCATTCAACATTCAATATTCAATATTCAATATTCGATATTCATTTTTTAAATCCTAACTCCCATGTCAAACATTTTCTCCCACGCCATCAGCCCCGCTTTCACCAGGCAATCCATCAGTGAGTTCTTCGTTAACCCCTTTTTCATGGGCGAAGATATACGAGGGGCCATCACTGTAAGGTCCGATATTAAAGGAACCGAGAAACTCAACAAGATTTCACGTCCGTCCTTCATCACCAAACCCAAATCATCTCCCGGTTTTACCGCAGCTGGCACATTTGCCCTCTCAACCCAATCCATTACAGTAGCTCCCATGGCTATGGAGTTCGAGCAGAATGGAAGGGCTTTCTGGGGGTCTATCGTTGAGCAGTTGCTTGCCACCGGCTACAAGGAGGATGATGTTGAACGGATGAAAGAACCTGATATCTGGAATAAGATCATGCTGCCTATCATCGCTCAGGCAGGCCAGCAGGATTTAGTCCGCCAGATGTTCTTTGCCCATACTTCACAGGAAGAACTTACTTCCGGTATTCCCAATGGAACTGCCGATGATGATTTCACCGGCTACACTGGTTTTATGACTCACTTTTTCAGGGATTTGTATGCCGGTACTATTCCTGCAGCCCAGCATTTAAATATTTCATCGGCTACCACGGCTGTCCGTGCAGAGAAAATTCAAACCTATACTGCTGGTACTGATTCTGCTGTTACCCTTACCATCAACGGGCTTGCATATTCACAGGCGTATGCTTCCAGTGCAACGGTTACCATGGCTAACTGGTTGGCTACCCATAAAACCACGATTGAGGCCCGTGCTGGTATCAATGGGGTTATTGTCACCAATCCTTCTGGCGCTGCTATCAAGTGCGTTGGCAAGTATAAAGGTCAGGATTTCACGTTCACCGCTGCTGTCACCGGTACTGGCACTATGGCTGCTACCGGAGTAGTTGCAGGGGTTAAGGCCGGGGCATTGGCTTCCGGTGAGGCTGATGCCACGCTTGAATACCTCATTGATGCTGCCCGTCCTGAAATGTTTGAGTTTCCTCTGGTGTTCATGGTTACCCGTTCCATGTGGCGCAACCTGGTGCATACCATCAAGGATAAAACCGGTGACCTTCCTCTTACCATGATGCTGAACGGGGTTAATGTTCCCTCGTATGAAGGCTATCCTGTCATTATACGTCCTGACTGGGATACCTGGATTGCCAGTTACCAGAATGGTATTCAGCCTCACAGGGCTTTGTTTACCACCCAGCAGAACCTCATCTTTGGCACGGATGGATTAATGGATTCACAGGATATCGAATCCTGGTATAATCCCGATCTTCAGATGCGCAGGTACAGGGTACAATATAAAGCCCAAACCGCCTACCTCCACTCCGAACTACTCATGCTTGCCGGCTTTGGCGACTAATCACTCAGTCATTAATATGAAGCCTCCACGTTTCTTCGAGTTCAATTACACGCCTGTTCTTAATCTGTTTGATACAGATTATATCGTTTCCCGTGTTAATTACCAGGATTACGTGCCTTTTGGTGATGATAATGCCCTCCCTCGTCAGCTTATAAAATTGGCGAGGGAGGTTCCTGTTCATCGGGCTATATTAAATTCAAAAACCAACTATATTCTGGGTCAGGGTATTCAGTCCTCTGATCCTGCTACACGGCAGTTTATAGATCTGCCGAATAATCTCAAAGAGCCGTTTTTATACACGCTCAAAAAACTGTGTTTCGATTACCTCACCTTTGGCAACTGCTATTACGAGCTGGTTTCAAACAAAAAGAAGTCCTTCGTGTTTGTCTATCATCAGGATGCAACCCGTGTAAGATTGCATGTCGATGGTAAGAATGTATTGATTCATCCCTGCTGGGATTTATACAAGGGTAAGGATGATAAGGATTTGCAAACGATTGCCTTGTTCCCTCACTTCTCCAAAGGTTCCGATGGCTTGTATCATTCCATTGTTCAGATCAAAGATTACGAGCCTGAGTTCTATTATTATGGTATCCCTTCTTATTTCGCCGGTATCCGTAATATCATTATTTCCGGCCTTACCAACATCTGGAATCAGACAAGGCTTGAATCTTCTTTCGCTACTCCCGGCTTACTGGTTATACCGGGAGTCAACTCCGATGAGGCTGCCGATGAGCTTGATGCTTTGTTCGAGCAGTATAAAGGCGCTTTAAGCCCCAGGGCCAATGAAATCATTATACAGTATCTTTCAGACCTTGGGCCGGGAGTCAGTTCACAGGAAGCCAAATTCATTTCCTTTAACCGCAATGAAGAAGACAACTGGACTAACCTTCACAAGCAGGCCGAAATCTCACTCATCACCATTCACAACTGGTTTCGCACACTAACGCCTTATTCCGACGATAAATCAGGGTTTGAATCAGGGCGTATTCTCAATGAGTATGATATAGCCATGTCAACGGTAATTCATCCCATACAAGAAGTCTTCATCCAATCACTACAAACATCACTATCCGAATTCCACCTACAACTCAAAGACTTCGAGTTCATCAACAAACCACCCATCTCCCGCATCAATCCAATGAAATATGTATGGGAAGTACGCCGAGACACAGGCCTTGAATACGATAAAAAAGACCCCACACAAAACCTACTGGTACTCCAACTAAAAAACATCTACCCCGCCTCCGACACCCTAAGCATATGATATTTAAATACTTCAACATTCAATATTCAATATTCAATATTCGATATTCATAAAAAATGTCCTTAATCACATCATCGGAAGTCATCTCCCTCGCCTACGTCACTGAGCTTGATCCTACAATGATCAAGGCTGAAGTAATTCAGACGGCTGAACTCAAATATGTAAAACCCATATTAACAGCCGCTCTCTACGATGATGTCCTTGCAAGCCCCGGTGATTATGCAACTCTGATCACCACGTATATCAAACCCTGCCTGGCATTCTTTGTAAAATATGCCATGATAAACCAGCAGTTACTCGAAACAGCACAATATACACCAGGAGCTGACCCTTCATTGTCACCTGCTCTTGTTGAAATCTCAACAGCAGTACTACTGCCAAGAGATCACAGAAGAGACACCATGCAGGAAGTATTTTCAATAGCACGCTCTAAACAAGCATTGCTTCAGGAATATGTCATAGCACAGAATTATACATTGTATTCAGCCCCAGTCTCCAAAAGAGTCTCCGGCTTCAGAATAGTAACAACCACTTAAATTGTCGTACATCGTACATCGTACATCGTACATCGTACATCGTACATCATACATCGTACATCGTACATCGTACATCGTACATTTCTTAATCGTCCTTCGTAATTCGTAAATCCCTTTATATGTCCCTCGCCCGCCGAATGATCCAATGTGCCTTACCCGTTTCAGAGGGTGACGCAACCACGCCATACATTCAAATCCCAAATGGCGCCACCAAACTCACCATTCAGTTCGTGTATTCAGGATTGGATGATGATATCATACTCACCATGCTCCAGAGCCTCGATGGGTCAAACTTCGATACCTGCGTCAATGAAGACGATGCAGCAATCACCATTACCCTCGACAAAGACTTTGCTTCCATGACACTCAATGTTGCCGACCTCCTCACCACATGGATTCAGTTCTCCATGTCCGTAGGCGATGCCACCACAGGCACCCTCGATAAATTATACGTCATCATGACCTGAAATCCATCTTGCATCCTGCATCCTGCATCCTGCATCTTAAATAAATCCTAAATCTTTCAATCATGGGCAGCTCTAAATATTTTCTAATGGGTCAGCAAAACCGGGGTACTACCAATTACCGTGATTTTACTGAACAAGTTTCAGCACCAGATCGTCCAAGGTCTGGTATTATCCGCACATGGCTCGATAGCCTTGGAATCCTCAATTTCCTTGCAAGTACAGGTCCCGCCGTTAAAGCCATCATTGGAACACAAGCCGATTACAATGATGCAGTTTCCAAAAAACATTCAAATACCCTCGATCATTCCAATGCCAGTGATCATACCCATGCTAATTCTACTGCCTTGGCTGCTGTTTCCGGCACGAATACAGGCAATCAGGATTTAAGCACCTATTCTAAGGCCGTACAGGGTACTTTATCAGCAGGTTCCCATGATGGCAATGCCCGTGGTGCTAATGCCACCGATTTCCAGTTTGTCCGTGAAGCTATTACCAGGGTAGCCAGTGGTGCTGGTTCATTCATTGCCGGTGGACAGCATAACCAGGTTTCAGGGGCTAATTCTATGGCAGCAGCCGGTTCACACAATGAAGTCAGCGGGCAGTTTTGTCTGGTTTCCGGGGAGCATAATGAAATCACCGCCAATCATGGTTCTGCATTTGGTGACCAGCATCAGGTAAGTGGTGCAAGATCAACAGCTGTTGGCACAGGTCATGTAGTGTCTGCCGAAGCTGGTTTTGCTGAGGGTGATGGAAATACTGTTTCCGGCTATGCTGCTCATGCCGAAGGCAGCATGAACGAATGTGAAACTGATTACTCTCATGCCGAAGGATTCAACGCCAAAACATACAATATATATCAGCATGCAAAATCTTCCTGCGGTTTTGGTAATCCCGGTGAAATAGGCGAAGCCCAGTACACCAACATCATAGCCCGGGGTGTTACAGAAGATGATTCTCCACTTGAACTGCTGGTAGGTGAAGAGGAGTTCGTTATTCTTATGGATAACAAAATGAATGCCTTCAGGGTTTTGCTCGTCGCTGCCTCTGATGACAATACCAAGGGAGCAGCCTACGAGTTCAAAGGCCTCATCAAGAAAGATGCCACGGTAGGTTCCACGGCTATTATCGGCTCTCTTACAAAAGCTGTTATAGCTGAAAGCGTATCAGCCTGGGATGCCACGGTGGTTGCCGACACAGAACATGGTGCCCTCAGGGTATCGGTAACCGGCGAAGCAGAAACGGTGATCCGTTGGGTAGCATTCATTGAAATGGTCGAAGTCGCTTTTTATTGACAAACCTGAAACCTGAAACCTGAAACCTGAAACCTGAAACCTGAAACTTGAAACCTGAAACCTGAAACTCATGAAAGAATGGAAAATATTCGGGATTCCTTTTACACATGCTATCAGTTTATTATCATTCATGGTAGTCATAATCTCTATCTGGGTGCACATTGAGATCCGTTTAGCCGAGATTAATGTTGAGCTGTTCAACATGAAACAGGATTTAGTCTTACATAAAACTGATAACAGGAAAGACCTCGAAATTTTACGTAGTGATTTAAAAGTTGACACCAAAGAAATCCTCCGCAAGATCGACGAAATCCAAATCTACCTCCGTAATAAATAATTCAATCACTCTGTCAATCAATCACTCAGTCCATCAACATGAAAACCCGCATCTTCACCAACTGGCGTACCTCACTTCTGGGAGTGGCTTTCCTTCTTATAAGCCTTTTGCTTGTCGTCCAGAAGATCATCGCCTGGGGAGAGTTTATGGCCTTCCTGCCAACTATTTTCGGTTTGCTGTATGTCAAAGACACCATTTTCAAGGTAAACCCCAAAGAATAAACCATCATGGCCGATATTAACCTGCTGGCTCCAAAAATCTTCAAATGGGAGGGAGGATTTTCTGATGATCCACTCGATCATGGAGGAGCAACCAATATGGGAGTCACTGTTTCAACATGGCGACAGGTAGGCTATGATAAAGACGGTGATGGCGATATTGACAGGGAGGATATTAAACTCCTTACCCAATCAGATGCAATGCTTGTCCTCAAAAAGTTCTATTGGGATCGATGGCAAGCAGATAGTATCAACAATCAGGCAATAGCAGATATCCTGGTTGACTGGCTCTGGTGCAGTGGCAAATGGGGGATAATCATACCACAGAGAGTTCTTGGAGTTCCAGCCGATGGAATTGTAGGCCCTGTAACAATTTCCAAGATCAATAACTCCAATCCGTACCAGCTAAAGATCAAAATTTACAATCTCCGTGTTGCCTTCATCCGCAATATCACCACCAGAGATCCATCCCAGAAGAGATTTGAAAACGGCTGGCTAAAGCGACTGAACGATTTTCTGTAAACCCTTATCGTATGAAAGACTTTGTAAAATTGATGCTGCTACTCATTCTTTGCCTTATAACCGGTTGCTCTCCCACATACCGCTTAAACAGGTTACTTGCCCTGCATCCCGAGTTAAAAGTTCCAGATACACTCTTTATACGGGATTCACTCATTTTGCCACAAGTCCAGGTCGATACAATGTTTGATTTTAAAACCATTCGTGATACTGTAGTAATTGAGAAAGATCGCCTTCAAATAAAACTAAGCAGAATTCACGACACACTCTTCCTTACTGGCCAATGCAAAGGCGACACCGTATATATCACCCGAAAGATTCCGGTGGAAAAGATCAAAATCGTCAAAGCCGATAAGATTGATAACCTCATTTCCAAGCTGCCATGGATAGTTATAGGGCTTATCTGCCTGATATTGCTATTTGTATTCATCCGTTTGCTGCCAAAGCAGTAGATAGTTCCCTGTATGAAAGTCTGGTAAAAGCTGCCTTCAAATGATAAAATATTCCCTTGTGTTTACATAGGTGTAAGCTTGTAACTGTCGTAGCTACCGGCAGGCTTTTTTACAGTTCATGCAGTTCTCCAAAATACAATTTTACTACACTTTCGCCATCTATATTCGAGAATTGCTTATTGAAAAATGGAAACGAGTTTCCTTCAATGGCTTGCTTGTCTTCTTCGGTGTGGTACGTCATTTTAAAACACTTCTCCCCATCACAATCTGTAAAATCAATATCATCGCCGGGTATAGGGAGAACGGGGTAATCCCACTCAATAACCTCACTTGTACCATGATATTCAATTCCCGAAGGAACAGCAAATGTAATATGTATCTTTACTTTCATGTCTAATTACTTTGTACTACAAAGTTACATAATTACATTGACGGCTTGTCTGCGAAGGAATACTACTCGCAATCTCCAACAATAATATGATCCATGGTAGCCATCTGTAAAAGCCGCTCAAAGCACCTCACCCCTCGGCATCTTTTAAAGACCAGTCTTAGGCAAGATTCATTGACCAAAACATCGGTGGTAATCGGTAAATAACGTTCCCTGTATTCTCGTAAATAAGATTCCCTGGTTGCGTTATAATGACGTTTCTTACACGGGAGAGGATGATTTCTTCTCTCCGGTTGTTTGTTACGTGGTTTTCCTCATGTAAAAAAAAAGGAATAAAAATGATGTCAATAATTTGGTTATCAAATAAATAACATGTATATTTGCATTAAGAAGGGCCATAAATTCCTCGTTGACCTCTTATGTCAAAAAAAGAAAAATTAAAGAATATTTCACAGAAAACCGGCAATTAGGGCTAAGCCCTCTGGTTTTTCTGTGTATAAACATTAGCAGTAAAACTATTTTCTATAACATAGTACAACTATTTCATTTTCAACGTCATTATTTTTACGCTGAATCGCTTACAACATATTCACAAAATTCACTATATAATTTGTTTTAAATAAAAGGAGAAGATCTGAATGAAAGAAAGTAAAAAAGTGTTTGGCACACAAGAGTGGGCATCAACCAACGCAAATTTCATCAACGGCTGCAGCAACGATTGCAAGTACTGCTATGCAAAGTCAATGGCCATCCGATACAAAAGAAAAACGCCTGATAATTGGATGATTGAAGAGATTAACATTAAAAAGTTCATGAAGAACTATAAGAAGAAAGACGGCCCCATAATGTTCCACACAACTCACGACATTACACCAGAGAATGTTGAACCTTCAATGGCTTTCCTCGGTAACCTTTTAGAAAGCGGTAATGATGTACTTGTTGTCACCAAGCCGCATCTTGATGTGGTTGAGAAAATATGTGACACATTCGCTCCCTATAAGGATAAAATCTTGTTCCGTTTCACTATTGGTTCATGCGATACAGATACATTGAAGTTCTGGGAGCCAAATGCACCATCGTTTGAGGAAAGGCTTCAGTCATTGAAATTGGCCTACGAGAAAGGTTTCAAAACAAGTGTATCAAGTGAACCATTACTTGACACCAATGTTGTTCAGTTGGCGGATATACTTTTACCGTATGTAACTGATGCCATGTGGATCGGAAAACCTAATCAGTTGCTCTCCCACATGAAAAGGAATGGCGTCACCGACAGTTTATCTATTGAAAAGGCGAAAGAACTTCTGGCCAGCCTATCGGATAAATGGATTCTCGAACTTTATGAGGTCTATAAAGACAACCCGAAGATAAAATGGAAAGAAAGTATCAAGAAGGTTGTTAATATTGAAGTTCCTACCGTTAAAGGATTGGATATATGACGAGGACGGTGGTACTATTTGCCGCCGGTTTTACGATAAAGTGAATATCCGGCTAAATTGACCACCACCATATGATCTTAATTGACCGCCCTGCCAATTTAACACTCACTAAATAAGGGCGGTCAATTTATTTCACCCAAAGATTGTCAAAACCATCGGCATGTCATAATCTCACTGCATCAACGAGGTAATTATTCCCTTCCTTGATCACATTTATAACTCATTTGTTAGCTTTTCTCTATATGGAGTAAATAACAACAATATTTACAATTCAAATAGTAGTTAATAATAATATAAGGTTTACTAAGTTTATAAACCTGTATATCATTTATTTAACAAATTTGCAATCATTATATTTATTCATTTAAGCCTATCATAATAAATATTTATATCGTTTTAGTTTGTATCATGAATAGTTTTTTATATCTTTGCATTTGGATTGAAACTTAAAAGATATTGTAAGTTGAATATAATTGTACGGCTATGGAAACAATAACGAAGGTCTTTAAAAAGGAAAGAGTTAGTTTAAAGAATACTGAAACACATGACACTAATACAGGTGAACCCATCGACTTAGAAAACGCATACATTTATCGTCTTATTGACTTGAAACAGGTTGTATATCATTGTGATTATTATGTCTACCTCAATACTTATCGTTTATCCCTACTCATAAAAAACGGGGTGGATTTGAGTGAAATTGGCCTCCTTATGGCCCTTTCTATTAGCCTAAAACCCATACTCAATGTGTGCCTACAGAGTGATAACAAACCACATACAACCCGATCAATAAGTGAACTCATAGGGTATTCTCAAAACAGAACCAAGAAGAAACTGGACAAACTTGTTAAATTGGGGGTTTTAGGTTATCAACGGATGGTAGGTCATAAAGTGCTAGGGAAGGTGTATCATGTTAATCCACATTATGTAAGAATCGGGTATAATTATAGTGAAGCTGTTCCGGCATTATTTAATGACATTGCCGAGGAAAAGAAACGCAATAAACATTCTGGTGAGTTTTAAAAGGCCTTCTTTCCCGTATATTTTCGGCCCTGATTTAAACTGCTACCAGTAACCGGCATAAAACGATGCCACCCTAAGGCGCACATAAATTGTGTAAATAATACTGCATCTTTGATTTAATCCGGTTCCTAAGTCAATCAAAGAGCATCTATTCCTGCAAATCTTACTCAAAGGTATCTTCGTAAATTTATAATACCACAAGGCCAGGCCCTTCGGGTGCCTTCATTTTTTTGAATCTTCTATTTTCTGGGGTAAAAAAATGACCGGCAGCCTTGCGTATTAAAATTTACTCCGCTGTTAGTTGCCTAAGATTTGCATTTATGGCAATCTACATTTACAAACCATTTAAAAGCGGAGGTTATTATGTATCCAACAAATCATCAATCAGTAACACTGGCAAACGAATTAAACCAGGCACCGTCTGCATTTCCTATTGCATCCCATACAGTTGTTAAACTCAGCCTGTATGCTCCAAGTGGTAAAGTCAACGCCACCTTCACCTTTTCCTCAATCGTTGAACTACGGCACTTTATTGAGCTTAATCAGCCTCCCAGGTATCAGGTGTGGGGTTAACCAGGGTGTCAAACTCCGGGGCTAAGGTTCCGGAGTTTTTTTATTCCAACAGGCATCATCCCGGAAAAATAGTGCCATTCTGGAGAAAATAGTACCGGTGGAACAAGATTCTTTCCTGAAATGTTCAAAAGTGGTAATGACTTATTTAACGTGGCATTTTGTAAATAAACGCTGAGTTTGGGTGATTTAACGCAAGGATAGCCTGTGGAAATATGTCCATTCCTGGGGAGTATGGCATAATAAAACTCTAACAATTGGTTCATTTTGCTTTATTTTATCGTATATTTGATGTACGGGTTATCAATAGCTACTTGCCAGTTTTAGAAAACAAGAGCCATTGGATCTCCTTCTGTAATTCTGATAAGACGATGAAGAATTTTATTCTTGTTTTTTTTGCATTTTTTTCAATCTCTCATTGCTTTGCTCAAATTCAGATTGTTAATGAGAAAATTATTCCTTGCTCCATACAGCCAAACGTCATAGCATTAAGTCCTGATGGGAATACATTAATTGTTGGGGGAAATGGGAAAAAGTTAAGACTATATGATGTGGTATCAGGTGCAGAACTACCTCCATTAGCCGTAAAAGATGTATTTGCAATTAATGATGTCAAATTTTCTCCTGATGGTAAAACTTTCGCTGCAGCAGGGGATGACCATGTCGTTATTTTTGATACCAGGACCTTTAATTCGATCTTTGAGTTTCAATCCAAAAACGGTCTCGTTACCTCTATTTCCTTTAGTCCTGATAGTAAGAAGTTGGTTGCAGCTTACAAGAATAGCTCTAGTATTCTCGATCTTACAACATTTAGTTCTACTTATTTAGGAAATAGCGATAATGAGTTTAAGAAAGTTATATGGTGCTCTTCAAAACCTATTATTGCTTTTGCTAATTCCGATGAAAGAATTACCGCTTACCTACGGAAGCTGAATGGGAAAAGCAATTCTCCTGGTTCAAGATCAATCTTGAAAAATTCATTGATTATTTCAAACCAATCGTAAAGAAGATATAATCAACAACCATCATTACCACCTATGAGAATTATAGTATTGATTATTTGTTTATTATCCCTCCATTTCAATTGTTCCTCGCAAATAAGCGAGACCAAGCCACATTATATCGGTGAAAAATTCGGAGGAGGTATTATATTCTATCTTGATGAAACAGGGCAGCATGGCTTAATAGCTGGTACTAAAAACTACCTTGGTATCAGATGGTGTAAAACACAATATGAGAATAAAGCCCTCAGGGCCTATAATATGACAGATGGCAAGGAAAACACAGATTTGATCGTGAAAATTGCCGGTGATATGTCAGGTTCTCACCTTTGCGGTAATTTAAATATTGATGGTTATAAAGATTGGTATTTGCCTTCAATAAAAGAACTTACACTTTTGTATTCTCAATTAATGAAGGTCGGAGGTTTTATAATGGCAGATTATTGGAGCTCAACAGAGGATATTAAAAAAAACAATAGGGCGTGGGCTGTACGTTTTGCTAAGGCTGGGAAAGAATTCACAGCAAGGAAGTATGAAAAATTTGCTGTCAGGCCAATCAGGAAATTTTGACAAGGACAGTTTGTTCGCATTTGCAACAAATTATAAAAGATACATTCAATAATGCTAAGGCCAGAATAAACTGACTTCTGTGTTTAGCTAAATCGTTATGTAGCATTAAAAAAATGAAAACAGCGAACCTTATTATATTAATGATTCTTTTTCAATCATGCAACCAGAAAGTCTGTAATGATTTGGTATTAAAAAAGATGTTTGAAGTGGGATATAAAAACCAATCAACTGCGCCGACTTATCTGGTAATAGAAGTGATCGATGGAAAAACAAATGAAAAAAAAGAAATTTGTTGCGAGAGTACTACATTAAATTACGTTATTGAAAAAGAAACTGGCATTTTAGCAAATAGTATTACATACAATGATAGGTGCATTCCAATTTTTGTTATTAATGATAGAAACAATTTAAAGGTATTAAATTTCAGTAGGTACAACAAGGAGATTGTTGATAGCATAGAACGATTTACAGATAAAACGTTAATAGATTCAATTCTGCAAGAGAATAAAATAGAGAATTATTCCAAGCTATTAGAAAGTCATTCAACAAAATTCCAGAATCGATATTTCGAGCACTTTTTATATCTAAACCATATCCAAACACGAAGACTGTGAATCTGGATTTACAATTATTGCAGAAAAATATTAAATGAAAGAAGAACGCTACATAACATTTCGCTAAAACCAATGCTACGAAATCCCAGAATAGATACTTCTGTATCAAGCTCACCGCAATGGTTTTAGCTAAATCGTTAGCGGCAAACCAATAATAGGTGAACAAAAATTTAAAACATGAAATCTTTCGTCCTTTCCTCTATTTATTTGATAATCGCATTAGCTGTTCTCTTTATTTTAGATGTAGGATTATACTTCTTTTTAAATGAATTGGTATTTCCCGCATTGAACTGGTTCAATCATATTCATTGGGTTTTAAAGTTACTGGTTTTGTTCTTTGGCGGAGTTACTTTGTTCTTCGTCATATTCAAAATCCTTTTGAATGCCGGAATTAAGATTGGTGAACTAATTTTTGATCGATTTCCGTTTAACTTATTTATTTTGGTATCAACAATTTTAATTGCTATTGCGAACTCAATTTATTTTATTATTCTAATATGGCGTGTACCTGAACATTATAATTTCTGGATAGTAATCGAACTAATTTATTTGTCAATTTTTATTTATTCCATTAGTTCACTTATTGTGCCAAAAAAAAGCAAAATATAGGTTTTGCTAACTTATTCTATTTTATTACTTTGATGAAATAAAATTTAATATGGTCTGCCGCTAATAAATAGGACTTCGTGTGGCACGCAGTGCCCAGCATGAAGTCCAGGTTGAACAAAATCAAAATGGTGCAGGTTTCCTATGCACTTTGATTAAAAGCACTTAAACAAATTACATCAAATTCTATTTGCTATTCATCCGGAAAGAATAGTATCTTTGCAGAAATAAATGGATCACGTTCTTTAACTAATTCGGTGCATTTTTCGGTGCACTATTTTCCTTTGAGTTTTTAATTCATTGACAATAAGCAAACTGTAGAGATGGTTCGAATCCCCCCCTCTCCGCAAAAAG
>CAIWXI010000153.1 GCA_903916595.1 uncultured Bacteroidales bacterium | reverse complement strand
TTCTTGAGTTTTTCAAGTAATTCCTTCTTGCTTACGGGTTTTGACAGGAAGTCGTCGCAGCCGGCATCGAGGGCCTTCTTTTTATCTCTGCTCAGTGCATATGCGGTGACGGCGATGACGGGAAGGTCTTTTCTGAATGATTTAATCTGCCGGGTGGCCTCCAGACCATCCATAACAGGCATCTTCACGTCCATAAGCACGATTGATATCTCGGGATGCAGGCGGCACATCTCTACTGCCATTTGTCCGTTGGAGGCCTTAAAAACAACAGAAGCGACTGATTGCAGGAGAATCTCCATGTAAAAATCGCTGTAGAGGTCATCCTCGGCAACCAGGACCACCGGACGGATAATCTCAGCATGCCCAATCTGGTGATCAACGGGTTCATTTTCTTCAGTTGTTCTCTGTTCCAATGGAAGTGAAAAGAAAAATGCAGTGCCTTTACCTTTTTCCGATTCCAGGCGGATCTCACCACCCAGCAGCTTTAAAAATCCTTTGATGATAGGTAGCCCAAGTCCACTACCCTGATAGGCCCGGGTTTCGCTCATGTTTTCATGTACAAACGGTTCGAATATTTTCTCCCGGGCCTCTGCATCAATGCCAATACCCGTATCGATCACGAAAAATTCAACGGTATGGGATTTTATCGAGTATCCCATGGTGACAGTTCCATGATTTGTGAATTTAATGGCATTGTTCAATAAAGATGAAATACTTTTATGCAGCAATTCGGGATCGGTGATCAACGTCAGATGTTCCTGATCCTTCGGGATTTCAAGCTTAAGCATGATATTTTTGGCATCACAATCAAACTGAAACATGGTTTGTAATTCTTTCAGCAACTTAGCTGCATTGACTGCCTTTAGGCTCACTTCAACATTCCCGGTTACAATGAGTGAGATATCCATGTAATCGGTAATGGTATTTATAAGGCGGTCGCTTGAGGCCTTCAGAAAGCGGGTGTAATTTTGCTTCTCTTCAGAGGTGAGGTCTGGCTCGGCAAGCAGGTTGCCGAAACCCAGGATCCCATTGAGAGGAGTGCGGACTTCATGTGAAATGTTCTGCAGAAAAGCTGATTTCAGACGGTCTCCTGCTTCAGCTTTTACCAATGCTTCTTTGAGCGTCACCTCAGCATGCTTGCGGAAAGTGATATCTACAAATGATCCTATTATTTTCCGATTGTTTAACATAGTGACAGACATAAGTGCATGCCTTATTTCACCATTTTTATGATGGAATGAAAATTCATATTTTCCTGGAGCATCCGCCGGGTTTATCATTCTGATGCGGTTATATTCTTTTAACCGGACAAGGTCTTCGGGTGGTATTTTTTTTGTCCAACTCATTCCAACAACTTCCTGCTTCTGGTAACCAGTTAAAATACAATATTCTTCATTTACCATTGATATAGTTGAATCAGGCTCAATAATGATGATTGCTGCTGAGTTATTTTCAAATATGGAGCGAAAACTTTCCTCGCTCCTGCGCAACGATTCCTCTGCCTGCCTGCGTTTGGTAATATCATTGATTAAAACATGGCGTGCATTCCTGCCATTAAAAGTCACCGCGTGTGAGGTGATTTCAACAAACATTAATTCTCCGTTTTTCCTGAGATGTCTCCATTCTCCCGCCAGATTATACGTATTCGTGGTTTGTTCAATGTCCTTAAGTAATGCAGGGATGTCTTCAGGGGGGCGAATATCCTTTAACGTCATCAATGAAAATTCTTCCTTTGTGTAACCGTAGCGCTCAATGGCTGCCTGATTCACTTCGAGAAAAGAAAGGGTTTCAAGGTCGTAAATCCACATGGGTTGCGGACTGTTGAAAAACAAAAGACGATATTTCTCCTCACTTGCCTGCATCGCTTCCTCCGCCCGTTTACGCTCGGTGATTTCAGTCCGCAATAATTCATTTTTATCTTTGATATTAAACATAAACAAGAATGCAAATAGCAATAACACAATTAACACGGTTGATTCAAATACTTCAAATAGCAGGAAATGATTCCATGACTTTGCGCTAAAATCAAGTCCGAAAACGGCAATGGTCTTACCAGTGACTTCATCTTTTATAGGAATAAACACACTGATCCAGGTTCCCCATCTGTCGGACATGGGTGCTGTAATCATCTCTTTCCCATCCCTGAATGGCTGTTTGTCTTGTGATTTTGCCTCTGTGTATTCCTGTCCCGGTGGGGAATAATCTTTTGATTCAACAGGTTCGGAATCTGCAATAAAATATATTTTCCCGCTGTGTTCGGTATAGATATAGGCAAATCTCGCTTCGGGATTAACGCGGATTATTGCTTTTAATGTACTTTTTATAACCTGATACGCTGGTTTCTCAATGTCGCCCGGCTTTGCTTCAAGCTTCTTTAAATCTTCCTTTGGCAAGATTGCTTCAATGGATCTGGCGACTTGCAATATTTTTCCAGATTGTTCTTTTTCAAATCTTATCCAGGTATAACGAACATATATCGCACCTAAAACGACTATGGCAAGGAACAAAAATATTTTCGGAAGCACTTTTCTTTTGATCGGATTTTGCTTGCTCATAAAAAAGTTTTACATTTTGTTAAGCACGGTCATCATTTATTTGATTGATGGTTACCTGTTTTGTGGTCAGTTTTGCCGGCAGCATGTCATTCGTTTGTTTGAGGTAACGATAGAAGAAAAAAGGGCGTGAACCTCTGCTTTACAAACTTAACAAATATACATCATTCTTTTCTGTTTGGTTCGCCAAGGCTCAAATAATCAGAGGGAAAGTAGTATTGTTTTCAGGAATGTCCCTTGTTGATGATGCTGGCCATGGTGTTGATGGCAGGCGGTAGTGTCATAATTCAATGCCCTCGTAATCAAATACCTCTTGTGGCAGATCGTGCCCTCTGATCTTGTAAAGGAAAGTTACCCATTTCCGTTCGCTCATTTGGGTTCTGCCGTTTGGCATCCATTCTTTAGCTTTATTGTTTAATGGCACAATGTTCCACTGGGTGAAATCTGATTTATACCGGCATGCGGTTCTTTCTTGTTTTACTTGTGGAATTCTGCTTTGCATCTTGCTATGCTTTGTGTGACGCAGTCTATATTGTTGTTAGCGGATTTTATTACATCGCCGATCCATTCGATGGCATCGCCAAACAGCAGCAAAAACCAGTAGGTTAATCACTTACGGTTTTTTTGTTGTAATGAGGTGCATGTAGAGGTGCATCCTGCCTTCGGTTTTTTCGCCTGTTCAAAACTTTTTTCAAGGTTGTTGTTTTTTTGACTGTTTTGGATTCCTACGCCGTGATAACATGCCCAAAAACAACATAATAACCTCTTAATCAATTCGGGGATTTCAACCGGATCCCCGGATCCTTACTCCTGGTAAAGGATCATCGCCGAATAGGGAGCCAGGTCCGCAGTTCCCGAAATGGCTTTACCCTTTGCATTGAACTTGTAGTCCTGAAGCGCGGCTTTCCATGTTCCCTTTGGCAAAGTGAGCTTTTTGGTGACATCAGACCCGTTGAAAATGACGATGATCTGCTGCCAGCTGTCCTGGTTGGCATTATCCTTCAAATGGTAGGCAATGATCTGCGGGTCATCCTCAGGTAAAAAAAACAGGTGCTTCTGAACCATGGTATTCTTTTGCATTCTGAAGGCGGGATGTGACTTGCGCAGGGCGATCAGATCTTTATAATATCCCAGCAGTTCCCGGTTTGTGTATTTCCAGTCCCAGTTGATCTGGTTCACCGAATCGGGCTTGTTGAAGGAATTGTGCTCACCGCCCTTGCTCCTTTTCATCTCCTCCCCGGCAAACAAAAAGGGGATCCCCTGAGATGTAAGCACAATGGTATTGGCCAGCTTATCCATTTTGACAAGCTCATCCTCAGATGCATCCGGCCGGGAGACCTTTAATTTGTCGTAAAGCGTTTGATTGTCGTGGCAAGAAACATAATTGATGACCTCGTCAGGGTTTTTGGTGTAGGGGGCACTGGAGTATTTTACTTTGGCGTATTCAACCTGGGGATGCTGTCCCGCCGCTACAATGCCAAACTTAACTGATTCCTTCATCTCTTTGGACCCGCTGGCAAACCCGGTGCTCTTCTCCTCAAAAACACTTCCCTTGACGGCGTCGCGGATATC
>CAIWXI010000152.1 GCA_903916595.1 uncultured Bacteroidales bacterium | reverse complement strand
TCTCCATTTCGGGCCGGCTCACTTTTTCCAACTCGCGGGCAGGTGTGGCCCTGGCAATGGGATAGATCATTACCGAAGCAGGTTTAATTCTCTTCAGCAACTTAATCCATTCCTCCACTTCCTCGTTTGTAGTATTGTCGACCGGCTTGCCATGAACCAGGCCTTTGAGGAACATGGTTTGAATGATTAGCCTTCCTTTGAATTTTTCGAGTCCGAGGATCATCCGTCCGAAATCAAACGCTTCAACAGGGTTGTTCAGTATGCGAAAAGTCTCTTCCCTGCCCGCATCCAGCTTAAGTATATTGTTGTCAAGCTTTAGCAAGGCTTCAAACACAGAGGTATCATGAATACGGCTGGCGTTGCTCAGTACTGTCACCTTCGAGGCAGGAGAGAATTCATTCCTGAGCCGGATTGTGTCATCCACTATACCTGAAAATTCGGGATGCAAGGTGGGTTCGCCATTCCCGGCATAAGTGATGGCATCAGGGAGATAGTCATCCGCAGACAATTCTTTTAGCTTTTGTTCCAGGAAGGAGGCCACCAGCTCCCGTGAAGGCAACTCTCCAATTTCCCGGTCTGCGGGAGGTGTCCATCCGCATTCACAGTAAATACAATTGAAGGAGCAGTATTTTCCGTGAAGGGGAAGAAGGTTAATCCCAAGTGAGAGTCCCAGGCGGCGGCTTCGTAAAGGCCCGAAAATAACATCATGAAAGAGGAATGACATAGGAGGTGGTTGAGTACTGCAAAATTCGCATTTTCCGGCGACTTTTACAGCGATAACAGAAAATGATTACTTTTATTGGCGGGAACTGGCATGCAGGATGCAGGATACAGGATGCGGGATGGCTGGATTTCTGGATAAAACAAATAAGGAGTGGTGATTTCACTTACTGACATTAAAAAACCTATAGAGGAGGACCTTGAGCGTTTTGAGAAGACTTTCATGGCTTCGATGAAAAGCACTGTGCCTTTGCTCGATACCGTTACCCGGTATATTCTCAAACGCAAGGGCAAGCAGATGCGGCCGATGTTTGTTTTCCTTTCGGCAGGGCTGCACGGAAAGATCAGCGCAAGTACCTATACGGCTGCTTCGATGATTGAATTGCTGCATACGGCAACGCTGGTCCACGATGATGTTGTGGATGAGTCGAACCAGAGACGTGGCTTCTTTTCGATCAATGCGCTATGGAAGAATAAAATTGCTGTCCTGGTTGGGGATTACCTCCTTTCAAAAGGATTGCTGGTATCCCTTGAAAGAGATGAGTTCAGGCTGCTGAAGATCGTTTCCAACGCGGTAAGGGAAATGAGCGAGGGAGAACTTTTGCAGATTGAGAAAGCACGCAAATTGGATATTGAAGAGAGTGTTTATTTTGAGATCATCCGTAAAAAGACAGCTTCGCTGATTGCCTCCTGTTGCGCTACCGGCGCGGCAAGTACAACATCAGATCCCGGGATACAGGAGAAAATGTGGGAGTTCGGTGAACTGGCAGGCACTGCTTTCCAGATAAAGGATGACCTCTTCGATTACAATATGCATAATAAAACCGGCAAGCCCGGGGCCGCCGATATCAGGGAGCAAAAGATGACCCTGCCCCTGATCTATCTCTTATCCCAGTCGGACCGGGCCGAAAAACGGCGCATCATCAGCACGGTTAAAAACCACCATGATGACCAGAAGCGGGTGAATGAACTGATCTTAAAGGTTGAATCTTCGGGCGGACTGAAATATGCCCATGAAAAGATGCTCGAATATCGAGGCAGGGCTCTTCTAATCCTGACTGGGTTTCCTGATAATGATTACAGGAAATCACTTGAACAATTGGTGATGTTTACAACCGAAAGAGAGAAATGAATTTCGAATACCGAATATCGAATGTCCCATATCCCGCATCCCGCATCCCGCATCCCGCATCCCGGATCCCGCATCCCGCATCCCGCATCCCGCATCCTGCATCCCGCATCCCGGATCCCGCATCCCGGATCCCGCATCCCGCATCCTG
>CAIWXI010000151.1 GCA_903916595.1 uncultured Bacteroidales bacterium | reverse complement strand
TGATTTTATCTGGCAGCTCATGAAAAACACCGAAAGCAAATCAGCTTCCGAAATCCTGCGTCAACAGGCCGAAGAGTTACTGAAAAAGAAATCAGCAGGAACTGGTCCGTCACTTTCTGAGTTTGAAATGACAAAGCTCATCTATGAGCTGGAGGTGCACCAAATAGAAATGGAGATACAGAACGACGAGCTGCAATTGACAAAACAGCAGGCAGAAACCGCCGCTGATAAATATTCGGAATTATACGATTTTGCCCCGTCCGGGTATTTTACACTTTCAGCAGAAGGTGATATTAAAGAGCTAAACATCTGTACATCACAAATGCTGGGTAAAGAACGGGCCCGTTTAATAAACCGTGGGTTTGACTTTTTTGTTTCCAGTGACACCAGGCCCATGTTCAATTTATTTCTTGAGAATCTGCGGAAGAGTCGCGCCAAAACAGAATGCGAGATAACGATATTGCCAAATGAAAGTTCACCAAAGAAAGTTCGTCTTTCAGGTATTTTTTCCAGTGAAAAAGATCAATATCGTATAACCGCAATTGATATCACCGAAAGTAAACGAATTGAAAATGAACTGAAACGGAGCGAAACCAAGTTCAGAACTTTGTATGAATCGGCAAGCGATGCCATTTTCATTATGAATGACAAAGTTTTTCAGAGTTGTAACACGAAGACAGAAACTTTATTCGGATGCATGCAGGAAGATATCATTGGTCACTCTCCTGCCGAATTTTCACCACAATTGCAACCCGATGGACGGCCATCCGCTGAAAAAGCGGCAGAAAAAATTCAGGCTGCATTAGCAGGCAGCCCTCAGTTTTTTTATTGGAAGCATCAACGGTATGACGGAACTCTTTTTGATGCAGAAGTAAGTCTGAATAATATTGAAATTAACGGGGAATCATGTCTGCAGGCCATCGTTCGTGATATTACGGCCCAAAAGCTGGCTGATGAAGCGCTGCGGGAAGAACGCTGGCGGCTGGCGAATATCGTTGAGGCAACCCGCGCCGGTACATGGGAATGGAATGTACAAACCGGTGAAACTCTTTTCAATGAGCAGTATGCTCAGATGGTTGGGTATACACTCGAAGAATTCTCCCCAACCAGTATTAAAACCTGGGAAACATTGGCCCATCCTGCAGATCTTATATATTCTTACGAACTGCTTGATCAGCATTTTTCAGGGGAGCTTCCCTATTATGACTGCGAATGCAGAATGAAACATAAAGACGGTCACTGGGTATGGATTCACGACCGCGGGCGCTTAGTAACCCGCACATCCGAAGGCAAGCCATTGATGATGTTTGGCACTCACACAGATATAAGCAACCGCAAACAAGCTGAAAAAGACCAGAAAGAAAGTGAAAATCATGCCCGTGCGCTTATCGACGCCATACCCGATTTGATGTTCAGGCTCAGCAGCCAGGGTGTTTTTCTTGATTATAAAGCTGCAAAAGAAAACCTCGCTTATCAGGCACAATCAATAATAGGTAAAAATAACCGTGAGGTATTGCCCCCTGAATTTGCTGATATGGTCGATGGAAAAATACAACAAACCCTCCATACCGGACAAATGCAGAATTTCGAATATCAGCTATCCCTGCCGTCGGCAGAGATTCGTGATTTTGAGGCCAGGATGGTTCCAAGCGGCACCGATGAAGTTATCACTATCGTAAGGGATGTAACGGAACGAAAAAAAACAGAAGCAGAAATCAGTCTTAAAAACGAACAACTGATCCAGGCAAATGTTGAAAAAGACAAATTTTTCTCCATTATCGCTCATGACCTTCGCAGCCCGTTCAATGTTTTTCTTGGCTTTACCCAAATGCTGGTTGATGAGCTGGATACATTTTCATTAAAAGAACTTCAAAAGATTGCCTTGAGTATGCGAAACTCGGCGTTCAATCTTTTTGCATTACTCGAAAACCTTCTGGAGTGGTCGCGTATGAGAAGAGGTCTGATCATTTTTGAACCTAAGTCGGTACTGTTGAAACCTGCAATTAATAAAAGTATTGAAACGGCTCTGGCATCGGCTAAGAAAAAGGGAATTCTGATAGAATATAAAATTCCTGATGATATTGAAGTCAATGCCGATGAGTATATGCTGGGATCAACCATACGTAATCTGGTTTCAAATGCCATTAAATTCACTCCTGAGGGGGGTAAAATAATTATTTCAGCCAAGCCAGTCAATGGCAATACGGTTGAGATATCAATCAGGGATACAGGTATTGGGATGGATCAGAAAATGATCGCGAATCTTTTCAGGCTTGATGAGAATACAAATCGCAAAGGCACCGAAGGCGAGGCCAGCACGGGCCTGGGATTGATCATCTGCAAGGAATTCATAGAAAAACAAGGAGGGAAGTTATGGGTTGAAAGCGAAGTGGGTGGCGGAAGTCGTTTTTATTTTACGATACCGGTAACCACTCGCAAATCATTAATGATATAGGAACAGCAGGGAATAATTATGAAAAGCTCCTATGACAAATCTAAATCCGAAATTCTGCGCCAGAAAGCAGAGGATTTTCTGAAGAAGAAATCGCCAACAACTGTTGCGTACCTTTCTGAAGCCGACACACTGAAACTCGTCCATGAGCTTCAGGTGTACCAGATTGAGCTGGAAATGCTCAATGAGGAACTCGATGCAGCGCGATCGGCCGCAGTGAGTGCAGCCGAAAAATATCTCGAACTTTATGATTATGCACCCATAGGGTATATAGCCATTTCAAACCTTGGGAACATTAATGAAATAAACCAGAATGGGGCAAAAATGCTTGGTAAAGAACGCTTGTATTTACAGGGGCTAAGGTTTGGTTTTTTTGTTTCCGATGACACCAAATCCATTTTTAATAATTTTCTTGATAAAGTTTTTTACAGCAAAGCTGTTGAATCATGTGAAGTCACCCTTTCGGCAATTGGCGGCTCACCCATACATGTGCACCTTACAGGCATCGCTCATAAAAACGGCGAACAATGCCTTGTAACGATGTCTGATATAAGCGGTTATCGGTTGAAACAGGCATGACAGCCCTACACGATTAGCACCCGTTAAAATTATTAATCGTAATGAAACCTGCATTTTGCAATGAGGATTTCATCTACTTAACTCTTAAAAAGACCCCGATTTTTGTGCTTTTCGGGCGGTTTTGTCGCAGTTTTTGTCGCAAAAGTATATTGAATTTTTTTTGTCGCATTTCCAATTGAGCCCTTCGGGTCGGGAGATTTTACAACCTCCTGGTAACGCGATTTACTCCATACAGATTTTGCATTCACAGTCGCAACATTCACTTTTCTTGAAACGGGAAGCGGAATGACTTTCTGCCTTTCTTATGAAAAACTCGACAGAATGTAATTCTTTGTTTCCAAGTCATTTTAAAGCAAAAGTAACGTGAATGCAGCTTCCATGCAAGTTTATTTCAAATGAATTTTTTTTTGAAAAATGCTTATCTTTGTAAAAAGTCGGACAATGAAGACAACTCATCTTCCAAAAGATATAACCACAAAAAAGAGCACAAACTGGGCTTTACCTGACCAGACAGTTTCTCTCGATGACTTCAAGGCTGAGATAAAAAAAGCTGAGCAGGGCCCGTTTATTAATCCAGATGAATTTGAGCAACGGTTTGAAGAATGGAAACTCAGGAGAGGCCTGTAATCATTTCAACCATTGCTGAAACTGACATACAAAATATCTATTTGTATGGCGTCGAAACATTTGGCAAAAACGCAGCGGAAACATTCAAAGCTGAATTGCTTTTCATGATCCGTGCACTCAGGAACCTATATGAAATTCATCCGGAATGCAGGTTTCTTGTAACAAAAAGCCGGATGTACAGAAATGTCATTTTTGGTTCATATCTGGTCATCTATCGAATTACTCCAACGCGCATTGAAGTTCTGAAAGCCATAAGTTCACGAATGAGCATTTCGAGATTAAGGACAGCAAGGAAGATAAAAATCTGAGTTGAATTGTACTTGGAATTTTTAGAGCGACGGACTTCCTGTTCCACCTTATCCAAATTACGGTAATGGCAAAACAATCGGCTTGATCCAAATGAATTTAGTCAATATTAAATTGTGGTCGCAAATATTGATAATGGAGTAGACCTGAAATATGAAATTTCTTTTGTGTTTTACACTGTTTCCATTTTTTGCATGAGAGTACATCTGATAAAAAAGCAGACCATCCAGAACTATGTGGATGGTCATGCTCCAGGTAAAAGTTCTTTTGAAAATTGGGTGACGACTGTCAAATATGCTGATTGGGAGACTCCTGAAGACATTCGCCGGACATTTGGATCAGCAGACTTATTGGGGCAGGGGAATAATAGGGTGGTATTCAACATTGGTGGAAATAGTTATCGGATGATTTGTAAATATCATTTTGGATCTTCCAGGGTTCACCTGTTTGTCTGCTGGATCGGAACACATGCTGAATATGATGAACTCTGCAACCATGGCGGGCAATATACTGTTAATGAGAATTAATACGAATGAATATGAAGACGTTAAAATATACCGTAATAAAATCCGAATCCCAGTACAATACCTATTGTAAGGCGCTTGATGATTTGCTGGAAAACAATGAAAATAACAAAGATTCCGGTGATGAAATAGAATTGCTCACACTATTATTTGAGAAGTGGGATGCAGAACATTCAAACTTTACTGAAAAAAATCCCATTGAACTGCTGCACTCTTTAATGAATGACCATCATTTGAAGGCAAAAGACCTGGTTACCATATTGGGTGTGAGCAAAGGTCTCATTTCCGACATATTGAATTATAAGAAAGGATTGTCAAAGGAGATTATCCGGGTATTGGCAGGCTATTTTAAAGTTTCTCAGGAAGCCTTTAACCGACCTTATAAACTGATCAACCCAGCCAATTCACATCTGCGAAACGCCAAGAGTTGAACTCGAGACCTCCGGGTTATGAATCCGACTCGTGGAAATTTGTAGATCTGTAATTGACAATATTTCAAGTAATTACAGAGGCTCTATTTTATGATATTCCTTACCTCGGTAAAATGAAATGGCTGGCCTTTAGCTATTCACTTGAAAACAGGTAGAGTAAAATAAAAAGTACTTCCTTTCCCTTCTTCGCTTTCCACCCATATCTTACCGCCGTGCTTTTCAACGAAATCCTTGCAGAGAATCAATCCCAAGCCGCTGCTGGGTTCGCCTTCGGTGCCTCTGCGGTTTGTTTGAATATCGAGCCGAAAAAGATTATCAATAATGCTTTTATTCATCCCAATTCCCGAATCTTTTATGGAAATTTCAACCCAACCGTCGGGAATTGGCTTAGCCTCTATGCTTATGCTCCCGCCTTTTGGAGTAAACTTCACGGCATTGAATACCAAATTGCTTATCAGGCTTTTGAACATTTGAGCATCAGCCGATACCCTCAAATCCTCCGGAATATTACAGGCTATCCTAATCATTTTCTTGTCGCTCGTATCGCGAACCAATTCAATAATTGGTACAATTCCAGTCAACAAAACAAATGATTTGGGGTTGGAACTAATTATTCCTCGCTGCATCATTGACCACTCCAACAGGTTTTCGAGCAGGTTGAATAGCTTAGTAGCCGAGGTTCTCATACCCAAAGCCATCTTCTGGGTCTGGTCTGATGTTAATGTTGGCAGGTCCTCTACCATCAATTGAGTAAAGCCAAGAAGCGATTGGAACGGACTACGCAAGTCGTGGGCAATAAATGAAAATAATTTATCTTTTTCCGCATTCGCCTGAATCAGGTGTTCATTTTTGATTTTTATTTCTGCCTCGTACCGCTTGCGATCTGTGATATCACGGAGAATGCAGAAAGTTCCAGTGAATTTTTTATCAATGAAACTTGGCGTAGCAGTCACGAGGATATCCTTTTTACTTCCGTCTTTTAAAATTATTTCGTGCTCAAATGAACTGGTTTTACCTTTGCTGCGTTTTTGTGTTTCTCTCTTTATAATTTCAATATTTTCGCCGAGAAGAAAATCATTTAAACATAAACCTATTAATCCACTTTTATGTACGCCAAATAGTTTATCAGCCGCAAAATTTGCATAAATAAATATTTCTTTTTCATCTACAAAACAAACACCTTCACCAATTTTTTCAGTTAATGACCGATATTTTTCTTCGCTTTTCATCAGTGCAATCTCAGCCTGTTTTTGATCTGTAATATCAAGAAATGACCATACCCTGCCTTTTGGCTTGCTTTCAAGGTGCATAGGCTTCGAAATGCGTTCGAAGATGCGTCCATCTTTAAAGTAAATCAAATCAAAGGATTCTAACTCGGGTTCTTCATATAGTTCTGAAATTTTAGTAATAAATTCTACAGGATCTTCCAATTGGTCAATTACATAGTCCAGCAAGACTTTATCATCTGCTGAGGAGAGGAGATCACCAGGTATGTTCCATAATTGGGCGAATTTAGCATTGGTTTTGATTACTGCTCCTTTCTCACTGACCACAAGAATGCCGTTATGAACCGATTCGAATGCTGCATCCATTAAAGATTTGGAATTCTTCAAAGCCTCCTCCGCCAATTTACGCTCAGTGATGTCGGTTATTGTTCCGATTAATTTAATTGGCTGGTTGTTTTCATCTATTTCCAGTTCAGCCAGACCGTGTACCCAGATTTCCTTTCCGCTTCTCTGGTTGATGATTTTATATTCTTTATCGAATCTTTGATGTTTTCCTAAAACTTCATTCACGACATAAACATTCATTGTTTCGCGCCAATCTGGATAAATTAATGCGGCCCATCCTTCCAGGGAGCGAGTATAGGTTTCATCAATACCAAAAATATCATTAAGTATGTTTGAACTCGTCCATAAACCACTTGCAATGTCCCAAATAAAGTTGCCTAAACGGGCAACTCTCTGAGATTCCATAAGCAAGCGGTCATTTTCACGTAATGACTCTTCTGAACGCTTGCGGTCGGTGATATCAACCGCAATTAATAAACATTGTTCTTCATTTTTTGTAACTATGCCTTGAAGTTTAACATACATTGGCGAGTTTCCATCCCTCGAAAGGGTGACCTCACAAGTTTCTTTGGCCTTGCTGTTGAATATTTTAGCGAGAAAGAGATTGAAAATTGGTTTATTGTCATCGGAAATAAAAAAACCAATCCGGCTATTTTTCAATCGTTGGCGTTTTTTGTCCAGCATTTCTGCCCCGCAATGGTTTAGCTCAAGGATTTCTCCCTCTTTGGAAAGAGTAAAATAACCAATAGGAGCAAATTCGTACAATTCAGTGTATTTTTTAGCAGCAACCTTTACCTGCTCATTTGCTTGATTTAATTCACAATTCTGCATTTCCAGTTCAATCTGGTGCACCTCCAACTCGTGAATGAGTTTCAGGATGTCGGTTTCAGAAAGTTGCGTTCCTGATTTTACTCCTTGCTTTTTCTGTAATTCTTCAGCCTTTAGGCGGAGGATTTCGACATCAAATTTGTTACGGGTATTTTTCAAAAACATCTTTTGTTTTGAATTGTTTAACTTATAGTTGTGATTGAGTCGCACCAATGCGAGACTGCTATTCTTTTAAAAAACTAACGGGGATTTTGAATTTGCCGGCTCTATAAATATTTCTTCAAAATATAAATAATAAAAAGGCGTGGAACTCAATCTTTATCCACTTCCGAGGTACTGGTATACCCACAACAGTAAATAAGTTAAGCCCACGCCGTAACGTGGGCGTTGACTTATTAATCTGCTGTTGTTGAAAATTACCAGTTTTCGGAAGCAGGAAAAATAGCAAACGCCAAAAAAATATTATCTTTTAATGCTATGTCATTGCAGTATATATTATTGTTATGCCAAAGATAGCAACATTTATATAATCTCCATCAATTCAACCACAAAATTGATTTAAATGGCAGTGAGCATTAATATGATAAGGGCTATCTATCAGTTTTTGATGTTTGAAGACAGGAATAATCTTTGATTTCAGCCTCTTTTTCACTACCTTGCAGAAATACTTTGGCAAATAGCGATGAACTAATTTGTGATTATGAATAAAGACAATCCATCAGGCGCCGAATTCCTGCGCCAACAGGCAGAAGAACGGCTGAAAAAGAAATCAGTAGAACATAGGGGGAAACATTCAGAAGTCGAAACACTGAAGCTCATTCACGAGCTTGAGGTGCACCAGATCGAACTGGGAATACAGAATCAAGAACTTGTATTGCAGAATGATGAACTTTTATTGGCACGATCCGCCGCACAGGAAGCAGCCGAAAAGTATCTTGAGATATATGATTTTGCACCAACGGGGTATTGTACCCTATCAGAACAAGGAGAAATCAAGGAAATAAACTTCTACGGGGCGGCATTACTGGGCAAAGAGCGCATGTATCTGCAAGGCGCTCAGTTTGGCTTTTTTGTTTCCGATGAAACCAAAGGGGTCTTCTTTCAGTTTCTTAACGATGTGTTTAGGAGTAAAGCCAAAGAAACCTACGAACTTGCATTAATGACCAAAGAAGGCTTAAACGTGTTTATTGCCATTACGGGCATCCTCATTGGAAGCGGGGAACAATGTCTTGTTCAGGTTGTTGACATCACTAAAAGGAAGAAGTTTGAACTGGAATTAATTATAGCCAACAAGGAGCTTGTCTTTCAAAACGAGGAGAAAGAAAAACGGGCGGCAGAATTAATCATTGCCAACAAGGAGCTTGCATTTCAAGCAGAGTTAATTCTTATTAACAAACAGCTTCAATTAAGTAATGCTGAGAAGGACAAATTCTTTTCGGTTCTTGCCCACGACCTGCGCAGCCCCTTTAACAGCCTGCTTGGATTTACTCAAATGATGGTTGAGGATTTGCCGACGATGACGGAAGCCGAGATTCAAAAGATGACCCGCTTGATGAGAAACTCCATCACCAATGTATACGGTTTGCTTGAAAATTTGCTGGAGTGGGGACGAATGCAAAGAGGTATGATCCCCTTTGATCCTGCTCCGATGTTATTATTGCCCTCGGGTTCTTCGGATATGAAGTTAGCGATGGATCTGGCGAACAAGAAGGATATTACCATCCGCAATACTATCTCAGATGATTTGATTGTTTTTGCGGATCATTATATGTTAAGTGGAATCTTGCGCAACCTGACTTCCAATGCCGTGAAGTTTACCCCAAAAGGCGGGAAGGTTGAAATTGCCGCAAAACAAATCGATTCCAAATGGGTTGAGATATCCGTTCAGGATTCTGGTATCGGAATGAGCAAAGCAATGATTGAGAACCTTTTTCGCCTTGATGTCAATACCAGCCGAAAGGGCACAGCAGGTGAGGCAAGTACTGGATTGGGATTGATTATCACCAAGGAGTTCGTCGAGAAAAACGGCGGCAGGCTTTGGGTTGAATCCGACGAAGGTCAAGGCAGTACTTTTTATTTTACCTTGAAGAAGGCAAGTGACGCCGAGCCAAAGACCATTAGTCAAGATATTCCTTCCGATTTGAAGGAAAATAAACAGGCAAAAAACCTGAAGGTCTTAATCGTTGAAGACGACGAAGCATCAAAGATGATCTTTTCGATCTCGCTCAAAAGGGAAGGTTTTGTGGTGCTAGAAGCAAGAACTGGCCTTGAAGCCGTTGAGATTTGCCGCAATACCGCTGGCATCGATCTGGTGCTGATGGATATTAACCTGCCCGAAATGGATGGTATAGAAGCTACGCATCAAATAAGACAGTTTAACAAAAACGTGGTTATTATTGCACAAACCGCTTATTCCAAAGAGTTCCCTAACTTCGGACAAAAATTAACCGATGCGGGATGTAATGATTACATTTTAAAACCGATCGATAATATGGAGATTAAAAGGTTAATACAAAAGCATCTTCCCATTTAAGCCCCTTTGCAACGCCTTCGTGGTTACAACGCTATTAATATCAAAAATGGGTACTCCGTTCTTGATATACGTTCACCTAAAGATCTTGCAGACTATGAAGAATAGAAAGAAAAAATTTGATGCCGTCAGGTTCATGCGCGAGATCAGAAATAAAATAAATAAGGAAATTGAAAACTTGACCCCAGATCAGGTAGTTGAATATTTTCGTAACCACCGAGAGAAATTTGATAAAGAAATGTCCAGCCGGTAGTTTTCCTGTGGCAATCATCTTCTTAGGCAACACTACCTGATTATCAAGAAATGGATAACCTGCCTGGTATGAAATTGAGCAGAATTTCCTTACCTCGTTTCCTTACCTCAGCGGAACTCCGGAAAATGAAAAAAGCGAAACAGTTTCACCATTTCACCATTTCACCATTTCACCATTTCACCATTTCACCATTTCACCATTTCACCATTTCACCATTTCACCATTTCACCATTTCACCATTTCACCATTTATTTCTGTGTAGCGTGATCGAGAATTGAACTCGAGACCTCCGGGTTATGAATCCGACGCTCTAACCATCTGAGCTACCACGCCGATTTTCGCGCAAAAGTAACGTGATTGTAACTTCTTTCCAAATAATAATGTTGTTTGTCGGTTTATTCTTTATCTTTGAAAGAATTATGATGATTGAACTCCAAATAGTTGCTTACCTTGAAAATTCAAGATTATGGCTATCAAAAAAGCAGGTATCGCTAAGATTCAAAAAGTAATACCAGGTTTAGTAAAAACCAGGCAAACGAATGCAATTCTGCCCGAATTTCCCATTGTGGGTATAGGCGCTTCGGCAGGCGGGCTGGAAGCATTGGAACAATTTTTCGGAAACATGCCCAGGGAGACTGGTATGGCATTCGTAGTAATTCAGCATCTCGATCCAAACCACGTTGGTATTATGCCCGAACTGTTGCAGCGAATTACTCCGATGAAAGTGTTCCAGGCAAGCGACCGGCTTAAAGTGAGGGCAAACTGTGTTTACGTGATACCTCCAAACAAGAGCATGTCGTTACTTAATGGCTCACTGCATCTGTTCGATCCTATAGAATCGCGGGGTCTGAGGTTACCTGTTGATTATTTTTTCCGCTCTCTGGCCGAAGATCGTCAGCAAAGCAGTGTCGGCATCATCCTCTCGGGTATGGGCTCCGACGGCAGTCTGGGGCTTAAAGCTATTAAAGAAAAGAACGGTATAGTGCTTGTTCAGGATCCTGCCTCGGCTAAATTCGATGGCATGCCTCGCAGTGCATTGGAAGCTGTGATTGCTGATATAGTCGCATCGGCCGAGGATTTGCCGGCTAAATTAATCGCTTACCTTAAATTTCTGCCGGTTGTTTTAACAGATCCCAACGAGGATGTCAGGAACAAAAGCAACCTTGAAAGAATCATCATCATTCTTCGTGAGCAATCAGGGCACGACTTTTCATTATACAAGAAAAACACCTTGTTCCGCCGTATCGAGCGACGTAAGGGAGTTCATCAGATCGACAAGATAAATAACTACGTGCGTTTTCTTCAGGAAAATCCGAAAGAGGTCGGTATACTTTTCAAGGAGTTGCTGATAGGCGTTACCAGCTTTTTCCGCGATGCGGCAATGTGGGAATTACTTAAGGACAAGGTTCTTCCGGCATTGATGGACGAATTGCCCACGGGTCATGTGCTGCGCACCTGGGTTACAGGCTGCTCAACCGGCGAAGAGGCATATTCCCTGGCCATTGTTTTTAAAGAAGCTCTTGAAAAGAGTAAAAAGCCGAAACACCTGACTTTACAGATATTTGCCACTGATCTCGACAATGATGCAGTGGAGTTAGCCCGCAAAGGTGTTTTTCCCCTGAACATAACTGCAGATGTGTCGCCCGAGCGCCTCAGCAGGTTTTTTACTGCTGAAGCTGATGGATACCGGGTAAATACGGTTATACGTGAGATGGTGGTATTTGCTCCCCAGAATGTAATCAAAGATCCACCGTTTACCAAGCTCGATATTCTTTTGTGCCGTAATATGTTGATATACATGGAGCCCGAATTACAGAAGAAACTTATAGCGCTCTTTAATTACAGCCTTAACCCGGGGGGGATTATGGTACTTGGAACTGCCGAAACTCTGGGTTCCCTGAGTGTGGCGTTCAAAGAGATCGATGCCAAATATAAGATTTACAAATGCGCTGAAACAGCTCTCTCCGCGGAACTTATTGATTTTCCAAGCTCCTTCTATCATCACAGGGGAGTGAATGTTGAAAAAAAGACGCCACAGAAAGTTGTTGAAAATATCCAGGTACTTGCCGATCAGATCCTGCTTCAGCATTTTGCCCCGGCCAGTGTGCTTTTAAACACCGCGGGCGATATTTTATATATTACCGGCCGAACCGGAAAATACATTGAGCCTGTAGCCGGAAAAGCAAACTGGAATATTCACGCGATGGCACGCGAAGGCCTGCGCCACGAGCTGCCTGGAGCTTTCCGCAAAGCGATGCAGAACTTCAACCCGGTGATCATCAGAAATGTTAAAATCGGGGCTAACGGAGGTACTATTTTCGTTGATGTCACTGTTCAGCGTATCGAAAATCCGGATGTGCTCAAAGGCATGATCATGTTAGTGTTTACTGATGTGCCCGCGATGGTTGAACACAGTATATTGAATCAGAAAACAGGAAAACCCGTCTCAAGCGGGAAACAGAAGGAACTGGAGATTGAATTGCAACGTAATTATGAAGAGCTCCAAAGTGCCCGTGAAGAGATGCAGACATCGCAGGAAGAGTTGAAATCGACCAACGAGGAGCTTCAGTCGACCAACGAAGAACTGCAATCAACCAACGAGGAGCTCACGACTTCAAAGGAGGAGATGCAGAGCCTGAACGAGGAGTTACAGACAGTGAATACCGAACTGCAGAGCAAGGTAACTGATTTTATCAGGGCTAACGATGACATGAAAAACCTGCTTAACAGTACCGAGATTGCCACTCTTTTCCTCGACAAGGATTTGAATATCCGCAGGTTTACCGATCAGGTAACCAAAATAGTTAAACTTCGCAACACTGATATCGGCAGGCCATTTACCGACCTGGTAACCGATCTGAAATACTCCGAGATAGGGATCCATGCCTTGCAGGTTATTAAAACCCTGATATTTACCGAGACTGCCGCTGAAACCCACGATGGCAGGTGGTATAATGTAAGGATTATGCCTTACCGCACCTTAGATGATCACATCGACGGACTGGTAATGACATTTACAGATATTACTATAGCTAAAATACTTGAGGTGGAGCTTAATGAAACGAAAGAAGCCTTGATGAAATGCAAGAAAAGCCATTAGCAGGCCATCTTAATTAATCACCCTATCCAGATGGTCTTGATATTGACAAACTCCTTGATACCATAGGAGGCAAGCTCCCGGCCATAACCCGATTTTTTAATGCCGCCGAAGGGCAGACGCGGATCTGATTTCATAAGGCCGTTTACAAACACGGCCCCGGTCTCAAGTTTACGGGCAACCTTTTCACCCCGTACAATATCTCTGGTCCACACGCTTCCTCCCAGTCCGAATTCACTGTCGTTGGCCACGGCAATGGCATCTGCTTCTGATTTCACAGGAATAATGCTGAATAGGGGCCCGAAGGTCTCTTCATGATAAGCAGGCATCCCTTTTTTTACGTCGCCAAGGATAGTGGGAAGGTAGTAAAAGCCTGTCCTGTCCGGGCGCCGGCCACCGCACACCAGGGTAGCGCCGGCTTCAACCGAAGTTTGTACCTGACGGTGCATATCGTCAACCAGATCGGCCCGGGCCAGTGGGCCAACCTGAGTGGCCGGTTCGATGGGGTCGCCCACCTGCAGTTCCGATACCGCCCTGAGTAAACCTGCAGTAAATTCTTCAACAACCGCTTCATGCACTATGAAGCGCTTGGCTGCAATACAACTCTGTCCCTGGTTCAGCAAACGGGCCGTTACAGCTACTTTTACCGCCCTGTCAAGGTCTGCATCTTCAAGAACGATAAACGCATCGCTGCCTCCCAGTTCAAGTACAGCCTTCTTAATCTGTTTTGCTGCTGCCGAGGCCACGCTGCTTCCCGCCGGGCCGCTGCCGGTAAGAGTTACCGCTGCCACCCTCGGATTTACCACGATCGCCTCAACCATGGGGGAGGGGATCATCAAAGTGCGGAATACGTCATTCGGGAAACCGGCTTTGAGGAACAAGTCTTCAATAGCCAGGGCACAGCCGGGTACGTTCGAGGCGTGTTTCATCACGGCCACGTTACCCGCCATAAGTGATGGCGCTGCAAAACGAAATACCTGCCAGAACGGGAAGTTCCAGGGCATCACGGCCAGGATCACTCCCAGAGGCTGAAATACCACCAGGCTCCTGCGTGCATCCGTAGCGACGATCTCGTCGCAGAGCATGCTTTCGGCGTGTTCGGCGTAATATTCGCAGCAGAGAGCACATTTCTCAATCTCGGCTTCCGACTCTCTGATGATCTTTCCCATCTCGCCGGTCATCAGTCTTGCCAGGCGGTTTTTATCGGATCTTAATAATAATGCAAGACTGCGGAAGAGTTCTCTCCTGTAGGCAAAGCCGGTTTCTTTAAACGAAAGTCCGGCCTGCCACGTCTTCTCAACGATACCGGCCGCTTCTTCGGCGCTGTGCTCAGGATATTCACTGATCAGCATATTCAGAGCAGGGTTAATGCTTTTCATCCGGTTTAATTTTATGTTTAAGATATTCTCCTGTAAATGACTCAGCACATTCGGCCAGTTCTTCCGGAGTGCCTTCAAACACTATATAGCCGCCCTCGTCGCCACCCTCTTTGCCGAGGTCGATCACCCAGTCGGCAAACTTGATCACTTCCTGGTTATGTTCTATCACGAGTACAGAATGTCCTTGCCTTATAAGGGATTCAAATGATATTAATAGTTTGTGGATGTCGTGAAAATGGAGTCCCGTGGTAGGTTCGTCGAAAATAAAAAGTGTGGGTTTCTCGTTTGTGCCCTTCGATAAAAAGAATGCCAGTTTTATACGCTGGGCCTCTCCTCCCGAAAGTGTTGAAGAAGACTGGCCCAGGTGAAGGTATCCAAGGCCCACATCCTGAAGGGCCTTAAGCCTTAAAGCGATTCGTTTTTCGCCGGCATGCTTATGATCCTGCCCGAAAAAACCGATAGCCTCATCCACCGTCATATTAAGAATGCCGACAATAGATTTATTTCTGAGTTTTACATCCAGCACTTCTTCCCTGAACCTCTGTCCCTTGCAGCTTTCGCAGCTCAGGTAAATATCGGCCATGAACTGCATTTCAATTTTAACCACGCCTTCTCCTTCACATTCTTCGCAGCGTCCGCCTGCAATATTGAACGAAAAGTAGCCCGGCTTGTAACCTCTTGCTTTGGCCAGAGGCAGGTCGGCATAGAGGTTTCGTATATCGTCGAAGGCTTTGATATAGGTGGCTGGATTAGAACGTGAGGAACGTCCGATGGGGTTCTGATCTACAAGCTCCACTGCGCCGATACGGTTGATATCGCCATCGAGCCGGTTGAATTTGCCTGTTTTTTCCCCATACCCGCCATAGATCTTCTTCAGGCTGGGGTATAAAACCCTTTTCACCAGCGATGTTTTGCCGCTTCCGCTAACCCCCGTTATTGCTGTGATCACATGAAGAGGTATTTTAACGGTAAGGTTTTTCAGGTTGTTCTCCCGGGCGCCGATGATAAGCAGAGATTCCTGCCATTTTCTTCTGTGGAGGGGGACTTCGATACTAAGGTCATGACTGAGGTAGCGTCCGGTCAGACTTTTTTTATCTTTCTCCAGGGCTTTGAAGTTACCCTGAAACACGATTTCACCTCCATCACGGCCCGCGAGAGGACCTATATCGATAATCTCATCGGCCGCCCTGATAATCTCTTCGTCATGCTCCACCACGATGACTGTGTTGCCCAGGTCGCGCAACTTAAAAAGCACTTTTATCAGTCTCTGGGTGTCGCGGGGGTGAAGTCCGATGCTGGGTTCATCAAGGATATACATGGACCCCACCAGATTGCTGCCGAGGGCCGTTGAGAGGTTAATTCTCTGGGATTCACCACCCGAAAGGGTCGACGAAAGGCGGTTCAGCGAAAGGTAGCTCAGGCCTACATCGTTCAGCACATCCAGGCGGTTTCTGATTTCAATGAGTAGACGGTTCGAGATGGTCTTTTCATGCTCACCCAGGTTCAATTGACCAAAATATTCACTTAAGCGGCTCACGGGCATCAGCACCAGATCAACCACCGAGCTGCCGTTGATTTTTACATAAGCTGCATCTTTCCTGAGTCTGGTTCCCCTGCATTCCGGGCAGGATGTCTTACCCCTGTACCTCGATATCATGACCCGGTACTGTATCTTGTAATTCTGAGTTTCGATGAAGCGAAAGAATTCCCTGAGACCTTGAAAATAGCTGTTACCGCTCCATATCAGGGCTTTCTGTTCTTCGGTGAGCTCATGAAAGGGTTTGTGAACAGGGAAATCGAATTTATATGCATTCATTAAAAGTTCATTCTTCCATTCGCTCATTTTTTCACCTCTCCAGCAGGCGATAGCCTCCTCGTAAACAGAGAGGTTTTTGTTGGGCACTACCAGGTCTTCGTCAATGCCTATGATACTTCCGAACCCTTCGCAGGTCTTGCAGGCCCCGTATGGGTTGTTAAAGCTGAAGAGGTTCACAGAAGGTTCCTCGAACACCATCCCATCGGCTTCGAATTTATTAGAAAACGATCTTGTTGAAACGGAGCCGTTCATCCATTCCACGGTACAGTACCCGTGACTTTCGAAATAAGCAGTCTGAACAGAGTCGGCCAGCCGGCCGGGCAGGTCCTGGTCATCGGGATTTACCACGATACGGTCGATCAGCACGGCTAAGGACGAAAAGGACAGGTTCTTCATTTCCATGGCCTCCTCAACACGGATAATTTTATTGTCGACAAGTATCCTGGTAAATCCCTGCTGCAGCAGGACGCTGCATTTCGATCTGAGGTCGCCGGTTCCTGAATTCAATGCCACAGGTGCATAAATGCTGACTTTGGTTTGTTCTGGAAGCGATACGATAAAGTCAACGACGTCTGAGACGGTGTCGCGTTTCACTACCTCGCCCGAAACAGGCGAAACCGTAGTACCAATACGCGCAAAAAGTAATTTAATATATTCGTAGATCTCGGTCGATGTACCAACCGTTGAACGCGGATTCAGGGTATTGACCTTTTGCTCTATGGCAATGGCAGGCGCAATGCCTTTGATGTAATCTACATCAGGCTTACTCATCCGCCCCAGAAACTGCCTTGCATAGGCACTCAGGCTTTCTACATACCTTCTCTGTCCATCAGCATATAGCGTATCAAAAGCAAGGGAGGATTTTCCGGAGCCGGAAAGTCCCGTGATGACAATAAATTTATTTCTTGGGATGGCAAGGCTGATGTTTTTAAGGTTGTTTACCCTGGCGCCTTTAATAATAATGTAGTCCTTGGGGTCGAATTCATCGGGATTAAAATGTCTCATCTTAAAATTAACAGTGTGCAAAATTAGGAATAAAACTTGCTTTTTTAATTTTTTGCTTATATTTGCGAAACCTTTCGGGGAAAAAAACGTAAAGAATTAATAACCAGCGCAACCTAAAAGCGCATAATCATAGGAGGGACTCTATCGGCCACACGTCTACGCTTTGAACCTTAAACGTAGCAACATGATTTCACAAGTCAGTGACCATGAACTGATTAACGCTTATATAGCAGGTCAGCAGTCCGCCCTCGAAAACCTCATACATCGTCATAAAAGCAGAGTATATGCTTATATCCTTATGGTCGTTAAGGATAAGGAGCTTGCCGAAGATCTTTTTCAGGATGCCTTTATTAAGGTTATCAATACCATCAGATCGGGACAATATAAGGAAGAAGGAAAATTTATTCAATGGGTCATGCGGATATCGCATAACCTGATTATCGACCATTTCAGAAAATCGAACCGGCTTCCTTTGATCGAGAACAGCAACGACTACGACATTTTCGAAAAGGTTCGTATTCCGGTTGAGTCTGTAGAGGAGATGATGATCACCGAACAGATCCATAAAGACGTAAAGAAACTCATCGAGTATCTACCGGCCGAGCAGAAAGAAGTTCTGGTTCTGAGGCATTATTCTGATATGAGTTTCAAGGATATCGCCGAGATGACCAACGTGAGTATCAATACCGCCCTGGGCCGTATGCGCTATGCCCTGATCAACCTGCGCAAGCTGGTGAAAGAAAATGAAGTCATTCTTTCGTTATAAACGAAAGAATGGAATATTCGATATTCATTTTTATTTACAGCTAAATTATTTTTCCTTTTACAAAATAAGCCCCCCACACTCTTCGTTTACATACCATGAACCTTTTAAAACACCAACGGTATGCCTATGAAGAGACACGCTACGTTTTATTCTTTGAATTCAAATACATCAAAGGAGAACAGTTTTTCCGATAAATTCGGGAAAAACCGCAAGGAAATTTCTCCCAGCGATTCGGTGATCCGCAATATACTGAACTACTCCAAAGCGCTTTCAATACTAACAACACACGACACGGGGATCATCAGACTGGTGATGAACTAAAAAAAAGAGGCCGCTCATATGAGACGGCCTTTTTAAATTTTATTTCTGCAGGATTATTTTCTTTCTTCCTTGATACGGGCTTTCTTGCCTCTGAGTTCCCTCATATAGAAGATCCTTGCTCTGCGCACCACACCGTGTTTGTTTACTTCGATCTTGTCGATAAACGGGGAGGAGAGTGGGAAAATCCTTTCAACACCTATGTTGCCCGAGATTTTGCGAACGGTAAATGTGGCATTAATGCCTTTTCCGGAACGCTGTAAAACAACACCCTGGAAATTCTGAATACGTTCTTTGTTACCTTCTTTGATTTTATAGTGAACGGTAATGGTATCACCGGCTTTAAACGTTGGATATTCTTTCTTCTCGATTAATGTATCCTCTACGTATTTAATGATCTCTCCTTTGTTCATGACGTCAGTAAAATTAATGGGGTTCTTGACAAAAAGTGTGCAAATATAGGACTTATTTTTGAATTACAAATGAAATCTTTATTTACAGGTATCAGATGTCAGATATCAAGATATCTGATGGCAGTAATCCGGGTCTGCGGAGTTTTGTGCGCAGGATGCTTTGTTCGTGTTTCCACTTTACAATTTCGCGGTCATTGCCTGATAGCAGGATATCGGGTACTTTCCAGCCTCTGAAATCCGAAGGCCTGGTATATACCGGGGGTGAGAGAAGGTTATTCTGGAAGGAATCGGAGAGGGCCGAAGTTTCGTCGTTGAGTACACCGGGAAGCAGCCTCACTATGGTATCGGTGAGCACGGCGGCAGCCAGCTCCCCTCCCGAGAGCACATAATCGCCTATGGATATTTCACGGGTGATGAAATGTTCGCGTATTCTTTCGTCAATACCTTTGTAATGTCCGCAGAGGATCAGCAGATTTTGGCTCAGCGAAAGCCTGTTGGCCATGTTCTGTTCGAGCAATTCGCCGTCGGGGCTCATATATATAACCTCGTCATAGACTGTTTTTTCGCGTAATTCTTCAATACAGCGGGATATCGGCTCTATCATCATCACCATGCCTGCCCCGCCGCCGAAAGCATAATCGTCGACGGTTTTATGCTTGCCGGCCGACCAGTCGCGGATATTGAACAGCCTGATCTCGGCCAGGCCTTTTTCTTTCGCCCTTTTAATAATCGAATGGGAGAAGGCGCCATCGAACATTTCCGGGAACAAACTCAGAATATCGATTTTCATAATCAGACTGTAAAGGTTAATCCGTCATGTGCAAGCCTTATAAAATCTGGAAGTTTGGCATTGACCTCATCGTGAAGTCCAACAAAATGGCTGAGGTGGGTGAGGTAAGCAGCTTCGGGACCAAGCGCGGTGAGGATTTCCACAGCTTCTCCTACCGAAAAATGGGAAAGATGCCTGGAATTTCTGAGGGCATTCAGGACGATCACTTTTGAACCTCGTATTTTCTCAAGTTCCTGTTCCGAAATAAAGGATGCATCGGTGATATATGTGAAGTCGCCAATGCGGAAACCAGTCACCGGCAGTTTCTCGTGAAGAACGCTGATGGGTATGAATTCCACCCCTCTTATTGTAAAAGGAGCCTGGCTGATAGGATGGATAGTAAGCTGTGGGGCGCCAAAATACCTGGATTCCGAGAAAATATACGGGAACTCGGTCTGTATGGCATCCATCACCTGAGGGCTACCGTAAATGTCGATTTTTTTATTCAGAACATAATTGAAGGCCCTGATATCATCGATGCCGGCAATATGGTCGCGGTGTTCATGGGTGAAAATCACCGCATCGAGGTTGCTTACATTTTCCCTCAGCATCTGTATCCTGAAATCCGGTCCGCAGTCGATCACGAAAGTGCTGCCATTGACCTCAAGCATAACTGAAGTTCTGAGCCGTTTATCACGGGGATCGCCTGATTGGCAAACAGGGCAGTCGCAGGTAATCACGGGCACTCCGATGGACGTGCCGGTTCCTAAGAAAGTTACCCTGATCGGTGATTCGTTTGGAGTTTTCATCAGAATATGAGTTCGTCGATCTGGGCCTTGTCGATGATCAGCTGCTTCCTGAGCTCTTCCAGCGAGATGAGTGTTTTTTCCTCTCTGAGGCGTTTGTGAAAGTAGAGGGAAAGTACTTTATTGTCAAGAGATTCATGGTTTTCGGTAAGATGAACCTCTACCAGCGTATCGATGGGAGAATCCTGATTTTTCCTGATAAAACACATCCCTTTGCGTGGCTCAAATCCCCCGTTCACGGTCACTGCATAGACTCCATTGGGAGGGACGAGTTTGCAGTCTTCTTCGATCGCGATGGTATAGCTGGGGAATCCGATTTCGGCCAGTAAAATATTGCTCGACCGGGCAGGGCCCATAACAATATAAAAATGGTCGAGATAGGCATTGGCTTTCTGGATATTCCCATCAAGCAACGATTTTCGTATCTTGGTAGAACTCACAGATTCATTCTGTATGTCCTGTTCGGGGATCTCTTCGACCTCAAATCCGTTTTCACCCCCGAGTTTTCGAAGGGCATCATAATCTCCCTCCCGGTTGTGGCCGAAATGATGGTTAAATCCCACGATGATTTTCCGGGCATGAAGTTTACTCAGTAAAATATTTTTTACGAAGCCGATGGATGTGATCTTCGAGAATTCCATGGTGAAGTCAACGATGATCAGGTTGTCAAGCCCCGTCTTTTCCAGCAGATGTATTTTCTCGCGCTGTGAACTGATAAGGTAGAGGTCTTTTCCCGCGCTCTCGGGATAAAGCACCTTACGGGGATGGGGGTTAAAAGTGATCAGAACGGTTTCGCCCCCGATCTGATCTGCGTGATTTCGCAGATGTTGCAAAATAACCTTATGCCCCATGTGGACCCCGTCGAAGGAACCGGTAGTTACAACTGCATTTCGGATATCACCGGCGTCTTCAAAATTCTTAAAAATCCTCACTTCAGGTCTTACTTAAATCGTTCGTCATTTTTCTTCGCGAAGAACGCAACTTTTTCAAGAGAAGTGATCATGTCATATTCTTCGAGGTACACGTAGGCAGGAACATTCAGTGGCTTTGGAGTATAATTGAGGATTCCTTTAATCCCGGCAAGGACAAGGGCTTCGGCAATTTCAGGGGCGTTTTCGGCAGGCACGGTAATGATTCCTATCGAAATGTTGTTCTGTTTGATGATCTCGGCCATCTGGTTGATGTGGTGACAGGGAACTCCGTCGAATACCCTGTTGATTTTTTCGGGATTGGTGTCGAAGGCGGCAATCATACTCAGCTTGGAACGTTTCCCCTTGAAATAGCTGATGAATGCCTTGCCGAGGTTCCCGAGACCTACAACGGCAACACGCTGTCCGCGCTCCGAATCAATAATTTTTCCGATAAGTTCTATCAGTTCCTTGATGTCATAACCTTTTCTCAGGTTGCCGGAATACCCGATAAGCATCAGGTCGCGTCTTACCTGAACAGGTGTGATATGAAGCATCTGGGCTATCTCATGCGAGAACACATGAGTCTTGTCTTTCGATAAGATCATTAGAAGAGCACGACGATACTGGCTGAGACGTTCCACAGTTTTGTGGGGTAGGTTTTTTATGAACATGGCTTATCGGTTGGAAGTTTAACTTTGAATATACTGCCCAGGTCCGGCTCACTGGTTACTTCAATCGTTCCATGATAGCTGTCGACCAGCTTTTTCACGATCGAAAGTCCAAGTCCGGTGCCGGCTATATGTTTCGTCTTTTCGTTTTTAATTCTCACAAAATCGTCAAAAATTCTGTTAATTTCTTCAGTCGTCATTCCGATTCCCGTGTCTTCAACCAATATTTCAATACAATTATCGCGCTCACTCAGAGTGCAACTCACCCTGCCTCCTGTTTTATTGTATTTTATTGCATTGCTGATGAGATTATTGAAAATAATTTCCATTTCCTCATTGTCGGCCATCACCGTAACATTTTCATCGCCAAGCAGGTCGAGACGGATGTCTTTTTGTATTGAATACGGCCGCATGGTATCAATTGCGGTGCGGGCCACATCAGACAGCCTGACTTCTTTCACATCCCGTTTTCCCTTGCCTGATTCCACTTTTGTGAGATCGAGCAGGTCCATGATCAGCGTTCGCATTCCATTGATTCTGTGCAGCATACGATCAATCATGTAGTCGTAACTTTCAAGCTGTGGACCGGCCTGACGTTCGTGAATCATCTGCAGGTAACCTTCAATAGAATTCAGGGGCGCTTTTAGTTCATGAGACAGAACACTAAGGAACTGAAACCTGATCTGTTTGCCCGTTTCCTGAAGTTTGCTGGTCATTTTCTTCAGGAACACCCGTTTGGTGATGTTTTCTATCGACGATTTAAGCTCCTGAGGGGTAAAGGGTTTTGGAATGAAGTCATAAGCCCCGTCGCTTGTGGCTTTTACGGCAAGTTCGAGCGAGGCATACGATGTAATCATCACCACGATGATATTCATCTGTTTTTTTCTGATGTATTCCAGCACTTCTATCCCTTGTATGCCAGGCAGTTTATTGTCGAGAAGAAGAATATCGGGTTTGTCTTTTTCAATCAATTCAATCCCTTCTTCACCGGTAGGCGCCTCATTCACCTCAAAGTCGAAGGCTTCTTCCATGAATGGATAATCGACCCGGAAGTTGCGCAGAATACGGCTGATGCCGCTCCTGATGCCTGGTTCATCGTCGATTACAAGAATTTTAAGGGTAGACATGTTAATTAAATCACATCAAAAATAAGTTAAAAAACCAATTCTTTTACATCAGTTGTTAATTTTTAACAACAGCTCAATTTCCTCTTTAAGTTTTTCCGATCTGATCCCTTTCTCAAGGAAGCGGTCGGCCCTGATCCATTTTCTGTTGTTCTCGTCGTTGATGTCGAAGCTGATCCCGGTCTCGGCAGCAACACCCGTAGCAATGATAATAGGAACGCCTGGGTACTTTTTCTTCATTTTATAACAGAGGATGAACCCGCTGTCTTCGTTCTCCATCATCAGGTCAAGAATAGCAAGATCAGGCTTAGTCGTTTCGATAAGATCTTCAGCTTCTTTCTGGCTTTCGGCCAGCATGGTCTGGAATCCGAACGATTCGACCCTGGTTTTCATCTGGTACAGATAATCCTGATCGTCGTCGACGAGTAGGATGGTTTTCTTTGTAATGCTCATATGTTTCGCCATTTCACCATTTCACCATTTCACCATTTCACCATTTCACCATTTCACCATTTCACCATTTCACCATTTATTATGTCCTCGGCAGCGTGATCGTGAACGTAGTCCCTGTATTCCCTGCCGCGGGATCGTTATTTGAATCAACATGTATTTTTCCTTTATGCATTTTTACAATTCCATAGATGAGGGCAAGGCCCAGCCCGGTTCCTTTTCCCATTTCTTTGGTTGTGAAGAACGGGGTAAAGATTTTTTCCATATGCTGTTTGGATATCCCTGTACCGGTATCGGCGATGATAAAGCGGATCTCTTCCTCGTCTCCTTCAACGCCTATAGTGAGTTTTCCCCCGCCGGGCATTGCTTCCACTGCGTTTTTCTCGAGGTTGGTAAGAACCTGCATCATCTGATCAATATCAAGCCTGGCCTGGGGGTTGGCGATCTTTTGTTCGAAGATTATTTCGATGTTTTCGGGTTTTATGATCGAGTCGATGCTGTGGCGGGTAAATTTCACCACATCCGTCACACTCAGGGTGACCTGGTTTTTTCTGGCGAAGTTCAGTAATCCGCTTACGATTTTCTTACAGCGTTCAGCCTGTTCGGCAATCAGCTTCAGGTCAGCCCTCACGGGGTCATTTTCGGGGGCTTCGTCAATCAGGATATTAGAATACATGGTGATAACCCCGAGCGGGTTGTTCAGTTCATGAGCTATTCCTGCCGAGAGCTGACCCATATGGGCCAGTTTTTCCGACTGTTTCAATGCCTGACGGGCCCGGGCCAGTTTTTCATTGGACACGTTGAGGTTATTTATTGAGTCGTGCAGTTTTTCAATAGTAAAGGGCAGGCACATCTCAGTCTCGGCCAGGCCTTTTACTATAGCGATGGCATGTTCCACACAGGTATCGTATCCGCAGGTGCCGCAGTTCAGGTGATCTTCGGGTTTGAACTTGCCCATGGCATGCAGGGCTTCCAGTATTTTATCTTCCGAAGGGATCTCGAACCGGCGGTCCTCAGGTGTAAATTCCTGAGAAAAATCCAGGCCGCTGAATTCTGTAACGTCGAGTTCCCATTGCTGTTTGTCGACGGTTTTCAGTTTCCTGAGAACATATTCTCCCACGGCCGCTCCCCGGGCAAAACGTTTTCCGCCGGGCGACATGCCCGGCCCCATAATGCAACCTTCGCAACAGAGAAGCATCAGGTGTTTGTTACGGATAAATCCTTCTTCAAACTCTCTTACAGCTTCTTTAAAGTTAACCCTGCCTTCGGCGATCACGAGCTGTTCCTCGGGGATAGTCTCCGCCGAGTTAGCTGTGAAATACAGGCCTCGGCTGATCGGGAAGATAGCTCCTTTCCAGCTGGCCGGGGGGTCGAATTCCGAAGGGTTGGCGCTTTCCCATTGTATTTCCTTCTCCTGAAACATGTCCCGGAGTTCTCTGAAAGTAAGAGCTTCGTCGATCTCTTCCGACTCGGCTTTTTTCGCGAAACAGGGTCCGATAAAGACCACTTTCAGGTCGTCGCCGTATTTTTTTTTCATGATCCTGCTCATCGCCAGCATTGGGGAGGCAATAGGTGACAGGTGTTTCACGAGTTCAGGATGGTAATGCCTGATAAAATAGACAATCGCGGGGCAGTCGGAACTTATTTGTCCGCCTCCCTGATTGTTTTTGATCATGCTTTCATATTCCCGGGCCACCATATCAGCCCCGAACGATACTTCGGTCACGTAATCGAAGCCCAGCTGTCTGATCATTCCAACCAGAAAGCGGAAGTCGGGGATCTCACTGAACTCGGCCGGGAAACTGGGGGCGATACATGCTGCAACCTTTTGCTCTGACCGTAGAAGCTCATTCACTTCATCAATAGAACGGAGGGAATATTTTGCTCCCTGACTGCAAACTTTAACACAGTTCCCGCATCCGATGCATCGTTCGTTGATCACTTCGGCCTGGCCGTTGATGATCTTGATTGCCTTGACCGGACATTCTCTTACGCAGGTATAGCAAACGCGGCATTTATCTTTTACTGTAAAGACCAGCTGCCTGTGGGAGGTCTGTGTCATTTGCCGTCGGTCTGGGTGTGAATGGTATGCAGAATTTCGCGGTTCCCGGGGCTGTTCGGCTTCGACAGGAATTTGTTTGCAAGTTCGGTGAGAACAGGGTTCTTGTGAGCTTGCTTTACGATCTCTTCCTCATCAGCGTCATACAGGGCTTTCATCCTTGCTTTCATATTTTTTTCGTCAGAGCCGATTTTCTGTCCGCCCCCGTTGATACAGCCGTTCTCACAGGCCATTACTTCGACTATCTGAAAGGAATTATTTCCGCGGGCGATCTCATCGAGGAGGGCAATGGCATTGGCCAGACCACTCACGGCCACTATGTTTACCTGTTGTTTGTTGATCCTCACCCGGGCTTCTTTTCTGGACTTCAGTCCCCTGAGGTCAGTGATTTTTGCCGGACTCAGTTCCTGCCCGGAGCTCATGAAATGTATACTGCGCATCAGCCCTTCGAGATGGCCTCCCGAGACTCCGAAAAGCCTTCCCGAAGAGCTGCTCATGGCATAGGATGTATCGGACGGTTCGGGTTCAAGGCTGCTGATGTCTATCCCCAGAAGCCTGATCATCTTCACGAGTTCCCTTGTGGTGATGACTGCATTCACAGGTTTAGGCGTGCTGCCGTCATCTTCGGCTTCCGCTTTTTTCGCGGTGCAGGGCATAACAGAGACTACGAATACGTTTTCGGTTTTGATCCCGGCGTTGCTTGTGATGTATTTTTTGATGAGGGTTCCCATGATCTGCTGAGGCGATTTCACGGTCGAAAGACAGTGAGCAAACTCAGGCCTGAGATTTTTCACGTACCTTACCCACGCGGGGCAGCAGCTTGTAAAGAGCGGAAGACCGGGATTTGCAGAGCCGCTTTCGGGAAACAAAGCCGCTTCTTCCATGATGTTGATATCGGCGGCCAGAGAGATATCGAAACTCTGACGGAACCCCATCTTTTTAAAAACAGAACGCAGCAGGCTGAGGATGTCCTTGTTCGATTTTAATCCAAACTCCTCGGCAATTGCAGCGGGAAGGGTGGGAGAAAACTGGACCACGGTATGCAGTTCCTTGTTATCCAGGGCTTCCATAACCTGGCTGATGGAGCTTCTTTCGGTGAGGGCCGCCGTGGGGCAACCCATCACACACTGCCCGCATCTGACGCATGCATTTACATTCAGTCCTTTGTTATACGAGGTGCCGATGCGAGTATGGAAACCTCTTCCCACCGCATCGATAGCAGCAACACCCATGACCTCGCTGCAAATTCTGCTACAGCGTCCGCAAAGCACACATTTGGCAGGATCTCTCTGGATTGAGGGGCAGGCTTTGTCGATCTGCACAGGGGTACGTTTGCTGAGGTATTTTCTTTCCCTCACCTGGAGTTCTTCCGATAAGCCCTGCAGCTCACAGGTTCCGCTTCGGTCGCAGTAAAGACAGTCGTCGGGATGATTGGCAAGAAGCAGTTCCACCAGGGTTTTCCTGGCTTTAAGTACCCTGGGGGAATGAGTAAAAATCTTCATCCACTCTTCAACCTGATAGGAGCAGGCCGGGACAAGGTGGGAGAGGCCTTCAACTTCCACCACGCACATGCGGCATGCTCCGCCGGGTGAGAAGTTGCTGAGATGGCAGAGCGTGGGGACTTTCACGCCGGTGCGGTTCAGCGCCGTAAGTATTGTCTCCCCGCGTTTGGCAGTAGTCTGCCGGCCGTTTATTTCGATCGTAAGAAGCATACTTTCGCTATTTGAAATAGATTGCGCTGAACTTGCAGGCTTCAAGACAGATCCCGCAGCCTGTGCATTTTGATTCGATGATGAAATGGGGTGCTTTAAGAGTGCCGACAATCGCAATTTCGGGGCATTTTTTCTGGCAGATATTGCAGCCGTTGCAGAGATCCACGTCGATATAGAACTTCCGCAGGTCATGGCATACTCCGGCGGCACAACGGCGGTCGAAGATATGTTCTTCAAATTCTTCCCTGAACCATTTGAGTGAACTAAGAACGGGGTTAGGTGCATTCTGCCCGAGCCCGCAAAGCGAGGTGTCGCGGATCACCTCGGCCAGGCTTTCCATCTGCACTACTCCCTTAAAGCGTTCCAGGGTTTCATGGGTACTCTCTTCCTTTGGCCTTTTGGTAATGCTGTCGAGTATATCGAGCATCTTTGAAGTACCTTCTCTGCAGGGGATACATTTTCCGCAGCTTTCATTCCTTAGAAAATCCATGAAATACCGGGCCAGGTTGACCATACACGTCTTTTCGTCAAGAACGACCAGTCCTCCCAGACCCAGGGCAGCCCCAATATCGGCAAGGGCTTCGTAGTCGAGAGGAGTATCGAGCTGAGCAGGCGGGATACAGACCCCTGATGGTCCCCCCAGCTGGGCCGCTTTCAGGGTCTTACCGTCTTTTACACCTCCTGCAATATCATTTATTATCGACGAAAACGTGATCCCCATGGGTACTTCAATAAACCCGGTGGAAACAGATTTGCCTGCAACCGAGAATAATTTGGTGCCTTTTGAAGATTGGGTTCCTGTCGATTTGAACCAAAGTGGCCCGTGTTCAAGGATTCCTGGTACATTGGCCAGGGTTTCTACATTATTGATCACCGTGGGCTGACCCCATAAGCCCTTTTCGGCCGGGTAGGGAGGTTTGGATATTGGCAAGCCTCTTTTACCTTCAAGGCTTGTGATGAGGGCGGTTTCTTCACCGCATACAAAAGCGCCGGCTCCCTGCCGAACATTCATCGAAAGGCTGAACCCGCTGCCGAAAATATTTTCACCAAGCAGTCCGTAATCTTTAGCCTGACTGATGGCTGTTTCGAGAATCACCAGTGGATTTTCGTAGTCTGAGCGTACATAGATAACAGCCTGGCTGGCGCCGATAGCATAAGCGGCAATGGCAAGTCCTTCGATAACCCGGTGAGGATCGGTTTCGATCATGGCCCGATCCATAAAGGCCCCCGGATCGCTCTCGTCGGCATTACAGATCATAAATTTCTGGTCGCCGGCTGTGTCGAGTGCAACTTTCCACTTTTTTCCGGTGGGGAAGCCTCCGCCTCCGCGCCCCCTTAATCCGCTTTGTTCAATGATCTCGCAGATCTTGTCGGCAGGGTAATTTAAAACAGACTTGAAAAGCGATTTGTACCCGCCTCTTGCAATATACTCATCAATGGAAGCCGGACTGATGATGCCGGCGTTTTTCAAAATATGCCTCTGCTGCTGACTGAACCAGGGGATCTGTTCCATTAGCGGAACGCCGGGCCATTCCTCCAGCCCTGTCTGCCTGTACTGCCCCAGTGCCTGACCGGGCTGAAGGCTGTGGTGAAATACCGCGTCAAGCACATCAGCGGCTTTGTCGTCTGTGACGTTGCGGAACGATATCCTCGCTTTACCCGGCAGTTGAACATCGAGAACCGGCTCTGCAGAACAATATCCGTTACAACCAACCTCAATAATGTCGGCGCTGAGGTTATTGTCGGAAATATATTTTTTTACTCTGATGAGCGTGGCCGAGGCACCCGAGATGATTCCGCAGGTGCCGGTGCCGATAAATATTACCGGACGGGTTACCTTGTCGCGCCTGATCATCGCCACCCTCCCGGCTGTAGGATTGTCGAAAATACCTGAATAGTTCCTGATGATCTTGTCGATCAGAAAAGCCTTGTTGCCGCTGATGTCCTGTTCTGGCATATTATTCGGTTTTTTCTTTCAGTGAACGGATGATCCCCGAAAGATCAGCTATGCTTAAATGATGGTAATAAGTCGTATTGATCCTGATCACCGGCGACTGGCTGCAGCCACCCATGCAGCTGACGGCCTCGAGGCTGAATTTTTTGTCCCGGCTCACCGTGCCGCACTGTATCTTCAGGAGTTTCTCAATTTCTTTAAGGTAGGATGATGAACTGCAGAGATAACATGAGGTTCCCCGACAAACCCTGATATGATATCTTCCCCTGGGTTTAAAGCGGAACTGGTCGTAAAAAGTGGCCACACCGTATACCCTGTTAGCGGGAATGTGCAGATGTTCCGAAACCTTACCGATGATCTCATCGGTAAGATAGCCAGTCTCTGCCTGGATGTCCTGAAGCAAGGGGATCAGGTCGCCGGGTTTCTTCAGGGGGTATTTTTCGAAAAAATGATCCATGCAAATCTTTATATGGACAAAAATAAGGTAATAATTCTAATAAAAAAATATTTATTGTGAAAATATTAGCATTGTTAATAAATAAACAGCAAATGGGTTTGCTTTTTTACAGTAAAAAAAATAAATCTTCTGCTCAGAGTGCTGATATATTTGTAATTTTGAGCATTATGACGAGTTCAGCCTTATTCCGGATTTCCCACAACACATGTATAAAATGCTATTCCTGTGTGAGGATTTGTGTGGTAAAAGCCATTCGGGTTGAGGTAAACACTGAACTTCCCACGATCATTCCCGAACGTTGCATAGGTTGTGGCAGCTGTTACAGGGCCTGTTCCCCTGCAGCGATTTCCTATCGTTCCTCGATACAGGAGGTTAAGGAACTGATGGCCTCAGGGCAGAAGGTTGCAGCCATTTGCGATCCCGCCATCTCGGGTGAATTCCGCGATATCACCGATTATCGCAAGTTCGTGAAGATGATACGCAACCTGGGCTTTGCTTATGTTATTGAAATTTCTTTCGGGGTTGATCTGGTAGCGGCGGAATACAAGAAACTTTTTGAGGATTTCAGGGGGAAATATCATATCACGGCCAATTGTCCGGCCGTAGTCTCGTTTATCGAGAAATACCATCCCTCGCTGATCAGTAACCTGGCGCCTATTGTTTCTCCTATGATAGCCACAGCGAGTGTTGTAAGACAGAGGTACGGACAGGATATAAAAATAGTTGCTATAGGCCCCTGTATTGCAGCCAAGGATGAGGCCTTGAAATTTGAGGGCAACGAAAGAATAGATTCGGTATTGACTTTTACAGAACTCAGGAATCTTTTCACCGAATTTGACATTCAGGAGAGTCATCTTGAATTTTCGGAATTTGATCCGCCTTTAGGTAACCGGGGGTCTTTGTATCCCATCAGCAACGGATTACTTCAGTCGGCCGTCATCAGCGAGGACCTGCTTGGGGGTACCGTCATCACTGCCGAGGGCCGCGACAACATGATCCGCGCGGTAACAGAGTTCGACACCCGGGTGGATCTCATCCGCCGTCACATCAATTTATTTTATGATGAAGGATGCCTAATGGGCCCTGGAACTTCTGCCGGGGGCGAGAAATTTCTGCGTCACACCCTGGTCACCGATTATGCCAATAAACGTTTGATGACCTTTGATGCGGATTCCTGGCAAAGCCACATCAACAGTTGTTCGGGGCTTGACCTGAGCCGTGGTTTTCTGGCCGACGATCAGCGTCTGCCCATACCCCCTGATGAGACGATAGAAGATGTTCTGAAGATGATTGGCCAGCAGGAACAGAGCGACAACACGGTAGGATGCGAATCATGCGGCTATCCCAGCTGCCGTGAATTTGCCATCGCCATAGCGCAGGGGCTGGCCACGACTGAGATGTGTCATATTTTCAGCGGAAGGAACCGTCAGCAATATATTCAAACACTCAGAACGACCAACGAGAAGCTCGCCAGTACCCAGGAAGCATTAAGGATATCGGAAGAGCAGTCCAGACATGAAAAGGAGAGCCAGATTGAGGAATCGGGGCTTATTTCGGCTATGCTTCAGCAGCTTGTTTCGGGGGTGGTGATCGTGGATGAGAACCTCAGGATATTGCATGCCAACAAGGCGTTTATCCGGATCCTTGGCGAGGAAGCGGCCATGGTCGACGAGGTGATTCCCGGACTGGAAGGAGCCGATCTGAAATCCCTGCTGCCTGTTCATTTTTACAAACTATTTTCTTTTGTGTTGACTGCGGATGAGAGTGTGGAGCGTAAAGACGTGCAGTATGGCGATGGCTTGCTGAATGTGTCGGTGTTTCCGCTTCGTTCGAAAAAGTTCGTGGGTGGCATCGTGCGCGATATGTTCATGCCTGAAGTCTACAAGGAGCACAGCAACACCCTGATGAGGGAGGTGATTGACCAGAATTTCGATACGGTTCAGAAGATCGCTTTTTTGCTTGGCGAAGGAGCCGCTAAGACCGAACAGATGCTGAATGCCATCATCGAGTCACATAAATCGCAGGGCAAAAAGTAAGCGATCATGGACGAAAAATTTTACATAGAAGTCGTCTGCAAGCAGAAAAACCACAGTGAGGCAAGGGTTTGCGGCGATGTGTTTTATTCCCGAAAGATAGGGGAGGAAGGACGTATTATTGCGGTGCTTTCCGACGGGATGGGACATGGCATCAAAGCCAATATCCTGGCCACACTCACATCCACCCTGGCCCTGCATCTTACCCAGGAGCACAAGGGGGTTGAAGTCATTGCGCAGACCATCATGAACACCCTGCCTATCGACAGTGTGAAGGCCATGAACTATTCTACTTTCACGATTGCCGACATCGATGTAGATGGTGAGGTGAAAATCCTGGAATATGAGAACCCCAGGACCCTGTTTTTCAGGGGAGCGAGGCTGTTTGAACCGAAATGGAACGGGGTTATTCTGGAAAGTGTGAAGCATGCCGGTAAGGAAGTACTGACCACCAGTTTCAGGCCTGTAAAAGAAGACCGTATCGTGTTTTGTTCCGATGGAGTAGTGCAGTCGGGGCTGGGTTCCGATAAATATCCGATGGGTTTCGGGCAGGAGAACCTGGAGCATCTGCTCCTCGATGCCATTCAGGAGGAGCATGATATTTCGGCCGACAAGCTGGCTTCAAAAGTCATTGACCGGGCTAACCTGAATGATGGTTTTCATCCCCGCGACGATATTTCCTGTGCGGTGATCTATTACCGTGAACCGCGTAAGCTGATGATCTGCAGCGGTCCGCCCGTGGACCCTGCCAACGACGGCATTTTCGCCGGGCTACTGGAGCATTTCAACGGCCGAAAAATCATTTCAGGAGCCACCACCGGCGATATGATTGCCCGGGAATGGGGCAAAGAAATCGTGGACGAAAATGTGATCAACGATCCCGGCCTTCCGCCCGTATCGCATATGGAAGGGGTTGAGCTGGTCACCGAAGGGATACTCACCCTGAGCAAAGTAAGCGAGCTTCTGAAAAAACACAATTCCTCGTATGAACCTGGCAAAGGCCCGGCCGATCTGATCGTGAAGGCTGTTCTTGAAAGCGACGAGATCCATTTCCTGGTCGGAACCAACATCAACGTGGCTCATCAGGACCCAACCCTGCCGATGGAACTTGAGCTCAGACGTACCGTGGTTCACCGCATCTGCCGAACACTCGATGAGAAGTTCATGAAGGAAGTTACGATGAGATTTTTCTGATATCAGATGACAGATGGCGGTTAGCGTTATGGCGTTAAAATCGTACATCGTACATCGTACATGTTACATCGTACATCGTACATCGTACATCGTTATGGCGCCATGGCCGGTTGTCTCAGCAATTCACTGATGGCATAAAGAGGATATACAGAAATATCATCGTACCTGGAAAAATTTTCAAGGGAAACCCTTATTCCGGATTTAATGTGTTTCTCATGTAAAAAGAGCCGAAGGCTTTGCATTTTTCCCTGCATGCCCGATTTTACTTCAACCGGGATAACAGATCTTCCTTTTTGCAGAATATAATCCACTTCGGCACTGCTGCCCGTTTTTTCCCTTTGCCAATACAAGAGATCCTGCCTTGATTGAGGATCATGATATTTCAATATTTCAGTTCCGGTAAATTGTTCGGCAACATTTCCTTTGTTGATTGCTGAGAAAGTATCGGCGAAAAGGTAATCCGATAACTCAAGGCCAAGAATCCGCTGGAAAATACCGTGATCAAACATCACAATTTTAAATCTGGAATTATCGTAATGCGATTTTAATGGTAAACCTGAGGCAGGGGTATTGTAAACTCTATGGATTAAACCAGCCATTTCCAGAAGTTCAATGCATCGAATTATCTGCGGATTGCTGGATGAACGGGAAGCCCTTGAGACATTGAATTTACCGCCCGACTGGGCCAAAGATAAGGGTTTCGCCACCAATTATAGGAACTCCGTAATATGCCGATAAATTCATACAAATTGCGTCGGGGTTCAGATTACCGGAGAAGAAATGATGAATCTTCCGTTCCAGTTCGAAGTTGACCTCCAGAAAATATTTGAAGGTCTTTCCGAATTCTCTGATCGAATAGGTTTTACCAACCTGCCGGGCCCCTCTGAGCAGAAGCACTTTTCTTGATTGGTCAGATTTCCAATCTTCAAGTGCTTTATTTATATCCCTGTACATATTATTGAAAATGAATTAAAAATAATATGGATTAATAATAAAACAGGGCAAAGATACTAATAAAATAACAATAAATCAGGGCAAAGATGGGGGTGAAACAACAAAAAATAAGGGCGAATAAGGAGCTCTTCTATTCCATCGGGTAACCGTAATCGGTCCAGTCGACCTTAAGATTTTGAGACACGTTCAGAAGCTTTGCATTTTTATAGCCCTTTTCTTTCAGCAGGGCAAATGCCGGACGGATATTCGGGCAGTTCCTGAACGGGCAGCATCCGCAGTAGATCACAATCATTTTATCTTTGGGTACCGAGACCAGGGCTTTGCGTAATTTATCGAGATTCACAGGGTCTCTGGTAGAGCCGATAGCAATGGATCCTTTGATCCCTGCAAGAGGACCGATATTGTAAATGAGCGGTTTCTGTGTTTTGGCATCCTTTATCATATTCGCCAAAGCTGCCGGCTCGATCAGGTCTTTGGCTGTCCAGGGTTCTCCGCTCTGAGCTGAACATTTAATGGCGATCAGCCCTGTGATACAGATCAACAGGGTTATTGCGTTGAATTTTTTAAATTTCATAGAATGAAAAATTTGGAGATTATTTGATCACTTCCGAAAGGCTAAATTACACAATATTCTGTATCCTGCCTGTAAGGCGAAGGTCTGCTACCGTGAAAGAAAAAAAGCCCGCGGTAATATTCGACCGCAGGCTTCACAACATGTATTAACCAAAAACCAATCTTAAGTATTGTATTCCGCGATGATGTCGGCTACCCCGTCGGGAGCCACGCGGCCGTATATTTTTTCGCCTACCTGAACTACCGGGGCTAAACCACAGGCACCGACGCATCTAAGGCAGCTGAGTGAGAATTTACCGTCGGGAGTGGTCTGACCGACCTGGATGTTGAGCTGGCGTTTGAATTCTTCGAGTACTTTTTCGGCTCCACGCACATAGCAGGCGGTTCCCAGACAGATGGAAACCGGATGCCGGCCTTTGGGCTGCATGGTGAAGAATGAATAAAAGGTAACCACGCCGTAAACGTGAGCCACCGATACATTGAGTTCTTTTGCAATGACTTCCTGAAGCTCAGCCGGTAGGTACCCGAACAGGCTTTGTGCCTTGTGAAGCACATTGATGAGTTCGCCTTTCTCGTTGTTGAAGGCCTTGCAAACATCTCTCAGCTCCTGGATTTTCCTCTCCGATAATTTTATTTTAGCCATAATGGGTATAAATTCTGGGGTTAGGACAATTAACAAATGGTGAAATGGTGAAATGGTGAAATGGTGAAATTTTTGTTTAAACTGATTTCAAATATTTTACTGCTTTTCAATATTAATTTTTTTCGCCTTTCACTTTTTGCTTTTCACCATTTCACCATTTACTCTTCAACAAACACTCCCGCACTTTTATCAAAATACTGTGTATGCAGCAGGTGGTGCGACTTTTCCCCGCAGGGTTTGCCTAAAAATTCTTTATATAGTTCCTGTATGAACGGATTTTCATGTGATTTGCGGATGGGCTTGCCGGCATCTTCGCGATACAGGGCTGCGGCTCTCTCTTTGATGATCGCCGAATCGCCGTGGTGGAAGGGCTGTCCGCCTCCACCGATGCATCCTCCCGGACAGGCCATAATCTCAATCGCATGGAAATGGCTCTTGCCGTCGCGAATGTCTTCAAGGAGTTTACGTGCATTGCCGAGACCGTGGGCTATGCCAATGTTGATAGGCAGTCCGTCGAAATCGATGGTGGCATGCCTGACGTTCTCCAGTCCGCGGAGTTC
>CAIWXI010000150.1 GCA_903916595.1 uncultured Bacteroidales bacterium | reverse complement strand
TCGGAATTTCTTTCGCATATTTTCTGCTTCGGTTTGTTGTCGTGTACTTCGTGTTCACTTCAGGCAAAGCCTTTGGATCGGTTTACCGTTATTTTCGCGAACACCAGAACTTCGGCATACTGAAGTCGCTGATCAGTATTTGCCGTAATTACTATGTATTCGGACAGATCCTGGTCGACAAGCTGGCCTTACTGGCTGGTTTTCAGCAAAAATTCACCTTTGATTTTGAAGGAGAGGAATACCTAAGGCAAATGAACCAGGGGGGCTTGCTCATCAGCGGCCATGTGGGTAACTGGGAGATCGCCGGACAACTTCTTGTGCGGCTCGAGAAAAAGATCAACATCCTGATGTACGATGCCGAACATCAGAAAATAAAAGGCTATCTGGCTGATGTTCTTAAACGCAATGTCGGCTTTATCATTATCAGGGACGATTATTCTCATCTGCAGCAGATCAAAGAAGCTTTTGCAAGAGGTGAGATCATTGCCATGCATGGCGACCGCCACATGGAAGGTAACAAGACAGTGGTGACTGAATTTCTCGGAAAACAAGCGGCTTTTCCCCTGGGGCCCGTCAACCTCGCCTCAAGGTTTAACGTGCCTGCTTCCTTTGTCTTCGCAGTCAAGGAGTCAAAAACACATTATCATTTCTATGCCAGTCCCCTTCAGCATATCGCATTTTCGAACAACCTGAAGAAACGTGAGATCATCCTGTCGGAATCCGTAAAAAAATTCGTGGATGCTTTTGAAACCATTGTCCGTAAATATCCCCTGCAATGGTTCAATTACTATGACTTCTGGAAGCTGCCCTCAACAGCTCATCATCCCGTAAAACATGAAATCAGCAAACCGGCACACAAAAAACTCCTGCTCATTTCGGCTAACAAATATGCAAATCCATATCCTGTTTATCCGCTGGGATTATCCTACATCTACTCATACCTCAGCCAGCGAATGCCCGATCTCGAAATCCGTTCGTTTGATTTCAACCTCGGTGGCAGCAAAGAACTGAAAAATCTCCTGCTCTCATTTAAACCTGATTATACAGGGCTTTCGCTGAGAAATATCGATGATGTCAATTTCTATACGAAAGAAAGTTTTATAGGAGGATACAAAGCGATTGCAGAAATTATCAGGGAATCTGGAATAAGTACAAGCTTTATCGTCGGTGGATCCGCTTTTTCAATTTATCCGAAGGAAATTTTTAAACTTCTGCAGCCCGATTTCGGGATCACAGGCGAAGGCGAAGAAAGCCTGTTCAGCCTGTTGCAAAGCCTTAATACAGGGCAGCCCGATACGGATATCCAGGGACTGGTATTCACAAAGGATCGAGAAATAAAGCATAATTCAAGGGAAACGTTTATCAAAACACCTGAACTCACTTTCGATCCTGAAATGGTGAAATACTACTGGCAGAAAAGCGGAATGATCAACATTCAAACCAAACGCGGCTGCCCTTTCAACTGTATTTATTGTACGTATCCGCTTATTGAAGGCCATACTGTCAGAACCCTTGATCCTGACCGCATCGTCCATACCCTGAGCGACCTTTATTATCACCATAATATAGATTATTACTTTTTTACTGACTCAGTTTTCAACATCAGTAATAATTTCAATATCGAGCTTGCCGAAAAGCTTATTAAATCAAAGATGAAGCTTAAATGGGGGGCTTATTTTTCTCCCTATAAACTCTCGAAAGACCTTCTTGAACTGTTTGCAAGGGCCGGACTTACTCATATTGAATTCGGCACGGAATCACTATCCGATACTACACTCAAGGCCTATGGCAAGCATTTTGATGTGGATGAGGTGGTCAGGGTTTCACAATATTGCAATGAAACAAATATTTATTTCTGTCATTTTATGATCATCGGCGGTTACGGGGAGACCGACCTGACGGTTGATGAAAGTTTTGAGAATTCGAAACGAATAGAAAACACCGTATTTTTTCCGTTTGTCGGAATGAGGATTTACCCCGGCACAAAACTTCATGAACTCAGTATTGCTGAGGGAATCATTGAAGCAGAGGATCCAATCATTGACCCCGTTTACTATATCTCCAAGTCGGTGAACTATGAAACCCTTAAGGAAAGAGCTGAAAAATCGGGCCGCCGCTGGGTCTTTGCCGATGAAGACGTATCAACTGCGATGAACCGCATGAGAAGCAGAAACCGTAAAGGCTCACTATGGCATCATTTAAAGAAATAAACATTCCCCAGAAACCTCCGATGGTAATGGTCGACCGTATCGTTGAGATGAACGATTTGACCACGGTCACTTCTTTTCTGATCAGTGCAGGTAATATATTTGTTGAGGAAGGCCTGTTCAGGGAACCCGGCCTTATCGAAAATATTGCCCAGAGTGCAGCAGCAGGAATGGCAGCCAGGAGCGGTGAAGCCGGGGAAGAACCTAAACGCGGTTATATTGGCGCTGTGAGGGATCTTAAGATCAGCAGTCTACCGAAAGCCGGAGATGAAATCATGACTACGGTTACAGTGACTCACGAGATCCTCAATGCCATTGTCGTCTCAGGACTTACAAGGCTGAATGGAACCGTGATTGCTGAATGCGAACTCAGGATATTTATCGGGAACCGGTGAGTTATAAATTAAACATTTGCGAACAATGCCGAACAAAGAACAAGAAGAACTGATATACAAGAATAACCGGGAGCTGCATTATTCCTTCGACCCCCAAAAAGGGTACACCCGTAAAGTCGACTATCAGTATCACGGGAACCAAATCATCATACAGCAGGGCTGGGATGTTGTTGAAAGCAGGCTTAAAGATGTTTCTGAAAAAATCAGAGAAGGCAAACTCAGTCCTGTTGCATTTTATATGGAAAAGAACCAGATGGAGCTTTCGATGCTTTCCGATTATACCGGCATTATGCGCTGGAGAATTAAAAGACATCTGAGGCCTGGTGTTTTCTCGAGATTAAAACCTGGTACACTTTCAAAATACACCTCTGTTTTTGATATTAGCATGAACGAACTACTTAACCCTCAATTAATCTGATATGATAGAACTGAATTATGAGCACCGGCAGGCGGGGCATTGTGAAAGCGGAGTAACCTCCAATATGCTGAACTATCACAAACTGAGTATCAGTGAACCTATGGTTTTCGGTATCGGTGCCGGCTTATTTTTTAGTTATCTGCCCTTCCTGAAAATGCAGCACGCCCCGGTCACTTCCTTCAGAGTTTGGCCTGGGATGATCTTCGATCGAACGACAAAAGTCCTTGGGATTAAAACAAAGATCTACCGCTTTAAAAATCCCATAAAATCCATGAATAAACTTGATGAAGCCCTTGCACAGGGATTTCCGGTCGGACTTCAGGTTGGAACGTATCATTTACCTTTTTTTCCACCCGAATACAGAATGCATTATAATATGCATAATATGGTTGTATATGGAAAGAAAAATGACAGGTATCTTATCAGTGATACGGTTGTTGAGGAAAGGGTCGACATCAGTTATGAAGACCTGATGCGTGTGAGGTTTGCAAAAGGCACTTTTGCCCCCCGGGGTCGTATGTACTATCCCCTGGCTGTCCCATCGACTGTCGACTTAAAACCGGCAATTATCAAAGGCATCCGAAAAACAGCGAATAATATGGTAGGCGTACCCTTCCCGCTGATAGGGACCAAGGGGATACGTTTTCTTGCCAATCAGATGAGAAAATGGCCTGAAAAGCTGGGTGAAGAGAAAGCATCGTACTACCTTGGCCAGGTTTTACGTATGGAAGAAGAGATCGGGACCGCCGGTGCGGGTTTCCGGTTCATTTACGGCGCTTTTCTCGATGAGGCAGGTAAAGTGCTGAAGCAGGATTGGATCAGAGAGGTCGCTGTTGAGATGGGTGAAGCTGCTAACCACTGGAGAAAATTCTCATACCTCGGATCCAGAAACTGTAAGAAAAGAGCCAAGCCGGAAGAATC
>CAIWXI010000149.1 GCA_903916595.1 uncultured Bacteroidales bacterium | reverse complement strand
TCGTTTTGCCTGTTCATTCCGAAAGCAATATTGAAGTTTTTAAAAGGCCCGGCAGCTCCGGATTGGGGTTTATATGTGAAGACAAAGCCCATGTTTCCCATGCCTACATCAACAATGTTGGTCGAGTTCATCTGGCTGAGATAATTCGTTTGTACTCCTTCAATGGAAGGGGCAATAGTCATCGAAAATTCGGAACCCTGGTAAAGCCCTATCCCTGCAGGGTTAATGGCAAGAGCAGAAAAATCAGCACCCAGAGCGGCAAAAGCTCCGCCGGTTCCGACAAATCGGGCTGTGCCGCTGTAATATATCCTGGAGTACCTGAGTACATCTGACGATGATTGTGTAAAGGCAGTCTGAGTAAGGAGTAATGAAATGAAAATGAATTTCAGATTTTTCATGATCGTAGTATTTAGAGCAAAAGGATTATATTTCGTTATCGCCTGGGGCTTCCGCCACCGCCACCACCGGAACGGCTTCCGCCACCGCTGCTTCCACCGCTGCTTCCGCCACTGAATCCGCCACCACCGCCACCGGAACGGCTGCCGCCTGATGGTGCAGAATAGCTGGGGGTGCTTCGTGAAGGTGAAGAATAGCCGGGAGAACTACCTCCTCTTGAAGGACTTGAGTATCCCGGGGAATAATTTCTGGGGGCGCTGTATTGCTGGCTCCCCGAACCGGTTCTTCTTGTTCCGGTGGAATTACCTGGAGAAGAAGAACCTCTCTGGTTTACGGATGAACCACCACGGTTTACTGAAGTTGCTGCAGGCTGGCCTGCGGAATTTCTTGCCTGAACCCTGGGATTGATGTAATCCTGGCTGGAGCGTGCCTGCCTGTAATTGTTCGGGGTGTAATTCTGAACCTGTCCCTGACGCTGTGCCGGCGCTGCACCAGGTTGGACATACCTTGGCGAAGGCTGTTGTCTTGTGTCGCGGGAGGTATTGCCCTGGCTTGGATTTCTGCTGCTTGTTCCCTGGCGGCTGGTTGCAGGTCTTGTATAATGATATCTTTCCTGTGATGCAGGAGGATTGCGCTGGGTTGTATTGGCAGCGGCGTTACGTGGGGTAGAACCAGCAGTTGTGCCACGCGGGGTTGCACCAGCAGTTGCGCCACGCTGGGTTGCTGCAGATGATGTGCCCGGGCGGGAGTATGCCGGATTTGTCGTGGTAGTGGCATCTCCGCGGGTAGTTCGTGTATATGCAGCGGTTGTGGCTGCGCTCTGCCTTGGTCCGTAATAGGAATTATAATATCCTCCACCATCCCAATAGGGATAATTACAACAATTGCAACCCCAGTAAGGGTATCCCCAACCGTACCCCCAGCCATAATAAGGGTATCCCCAACCATATCCCCAGTAAGGGTATCCCCAACCGAAGCCCATACCAAAACCCATGCCCATGCCCCAGTCGTAAGCCCCGCCACCGTAACCAAAATTTATGGAGACATTCGGGTTGTCGTTGGAAACATAATTGCTGTCAACGGCAGTATTGCTGAAGTAGGTTGTATTGCCCTGGGGATGCTGAAATTTCTGTAATCTGTTGGCATAAGACAAATCACTATAGTCCAGTGTCGAAGCATTTGCTTTCAGGCTGTCATGAGAAACAACTCCCTGGTTTGTGGCCAGAGCGGAAGTCAGGTCCTGGTTAAAAACAGGTGTGGCGGTCGTTTTAGCCTGCTGTCGCGAAGGAGTCGAATATACATCATCATTATTCAACGAAACGGCCTGCTGCTGGGTTTTGCAGGCGCTCAAGAGGAGGCTGATGATCACTGCGATAAATGCTGCTCTTTTCATGGCTTTGGTTCCTTATGTTTCAATTTTTAGTACTTTTACCGGGCTGATAATAGTATTAGCATAGCAACAAATATCATACCAAATTATCAAATGGCTAAAGATTTTCCAACCCGTTCAGAGAATTATTCACAATGGTATAATGATCTGGTAATCAAGGCCGACCTGGCCGAAAACTCCGCAGTAAGAGGTTGTATGGTAATAAAACCATACGGTTATGCAATCTGGGAGAAAATTCAGGCCGCCCTTGATAAAAGGTTCAAAGAAACGGGGCATTCAAATGTTTATTTCCCTATTTTCATTCCAAAATCTTTTTTTAGTAAAGAAGCCAGTCACGTTGAAGGATTTGCCAAAGAATGTGCGGTTGTAACTCATTACAGGTTAAAGAGTTCACCTGACGGCAAGGGAGTTGTAGTGGATGAGGATGCCAAGCTTGAAGAGGAACTGATTGTTCGCCCAACCTCCGAAACCATCATTTGGGATACTTATAAAAACTGGATAAAATCGTATCGCGATCTGCCTCTTTTATACAACCAGTGGGCCAATGTGGTACGTTGGGAGATGCGAACCCGTTTGTTCCTCCGCACTGCGGAATTTCTCTGGCAGGAAGGCCATACGGCTCATGCAACAAGGGAAGAAGCAGTAAAGGAAGCAGAAACCATGCTGGCTGTTTATGCTGATTTTGTTGAAAACTGGATGGCCATTCCCGTACTCCAGGGTGTAAAATCGCCGGGAGAACGTTTTGCGGGAGCCCTGGAAACATATGCAATTGAGGCGCTTATGCAGGATGGTAAAGCCCTTCAGGCGGGGACCTCCCATTTTCTCGGGCAGAATTTCGCCAAGGCTTTTGACGTCAAATTCCTTAACCGGGAAAATCAGCTTGAGTATGTTTGGGCCACTTCATGGGGAGTGTCAACCCGGCTGATGGGTGCATTGGTAATGGCTCATTCTGATGATAACGGACTGGTTTTGCCTCCGAAGCTTGCACCTATCCAGGTGGTTATTGTTCCGGTATTCAGAAATGAAGAACAGCTGAAGATCATTTCCGATGTAGTAATGCCGATTAAGAAAGCTCTTGAAAGCCGGGGTGTAAGTGTGAAATATGACGACAGGGATACCCACAAACCGGGCTGGAAATTTGCCGAGTACGAATTTAAGGGTGTGCCTTTGAGAATCACTATAGGTCCCCGGGATGTTGAAAGCAAGACTGTTGAAGTGGCAAGGCGGGATACTCTGGAAAAGGAAATCCTTCAGATCACAGATATTGAGGACAAAGTGGTTCACCTTCTCGACCAGATACAGAAGAATCTCTATGACCGGGCTTTGTCGTTCAGGGAACAGAACACGTTCAGGGTAAATACCTGGGAGGAGTTTCTCGAGACCATTGAGAAGGGAGGCTTTATTTCAGCTCATTGGGACGGCACTGCCGAAACCGAAGAAAAGATAAAGGAAGCAACTAAAGCTACGATCAGGGTCATCCCTTTGAATAATCAAAAGGAGAGCGGCCGCTGCGTTTATTCGGGCAATCCTTCAGAGCAAAGGGTTATTTTTGCCCGGGCTTATTAAGGGTTAAATGGTTCCAGAACCCCGCTTCCTGTAATTCTTCCCCCGACACTATCAGGATCTCCGGTATAATACACGCTGCCGATATTCTCTATGACAGCCCAGAGCGAGACGCTCACATTAACATAGCAATCGTTTGTGCCTTTGTTTGTTACAGAACAATACCGGGTAGCCAGGTCTTTCGTCTGACAAAATCCCATATCACTTATATAAAAGGATGTGATGTCGCACTTTCCATGGAGTTCATAGTTGGCCGTCCCCATGAACAATCCAAACCATCCCTGATGATGATTCAATGCCAGCT
>CAIWXI010000148.1 GCA_903916595.1 uncultured Bacteroidales bacterium | reverse complement strand
GGTTGGAAACGGGAACCTCACACCAGCTGAAGAAAGACTGCATTTCAGCATGTGGGCCATGTTTTCTTCGCCTCTTATTGCCGGTAACGATATCCGGAATATGTCTGAGGAAACCTTATCCATCCTGACCAACCGGGAGGTGATTGCCATTGACCAGGACAGGCTTGGGATATCAGCTACCCGCTGGCTGAAATCGGGGGATCTGGAAATATGGTTCAAGCCGCTTGACCGGGGAGAATTTGCTTTTTGCCTTATTAACAGGGGTTCTAGAACAATAACTATCAACCAGGATCTTAAGACGACCATTGGCAATCATTATACAATTGATGATTCCTATGTAGTCAGAGACCTATGGAAACATAAGATCATCGGAAACACCAGCGAAATCTTAAAAGGATACCTGTGCCCACATGATGTGCTTCTGATAAAGTTGACAGCAAGGGGTTATTAATTTGCAGGAAAATCATTTTCCAAATTTTTACTCAGTTTGCTGGGTATAAACCTCGGTAAAGAGATCCTTATAATACCTGTATACTTTCCATTCGCCAACCTGTCATTCAAGCGCTGAAAGGTGTTCTACCCAGTCAGCCAAATTTATTTAGGTAACAGTATCTTACGAATTCCAAATGCGAAAAATGCCCCGGTTTCCCGGGGCAAAGATTCTACAAAGAACCTTCATCAGCAAACGAATAAAACCGGTCATCTCCGACGATTATATGATCCAGGACTGCCACATCGAGCAATATGCCGCAATCTTTGATCTTCTTGGTGATTTTATTGTCGGCTTCGCTTGGGGTGATTGTCCCACTCGGATGGTTGTGACCCAGGATGATCGAGGTTGCATGCTGCTCCAGGCATATCTGAAAGATCTTTTTAGGATCAACAACGGTTCCGGATATCCCGCCTTCGGATATCTTCACTTTCTTGACAACCCTGTTTGCCCTGTTCAGCAAAAGGAGCCAAAATTCTTCGTATGGAAGGTCGCCCATTAGGGAATGAAATATTTCAAAGGCATCCTGGCTCTTTGATATCTTGTTTTTGAAGATCACTTCTGATTCATTCCGTCGGCGGGCCAGCGCAAACATGGCAGCGATCTTCACAGCGCGTTTTTCTCCGATGCCTTTTATTTTCTGAAGGTCTGAAACGCTGAACTTCCAGAATTCACACAGGTTATTTCCACAGATTGACAGTGTTTTCATGGCAATATCCAGTGAATTTTCCCCGGAAACACCTGAGCCAATGATGATGCTGAGAAGTTCTGCGTCTGACAAACTGCCATTGCCCTTGAGCAGGAGTTTCTGGCTCGGGAGGTCATCTTCTGCCCAGTAACGCATCGGGATTCTGTTTTCGTAGTTTCTGCCGTTTTCCAGGGCAAGTTCCGGATTCATGATCGATTTTTTCATAGTTGATTAGTTTTAAGCAGCCATAGGCCACCGTGAGTAAATGAAATTTGCCGAGAGGAATAATGCGGAGTGAAAATTTTAAGCAAACATTCAGGTCAGTATTATTGCAGCGCAAGAATCTGAATGAACCTGAAAGGCGACAGTTCCGAAAGGAGGTCGTGTTTAGTGAGACAATATTTTCACGAGCATAACTTTGTGAATTTCGATTTACTAAGGGGTAGGGATTTTGCAACTTTTTCAAAAAGTCGCCCGAAGAGTGCAATTGCAGTTATGCGAACGGATTGCCAGGTGCCTGTTCTGCCAATCGCTGGGAGGTACGACCATAAAAAAAGAGCAGACAGTTACAGTTTGTAACCATCTGCTCTGTGATTAATTTTTTCCAGAGAATTGCTTCTGAAACTCTTTAAATTCCCAGTCGTAAAGGGCCGATTGTTCTTCGGTCATTTCTTCTGAAAAGCCTGGGTAGTAAATGTTTTCAATGTGTTGGACAAACATTTCTTCGATGGATTGTCTTTGGGTTTCTCTTGCAAGTGCAGTCATGGTAGTGAGTTTTAGATTGTGGATACTTGAAATTTTCTGACCGCGAAGCGTTAAACCGGATCGATTGGATAATGTCAAGGGGGCGGGTCTGGTTGGTACAACCTGAAAACCTACGGAGTACGACAGTTCTTAAAAGAGGTCGCCCTTTACAGTTCCAAGCTACAGCGCTCTTCAAGTTGGAAGCCTTGTCGATGTAGGTAGCTTTGTAAGGATTTCAAGTATTATATTGTGCGTGGGGTTTTGCTTGCTTTTTCTTGAAAAGCAGCCCGTTTGGTTTCTTTTTGCTAAGCTTTTACTTTGCCGATAATGCCCAAAGAAAAAGCGTGTACCTGGGAGTAGGAACATTCAACCAATCCGCCGTAAAAATAACTGCAATTGCGAGTCAGTAAATCCGGATTGTACCCTTTAAAACTCAATGGTAACAAGGCTTTTCATAGAAAAAAATCGGGATGGGAAGATGGTTTCTTTTGCTTCTTTTCTTGACATCCGCACAAAGAAAAGAAGTCCGCGAAATAGCGAGTAACAAATTATTTTTGTCATCTCATTGATTATGATAATTTTAATAGTAATAATTCCTATTAAAATTATCAAGTCCTCACGGAGTGCACGCCCCGCCCTATCGAAAAATGCAATTGCACTTTCTCGTTTTTTTTAGGGATATATGAATTGATGGTATATATGTAGTATGTCAGATGTGTTTGTCTGACAGGAGTATGCAACAAGGAAGAAGGGGAGAAGCTCCCCTATGCCGACCAGAATACTGTTTCATCACACTGATCCCCTAATAATAGGAATCATTGTATGAGTCCTCTGTATGATCAGAAGCAGCCAATAGGATTTCCTTGTAATGAGCAATAGGAGAAGCATCGATCAATGCCACCACCTGCTCGTGCAGGTTCAATAGCGCTTTCTGGGCTTTGGGATCTATTAGCTTGAAGTATTCTGATTTGAGAAAAGTGTAGTCGACTGAAAGAAGTTGAACGGGAGGCTGGATCTTCGAGGGATCAGGGATATCAATATCCTCTTTGTCAAGGTTGTTGGCCTTGATAATTATGTTAAGAAATCGGTCTATGGCGTCGAAATCATTCATTAGTTCTGCTTGCTGTAGAGATTCAATAGCCCATTGCGTTACCATGTGGCGAATAAACTGACGGTCCATGCCACCTACAAGACCGAAACACCGGGTGCAATTGTACACATCCCGGTAAGCCTGCATCTTAGAAATACCGTAAAATTTCATGAGCATCCTAACGACATCCAGTTCAACCCCATTCTGGTTGATCAGCATGGAATAGGCAGTTTCCCATCGGACACGGATATGGTTATCCTGCCGGGATAATTTAGTTTTGTCAGTCATGTAATACTGTGTGATCCGTTCAAGTGTTTTCTCCGAACCTATATTTTTCATAAGTTATTGAATATTAGATAATAATTTGCCTTGCCGAGTAATTTCAGGAAATAGTTTATAAAAAAATAATTTCAGGATTTTTGATTTACTTTTTTACTACCGTGTTAATGTGTTGATTATTAATTTATTGTGTGGTAAATCAGTGGTAAATCGGTAAATTTACCTTCCTTTTACTTTTGATTTACCTCTGATTTACTTAGATACATCTATGTTTTAGCTTATTTGTAAAAAAGTAAAGGGATTTTGGTGAAACTAATTTTTTGAATCAATGAATTCACGGGTGATCGTATAATAGGTGCCGGTGTTTTTTGTGAAAGAAATTCTGGAGACCATCATTCGTTCCGAATCGCTATATTCATCGATCATCGACGGGAAGTCGAACTTGCTGTTTTTTGCCTGAGGGAGCATCCATTCTTCTTTCAGGATATGGCTGATCTGGCTGGGTAACCCGGTAACCTGCTTCAATGTTTTTTCAAGTTCCTGAGCCAGCCGGACCGGGGTCACATGGATTTGATCCCCCACTTCATCAAAAGCAAAGATGTCGCCAAACCATCTGAGGAGTTCCTTTTGAATAATGCTCCTGGTATTGACCTTGATCAGGGCTAAAGCATCTGTTTCATAAACCTTCGGGTCAAACCATAACCGGCTTTTCCTGGGATACACCATCTGGCGGGTTTTTAACAGGTAAAGAAATGCCGGGATTTCCTCCACCAGTCGGTCCATAAGATCAGGGATGAAATCCTGGCGAGTGAGTTCCGGAACCTTTACAACAAAAAACCGGTTGTCATTGTCGTCCATTTTGATAAAATTATCTTCGGTATTGCTTGACAGAACCAACTTGCCAAAAAAATCCATCCGTATGCTATCCCTTCCTTTGGCTTCCATGTTGATAGAATCGCTGGTTGTGAGCCGCTTGATCTTCTCTTTGATGATGGTCTTATCGATGAAAGATTCGTCGATGCAAACTATCAGCTTGCTGGCATATAGAGAATTGAAGTTGGTGCTGAATTCCTCGTTGCCCAGGATGATGGCATTTCGCCCGAAAATGGAACAAAGCCACAGCATATAAGTGGATTTGCCAGTCTCCTGTATTTTCGAGACAAGGCAGATGACCGGCAGGTTCTGCGTCGGGTTTTCGTAAAGGATCTTCAGGTAATCCATGACGAGTTCAATTTTATCCTGGAAGATGCGTGACAGGAATTTCATGGTAATGGTCACATCACCCGGCGCCGGAACATATTTCATCTGTTCATACAAATTAAAATAGGCATCACCATTGTGGTGGTGCTCCTTCAGGTAGGATTCGGAATTGTCGGGAATATTGACAAAAGCCACATATTTTTTGATATACCTGAATATCGTCTTTCCATAGTCGCCCGTGATTGCACCTTTCTTCCAGAGTTGCTGAACAGGGGTACTTTGTTTATGTGCATTCAGAATGTGGCTCAAACGATAATAGTCGGTGGTAACGCGGATGTACTTTTCGGCTTCTCTTACGAGAATACTCTTCATCCCGGCTTCAAGTTCTGCATCGGCAGTATTTGCGGGGAACTCCTCCGGTTTTTGTTTCCGATGTGATTGATTCTTGCGTATCATTAAATTTGGATCATTGTTCATATATTTGCATTTGAAAGATTTTAAGACTGTAATTCAACGAATAAGAAAAAAGCCCGTTCCTGCGGGCTTTTATCGTGTAATTAGTTTGGTTTTTGGTGAAATGGTTCAAGGGATGGCCGAGCTTCCATGTTACCTCCTCCGGCTTTTGTGCATGTATGAATGTGCTTCGGCATCAATCTCTGAAATCGTTTTTTTCCGTCCGGACATTATCCACGTGGTCAACTCCTGCTTTGAAAAATACAAGCGTTTGCCTCGCTTGCACACGGGAACTTTAGCATGTTGAACCAAAGTATAGATTGTGGGAACCGAAAGGTGGAGTATTTCGGCAGCCTGCTGAATGGTCAGCAGTTTATCAGCTTCCTGGGGATCGTTACTTTGTGCCAGTAACAACCGTTCGATGTTTTCCAGTTTATCGAATAACTGGTTTACGGCTTGGGGTAATTTTTCGAATGTCATTTCCATTGCAGTATAATTTTAGATTTATGCTGCAATAGTAATTGGGGCAATTTGGGGCACCAAGATGGGAGTACGCCCTATTTTATTAAATGGTAGTCATTTTTTACCTGATCTCTGTATTTATAGGAAGTGTAGCGGGCCCTGTCTTCTTTTGAGTATGCCTGTAAAACAAGGACATTCCCCCTCACCGACCTTGGCGTGACCGACAATATTTCAGCGATTTTCGAATAGGTAACAGTTTTCGTATAACCATATTCCTTCACAAAGAAGTTAAAGAAGCCCAGCAAATCAAACATTGCGATCTGGTAAGGAAGTTCGTTGGTGTGGATAAACCAGATTAGTTTTTCTTTAGCAGGATCGGGTAGTGCCATAACTGCTTTTAACTGGAAAAATCCTTTCTGATGCAATTCTTCCTTAAGCTTTTGTATTGTCGTTGGCCTGTTAGCCATGGAATCCCTGGGGATGGTCAGCAATTTCTCATAGCCTAAAGAGATCTCCAGATCGATTACATTTAAGGGAAACCAGAGTTCCTTACAAATATTGAGGAATGGAATTTTGAAGTTGAAACAACATTTCTGAATCTCATTAAAAAGCAATACGTACAGGTAATGGCGACATACCTGATATTGGTTCATCCGGGTTATGTCCCCCTTTTGGTTTTGATAGTGCAGGTCAATGAACATCCCGGGAATTTCAACTACAATCTCCTTAAAATCTTGCAAGCCTCCTTGCACTCTCATGAATTCGGAGAGATAATAGATGATTAAATCCTTTTTCTCTTCAGGGGTTTTTCCGGTAAGCATATTTCTGTCCAACTCACGTCTGAATGGATTTATGAATTTTGACATGATGCTTTCTGTTCTCCCCAAAAGATCCTGGAGAATCCCCTCATCACTATATTTATTAGGAGTGAGCAAATACAAACATTTTTCCAAAAACTCTGTAACCATCAAAACACCTCCAACTTTTCTTAAGCAAATATTTGTTATTAAGGTCAGTTCAATTCGTGAAACCTGGCCTCGTTCTTATCCTGATATCCTGGGAAATCCATTTCAAAGGAACGGCAGTTAAACCGGCAGGCCAATCATTTAGTCTTTTTGGCAGGCAACTTCCCTTTGGTTTTTTCTTTTGGAAAATTTGTAAGATGGGCCGCCATTTCTTTCTTTAAATCAATTCCAAAACTTCCCAGATAAGCTTCAGTGGTTGGTAAATCTGAATGTCCGAGCGCTTCGCTGATAAAGGATGTGTTTGCACCGGCTCTTTTGAGGATTGTTGCAAAAGAATGACGTGCGGTATAAGTTGTAACGTCAGATTGAAGTTTTAATTTCCCGGCTATCCGTCTGATGTATTTGTTCACTTGTTTTGTGGCCTGTCTTATTTTGGCAGTCTGCTCTTTGCTGGTTAAATCCTCGGTCAGGAATGGGAAAAGGTAGGCATTTGAAGTGACACGCTTCTGGCCCCAATTCTTAATGATTTTATTTACCTCAGTTGTTCTTATCACTTCAATTGATTTGCTTTTCCTGTTTGTCTGGATGGTTTTTGCCCTTCTGAATACGATTGTATCATTTGTGATATCCGTATATCGGAGTAAACAGATGTCTTTCATGTTGATCCCATTGCAGAGGTATGAGAACACCCAGATATCACGGGAGAATGCTTCCTGAGAATTCTCTTCAGCTTTATAACTAAAAATTTTCTCTATATCTTTAATTTCCAGTGCCTTTTTCACGTTTCTTGGTTCGGGGATCTGATATTGATCGCGTTCCCTGCCGAAAGGATATTCTTCAAGTTTTGCAAAACCATCCCGAATGGCCCGATTGTATAGTCTGCGGACACACCGAAGGTATATGCCAACGCTGGTGGTGCTGTTGTTTTCTTTTTCAAGCATCCATTTCTCGTACTGTTTCAGGAAT
>CAIWXI010000147.1 GCA_903916595.1 uncultured Bacteroidales bacterium | reverse complement strand
GCGATGTTGTCCCTGTTTCGTAAATCCCATATAGGGTTGTGGCAGTGTTTCCGCCCAGGCTGATGATGTTGTTCGAGTATGTGGTTGCACCGGCATTAATCTTTATTCCGTATAGACATGCATTAGTGCTGCCGACCCCAGTGGCCGAGAGGCTGTGAATGAAATTCCCTGAAACAGTACTGGCTGTTGTAGATCCGTTATAATACAATCCAATGACATTGCCTGCAAATGAAGAATTGGTATTCGATAAATTACAGATGGTGTTGCCGGTGATGCTCTGAACTACAGCACTTGCGGAGTACAGCGCAATCCCGGAAGCCGATGCAGTATAATCACCTGCCGTATTTGCATTGGCAATAGTCAGGTCCCTCACTGTATTATTTGAAATGGTATTGGTCCCGGTTGCTATAGTAATTCCGTTGACCAGTCCGATGGTTCCCGCTGTTGAATTGGTTGTTCCGTTGGTAAGTTTAGAGATGGTATTCCCGAGGACTGAATTAGTTCCGTTTCCTGCAATGTATATACCGTAAACATATTGTGCGGCTGAAGTGGAAGCGGAAGTCGCGTTTATGCTGTTGCTGGTGCCCGCATCTGTACTCCCTATGGTGTTGACCCTGATGGTTATGATTCCTGCCCCGCTTTTATAAATTCCGTAAAAATTGGCAGGATAGCCTGCGTTCAAGTTGTTTGTTGTAATTGCTCCTACGATATTATTCTGTATTGCAATTGTTCCAGATGAGAAAATGTTAAACCCGTAAAACGCATTAGAAGAAGTCGTATTCAAAGTGAGCGATACAGATCCGTTGCCGGTAGCGGCACCGATCACATTTGCAGTTGTGGTCCCGATGTTTGCTGCAGTACTGCCTGAAACCATGATGCCGTTCCAGCTGGCATTTGACGCAGTCCAGCTGAAATTCTTTATGGTATTGCCCTGTATCTCGGATGCGGTTCCTGCAGTGGCGTTGAAATAGATTCCGTAGAAAGTATTACCAAAATCTCCGGTTTTTGTCCATGTGCCCGAACAGCCTGCACTACTCCCACCGATATAGTTTGAGGAGATTGTATGGCCGGCACCCGACAGGATATTAATGACGGTATAACTTGAAGCTCCTGCCCCGGCATCAAATGATGCCGTTTCATAAAAACTGTTGCCGCTGATCGTCCAGCTCTCGCTGCTGGCAGAGAGGTAAATACCTGATGAAGATGAAGTCTTTTTAAAAATATCGTAGATGTTATTATTGCTGATGACATTACCGCTGTTCTCAAAACCGCTTGTCCCGCTGGAGATAATTGAATAGCCCGGCCTGGAGGCATCAGCAGCGTTGGTGATGTTGTTGTTGTCGATGGTATTTCCGTCGTTCCCTGTGGCGATGCCGGTCTGGAAGCGGATCACCCCGCCATTGGTTCCTGCCCCGGTAGAACCTTTAATCGTACAATATTTTACAGTATCGTTGCAGGCGTCGTTGATGAACCGTATGGTTGAGGTTCCTGATGTTGAAGATGTGCTTGTGTTGGTAATGACCAGATCTTTTGCACTGCCCGTGGCATTCACCCTGCCATCGATGGTTACATTATCTGCCCCGTTCAGGTCGATCAGTGGCGCAGCCAGGTTGCCGGTAACCGACAATCCGGTTGCAGTGGGAAATATATATACGGATGTGTAGTTTGAGCTTCCTGTCGTTGGCGCAACGCCAGGGGTTGATCCACTGGCATACAAGACAGCGCTGGAAGTTTCTGTTGTACTGCTGTTGACGGTAACGATGATCGCTCCCTGGTGGGTTCCTGCATTGATGGCATCGAAAGCGAATTTCAAGGTAACGTAAGAACCTGAGGTTGTCCCCGATGTGGCAGTCACCGAAACCGGACTTATCAATTCATAGGCTCCCATGGTTGGAGAAGTGACACTTCGTGTAAGACCCGGATAGTCTGTTAAGATGCCGGTTCCGCTAACGCCATTCAGGGTATATACCGTGGGTTTGTAATTCTCAGGCAAAGTCCCGCCGGCCGAAGCGAATGATGGATTTGTGTTCAGACCGTGCAAATCCTGACCGGTAAAGGTTTGCCAGGCCGAAAGTGTCGAATAATAGGTCGCACCAGATTGTCCTATTACACCACCGGTATTAGGAGAATAATAATCGTTGTAATCGATGGTTATACCCGTTGTTCCAGCAAGCTTGACAGCTGCCTGCTTGAATGTGGATGTGCCTGTACGGTTATTAACGAAAATATTGTTAAGGATGTTCTTGGTATTGCTGTAACTGTCTGATTTGAATGCACTGGTTGGCACGCTGCCGATACCGGCATTGCCCGACAGGTACACGGTATTAAAATAAAAGCTGGTATTATTCGAAGCCGCACAGTTTTCATAGATCCCAAGCATATAGATATCAGAGCTGATACCCAGAGAAATGATGTTGTTAGAATAGGTTGCTGAGCCTTGCGGACAATCCATGCCTATGATTATAGAATTGGTATTGGGATTAGTAAAACTCAGACTGTGGATGAAGTTTTTACTGACCAAGTTGGTTCCGCTTGTTCCGCCGCTGTAATATAATCCGCATACCTTCCCCTAGGGTGTAGTAAAAGTATTGCTGAGATTATAGATTATGTTTCCCGAAACAGTCTGGCCGGCTGTAGTGCTGGTCTGGCAGATGCCGGTCACAGTCGCCCTGTAATCAGTTGAGTAGTTTGCATTCCCAATGGTCAGGTCCCTGACTGTATTGTCTGAGATCGTATTAATACCACTTGTGGTGGTAATTCCATTGATCAACCCATAATCTGTAATACTAGTGTTTGTGGAACCATTTGTGAGTTTCGATACCGTGTTATTGCTGATCGAAACGCTACCGCTGCCTGAACTGTATATTCCGTAAATTGTCTGTGCACTCGCAGTTGAAGCCGATATGGATTGGATGCTGCTGCTGGTGGAGGTGCTTCCGATGGTATTGGCGCTGATGGTGGTTGTGCCGCTGCCAGTCTTATAAATGCCATAAATACAGGTTGCGTTTGCTGTGGCATTATTGGCAGAGAAGGCACCAACAATATTGTTTTCAGATACAATGGTTCCGGTGTTAGAGAAATAGAATCCATAGATGTTGTCATAATTGGAAGTAGCTGTCCACACGAACGAATCATTACCGGACCCGGCGCCAATAGTGTTCCCTGCGCTTGTGCCGATGTTCACCGAGCCAGCGCCTTCTGCCCTGATACCATAAAACCAGCCCGATGTACCGGTCCAGCTAAAGTTTCTGATCACGTTGCCCTGGATTTCGCTGGCGGTTCCGGAAGTTGTATTTAGGAAAATGCCGTATAGCCAATTACTGAAATTCCCTGTTTTTGTCCAGGTTCCTGAACCGACAGGTCCGCTTCCCCCTATGTAATTTGAGGTTATCGAATAATGGTTTCCTGCAATAATGTAAATAAAATAGTAATTGGAGCTTGCCGTGGAAACAAAAGATGCGGTTTCGTAAAAGCTGTTTGCCGTGATGGTCCAGTTTGTTGTATTGGCGAACAGGTTTATCCCCAAGGAAGAACCATTCCGGTTGCAATAGTTATAAAAATTATTATTCCTGATGGTATCCCCGCTATTTTCAATGGTCACGCTTTGTCCATACGAATAAATGGCGCTATATATCCTGTTGGCATCGGCAGCACAGGTGAGGTTGTTATTGTCAATGGTGTTTCCGTTGTTCCCGGTGGTACCGGTGGTGGTGCTAAAAAACAGTATTCCTCCGGTGCTGGTGGTCGAAGAACCTTTAAGAGTGCAATACTTTACCTTATTTCTGCTGGCATCATTGATAAAGCGGATAGTAGATGTACCGGAAGTGGTAGATGTGCTGGTATTGGTAATGGTCAGGTCGTTGGCGGATCCAGTGGCATTCACTCTTCCATCGATGGTTACATTATCTGCCCCGTTCAGGTCGATCAGTGGCGCAGCCAGGTTGCCGCTGATGGTAAGTCCGGTAGCGGTGGGATAAATGGAGAGTGTTGTCCATAGCCCCGCGTTCAATACCGCGCTGGCCGTTTCGGTGGAGTTGTTATCAATGTTCACAGTAATATTGAACCCTGTCTGGTTTTGGGCGTTAATAGCGTCAAACGCCAGCTTCAGGCTGGTATAACCGCCATTGCTGCCGGCATGGGCGTTGGAAACTATAACCGGATAAGCGTAAGTCAGCTTAAAATCCCCGCGGCCAATGCCGCCTGTGTGTTGCGCTTGTACACCTGCTGCCGATAAAAGCAAGAAGATGAAGAAAATTCTAATTTTTTTCATAACGTTAATGTCTTCATTATTAATATCTTGAATTATATTTCTTCATTTTGATTGGTTTTCATCCGGAATCTCGTTGATTATTGAGCTTCCCTATAAACCATAAGCTGTTTTTCCGGTTACTTGTTATGCACGAGTATCCCATTGGCAAAGTAGCAATTGGTCTCTTCTACTGAAAAATTGTACGTGGGAACGACAAGATTGGGCAACATTTCTATGCTGGTGATGGTCAGCGGGAGTAGCTTCCCGTTTTCCAGCACCTGACATTCATCACCAACAGCCAGCGGGACAGCGCTGAATCCCTCTCTTCCCATGAAAGGTGTGGGATCCACACTGCTCCATCCTTTGCCTTTCACATAGTATGGATGTATTTTCGTGCTGGTATTGACGATTCCATTGCTGAAGGTAATTCTCAGGAGTTGGTTGGAGGGAGGATTGGAAAGAGTCCGCGTAACGGTTCTGTCAACGGTTTCCATAGTGTTCTGATTGACGGATTTTACCTTGTCGCCCACCACAATCTCCTCAATGTTTTTGAAGCTTCCATTGGAGAGGGTGATTTTGGTTCCTGCAACAAAACAGAAATAATAAGTTACCTGGTTTCCATAAGCTGTCCCTGCGCTGTTGGTCGCATACGCTCTTACATAATTGGTATAATCTGGATCCAGTCCTGTGAGGGTACTTGTGAAGGTTCCTGTCCCTGTTCCATCTTCGGTATGACTGTTGCTGATTGTAGGTGGAGCTGTCGTACTCCAGCACACACCCCGAGCTGTAATAGTGCTCCCGCCATCGTCGGTCACATTGCCGCCTGAGGATGCGGTGGTTGGGGTAATGGAAATTACCGTATTGGTGGTAACGGTTGGAAGCAGGTCTCTGACGCAGCGGGCGGGGAAGCCGCACGCCTTGTTGGTGCTGCCCATGTAGCTGCTCCCACTGCTGAAGTACAGCATCCCGCCGGTAATGTTAGCGCTCTGCGTACTACTCCAGTAGTAGCCGTTATTGCCGCGATCTTCCAGTGAACCATCGCTGCCGTTCAGGTACCCGGCAGCATGGATTTTTAAAACTGATGCATAAGTGTCATTATAATTGCTCCATGAATCGTCTGCCGCAGTCCATTCGGTATTGGTCGGAATACGCCATCCTGTACCAAGTTCTATAGAACAGGGATCGTTTACAGCGGTCCAATCCGATAGTTCACTGATGCTGGTGATCGTCCATGCAGGAGTTAGTAATGTAGTATTGGTGGCACCAGTATGC
>CAIWXI010000146.1 GCA_903916595.1 uncultured Bacteroidales bacterium | reverse complement strand
TTGCATGGTATTGAAAATGTACATACTTTTGCAGTCCTTTTTATAAGAGATCGTTTTTTGACGTCCTGAATAGTTTTAAAATCCGCGACAGGCGCGGAAGAGCTCAATCCATCAAAATCCTTAATGCCGATGTAGCTCAGTTGGTAGAGCTGCTGATTTGTAATCAGCAGGTCGGCGGTTCGAGTCCGTCCATCGGCTCAAACCTGTTGTAAAGGCTAATAGGGGGGATACCAGAGCGGTCAAATGGGGCAGACTGTAAATCTGTTGGCGCAGCCTTCGGAGGTTCGAATCCTCCTCCCCCCACAGATGGAAATGGTGAAATGGTGAAATGGTGAAATAGAAAATTTTCACCATTTGGCTATTTCACAATTTCACCATTTAAATTGCGGAAGTAGCTCATTTGGTAGAGCGGAAGCCTTCCAAGCTTCAGGTGGCGGGTTCGAGCCCCGTCTTCCGCTCATAATTTTTTAGCCTTTGTAGCTCAGGGGTAGAGCACTTCCTTGGTAAGGAAGGGGTCAGCAGTTCAATTCTGCTCAAAGGCTCAGTTTGAGAATGAAAGGAAAATTAAATTCAATTAATCAATTTTAGGTATATGGCAAAAGAAAAATTTGAACGCAACAAACCTCACGTCAACGTAGGCACAATCGGCCACATTGACCATGGTAAGACGACCTTAACGGCAGCGATTACGCTCGTTCTCGCGGATAAGGGATTATCCGTGTTCAGGTCGTTTGATTCTATCGACAATGCTCCGGAAGAGAAAGCCCGTGGTATTACGATAAATACTGCTCATATTGAGTATCAGACGGCTAACCGTCACTATGCTCACGTAGACTGTCCGGGTCATGCCGACTACATCAAGAACATGGTTACCGGCGCTGCCCAGATGGACGGTGCAATCATTGTTGTTGCTGCAACAGATGGTCCTATGCCTCAGACCCGCGAGCATATTCTTCTCGCCCGTCAGGTTGGCGTTCCCAAGCTGGTAGTTTTTATGAACAAATGCGATAGCGTTGATGATCCGGAACTTCTCGAGATTGTTGAGATGGAAATCCGTGAACTGCTTACCTTCTACGGTTTTGATGGCGCCAGTGCTCCTGTTATCCAGGGTTCCGCACTCGGTGGTCTCAATAAAGAGCCGAAGTGGGTTGATAAGATCATGGAGCTGATGGATGCAGTTGATTCCTATATCCCGCTGCCAGTCCGCGACATTGACAAGCCTTTCCTCATGCCCGTGGAAGATGTTTTCTCTATCACCGGCCGTGGTACCGTGGCAACGGGTCGTATCGAAACTGGTGTTATCAATACCGGAGACCCCGTTGAAATTATTGGTATGGGTGCCGAGAAAATGAAGAGCGTGGTTACCGGTGTGGAAATGTTCCGCAAGATCCTCGATCGTGGTGAAGCTGGCGATAACGCCGGTCTCTTACTTCGTGGTGTCGATAAGGATTCCATCCGTCGCGGTATGGTTATTGCCAAACCCGGTTCTATTACTCCGCACAAAAAATTCAAGGCAGAAATCTACGTACTGAAGACTCAGGAAGGTGGACGTCATACCCCGTTCCATAATAAGTATCGCCCACAGTTCTACTTCCGTACAACCGATGTTACCGGTGAAATTCATCTGCCCGAAGGCGTTGAAATGTGTATGCCCGGTGATAATATCACTATTCTGGTTGATCTGATCTCTGAAATCGCCATGAGCAAAGGCCTCCGTTTCGCAATCCGCGAAGGTGGACGTACCGTTGGTGCTGGTCAGGTTACAGAAATTCTCGACTAAACAATATGGTTTTGGAGCAGGGATCATGCCAGGTCCCTGCCCCTGCCATATACCTGTAATTATAAATTACACACGGGTGTAGCTCAACTGGTAGAGTGGCGGTCTCCAAAACCGTAGGCTGTGGGTTCGATTCCTACCACCCGTGCAAATCAGAAAATCAATGGCAAAGAACAAAGTAATCAATTATATCAGCGAAAGCTATGATGAGCTGATGCACAAAGTGAGCTGGCCTGCTTGGGCAGAACTCCAGAGCAGCGCCATCGTGGTTTCAGTAGCTACTCTCATTATTGCGATCATCGTTTTTGCAATGGATGAAGTATTTCGGAATGTCCTTCTTCAGTTTTACAAACTTTTTTAGATCGGATAAGATCTGAACTTTTCCAGGATTTCTAAAGGAAAATTTATCAGTACGGACATGAGTGAAAGTGTAAAAAAATGGTATGTCGTCCGCGCTATCAGCGGTAACGAGAAAAAAGTCAAGCAGATTCTGGAAAATGAAATTTCCAACCTGAAGCTGCAGGATTACATTTCGCAGGTGCTGATCCCTATGGAAAAAGTTTACATGATCCGGAATGGCAAAAAAGTGAGCAAGGAACGGAATTTCTTTCCCGGCTATGTTCTTGTCGAAGCAGTCCTGACCGGAGAAATACCCCATATTATCAGAAACATACCAGGAGTCCTCGGTTTTCTTGGAGCAAAAGGCGAAGCTCATCCACTGCGTCCTTCCGAAGTGAAACGCCTGCTGGGAAAATTTGATGAACTGTCGGAACAGGGAGAAGACGTTAATATTCCGTTCATTATCGGAGAAACAGTGACTGTCATCGACGGTCCTTTCAACAGCTTCAGCGGTGTGATTGAAGAGATCAACGAAGAAAAGAAAAAGCTGAAGGTCATGGTTAAAATATTCGGCCGTAAAACGCCGCTCGAGTTGAGTTTCATGCAAGTACAAAAAGAATAGAATTAATATTATTAAAATGGCAAAAGAAGTTAGTGGTATTATTAAGTTGCAGATCAAAGGCGGAGCTGCGAATCCATCACCTCCGGTTGGGCCGGCACTTGGTTCCAAGGGTGTGAATATCATGGAATTTTGTAAGCAGTTTAACGCCCGTACTCAGGATAAAGGCGGAAAGCTAATCCCGGTGATCATTACTGTATACAAGGACAAGTCGTTTGACTTCATTCTGAAAACCCCTCCGGTGGCTGTCCAGCTGCTTGAAGCAACCAAACTCCCCAAAGGTTCTCCCGAACCCAACAGGAACAAGGTAGCTGCAGTCTCCTGGGACCAGGTGAAAAAGATCGCGGAAGATAAAATGCCCGATCTGAATGCTTTCACCCTTGAGTCGGCTATGAGAATGGTAGCCGGAACAGCACGTTCCATGGGAATCACCCTTACCGGTGAGACCCCGTTCAAACGTTAATCATGCAACCGGATTAAAATTGTATACACCTCATACATTAATTAAATAAAAGCAAATGATAAAGCTGACAAAAAAGAGGAAGGTTGCCTTATCCAAATTTGATAAGAACGCCGTTTATTCACTCACCGATGCTGCACGTATTCTCAAAGAGATCGTCAGCACAAAATTTGATTCATCCATTGATCTTGATATACGCCTTGGGGTTGACCCCCGCAAGGCCAATCAGATGGTTCGCGGAATCGTGACGCTTCCTCACGGAACCGGCAAGGTGGTTCGTACTCTCGTACTTTGTACTCCCGACAAGGAGGAAGAAGCACGTGCAGCAGGAGCCGACCATGTAGGACTTGATGAATACGTAGAAAAAATCAAAGGCGGCTGGACTGATGTTGATGTGATCATCACCATGCCCAGTGTCATGGCTAAGGTTGGTGCGCTCGGAAAGATTCTCGGACCCCGCGGACTGATGCCGAACCCCAAGACAGGGACCGTTACCATGGAAATTGGTAAAGCCGTCAGAGATGTAAAGGCCGGTAAGATTGACTTCAAGGTCGATAAGTCGGGTATTATCCATTCTTCCGTGGCCAAAGCTTCCTTTGACCTGGAAAAAATCGTGGAAAATGCCGAGACTCTTATCAATACCGTGATCAAACTGAAACCTTCTTCGGCTAAAGGAACCTATGTAAAGAGCGTTTATCTTTCAGGTACCATGAGCCCCGGCATTCAGATTGACCCAAAGTCAGTATCCGCTTAATTACTCATTTTTACTGAGCTCGTAACAACATGAAAAAAGAAGAAAAAAACCAGATGATTGAAACCCTGGTGGAGCAGCTCAACCACGCGAACTCCTTTTATATTGCTGATATCGGCACTCTGAATGCCGATAGTACCAGCAAACTGAGAAGGCTTTGCTTTAAACGGAATGTAACCCTTCAGGTTGTAAAGAATTCTTTGCTTAAAAAAGCCATGGAACGCACAGGTAAGACCGATTTTGAGGCCTTATACCCTTTGCTTGTTGGTTCCACTTCCATTCTTTTTTCGGAAGTGAATACCGATCCGGCTAAACTGATCAAGGAATTCCGCAAAACAGCCAAGAAGCCCATTCTTAAAGGAGCATTCGTGGAAGAGTCTATCTATCTCGGCGATGACCAGCTGGATGCATTAATCAACATCAAGTCGAAGAACGAACTTATCGGTGACCTGATTCTGTTACTGCAGTCACCGATGCACAATGTTATGTCTGCACTTTCATCAGGAGGCAACATACTTTCGGGAATTGTAAAGACACTATCGGAAAAACCGGAGTAAGCGACGATGTTAATCAACAAAGGAAAATAAATTAGTATTAATAACCTGTCCCGGTTTTCCGGGGCGCAAATTTTAGATAAAATGGCAGATTTAAAAGCTTTTGCAGAACAGTTAGTTAACCTGACAGTAAAAGAGGTCAATGAATTGGCAAAGATCCTCAAAGACGAGTACGGAATTGAACCCGCGGCAGCTGCTGTAGCTGTAGCCGCTGGACCGGCCGCAGCCGCCGCTCCCGTTGTTGAAGAAAAAACCACATTCGACGTGGTTCTGAAACATGCCGGTCAGGCAAAACTGGCCGTTGTTAAACTTGTGAAAGAACTTACAAGCCTTGGCCTGAAGGAAGCAAAAGAACTCGTTGATGCTGCACCAAAAGCAATCAAAGAAGGCGTTTCCAGGGATGAAGCAAATGCATTACAGAAACAGTTACAGGAAGCCGGTGCAGAGGTTGAAATTAAGTAAAACGGTACTTTCGAATTTCTCTTTATAAGTATAGATCTTCCCTTTTCAGGGGAGGTCTTTACTTGTTTTCTATCGATTGAAACTTAACATTAATTTCTCACCTGTCGGCCTTCCAGGGCAGACGTAAAAAAAAACACCTTGGCTTCAAAAAAAATCGAAAGAATTCGCTTCGGAAAAACTAAAATCCAGGTCGAATATCCTGATTTCCTCGATCTTCAAGTCAAGTCGTTCCAGGATTTCTTCCAGCTGGAGACAAACCCTGAAAACAGGGTAAACGAGGGGCTATTCAAAGTCTTTTCAGAGAACTTCCCGATTTCTGATGCACGTAACAATTTCGTGCTGGAGTTTCTCGACTATTTCATTGACCCTCCCAGATACTCCATCGAAGAATGTATTGAACGCGGACTTACCTACAGTGTGCCCTTAAAAGCAAAACTCAAGCTGTATTGTACCGACCCGGAACATGAAGACTTTGAAACGATCATTCAGGACGTTTACCTTGGGATGATCCCATACATGACACCCCGTGGCACCTTCATCGTGAATGGGGCCGAACGTGTTGTTGTGTCACAGTTGCACCGCTCACCCGGCGTATTTTTCAGTACCAGCTATCATGCCAATGGCGTACAGCTGTATTCGGCAAGAATCATTCCGTTCAAAGGCTCATGGATCGAATTTACGACCGACATCAACAACGTGATGTACGCTTATATCGATCGGAAAAAGAAACTGCCGGTGACAACGCTCCTCAGGGCTATTGGCTACGAGACAGATAAAGATATTCTCGAAATTTTCGGACTGGCTCTGGAAGTCAAGGTAAGCCGTGCTGCCCTCAAACGTGTTGTCGGTTCAAAACTGGCAGCCAGGGTTGTACGTTCCTGGATAGAAGATTTCGTGGATGAGGATACCGGCGAAGTCGTCTCTATAGAACGCACGGAAGTGATCATTGAACGTGAGGTTCTTCTTGAAGAATCCCACATCAACCAGATACTTGATGCAGGGATTAAAACGATCCTGATTCACCGCGAAGAATCCCTCACCACCGATTATTCTATCATATTCAATACCCTGCAGAAAGATCCCGCAAACTCCGAGAAAGAAGCCATGGAGTTTATTTACAGGCAGCTGCGTAATGCCGAACCTCCTGATGAGGAAACTGCACGCGGGATCATTGAAAAGCTTTTTTTCTCCGATAAACGATATGACCTCGGTGATGTTGGCCGGTACCGGATCAACAGGAAACTGAATATGGATACTCCAATTGAAACCAAGGTTCTTACCAAGGAAGATATTATTTCCATTATTAAATACCTGATCGAACTGGTCAATTCCAAGGCTGAAGTAGATGATATTGATCACCTTAGCAACCGCCGTGTACGCACCGTGGGGGAGCAGCTTTTTAACCAGTTCGGTGTTGGCCTGTCACGTATGGCCCGCACTATCCGCGAACGTATGAATGTTCGCGACAATGAGGTTTTCACCCCTATGGATCTGATCAATGCAAAGACACTTTCATCGGTGATCAACTCCTTCTTCGGGACAAACCAGTTATCGCAGTTTATGGATCAGACCAATCCATTGTCTGAACTCACCCATAAACGCCGTATCTCTGCTCTGGGCCCTGGTGGTCTTTCACGCGAACGCGCCGGCTTTGAAGTCCGTGACGTACATTATACCCATTACGGCCGTCTCTGTACCATCGAAACCCCTGAAGGACCCAACATCGGTCTGATTTCCTCACTTTGCGTTTATGCCAAGATTGACCGCCTGGGTTTCATAGAGACCCCTTATAAGAAGGTCGTTGATGGCAGGGTACAGCTTGAAGAAAACCCTGTATACCTGACGGCGGAAGAAGAAGAACATAAAATTATTGGTCAGGCAACCACCCTGATGGATGGGAAAGGCAATCTCACTGACGATAAAATTAAAGTTCGTTATCTTGCCGATTATCCTATTGTAGGAAAAGATAAGGTTGACCTTATTGATATAGCTCCAAACCAGATTGCCTCGATCGCAGCTTCACTCATCCCATTCCTTGAACACGATGATGCAAACCGTGCTCTGATGGGATCAAACATGATGCGTCAGGCCGTACCCTTGCTTACCCCCGAAGCCCCTATCGTTGGTACCGGAATCGAAGATCTCGTTGCCAGGGACTCAAGGGTCCTGATCAATGCCGAAGGTGAAGGCGTGGTAGAATATGTAGATGCAAACCAGATAATAATCCGCTATCACAGAAGTGAGAAGGAAAAACTTGTAAGTTTCGACGAGGATACCAAGGGATACACGCTTACCAAGTTCATGCGTACAAATCAGAACACTTGTGTAAACCTGCGCCCGATTGTACGTAAAGGTGATAAAGTTCAGAAAGGACAGGTACTTTGCGAAGGGTATGCAACCCGTGACGGGGAGCTGGCGCTTGGAAGGAACCTGATGGTTGCTTTCATGCCTTGGAAAGGCTACAATTTTGAAGATGCCATTGTGATTTCCGAAAAGGTGGTATCGGAAGATATTTTTACTTCCATCCATATTGAGGAGTTTACCCTTGAAGTAAGGGATACCAAACGCGGCGTGGAAGAGCTTACCAACGACATACCGAATGTAAGTGCCGAAGCCACAAAAGACCTCGACGAAAACGGCCTTATCCGAATTGGAGCTGAAGTTAACGAAGGAGATATCCTGATCGGTAAGATCACTCCCAAAGGTGAGAGCGATCCCACACCGGAAGAGAAACTGCTGCGTGCTATCTTCGGCGACAAGGCCGGTGATGTGAAAGATGCTTCACTCAAAGCGCCTCCTTCGATGAGGGGCGTTGTGATTGAGAAAAAACTTTTTTCGAGGATCATCAAAGATAAGAAAGCCAAAAGCAAAGAAAAAGATGAACTTAGAAAACTGGAGGATGAATTCCAGCAGGATATCAAAAAGCTGAAGGCAAAACTTGTTGATAAACTTGGGACTCTGGTCAATAATAAAGTCTCTCAGGGAGTTTTAAATCAGTTCAAGCAGGAAGTTGTCCCGAAAGGCGCCAAGTTTACTGCAGGCATCCTGAACGACGTGGATTATATGACAGTCAATCCGAATAAATGGACGACTGATAAAGATAAGAATGACCTTGTAAAGGCGCTTATCAACAACTACATTATTAAATTCAAGGAAGTTCTTGGCGTAAGTAACCGCAAGAAGTTCGTTGCTGTTGTAGGAGATGACCTTCCCGCCGGTATTGTGCAGATGGCTAAAGTATATATTGCCAAGAAGCGTAAGCTTAAGGTGGGCGACAAAATGGCCGGACGTCACGGGAATAAGGGCATCGTTGCAAGGATCCAAAGGGCTGAGGATATGCCGTTCCTGGAAGACGGGACTCCGGTTGATATCGTTCTCAATCCTCTGGGTGTTCCTTCACGTATGAACCTGGGTCAGATCTATGAGACTATCCTCGGATGGGCCGGAAGCAAACTAAACCAGCGTTTTACAACACCGATTTTTGACGGCGCCAGTATCGATGAGATCAATTCTTACCTCGAGAAGGCAGGATTGCCGAGAAATGGTAAAGTCTGGCTGCATGATGGCCTTTCAGGAGAACCTTTTGACCAGCCTACAACCGTGGGTTTCATCTATATGATGAAACTGCACCATATGGTCGACGACAAAATGCATGCCCGTTCCATTGGCCCCTATTCACTGATCACACAGCAGCCTCTTGGCGGTAAAGCACAGTTCGGAGGTCAGCGGTTTGGTGAAATGGAAGTATGGGCCCTGGAAGCATTCGGGGCAGCAAACATCCTGCTTGAGATACAGACTGTGAAGTCCGACGACGTTGTGGGCCGCGCAAAGGCTTATGAATCTATAGTCAAGGGCGAATCCATGCCTGTGCCGGGCGTTCCCGAATCCTTCAACGTGCTTGTGCATGAATTACGCGGCCTCGGGCTGAATATTACTACAGATTAATTCAACACTTGTCAATCAGCAAAACTATGGCATATAAAAAAGAAGGTCCAATAAACAGTACATATTCAAAAATCACTGTCAGCCTGGCTTCTCCCGAGAAAATCCTGGAGATGTCGAGCGGTGAGGTACTGAAACCTGAGACCATCAATTACAGGACATACAAGCCCGAGAGGGACGGTTTGTTTTGTGAACGGATCTTTGGCCCGGTAAAAGACTGGGAATGCCACTGCGGTAAATATAAAAGAATACGTTACAAAGGTATCGTATGCGACCGTTGTGGAGTGGAAGTGACTGAAAAGAAAGTCCGCCGCGAGCGGATGGGTCATATCCAGCTGGTAGTACCTGTTGCTCACATCTGGTTCTTCCGTTCATTGCCTAATAAGATAGGTTCGCTTTTGGGACTTCCTACCAAGAAGCTTGAGTCTATCATTTATTATGAAAAATATGTCGTTATCCAGGCAGGTATAAAAGCCCAGGACGGGCTGAATTACCTTGATTTCCTGTCAGAAGAAGAATACTTCGATATCATCGAAAAACTTCCGCAGGAAAATCAGTACCTCGACGACAGCGATCCCAATAAATTCATTGCCAGAATGGGGGCAGAATCATTGTACGATCTCCTTTCCAGAATCGATCTGGACAAGGAATCCTTTGATCTGCGGCACAAGGCAAATACTGAGACCTCCCAGCAGAGAAAAGCTGAAGCCCTGAAAAGACTTCAGGTTTTCGAATCGTTCAGAGACGCTCAGAAACGTATGGATAACCGTCCTGAATGGATGATCGTGAAGGTGGTTCCTGTTATACCTCCTGAACTCAGACCTTTAGTGCCTCTTGATGGTGGTCGTTTTGCCACATCCGACCTGAATGATCTTTACCGCAGGGTGATTATTCGTAATAATCGTCTTAAAAGACTTATCGAGATCAAGGCCCCGGATGTCATTTTACGTAATGAAAAACGTATGCTCCAGGAGTCTGTTGATTCATTGTTCGACAACTCCCGCAAAGCCAGTGCAGTAAAGACTGAATCGAACAGGGCATTAAAGTCCTTGTCCGACAGCCTGAAAGGGAAACAGGGACGATTCCGCCAGAACCTCCTGGGTAAACGTGTTGACTATTCAGGCCGTTCGGTTATTGTTGTTGGTCCTGAACTGAAACTAAATGAGTGCGGTTTGCCAAAAGAGATGGCATCTGAGCTGTTCAAGCCATTCATTATCCGAAAGATGCTTGAACGTGGCATCGTGAAGACCGTTAAATCGGCCAAAAAGATTGTCGACCGAAAAGATCCCGTGGTTTGGGACATCCTTGAAAATATCATGAAAGGACATCCTGTGATGCTGAATCGTGCTCCTACACTGCACCGGCTTGGCATTCAGGCATTTCAGCCTAAACTTATTGAAGGTAAGGCCATTCAGCTTCACCCGCTTGTTTGTACGGCCTTCAATGCCGACTTCGACGGTGACCAGATGGCCGTGCATGTACCCCTCGGAAATGCCGCCATTCTTGAAGCACAGCTTCTGATGCTTGCTTCGCATAATATTTTGAATCCCGCGAACGGCGCTCCGATCACTGTTCCATCCCAGGACATGGTACTTGGTCTTTATTACATGACCAAAGCCCGCAAAACCGATGCTGATAAAACTATACGGGGAGAAGGCATGTCGTTTTATTCACCCGAAGAAGTCATCATTGCATATAATGAAAAGAAAGTCGACCTGCATGCTATGATCAAGGTTCGTATGAACCTGCTCGAAGATGGTAAAGAAGTCGTTAGCAAGATGGAGACTACCGTGGGCCGGGTGATATTCAACCAGGTTGTTCCAAGAGAATACGGGTATATCAATCAGTTGCTTACTAAAAAATCATTGCGTGACATCATCGGTGCAATCCTGAAAAAGACCGGTACTGCAAAAACCGCCAAGTTTCTCGACGACATCAAGGATCTCGGATACAGTATGGCTTTCAAGGGAGGACTTTCGTTTAATCTGGATGATGTGATCGTCCCCAAGATTAAGGAATCCCTGGTAGCAGATGCTTCAGCTGAAGTCGATGAAGTGGTTAATAACTACAACATGGGCTTTATTACCAACAATGAAAGATACAACCAGATCATTGATATCTGGACCCATACCAACTCGCAGCTTACGGTATCACTGATGAACCAGTTGTCGAAGGACAAACAGGGGTTCAACCCGGTATATATGATGCTTGACTCCGGTGCCCGTGGTTCCAAGGAGCAGATTCGCCAGCTTAGCGGGATGCGTGGTCTTATGGCAAAACCCCAGAAATCAGGCGCCGGTGGCGGTGAAATCATAGAAAACCCGATTCTTTCAAACTTCAAGGAAGGTCTGTCAGTTCTTGAATATTTTATCTCAACTCACGGTGCCCGTAAAGGTCTTGCCGATACCGCTCTTAAAACTGCCGATGCAGGATACCTTACCCGTCGTCTGGTCGACGTATCACAGGACGTGATTATTTCCGAGGAAGACTGCGGAACATTGCGCGGGCTTACCATCACGGCTCTGAAGAAGGCCGAAGAGGTCGTGGAATCACTCTACGACAGGATACTGGGTCGCGTCACGCTTCACGATGTATATCATCCGCACACAGGTGGAATTATTATTTACGCGGGACACGAGATCACCGAAGAACTGGCACGTATTATGGACGAGTCACCACTCGAAGGTGTTGAGATCCGTTCGGTGCTTACCTGCGAGTCGAAGAAGGGGGTTTGCGCAAAGTGTTATGGGCGTAATCTCGCAACGGGCCGACTGGTCGAGAAAGGCGAGGCTGTAGGTGTTATCGCGGCACAGTCAATCGGTGAACCTGGAACTCAGCTTACGCTGCGTACCTTCCACGTGGGTGGTGTTGCCGGGGTGAACATTGCAAGCGCTTCAAGGATAGATGCGAAGTATGACGGTATTCTTGAGATCGATGAATTGCGTTCGCTCGATTACCAGAACGAAGCTGGTGAAAAATATGAAATAGTTATCGGACGTTCAGCTGAAATGCGTATTGTTGATAAAAATACCCGTATCGCACTCACTTCGGCACATATTCCATACGGCGCCAGACTTTATTTCAAGGATGGGGCAGAAGTGAAGAAAGGCAACCTTATCAGTGACTGGGATCCATACAATGCAGTCATTCTTTCGGAAGTCGGAGGTAAAGTTAGTTTCGAAAATATTCAGGAAGGGATGACTTTCCGTGTTGAATCGGACGAGCAGACCGGCTACCACGAAAAGGTTATCATTGAATCTCGGCAGAAGGGAAAGAACCCTGCTATCAACATACTTGATTCCACTAAAGAAATCATTAAGATCTATGATATTCCTGTAGGAGCCCATATCATCATTGAAAACGGAGCGAAGATCAAACCCGGCGAGATACTTGTAAAGATCCCGCGCGCCATTGGTAAAGCAGGCGATATCACGGGAGGACTTCCCAGGGTGACGGAGCTTTTTGAGGCTCGTAACCCCTCCGATCCTGCTGTTGTTTCTGAAATTGACGGGGTAGTTTCTTTTGCCAAGAAGCTGAAGAGAGGAAACCGCGAAGTTATTATCACTTCTAAGACAGGCGAAGAAAAACGTTACCTGGTTCCCACATCCAAACAGATTCTGGCCCAGGAGAACGACTATGTTAAAGCAGGTGTACCCTTGTCTGACGGAGCTCTCACTCCGAGCGACATTCTTGCTATCAAAGGCCCTATGAAGGTTCAGGAATACATCGTTAATGAAATCCAGGAAGTATACCGCTTGCAGGGTGTTAAGATAAACGATAAGCATTTCGAGACTATTGTTAGGCAGATGATGCGCAAGGTTGACGTGGAAGATCCGGGAGATAGCAGGTTTCTTGAGGGAGAACTGGTTAACAAGATAGATTTTCAGGAAGAAAACGACTGGATTTACGCTAAAAAAGTGGTCGAGGAACCAGGTGATTCTTTAACTCTCAAACCAGGTCAGATTATCAGCGCCCGTAAACTTCGCGATGAAATCTCAATGCTTAAACGCAAAGATAAAAAGCTGGTGGAGGCCCGTGATGCAAAACCAGCCACAGCGCGCCAGGTGCTTCAGGGGATCACAAGAGCTTCGCTTCAGACACGCAGCTGGCTATCTGCAGCATCTTTCCAGGAAACCACCAAAGTGCTGACTCAGGCTGCGATCAACGCGAGGGTTGACGATCTTGCAGGTTTGAAGGAAAACGTTATCGTGGGACATCTCATCCCGGCCGGTACCGGACTCCGCGAATACGAAAACCTGATTGTTGGCAGCAAGGAAGAATACGAAGCATTAATGGCATCCAAAGAGGAGGATTAGTATGCAGGATAATAAAAATCCAGGTAACCAGATCAATATAGAGATTTCAGATGAAGTGGGTGAAGGCATTTATTCAAACCTTGCTATAATCACTCACTCCCCTGCGGAATTCATCGTTGATTTTGTCAAGATGATGCCCGGTGTGCCCAAAGCCAAGGTGAAGTCGAGGATTATCCTCACTCCCCAGCATGCCAAGCGCTTATATAAAGCCTTAAAGGAAAACGTTACGAAGTACGAGGCAGTTCACGGTGAGATTCGTGATTCCGAGGGCGAGATTCCTTTCAATATGGGGATGCCAGGTCAGGCCTGATCACTGAACTGATACCTTCTTTTCTTTCTTCATTTGCATTGGAATTGTTTCTGATCAGGATTGAAAGAACAAAAAAAAATACAGAATGTAGTGGTGATAGGAGCCGGGAATCTGGCTACTCATCTCGCCCTTGCCTTGCACCGTAAAGGAGTCAACGTAATTCAGATTCTGAACAGATCGCGTTTAGCCGGAGAGAAACTGGCTCGCAGGGTCAAAGCAGGCTATCATGCCGATTTCAGTGCGGCCGATTTTAAGGCCGATCTCTTTCTTCTCGCGGTAAGCGATACAGCCATAGAAGATGTTGCAAAAAGCCTGGGTCTGAAGGATCAGCTGTTGGTTCATACTTCGGGATCTGTTGATATGGCCGTACTTTCCAAGGCTTCATCAAACATAGGAGTGTTTTATCCCCTCCAGACTTTTTCAAAGAATAAACGGATTAATTTCGGCAGTATCCCTTTATGTATTGAAGCCAATACGCATGAAAACGAAGAAAAACTTCTACAACTTGCAAAGCTGATTAGCAAAAAGACCCGGGTTTTAGACAGTCCTCAGAGAAAAGTACTGCATATGACCGCAGTTTTTGCAGGTAACTTCTCGAATTTTATGTATACCATTGCAGAAGATCTGCTGAAAAAACACGGAATCCCTTTTAGTCTTCTTAAACCCTTGATTCTGCAGACGGCAGCTGCAGCCAGGCATGAAGATGTTTTTAGCGGTCAAACCGGCCCCGCCATACGTGGCGATGCCAGGATTATGGATGAACACCTGGAGATGCTTGCAAAACACGGGGTCTATATGGAAATATATGATCTGATAAGTAAAAGTATTATCAAACATAAAAACAGAAATGACTAATTACAAGGAATTGCTGAGGCATATCACGACTTTTATTTTCGACTATGATGGCGTTCTTACCGATGGCATGGTGATCATGACAAGCCAGGGTGAAGGCCACAGAATTTCGAGTGTAAAAGACGGGTATGCGATACAGCTTGCGGTAAAGAAAGGATATCATGTTGCAGTAATATCGGGAGCTGTTTCCAAATCACTGGATCACAGAATGAAAGCACTGAACGTGAAAGATGTTTTTATGGGTATCGAAAATAAAATCGAATGCTATCAGGATTACCTTACGGCACAAAATCTAAAACCTGAAGAGGTTTTGTATATGGGCGACGATATTCCCGATTACGAAGTAATGCTTGAAGCCGGAGTATCTGCCTGCCCTGCAGATGCGGCGGAAGAAATCAAGAAGATTGCAAAATACATTTCCCACTGTAACGGCGGTAAAGGCTGCGCCAGGGATGTCATCGAACAGGTCATGAAGGTGCAGGGGAAGTGGATGACGGGAAATGGTGAAATGGTGAAATGGTGAAATGGTGAAATAGTGAAATAGTGAAATGGAAAAGATATCATTAATCAGCAGGCTTGGAAAGATCATCCGCCTGATTCGTCTTCCTAATCTGCTTATCATCGTGCTGACTCAGTTCCTGCTGAGATACTGCCTGTTCGCACCTTTTTTATATAGCGGGGATACCGAGGTGATGTCGACCCTGATCGATTTCTCTCTTCTCTGCCTTGCAACGATCCTTATTACTTCAGGCGGGTATGTGATCAACGATTATTTTGATGTAAGAATAGACGAGATAAACAAACCCTCACATTTGGTTGTAGGAAAGGTGATCTCCGGGAGAACCGCTATCAAATGGCATATCTTACTTACCTCACTGGGCAGCATGATCGGATTTTACCTGGCATACAGGGTGAGACTGCTGAGTTTTGGGCTTATCTTCCCGTTTGTTGGCTTGCTGTTATGGTTTTATTCAGCCAAATACAAACGGATGCTTTTCTGGGGCAACCTTATTGTGGCTTTACTTTCGGCTATGGTCGTGCTGATTGTTTACGTGTTTGAATTTTTTTGGCTCAGACTTCATCCCGATATCTTTGCAGACCTGATTCCCGACCTTTTCTGGGTAGGGAGGTTGTTTTTGGCTTATACACTTTTTGCTTTTCTTGTGACTTTCTACAGGGAGGTGATAAAAGACATGGAAGATGTTAAAGGCGATGCCCGGGTTGGTTGTCGGACCATTCCGATCGTATTTGGTATGAATGCCAGCAGGTGGGTTGTAAGCGGTCTCACAGGACTGACTATTATTTTATCGGGCTATGGTCTTCTCGTATTATATCATTTGAGCCTGATGACCGTGTTCTGGTACCTGCTTGTGACTACTTTAGTCCCAATGTTCTACCTTGTTTACAGGGCTTTCAGATCGAACACACCCGAAGAATACCATATTATGAGCAATATATGCAAAGTAATCATGGTGGCAGGGGTATTGTCAATGCAACTTATAGCAATCAGCAAATGATAAATAAAAGACTCGAAGGATATCATCTTATTCTAGCCTCGGCTTCGCCCAGAAGGCAGTATCTGCTCAAGGAACTTGGGCTTGATTTTGAGATCTGTAGTACTAACGTTAAGGAAGAGTACCCTGGCGGACTAAAACCGAAGGAAGTCGCGATATTCCTGGCCGAGCTGAAGGCAGCCAGTTATGATACGGCAAGGATGAACCCGAAAGCCATCCTGATCGCTGCCGATACGATCGTAGTCCTTGGAAATGAGATTCTTGGAAAGCCGGCGAACCATGATGAAGCTGTGATTATGCTGAAAAAGCTGTCAGGCAATAAACATGATGTGATCACCGCAGTTTGCCTGAAATCGAAAAAGAAGAAAAAGACCATCCATGTACAGTCATCAGTTTATTTCAAAGAACTGAGTCTTGAGGAGATAGAATACTATATCAGAAATTTTCAGCCTTTTGATAAGGCCGGAGGATATGGGGTACAGGAATGGATAGGGTATATCGGCATCCACAAGATTGAAGGTTCATTTTTCAACATCATGGGCCTGCCGGTGAAAGAACTGTATGAAGAACTTCTCACTTTTTGAGGATATTCGAAGCTTAAACAGTGAACAATGGATAGAAAACCTCTAATTCTGCTTACAAACGACGACAGCATTAAAGCGCCGGGATTGCGTTTTCTTATCGAGTGCGTAAGGCCTTTTGGGAAAGTCGTCGTAGTGGCGCCCGACCGGCCTCAATCAGGCACAGCGCATGCCGTAACGGTAAATCATCCCCTTCGTATTGAACTTCTGAAAAAGGAGAAAGATTACGAGGAGTATACTTGCAACGGCACTCCTGCCGACTGTGTGAAACTTGCGTTTAAAGTCATTCTTAAGAAGAGGGCTGATTTTCTTTTCTCGGGTATCAATCATGGCGCAAATTCATCCATTAACATCATCTATTCTGGTACCATGGCGGCCGTTTTCGAAGGTGCTATGGCAGGAGTGAGTTCGGCGGGCTTCTCGCTTGCCGATTACAGCATGAATGCCGACTTTAAGCCATCCGCCGTGTATATAAAGAAGATAATATCGGAGGTAATAAAAAATAAACTTCCTCAGGGAGTGTGTCTTAATGTAAATATCCCGGCCATTCCTGCGAAGAAAATCAGGGGAATTAAAGTCTGCAGGCAGGCAGAAGGGACCTGGCAGGAGGATTTTGACGAGCGCACCGACCCTCATGGCCACAAGTACTACTGGATGACAGGGGTGTTTGTCAAAACAGGGCATGGGAAGGATGCAGACGAATGGGCCCTGGAACACAATTACATAGCAGTCGTTCCGGTTCATTTTGACTTTACTGCGAATAAAGCCTTAAAGCCCATATCAGACTGGTTCTCATGAAGTATTATATCATAGCGGGAGAAGCTTCGGGCGACTTGCATGCCTCAAATCTGATGAGGGAGTTGAAGACACTGGATGAACAGGCTTCGTTTCGTTGCTGGGGTGGCGACCTGATGCAAAAGGAGGGGGCCATTCTTGTAAGGCATTACCGCGACCTGGCTTATATGGGGTTCCTTGAAGTGGTGGCCCATCTTCCCCAGATCATGGGCAACCTGAGGTTTTGTGAGAAAGATATCCGGAAGTTTAATCCCGATGTGCTGATTTTGGTCGATTACCCGGGGTTTAACCTGAGGATGGCACGGTTTGCTGCTTCCATCGGCATCAGGGTCTTTTACTATATCTCGCCTCAGCTGTGGGCATGGAAGTCATCCAGGGTCAAAACAGTAAAGACATCAGTTGACCATATGTTTGTGATCCTGCCGTTTGAGCAGGAGTTTTACCGTAAATACGGCGTTCATGCCGATTTTCCCGGGCACCCGCTGCTCGATGTAATCTATGAAGGGATGAGGCTGAAAGACCGTGGCTCGTTTCTGAAAGAAAACGGTCTGGAGGATAAACCATTGGTGGCTCTATTACCCGGCAGCCGCAAAATGGAAATAAAAAATATGCTGGCGGTGATGCTTAAAGTTATCCCTTCATTCCCCGAATATCAGTTCGTGATTGCAGCTGCCCCTTCAGTGCCCAAAGACTATTACCATTCCCTGGCCAGCAATACCCGGGTTGGCATTGTCAGTGGCCAGACCTATGATCTGCTCTTCCATTCCGAGGCTGCATTAGTCACTTCTGGTACTGCCACGCTCGAAACCGCACTGATGAATGTGCCCCAGCTGGTTTGTTATAAAGGCAATTTCCTTTCGTATGCAATCGCCAGACGAATTGTCAAAGTAGGTTTTATTTCGCTCGTAAACCTTATTGCCGGCCGCGGCATTATTAAGGAACTCATTCAAAAAGAGTTTAATTCCAGCTCACTGGTCACGGAACTGAAGCTTATACTAAGGCCTGAACGCCAGAAAGAAATCAGGGAAGGGTATCTGTCAGTAAAGGAAATGCTTGGAGGGAGAGGGGCCTCGGCAAGGGCTGCTGAGAAAATGATACAATATTTGAAGGAGAAATCAGTTAATTAAAAGAATAATTATTAATGGGAAACCCGGTGAAAATGAAAGTTATGAATACAAGGAAAATTATTTTTTTATGCCTGATGGCTTTTGGAGCCACAGGAATGATCATGGCCCAGAATCAGCCGAATAGTAAACCTCCTCAGGGCAAGAAAATAACTCTGTATCCCGATAAGATAGACACTTCAAAGAGGATGAAGCCCGGAAGCAACACATTACCCCCACCGGCCGAGACTGTGATAATGAATGCAAATAAAGATAAGAATAAAGAACTTACACCTCAGCAGAAAGTGGCGCAGACGCTTTATCACGAAGGTCTGAAGAAGGCGAAAGAAGCCAATTATGATGCTGCTATAGAAGATTTTACTAAGTCTATCCAGGCAGCTGAAAATACCATCTCATATACTAACAGAGGATTCTGCTACATGGCTTTATCGCAGTATTCACTGGCCATTGAAGATGCTACAAAAGCCATCGGCCTTTCAAATTCCAATGCAAAGGCGTATTATATCCGGGGGGCCTGCAAGTTTTTGCTCGATGATTATGAAGGCGCCGAAAAAGATCTCACCACGACTCTGGTCCTTGACCATAAGAATCCTGCTGCATACAATTATATGGCAGCCGTCAAGGTGATCAAGAAAGATTATCAGGGGGCCCTCGATAACTATAATAATGTAGCTAAGCTGGATTCATCCTTTTCCGATGTATTTACCAACAGGGGAATGGTGCGCCATTATCTGCAGGATTACAAGGGCGCTATCCTTGATTATAACATTGCATTGAAGAGGGATCCGAAAAACCAATCCGCCTATAACAACCGCGGAGCAGCCAAGATGATGCTCAAGGATTATAGCGGGGCCTTGCTTGATTTCGACAAAGCCATTGAGCTGAATTCATCCTATGCCGACGCCTTTAACAACCGTGGCAGAGCCAAACAAAACATAGGCGATATGACGGGTGCATGCAATGACTGGAACAGGGCGTTCGATCTCGGAATTGTTGCATCAAAGGATCTTATTATTAAATACTGCAAATAATTCTATCACTTTTTGTCATTTCCCGGATTAAGCTCTGAGAGAATGACAAGAAAGTATGAATCCCTGGAGGCAGTTACCCTTACTCAGGCTGGTTTTTCCGTTTGTTACCGGCATCGTTGCCGGGAAGTTAATCAGTTTTTCATTACCGCTTTTTCTTATTCCGGCAGGTTTGTGTGCCGTCTGTCTTACGCTTTTCCTTTTTCACCGCTTCACTTTAAGTTACCGGTATCGATGGCTAACGGGTTCTATCATACTGTTTGCTTTTTCCCTTTCGGGCTTTCAGCAAGCCAATTATATCTCATGTAAAATGAAACGGGCTGCTCCCGATTTTGAGAAGACCGTCGTTCTTCTCATCAAAGTGAGCGAATGCCCCGCCATAAAGCAGGGGTCTGTAAATGTTATTGCAAATATTGTTTCGGTTCATGATTCCGGGGCCTGGAAACCATTGAGCACAAAAATATATCTCACCGTGTTCGGAAGCAGGCCCGGAACCATTCTGAACTATGGGAAATATTACCTTGTAAGCGGAAGACCCGAATCGCTTCGCTTCTTTCCAGGCACACATACATTTAATTTTCATGAATATTTATTCAATAAAGGGGTCCGGTATGAGATGCGTTGCAAAAGCAGCGAATGTCTTGCCGCACCTGGCGATCACGGGAATGGATTGAGCGTTCTGGCATTTGAAGCAAGAGACCGGATGTTGCAGATCTTCAGGGAGCATGGACTCGACGGACAATATTTTGCAGTCGCAGCGGCCCTGCTTCTGGGTTATGTGAATGAGATAGACAGCCAGCTTAAATCAGCCTTCGCGGCAAGCGGGACCATGCATATACTCTCGGTTTCAGGCATGCATGTGGGGATTATCTTTTTGTTCCTTGAAACCCTGCTCACGGTCCTTGCAAAATCCAGAAAAGGGATATGGCTGAAATCAATCCTTGAACTGCTTTGCATCTGGGCTTATTCAGCAGTGACAGGCTTCTCGCCCGCAGTATTGCGCGCCGCTACATGCCTTAGCTTTCTGATCATCGGAAAATCGATTAAACGAAAACCCGGGATGCTTAACGTGATCAGCGCCTCGGTTTTCTTTTTGCTGATCATGGATCCATCGATCATTGCCGATGTCGGATTCCAGCTCTCATATCTGGCTGTGATTGGCATCGTAATATTATACAAACCCATCTATGACCTGTTTGTGACCCATCGCTGGTTCCCCGATAAGGTATGGGCCCTGGTGGCTGTTTCCATCGCAGCTCAGATAGCGACCTGCCCCCTGAGCCTGTATTACTTTCATCGCTTCCCGAACTATTTTATCCTTTCAAACCTCCTGATCGTGCCCCTCTCTAACGGGATCATTCTGATGGGCATCCTGGGCCTGTTGTTCTCATCCCTGCCATTCATCGGCAATCTTACGATTTCTGCGCTGAAGTTTCTGCTCGGCTTGCTTAATAGCAGTGTGTTATGGATTGGTTCCCTGCCTGGGGCCGTCAGTTCCGGGTTCTTTCCCGGTAGTACAGAAGTGCTGCTGCTTTATCTTCTTATCATGGCTCTGTTTCTTTATCTTTCCACAAAGCAGCCGAGGATTCTGTTGTTTGTATTATCATGCGTTATCATGCTCGGAATTTCAGGGATCACCGAAAAGATCAGTCTTTCTTCAAGGTCAATATTGACTATACACCAGGGGCAGTACGGTTACGTGATAAGGTTTGTAAGGGGCAGAAAGGAAATTTGCTTTTATTCCTCACTGCGGATGATGAAAGACCCCTTTATCGCCACTCAGATCGGTAACGAGCGGTTGGCCGATAAGGTGAACTCTGTTCATGAACGATGGGTGAATTCCCGCGGCTGGCAAAAGGCCGAAGGATTCCCTGAAGTGGGCCGGTTCGGAAACATGATCGTCGTGGCAGAACGGAAAATTTATATCGTTGATTCTTCTCCGGGTAAAAATCTGCAGTTAAAGACCCATGCCGATATTCTGCTGATCAGCCGGGGCTACGGCATAAAAATGGAACAGCTTAAAAATATTTTTTCTCCTCGAATCATCCTAAACGTATCAACTGCTTACCATTCAATGGTTCTGAGTTGGACAGACCAGGCCCGGAAGCTGGGCCTGAAGTACTATAACCTGAAATCCACAGGATTTTATCACGAAGAGTTATAATTTATTTTGAGATTCCGGAAAAATAATATACTTTTGCAAGCTCAACCATGGACTGGTAGTTCAGTTGGTTAGAATGCCGCCCTGTCACGGCGGAGGTCGCGAGTTCGAGCCTCGTCCAGTCCGCTTCATTTAATCAAAGTCCCTGAATTTCAGGGACTTTTTTTTGAGGCAAGCATAATCAGAACGAATATGATTAAATTCAAACAGTTTCTATTTATTGCATTTTTGCTGATTATAGCTGTTACCGACCTTCATGCCCAGCAAGTGATACCTGCTGCAGGTGGCAACGCTACCGGAACCGGAGGCAAAGCGAGTTATTCGATCGGGCAAATCGTTTATCCGACCAACAAAGGAAAGAATGGCTCAGTGGGACAGGGAGTACAGCAACCGTATGAAATTTCAGTTGTTTCCGGAATTGATGATGCAAAAGGCAATACGATACGATGTTCTGTGTATCCTAATCCGGCAGGAGAATATCTGATTCTTAAAATTGAAGACGAAGTTTTCTCCCGATACACTTCATTTCTTTACGACATAGACGGAAAACTTATCCTTGTCAATAATATAAAAGGCAGCGTAACCCGGATTGATATGAGCAACATGGTTAAAGCTTCCTATTTTTTACGAATCGTAAAGACACAGCCGGCTCAGTCTTCCTTTAAACATGGTCAGAATTCTGCCGGTCAGGAATTCCTGACATTTAAAGTGATCAAAAAATAACCTGTTATTAATGTTTTATTGCTGAATTTTTGCCTTGGAATAATCATAAAATACTTTTTCTCTGATTTTTAACCTCCAAAACCAACACCAGTGAAAAATCTATTTGCTTTATTTTCTGCTGTCCTGATAGCAGCAACTTTATTTCTTCATTTTCAGGCTAACGCTCAGGTGCCACAACGAATGAACTATCAGGCTGTTATCCGCGACACAAGTAGTTATCTTGTTTCAAACCAGGAAATTGGGATCAGAATAAGCATTTTGCAAGGATCAGATACCGGCACAATTGCTTATACTGAAACGCAGAATCACATTTTTACGAATGAGAATGGATTACTTAACATTGAATTTGGAGGTGGGGCTGGTTTTGCAGCTATTCCCTGGTCAGAGGGCCCATTTTTTATTAAAACAGAGACTGATCCTACCGGTGGGACAAATTATACAATTTCTGGCGTAAGCCAATTACTTAGCGTTCCTTATGCGCAGTACGCAGCAAATGCCAGAACGATACATTACATAGGGGAAAATTATGGCGGAGGGATAGTGTTTTATGTCTATGATGAAGGACAGCATGGATTAATAGCGGCTACTGTAGATCAGAGTGCAGGAATTCAATGGTACAATGGAACGTATAGATTCACAGGAGCCACAGCCAATGGCATTGGTGCAGGTGCGATGAACACAGCCTTAATCATTGCCGGGCAAATGCCCGATAATCAGACAGGAGATTTTGCTGCAAGAGCTTGTGTTAATTATTGTGTTACCGTTGGTGGTGTGACTTATGGCGATTGGTATTTGCCTTCATCGTACGAACTGGATTTGTTGTACCGGCAGAAAACGATTGTAGGCGGGTTTACTTCGGGGTACTATTGGAGTTCCAATGAGTGTTCGAGCGATGTTAATTTTGCAACTAATCTTTACTTCTACAGTGGTTATACAATGAACTGCTATTACCGTAAAACCCACCTTTACCTGGTCCGTGCTATCAGGAAATTCTAAAGAATCCAGGCGATAAACCAGGACAAGGAAAATTAATAAATGATGAATTTCATTTATTGTCAAAAATACCGGATACAACGAACCGACATCCCACCGGTCTTATTGTAATAGTTCCTGTTAATATTTCCTCCGCTGCTTACCGGGTAACGGTACCATGAAGCACTCGCAATACTCTCAGTTGAACTCCAAAGGTCACCGCTGAATCCAATATTCCAGAATTCACCGGTGGGACCACGAAAGCCCCCCGCAACGATTGAAAGCCCGGTTTCGTTCGTTGCGCCTTCGTTTGGCAAATACCATAAACCAGTACCAGCTTCTATATTGCCGGTAGATTTCATCTTACCTCCGGCTACGGATTCGCCTCCGAGAAAATCAGTTAATACAGTCCATTCTGCATCAGATGGAATATGCCATCCCCTGGGTGCAAGTTTACCCGTGCTTACGGTAAACCAGTTGTATAGAGCTCCGTAAGCATTTTTACCGGCTGCAATGTTGCTGTGCCAGCAATATCCACCGGTAGTTAAATTACTCCATTCAGTACTACCAGTAACAAAAGGTATTGCAGTTCCATCGTTGTACTTGGTGGTTTTCAGGTTCTCGGTCGTCCAAACCTGGGTGCCAATCTTAATCGTTTGATACACGTTGCCATCACTGTCGGTTACTGTAAGTGGTGTCGGAGAATTGCTATTATCATCCGACTTTTTAGAACAGTTTGTAAAAACAGGCAATATTGTAATGATCGCCAATAAGTAAATCCAGGAATTCCTCATAGGGAGTAACTTTTGTAAAGCTGTTCCTGATCAGAGGAGATATGATGTCCTGAGGAAAAAGAAAGATCGGGAACGCAAGACAGATAAAGAAAAATAATGTGGTCTTCCTGTCATGAAAAATGAAGAAACAATGTTTACTCAAAGCAAACCTTCCTTACCTGAAGACGCAACGAAATATAGCACCGAATCCTGCCGGGTTCAGAACTTGCCTTTCTTTTCCTTTTTTTCTTTTTTCTCCAGCCTCTTTTCCTTTAAGGTTTTCGTAGGCTCTTTTTTTACGCTTTTTTTAACGTCTTGTCCTTTTGACATAAATCAGGGTTTGTTTGTTTAATATTTCATTAATCCGGCGCAAATATAAAGAATGTAATCACACTTTCTTACGTTGGCAGACCAGGATTTTAAGGTTCTTTAAGAAAAGCCTCCTCAGATACGATTTTGATCTCCTCTTTTTTCTCTTTTACAACTTCTTTGTTCAGGACAGGTATCTGATTGGAGATGATGCTGCTGACCTCATTCTGAATCTTTTCAGATTCCCTGGCCAGAAGATCAAGCCCCTGAAGCTGAGAATCGGTAGGCCGGCCGGGGTACGACATGATTGAGCCATAGATAAATGCAATCTTTTCCCGGAGTTTTTCCTCGCCGGTGATTTTTCCCTCCCTGGTAGATACTATTCTGCAATGCAATGTGTCCATCTCAACAGAAATGGCCATCAGTTTTGCTGAGAAAGATTTTGAGGCTGATTTTGCCAGATTTTTTAACTGGTCGCGGACTTCCCTCGCCTGCCTGTCGGTATAGGCCAGCGATTGAAGCAGGTTGTACCCTTTCATCACCGCTTTTTGCCGAATCTCCCGATCCTGCAATGAATACATTGATTTTGGATCGGGCAGCAGCCGGATCTTTGTCTCGTAAACCTCATCATTTCGGAACAACTTTACAGTATATTCACCCGGTGAATAATTCGGGCCTGCAAAGGCCTCTCCTGCCATCTGAGGAGAGACAGGGACCTTTGGCGGCTTCATCTGGATGGTCCAGGGCACTACATTGATACCTTTCCGCATCCCTGCAGGTAGCCGTTTGATCAGTTTCCCGGCGGTGTCGTAGATCTCAAGATGGATGTCACCGAAAAGATGTCTCTTTTTCATGTAGTAGACTATTGATGCGGCATCCCGGGGAACCTGTCCGATATATTCATCATCCCCGGTCCATTCCTGGGTAAAAGAGCCTTCACGGATAATAAAATCCTTTGTCTTAAGCCATTTGACATCAGCATCCAGCACATCCTTTGAAATTTCACGCAGCGGGGAAAGGTCATCGATGATCATGATGCCCCTTCCATGCGTAGCCAGAACGAGTGACTGCTCCCTTGGGTGAATGACCATATCCATGACGGGTACCCTGGGAACGTTTCCTTTAAAGAAAGACCATGCCTGGCCTCCGTCAATTGAAAGGTATAATCCGCCTTCAGTCCCAAGAAACAGTAAATGCGGATTTACAAGGTCCTGTTTGATCACATGGCAGTAACCATGGATAGCCGTGTCGGCCAGGGCTTTCCATGTCTTCCCGAGATCGGTTGATTTAAAGACATAAGGAGTTTTATCTCCCATCCTGTGCCCGTCGAAAGTTGCATATACCGTGTTTTTATCAAAACGACCGGGTTCCACATACGAACACCATGTATTTGCCGGAAGACCTGGTATGTTACCCACCACATTGGTCCATGATTTTCCCCCGTCGGCCGTTATCTGCAGGTTGCCGTCATCGGTTCCGGCCCAAACGATCAGGCTGTCGGGAGGAGATTCATTGATAGTATAAATAGTACAATGGTTCTCGGCGGATGAGTTGTCGACGGTGAGCCCACCAGATTTTTCCTGTTTCAGTTTTTTCGGGTCAGCTGTGGTGAGGTCGGGAGATATCCGTGACCAGGAATCTCCGCGGTTTGTCGTTTTATAAAGGTACTGGGCTCCTACATAGAAGCTGTTGCTTTTTGGACTGAAGACCATGGGGGCATTCCAGTTAAACCTGAGTTCTTTGGTGTCTTTATCCCTAAAGGGGATGAGCGATTTGTATTCCCCCGACTTCAGGTAATACCTGGCGATTTTTCCACCCTGAAACTGCCAGTAAAGAATGGTTGAATCGAGTTTGTCGCAATACACGTAAAAACCGTCGCCGAACCCTACGCTCTTCCAGCTGCCGTTTGTTATGCCGCTTGAATTTCTTGATGGGCCATACCAGGATCCGTTATCCTGCAATCCGCCGTAAACATTAAACGGATCAGCTTTATCAATACTCACGTGATAGAACTGTGAAACGGGCAGATTCCGCATCAAACGCCAGGTATTTCCCTTATCCATGGAGTAATACACTCCGCCATCCGTCCCCATATAAATAAGGCTGTTATCTTTTTTACCGATATAAACAGGATGACAGTCGCTATGGTAATTTCCACCTTCAACGGCAGCCGGGCTGAAGGTTTTTCCGCCATCTGTGCTTTTGCTCAGGTTAAACCCTGGCTTGTAGATGATGTTGGTGTCGAGGGGATCGGGGACAATGACCGAAAAATAAAAAGGACGGTCGTTAACCGCTTCGGAATGGGTTGAAAGCGACCAGGTGATCCCTTTGTCCGACGATTTATACAATCCCGTTTTCCCGGCTTCGATCAGTGCAAACACGATATCTGATTTTACCGGTGAGACTGAAACAGTTACCCGCCCTAGCAGGCCTTCGGGCATGTTTTTTGTGATCTTGTCCCAGGTCTTTCCACCGTTGGCCGAACGGTAAAGCCCGCTGCCTGTACCACCTGAACTGAACGACCAGGGGGTTCTGCGGAATTCCCACATCCCGGCGTACATGATGTCGGGATCCTTCCAGTCTATCGCTACATCTGAGCAACCGGTGTTCTCATCAACATAAAGGATTTTCTCCCAGGTCTTTCCTCCATCGGTTGTTTTATACAAACCCCTGTCGGGGCTGGGGTTCCAGAGATTTCCAAGAGCGGCGACGAAAACGACGTCTGAATTTTTCGGGTGAATGGCGATTTTTCCAATCCTTTCGGTCTTTTCAAGCCCCATCCGTTTCCAGGTTTCCCCGGCATTGGTTGTGCGGTAGATCCCGTCGCCGACCGATGTGGAGTTCCTCACCCAAACCTCGCCGGTACCAACCCATACCGTATCGGGATGCTGCTGATCAATGGCTATAGCGCCTATCGCCTGATTGTATTTTTCGAACACCGGTTTGAATGTGGTGCCATAATTTTTTGATTTCCATAATCCACCGGTCGCAGCACCAACATAAAGCAGGGCCGGGTTTTTGTCAACTGCATCGAGGGCCGAGATGCGACCGCTCATTGTTGCCGGGCCGATTTGCCGGGCCTGAATATCGCCAAAGGTATTCTCGTCAACCTTTACGCGATCCTGCGCCTGCACCATGCCTGAAGCAATGCATAAGACGCAGGCGATTATGACGTTGATCACCAGTTTCATACAAACAGATTAATAGGATTTATTTTTTAACGGCAGGTTTCATGAAAAGACTGTCACTGACAGGAATATTTACTTCGGCTTTGTCGAATACAATCTGAGAAACGACCTGGTCTTTTATTTTGTTGGAAATGCTACCGGCCATAAGAACGCCCTCTACGTTTTTGTAATTTGTAAAAACGGTTTCACCTTCAACCTCATTGCCCTGAATTTTAACCTTGGACGATGTTTTCAGTAAAATAAAACTTTCGGCATCAATGTAGTATGTGTCTATGTCGCCATTGGCTTTAATAAGTTTGATCTTGTAGGCCGGGGAGCCTTCCATGTCTTCTTTGCCAAGCAATTCAGCCTGATGTCCCTTTCCTTTCCAGTTGTAGAGCGCCCCTTCCATGTCAGACTGGTCCTTCATACCTTTGACTTCATCGGCAGTCATGTCCTGGGGGACTGATGAACCGGACCAGGGGACTACGCTCCAGCCCTGGGTTCCATCGAAAGCCTGGACCATTTTATTTCCCTGCACTTCGGCTTCCACCCTGAGTTTGGAAGGTCTTTTAATAATCAGTACCGTCGGAAATTCCATTCCCTGAGCAATTGTTTTGCCGCTGGTTTTGAAAGTAGTCCAGCTCTTCATTTTTTCGATACCCGTGGCTTTGTAATAAGCTCCGATCACATCATCGAGTTTCATTTCCTGAGTATGTCCTGAAGCAACCAACAGGAATGCAATAACAGATAAAGCAATTGATTTTTTCATGTTAAATGGTTTAAATTTGGTCAATACGTTAACATTAGAAGAACAAATATGAAAATTGTTACAAAAATTGGAAAAAATAGCGAAATGGTGAAATAAGTATCAGATACCCGCCTACTTTGCGTACTGCACGGCTCTGGTTTCCCTGATGACTGTAATTTTGATCTGTCCGGGATAAGTCATCTCGCTCTGGATCTTTTTTGAAAGGTCGAAAGCAAGCTGGTTGGCTTCAAGGTCATTTACCTTTTCTGCCCCGACGATTACACGCAATTCGCGGCCTGCCTGAATGGCAAACGTTTTAACAACTCCAGGATAGCTAAGGGCGAGTTCCTCGAGATGTTTAAGTCGTTCAATATACGCGTCAACAACTTCGCGGCGGGCACCGGGCCTTGCTCCTGAGATCGCATCGCAAACCTGCACGATAGGAGAGATAAGGTTATCCATCTCGATCTCATCGTGGTGGGCGCCAATAGCATTAATGATCTCGGGCTTTTCCTTGAATTTTTCGGCCATTTTCATGCCCAGGATGGCATGTGGCAGATCAGGTTCGTTGTCGGGAACTTTTCCTATGTCGTGCAACAGACCGGCCCGTTTTGCTTTCTTTGGATTGATGCCCAGTTCGGCAGCCATGGTAGCACTTAGCTTAGCGACTTCGATAGAATGCTGAAGAAGGTTCTGCCCGTAAGAGGAACGGTATTTCATTTTACCGATCATTCGAAGGAGTTCATGATGCAGGTTGTGAATACCCAGGTCGATGCTAACCCTTTTTCCGATTTCATTGATCTCCTGCTCAAGCTGTTTTTTTGTTTTGGCAACAACTTCTTCGATACGTGCCGGATGAATCCGCCCGTCGGTGACCAGTTTGTGCAGCGAAAGCCTCGCGATTTCACGCCTTACAGGATCGAATCCTGATAGAAGAATTGCATCCGGAGAATCATCGATGATGATCTCGACGCCGGTAAGAGCTTCCAAAGTACGGATATTACGGCCTTCACGCCCGATGATCCTGCCTTTGATTTCCTCGCTTTCGATGTTAAACACCGAAACGGTATTTTCAATTGCATGCTCGGTGGCAGTTCTCTGAATAGTCTCTATGATGATCTTCTTGGCTTCGGTATTGGCCGTGATTTTTGCCTCATCAATAATATCCTTGATATGCACAATGGCATCGGCTTTGGCTTCTTCCTTAAGGTTTTCGATCAGCTGGGTCTTGGCTTCCTGAGCAGAAAGGTTTGAAATAGTTTCAAGTTTTTCTATCTGGACTTTCTGTGCCTTTTCGAGATCGGTCTGTTTTTTGTTCACGATCTCTATCTGTGTCTGAAGATTCTGTTTGATCGTGCCTATCTCTTTTTGTTTTTTTGCAAGCTCTTCAACTTTTAGATTCACAGTGCCTTCCTTCTGCTTCAGCCTGTTCTCATTCCTCGAGATCTCTTCATTTTTTTCGTGAACAAATTTTTCGTGTTCGGTCTTTAGCTGGAGGAACTTCTCTTTGGCCTGAAGGATCTTTTCCTTTTTCATTACTTCGGCTTTATCCATGGCCTCTTTAAGAAGTGCATCACGTTTGCGTTCCAGCGCCTTGTTCAGGATCGTACCGGTTATAAGCCCTCCTATGATTATCCCGCTTACACCGATGATCACAATTAATAGGATGTTTGGCATCTTTATAGCTTTTAGTAGTTAAAATAAAAAACCCGCACTAAACAGCGAGGTAATGATAAACCTCTATACGACATGGTTAGGGCTGCCAGGTAATTCGAACGTCCACTGTCCGGCCTTAGCCGAAATCCTGCAAGCAGGAGCGAGGCCTGTCCTACAAACCTATGAGCTTAACCCTAATGCTTGTAATGTTAGGTTTACAAACTGTCTGAATTAGTGCGGGTAAATCTTAATAAATTTCAAAGAACATTCTATTCTGCGAAATATTCTGCCAGGACTATATCGACTTCTTTAAGTTTTGTCTCCCATTGTCCCTCCTGTTGCTTAAGTAATTCCTCATCCTGAAGAAAACTTGTTGCATATTCAAGTGCGACCATGGCTAAAAGATCCTGTTTGTCTTTATAAGCATAATTCAATGAATAATCCTTTATCCTTTTTTCAATCAGTCGTGTTGCTTTACGAAACAATTCCTCGTGATCCTTCTCAACGACAAGTCGGTATGGCCGGTCTGCAATATTCAGTGAAATAGCTTGTTCGCTCATTATTCAGCAGAAATGTCTATCAGGTATTTAACAACCCGATACAGTTATCGATTTCCCTCACAAGTTCATTGATTGTTGCCTTAACGTCGGAGTTGTTTCCTTTCTCTCCTTGCATTCCGGCAAGTCTCAATACCCGGATCTTCTCTTCTAATCCGGAAATTACCTGTTTTTGTTCTTCGTTGGTTTTTTTTAGCTTGTTAATATCTATTGTAAGTGTTTCCTTCTCTTTCCTCAGTTCCTTTTGCCTGGCGATCAGCTTCCGCACTTTAAATTCAATGCCCGAAACCAGGGTTGTGACATCGTCCATACATCAAAACCTTTTGGAATTTCTGGCAAAGATAATTATTTGAATGGGCCGACGCAAAAAAAATATTTTCTGTTTACCCTATCACATTTTGACTTTCGGCGGATAAAGGGAGGAACGAATGACGAATATTGAATATTGAATGATGAACGGAATAATAAATTCGACATTCGAAATTCGTTGTTCAATATTCGATATTCATTTTATTGTCAACCCCCAACCCCCAACCCCCAAAAAATGAACGAGCAATTTCTTCAATACATCTGGAAATACAGGCTGCTGAACCCCGAGCTGCATGCCGAGGGAGGGGAACAACTCACGGTGTTGCATCCGGGAATACAAAATACCGATGGGGGGCCTGATTTTTTTAATGCCCGTATTCGCATCAGCAATACAGTTTGGGCAGGCAATGTGGAACTACATATCAGATCATCAGATTGGATCCGTCACCGGCATCAGTTTGATCCTGCATACGATAATGTAATTCTGCATGTAGTTTATGAAAACGACCAGGTCATCAGGAAAAAGCATAAAGAAATAATACCGACTCTGGTTTTGAAGAACAATTTTCCTGCATCCATCGAGCAGAAATATTTGGTGATCATGCAGAATCATTACTGGATCCCATGCTTAAAGCTGCTTGGGGGAAACGTTTCCAATACTCTGAGTTTGTGGTCCCCGGCTCTGGCCACGGAGAGGCTGAATTCAAAATCGGGGTTTATCCTGCGCTTGCTTGATGAATATGCCGATTGGGATGAGATATTCTTTATTTTACTTGCCTCAGGATTTGGTTTTCGTATCAACGCACTGCCGTTCGAACTGCTGGCCCGTTCGGTGCCGCTGAGGATAGTGAGAAAGAATGCCGACAGTGTGTTCAGGCTTGAAGCTTTGTTTTATGGACAATCGGGTCTTCTGGGAAGGCATCCCCGCGATCAGTACCGGCGTGCACTCTTAAATGAATATCGTCACCAGCAAGTAAAATACAGTCTGAAACCATTACAGCCAGGGCTGTGGAAACGTCTAAGGCTGCACCCGCAGAATTTTCCTGACATCAGGATCAGTCAGCTGGTACAGTTTCTCTTTATGTGCAAAGCTGAACCTGGGTTCTTACTGAATATCACTGATCATGCCAGGCTGGAGGAGGTTTTTCAGCTTACCGCTTCAGAGTATTGGGACCGGCATTATCGTTTCGGGAAAATTGCAGGAAAAAAAGAAAAAAGGATGGGGCACAGCTCAGCAAGGTTATTGCTTATCAATAGTATTGCCCCATTCCTTTTCGCTTATGGATCGGCCAGGGACATCAGCCCTTTCAGGATGAGGGCACTGGAACTGCTCGAGAGCATTGAGGGAGAAGAGAACCATGAAACCAGAATGTGGAAAACCCTTGGAATCACTGCCGGGAATGCCCTGGAATCTCAGGCACTGATACAGCTTAAACGAAACTATTGTGACCTGAAGCGTTGCCTTGAATGCAGAATAGGACTTAAGCTACTCGATAAAAACCCAATGAAATGAAAAGATACCAGATCGTACGGGATTACTTATCTTTCAACCGGAGTGAGCTCAGGGGGATCATCATACTGCTGATCATTTTATTGCTGGTTGCAACTGCAAATGAGTTGCTCCCTGAAGAAAACACTCTTCCTGGAGTAAACTTTCCCGGACTTGAAAAAGAGCTGCAGGAATTTGAAGCCGCGATCAGGAAATCTCAGTTTGATGATTCGGTAAATCGTGCACTCAGATTCAGTGGCAGATGGCCATCCAAAGGAAAAAGAAAAGATTCCATAGGCAGCGGGGCGTTTCCTCCCAGGCCTTTCGTAAAAATTGATATTAACAAGGCCGACACGCTTGAATTTCAGAGACTGAATGGAATAGGTCCATCGTACGCCCGGAGGATAGTTTTTTACAGGAATAAGCTTGGAGGTTTTATCAGCTGCAGGCAACTGCTCGAAGTCTGGGGTGTGGATACCTCGCTTTTCAATCGCATCAAAGATCATGTGATGATAATTTCAGATTCGGTTCAGAAAATCGATATCAATACTATGTCGTTCAAAGAAATGCTTAAACATCCTTATTTTCCATACGAGCTCACCCGTTCGGTAATTCTGTACCGCCAGAAGAACAAAATGTTCCGATCTGTGGATGAACTGAAGTTGGTGGAAGGGGTATGTGATTCGGTGTTTCGTAAAATCAGTGCGTATGTGAAAATAAAATAGCGAAATGGTGAAATAGTTAACTTTCGTCGTCGGGGGATGCTGATTTCCAGTATGCATCTTCACTTTCTTCCTCTTCCTCCTCATTCCAAACATAAACTCTTTTCTGGGGGCCTGATTTTCTGTAATATACTGCCAGGATGACACCTGAGATAAAGCCCATCAGATGTGATTCCCATGAAATATGTTCTTTGGGGAACAGCTGTGGGAAGAAACCCCAAAGCAGGCTGCCGTAAAGGAAAGTCACCAATAATGTTATGATCATCAGTTTCTGCTCGCGCCGAAGTATTCCGCTTAGAAACAGAAAAGAGGCGAGCCCGTAAATGATCCCGCTGGCCCCGATATGAGGGGCATTTCCCCTTGCAAAAACCCATACCCAGATTCCGGTGATAAGCCATGTGAGAAAAAAAACCTGCCATGCCAGCGGCTTGTAAAAATAAAACAAAAGTGATCCAAGGACAAAGAGAGGCACGGTATTGGCAAAGAGATGTGAAAATCCGGCATGCAAAAGCGGTGAAGTGATAATCCCAAACAAGCCTTTGGCTTTGAGGGGATATAATCCGTATTCATTCATTCCCATATCCCAGATCACATCAGCAGCTTTAATAAGCCAGAGAAGGAGGATGAATGCAAGCGGAACAATCATGCTTTGATAAAAACGCTTCTGTTCCGTTTTTATCGGATCGTCGTTATTGTTGTCTGACAAATTTGATTGTGTTAATACTCTGTTAAACGGGGTTAAAATTAGTTAATTCAGCAATCTACGTCAAAAGGTATGCCAAAAATGGATAATTTTGACGAAATATTTATTACAGGCTTTAATTTTTATCCAGTATGATGAATAAAAAAAGTTATCTGCTTCTGACGATCTCCTTTTTTTTATTATGGATGTTCAGCGCTATGCAGGCCGGAGCACAGAACCAGAAGGATCTTTACTCCAATTTAAAAAAATTCAGCGCATTTATGCAGATGGTAGAATTTGCGTATGTGGATACTGTAAACAACAGTAAACTGGTTGAAAAGGCGATTGTTGAGACGTTAAAGGAGCTTGACCCTCACTCGATGTATATTTCAAAGAAGGACGTACAGCGCGCCAATGAGCCGCTTGAAGGGAATTTTGAAGGAGTGGGTATACAGTTTGAGATCCTTCGCGATACGATCAATGTGGTCCATACTATCTCAGGAGGGCCGAGTGAAAAACTGGGAGTGATGTCGGGCGACAAGATAATTACCATCGATGGTCAGTCTGCTACCGGTAAAACTGTCACCAATCAGTTTGTTCTTGATCACCTCAGAGGCAAGAAAGGGACAAAAGTGGAAGTCGCCATTTTAAGAGCAGGCAGGAAAGAGCTGATTGATTTTTCGATTATCCGCGATAAAATTCCCATCAACAGCATCGATGCGGTTTATATGATTACACCCGAAACCGGATATATTATCCTGAATCGTTTTGCTCAAACCTCCATGCAGGAGTTTATTGATGCTACTATTGCCTTACAGGCTAAAGGAATGAAGAATCTTATTCTCGATCTTCGCAATAATTCAGGTGGGTATATGGGCACGGCAATAGACCTTTCTGACCAGTTTCTCGGTGCCGGAAAACTAATAGTCTATACCGAAGGGGTGCACAGCCCGAGGGAAGATTATCAATCAAGTTCAAGAGGCCTTTTTGAACAAGGCAAACTGGTTATTATGATTAACGAGAATTCTGCTTCAGCCAGTGAAATCGTTGCCGGAGCAGTTCAGGACTGGGACCGGGCCGTGATTGTTGGCCGAAGGTCCTTCGCCAAAGGATTGGTTCAGAGGCCATTTTCGCTTCCCGACAGTTCACAGGTAAGGCTTACTACGGCGAGGTATCACACTCCTTCAGGACGTTGTATTCAGAAGTCTTATGCCGAAGGGGTTGATAAATATTATATGGATTTTGCAAAAAGAGTGAAGAGGGGAGAATTGATTCATCCCGACAGCATTAAATTTCCAGACTCCCTTAAATTCTATACATCTAAGAAACGAGTAGTGTATGGTGGTGGCGGAATCATGCCCGATGTGTTTATCCCATGGGACTCAACGATTATTTCAGATTACTACCTGGACCTTCGCAGAAAAAATGTGATCAATCTCTTTGTCGGAGATTATGTTGATAAGAACCGGAAGAGTTTACAGACCTCGTATCCCGATTTTGTATTTTTTGACAAATCCTTCATGATGGATGAATCATTTTTGAAACCGTTTTTTGAACTAGCAGAAAAACAAGGGATAAAGTTTGATGAAAAAGGGTACGGAGCTTCCGAAAAACTCATCAGATCGCAGATCAAAGGTCTTATTGCTGAGAAATTGTGGAACCTGAGTTCATTTTATCAGGTTGCTAATCAGGTCGATGATGAGGTGCTCAAAGCTGTCGAAGTAATTGAGGATAATGCAATGTTTGACAAACTAAAGATCGACCGCTGATTTGGATTTCCAGGAAACCCTGCCATTCATCCGTGTCGCACTGCCGGTAATGAACGAGCCGCAGTTTCTGCGTCGCCTCGTGGATTGCATTTCCGGGCAAACATTCAGCAGGTACAGGATTTATATTTGTGTTAATCAACCTGAGGCCTGGTGGGATGATTCATGTAAATCAGAAATCTGCCTCACCAACGAAATGACCCTCGAGTGGCTCAAGACCCTTAGCCCTTTGACCTATGAAATTATTGATCATGCATCCCGGGGTCATGGATGGGATAAGAAAAATTACGGGATAGGCTGGGCCCGCAAAGTGATCATGGACCGGATCATATGCCATGCTGATTCCTCTGACCTTATTCTGAGCCTTGATGCTGATACAACTTTTAATGAGAATTATTTTCTCTCGGTGGCGCTCAATTTTTATAATAACCGCGATGCGGTTGCCCTTGCAGCTCCATACTTTCATCTGATTGCCGAAGACCCAAGGGCATACAGGGCCATACTGAGGTACGAAATCTATATGAGGCATTACCAGCTGAATCTCTGGCGTATTGCAAGCCCGTATACCTTTACCGCGCTGGGTTCGGCCATTGCATGCCCTGTCTGGGCATACCAGGCGGTGGGAGGGATGACCCCGAAAACCAGCGGTGAAGATTTTTATTTTCTTCAAAAACTCAGGAAATACGGCAGGATGTTGTTCTGGAATGATGAGAAAGTGTTTCCCGAAGCCAGGTTCAGCGACCGGGTGTTTTTCGGTACAGGGCCGGCCATGATCAAAGGCGATTCAGGCGACTGGAGCAGCTATCCCATTTACCCTCTGGAATTATTCGATGAAATATGGGAAACCTATGAAATGCTTCCTTCTTTTTTTATAAACACTCAAACCACTCCTGTCGTGAAGTTTCTTTCAGTTTTACTCAAGGAGAAAGATCCATTTGAGCTGCTGAGAAAGAATTTTAAAACGGCCGAGAATTTTGTCAGAGCCTGTCACGAGAAATTCGACGGATTAAGGATACTTCAATTTTTGAAAGCCAATCAAAAAAAATATCCTGGTACGGATGAGGAGCATTTAATGAAGTTTCTTCAGGGAAACTATGATCAGTCACAACTCAGGAACCTGGGCATTGACCTCAGCTCCTTTTCTTTTGAGAAGTCTCCTCTTGCTGACCTGGAAAACCTCCGGCTTCTTTTATTCGAGAAGGAAGAGGAATCAAGGTTTATTTCAGCACTGTGTTAACCAGATTAGCGGCATCTTCAAGACTTACTGCCGAGTGAACCTTCAGACCTGATTCATCAATAAGTTTTTTTGCTTCTATTGCATTCGTGCCTTGTAGCCTTACAATGATCGGTATCTGAATGTCGCCGATATTGTTATATGCGTCTACAATTCCCTGGGCCACGCGGTCACAGCGAACGATCCCTCCAAAAATGTTAACCAGAATGGCTTTTACTTCAGGATCTTTTAAAATGATCCTGAATCCTTCCTCTACGCGTTTGGCGTTGGCGCTTCCCCCCACATCAAGGAAATTGGCAGGATGTCCACCCGAAAGTTTAATGATATCCATGGTGGCCATGGCAAGCCCGGCGCCATTTACCATACATCCAACATTCCCGCTGAGCTTCACGTAATTGAGATCATAACGGGAAGCTTCAACTTCAATGGGGTCTTCTTCGTCAAAGTCACGCATCGAGGCGATATCGGGATGGCGGAATAAAGCGTTGTTATCGATCACAATCTTCGCATCAGCTGCAAGGATCTTGTCATCGGAGGTCTTAAATAAAGGATTGATCTCGATGAGTGAAGCATCCGATTTAATATATGCCTGGTAGATGGCAGTCATAAAGCGGATCATGTTCTTGAAAGCATCCCCTTTCAGGTTCAGGTTGAATGCAATTTTTCTTGCCTGATACTGCTGAAGTCCAAGCGAGGGGTCGATCTCTTCGGTGAATATCTGGTCGGGAGTTTCTTCTGCAACTTTTTCAATATCCATGCCGCCACGGGGAGAATACATAATGATGATATGACCTGAGACCCGGTTCAGCAGCAGGCTCAGATAAATCTCGGAAGGTATGGTGGGCCCTGGATAAAAAATATTCTGCTCAACATAAATCTTTCTTACGAGCTTCCCTTCAGCACTTGTCTGAGGGGTTACAAGCCTCATCCCTATGATCTGATCGGCGTATAACCTTACTTCATCTAGAGTGTTTGCAACTTTCACTCCGCCACCTTTCCCTCGACCACCGGCATGTATCTGTGCCTTGATCACCCATTTATCAGCCCCAATTGAGGATTTAAGGATCTCTGCTGCCTTGTATGCTTCATCTGGTGTGTTCGCCAGTCCGCCTTCAGGAACAGGCACTCCGTATTGTTTTAAAATGATTTTACTCTGATATTCATGCAGGTTCATAGGTCTAAGTTTACTGCTGCCAAAAGTAACCCTTTGATTCCGAATTACAAAATATTTCACTCCTCCGGATTTTATTAACTTTGCCCTTTATTTATTTATGATCATTGCCAGGGATATATACAAATCATTTGGAGAACTTAATGTCCTGAAAGGGATAAGCCTCGGAATTCATGACGGTGAAATCATTTCTATTGTTGGGGCATCCGGAGCCGGGAAATCCACACTCTTACATATTTTAGGTACACTGGATAAGGCCGATTCGGGCTTTATTGAGATTGACGGTATCAGGGTTGACGGACTTTCCGATAAAAAAATATCAGGGTTCAGGAATCAGCATATAGGGTTTGTTTTTCAGTTTCATCATCTTCTGCCCGAATTCAATGCCCTTGAAAACGTTTGTATTCCCGGATTTATCAGGGGTGGATCAAGAAATGAAACAGTATACAAGGCTAAGGAACTGATGAATATACTTGGGCTGTCGCAACGGCTTAAACACAGACCTTCAGAATTGTCTGGAGGGGAACAGCAAAGGGTTGCAATTGCAAGGGCATTGATCAATGATCCGGGTTTAATACTGGCTGATGAACCTTCGGGTAATCTCGACAGTAATTCGGCCAAAGAATTGCATAAGCTCTTTTTTAGTTTACGCGAAAAATTCCGGCAGACATACGTCATCGTGACTCATAATACAGAACTGGCAGGAATGGCCGACAGAAAACTGACGATCCACGATGGCTCGATTATTCTATAGAATAAAATTATTCCCTGATTGTTACGTTATATAATGTCAGAAAAAACAGCCTTTTCACATTTTCTGAATAAAAATTGAAGGTATTGCATGAAATTACGTTCCCGGAAAGTTAAGTTATTATTTATTCTTCTTTTTTTTACTGCTTTTACTGCTTTGGCCTTAGAGTTATTTACTAGCCACGGGCTTTTCAAGAAGGATGATGCTGAGAAAGAATCAGGTAATATCAGTTTTCCAGACACCCTGATTAAAGGCAAACCCCCTGTTTCAGACACCGTCTTTACCAATCTTCTGCAACAAGCAGATATTTTATTGAAATCAAACAAATTTGAGTCATGTCTTGCCGAGCTCGAAAGAGCCCGAAAGATTCGGCCGGCCGACAAAGTTGTAGGGGTTAAAATTGTTCAGGTCAGGGGAATTATCTCTGAAAATAATAAAAAACGGTCTGATTTTCAGGCATCGCTTGTCTCGGGAGATGCCGCTTTTCAGAAAAAGGATTACCTCAATGCAAAGGCGTATTACCAGCTTGCGCTGAATCTGATCCCCACCGATTCCCTGGGCCGGGAAAAGCTTAAAAAGACGATGGAACTTATCCGTTCTCAGAAAGCTTCAAATACCTTGTTTGATGTTGCGGTTGCCAACGCCGATAGGCTTTTTGCAGCAGGCGATTATGAGCGGGCAAGAGCCGAATATGAGAATGCATCGCACATTATTCCTTCTGAGCAGTACCCGAAACAGAAGATCAATGAGATCGTGAAAATCATGGTGGATCAGCAGATGCAGGAAGGGCTGTACGGGGAAGCAATAAGAAATGCCGATCAGTTGTACAAGGACAGGAACTGGCAGCCGGCTCTTCTTGAATATCAGAATGCATCTAAGATAAGGCCCCAGGAGAAATACCCGAAAGACAGGATTGCTGAGCTGCTTCCCTTGATTGCAGCCCAGAGGAGTAAGGACGAAGCGTATATAAAGCTTATCGCAAGCGCCGATCAGCTGTTATCGGGTCAGTCGTATATCGCGGCGAGGAAGGATTATGAAAGCGCATCAAAGATTAAACCTGACCAGATTTATCCGAAAAATAAAATTGCGGGGATTGATGCTTTGCTTGTAAAGATTGGCAGGACCCAGAAAGACTATGAACAATACATCAGTCTTGCCGATAGCTTTTATATCGATAAAAACTTTACCGGCGCCAGAGATTATTATACTCTTGCGTCAGGGGTAAAACCGGGTGAAAATTATCCGAAAGAGATGCTCGAAAAGGTCAAACCTATGATTGCCGGGCAGGAGGCGAATCTTTCGGCCGCTGCCAGGGCGAAGGAAACCGAAAAAAAAATTGCTGAACTTGCCCTCCGGAGGAAGCTGGAAGATGACTATGCAGCGGCATTAAAGAAAGGGGATTCGCTTCTGGGGGCGACGCAATATACAAAGGCCAGGACAGCATTTACTCAGGCAGCGACACTTAAACCAACCGAATCCTACCCCAAAGAAAAGCTGGTAGTGATCAATACAGCCCTGGCTGACCTGGCGAAGCAGGAGGCCATCGACAAAGCGAACCTGGTCAGGCAACAGGCTCTCGAGAAAGAGAACCTGGCAAAGCAGCAGGCACTCGACAAACAATACCTTGCGGCTATTACTGCTGGTGATAAATTACTTGCCGCAAAATCCTACGCTGAAGCAAAGGCCCAGTACAATGCGGCACTCGCATTAAAGCCGGGAGAAGTCTACCCCGCGGGAAAGATCACGGAAATAGACAAAACTCTCGCTGAACTTGCAAAACAAAAAGCTCTCGATGATGAATATGGCGCCGCACTGGCATCAGGTGAAACCCTGTTCAAGGCAAAATCGTATGAGCAGGCCAGAGCCGGGTACCAGAAAGCTACGGTTCTGAAACCTGAAGAAGCGCTTCCCAAAAGACGTATAGCAAG
>CAIWXI010000145.1 GCA_903916595.1 uncultured Bacteroidales bacterium | reverse complement strand
TGATTTTGAGGGTGGGAGCAACAGGATTCGAACCTGTGACCCTCTGCTTGTAAGGCAGATGCTCTGAACCGGCTGAGCTATGCTCCCTTTATTCGAGTGTGCAAAAGTACGAATTTTTTCATTCCATAAAAGCCTTTACCATAATTTTTGATCTAAGGTAATTCTCATTACTTTTGTTTGTTGTAAAATCTCCCCTAATTGAATCCACTACATACTCGCTACTGGGTCTTCTTTACTTTTATTTTATTGATCCTGACTGCTTGTAGTGTCACGAAAAATCTGGGACCAAAGGAATATCTCCTCATTCAGAACAGGTTTCATATAAATACTGTAAAGGTCACTGCGGATGACCTGAGCGGGTACCTCCAGCAGCAACCAAATAAAAAACTCTTCGGCTTGTTCAGATCGAACATCGCGTTATATAACATGGGCAGCAAGGGCAAGGACACTAAGTTTAAGAAATGGCTCAGGAATACTGCCGGGGCTGCTCCTGTTATACTCGACACCGGTCTGGCTTCCATAGCATGTAAGCAGATGGTGCTTTATCTGGCCAATAAAGGATATTTTAATTCGGTAATAAGGGACTCAGTGGTAATTAAAAAGAAAAAAGCCACGGTACATTATCTTGTAAAAACAACAAAACCTTATAAAATCAGAAACATCAGGTACGACATTCCTGATACTCTTGTGACCAGGTTTGTAATCAGGGATACTGCTCACTCGCTCATCAAACCCGGCATAAACTATGATTCTTACAAGCTCGACGATGAGCGTACCCGAATCGCCACTAATCTGAACAACAATGGATTTTACCGTTTCACTACAAACTTTATTTCTTACCGCGTCGACAGCACGCTGGGACTCCATAAGCTGGATGTCAACATTGAGATCACCGACCCGGTGATTCCATCTATCGGCAATGCAGCGATAATGGTATCGGTTCCTCATAAACGGTACTATGTCAACAGGCTGTTCATTTATCCCGAATTCGACCATCTTATGGGCGACTCGGTCCATTTCGACACACTGCTTGTGGAGTTTGAAGGTCCGAAAAAAGAAAAATCAAAGTACAGTTATTATTTTCTATACAACAGCAAAATGTCGATCAGGCCCCGTACCATAACTCAGTCGATTTTTGTGGACCCGGGCAGTTTCTATAACATCAACGATGTGAACCAGACATATAGCCGCCTGGCCAGCTTACAGGTATTCAAATATATCAACCTGCATTTTGTCCCCTCCGAGTCAAAAAGAGATACATCAAAAAAATATTCCGATCCCATCGATTGTAATGTTCAGCTGGCCCGATCGGCCGGTAATTCTTTCAGCGTTTCTGCCGATGGCACCAATTCGGCCGGAGCTTTTGGCCTTCAGGGAGGCCTTACCTATTCTAACAGAAATATTTTCAAAGGAGCCCAGCTGTTGAGGTTGGGTTTAAATGTTTCGGCTCAGACCCAGCCCCCGATTACCGACAATCTGCCAAACAAAATATTCAATGTTCTTGAAGTCGGAGTAAATGCCAGCCTCACTTTCCCTCAGTTTCTTTTTCCGATAAGACCCGAAAAGCTGCCGAAGAAGATGAAGCCGAAAACAATGATCAGTATAGGATATAACTTCCAAAGGCAGCAGGAATACGACAGGCATATCACCAATGCGTCCTTCGGCTATACCTGGGTTCAAAACAACCAGCTCAGTCAGACGATCAACCCGGCTGAAATCTCGCTGGTGAAAGTCTTTGGCGATTCTTTGTTCTATGAAGAAGTAAACTCGTTGAGCGATCCCCGGCTGAAGTACCAGTATTCAAACCATCTGGTTGCCGGAATGAGATACACGATTCAATATACCAGCCAGCAGCTTAACCGTTTACAAGATTATATCTATATCAAGTCGAACTTCGAAACAGGCGGCAACCTGCTGTTTGCTATCGACAACCTGGTTAAAGCGCCAAAAAACAGCAGCGGGTATTACACTCTCCTGAATATTCAGTATGCACAGTACGTGCGTCCCGATTTCGACATCCGCTATTACCAGAAACTCGGCAACCTGCATTCAATAGTATATCGTTTCTATACCGGTATCGGTATCGCCTATGGAAATTCGATTGCCCTGCCCTTTGAAAAAGCGTTCTTTGCCGGGGGCGCAAATGACCTGAGAGGATGGAAAATGGGTTTCGTCGGACCGGGAAGTTATCAAAATACCAACTCCGACGCCAATTATAACCAGTTTGGCGATATGCAGGTCGAAGCCAATATTGAATACCGCTTCCCTATTTATCAGGTAGTGAGAGGCGCATTATTTGTCGACATGGGAAACGTGTGGTTACTAAAACCCTCCACCTCACTGCCCGGGGGCGACATTGCCATTTCAACATTTATCCCCGATATCGCCATCAGTGCCGGAATCGGCATCAGGCTCGACTTCAACTTCTTTATGATCCGGCTCGATCCTGCCATACCCCTGAAAGTTCCCTGGTATCAGCCGGGAAACAAATGGAATTTTAATAAAATGCAATTCGATGATATTGTATGGAATTTCGGGATCGGCTATCCATTTTAATTTTTAATGTTACTTTTGCCTCGCACAAAAAGTAAAATATGCTGAACAGGATAGCAACATATCTCCGGTATTTCAAGGATTATATAAAACATGGGGAATACGGTTTTATATGGACTTCCGCTGGTTATGAGCTCTTCGGCCGTCCGCAGCAACAATCGGCCGAATATACCAGCAGCCTTGGAAAATTTTTTACCAGAAAAGGAACCATCGATTTTAAATTCGCCAACTACGCCTATGAATGGGATGTGAAGCAATTCGTGCTGGATCATTACAGCGATTATACGGTATTTCTCGATATTGGTGCAAACATTGGCATTTACAGCATCATGATGGCCCAAAAAGGACTGTTCTGCCATGCGTTTGAACCCATACCCGACAATTACCAGGCCATGCTTAAAAACATTGGCCTGAATGATCTGGATAATGTCATCCGCACTTACAATATTGCATTAGGCAATGAAGAATCTAGTTGTGAATTTATTTACGAGCAAGTCAATACCGGGGCATCGCGCATTGCTACCAGCAGTTCCGATTACCAGGGACCGAAGGATAGCACGACGACCGTGATTTCAAAAGTATGCACCCTGGATGGCATTTCCCCTGAGCTCGCGATACCTCCCGATGAGAAAATTCTGATCAAGATGGATACCGAAGGTATGGAGCATCTGATTCTGCAGGGGGCCATAGCGTTTCTGAAGACCCACCGTAATATTCTGCTCATCATGGAGAAGAAGTACCAGGCGCTAGATGCCATTAATGATCTGCTTGCCCTTACCGGAAAGTATGAATGTCTGCCGGTTGACGAATACAACATTGCCTATAAAAAGATCTGATTGCCATGGCAAAAAAAAACGGCCACTCTCGCAAGCAGCCGTTTTACCATCAATCAAGTAACCACAACTTATTGAATTAACACTTTCTGGGTCGAGACCTGACCATTACATTCAATTCTCAGGAAATACACACCAGAAGTAATACCGCTCAGATTCAGCTGGGTTGAAGTACCGTTTACTGATTTTTCGGCAACTTTCTGACCAACGATATTCATCAGATAGATATTATCGATAGTACGATCTGCAACAACCTTCAGATATTCATGTGCAGGATTCGGGTAAACATTAGCCACGACAGGAGAAGCATCGTTAATACCAAGAGCGCCTTTCGTAACCGTTGCGATGCAAAACTTGCCGTCGCCATTAGGATACACGGTATTATAATAAGCGCCGTCGGTATTGTCGAGAGTATAAGTAACATCATATTCCTTGTTTTCAGAAGCGCTCCATGCTTTCAAGGTAATAGGATTTCCAACCTTGTAACCTTCGCCTGTTGATAAGGTCATGAATGCAGGGATAGGATTGTCGAAAGTTCCCGAGGTGGAAATCAATTTGGTTGCGCCAACAAGTGTAGTCCCGTCAAAAGCAGCGATTTCATCACCGGCAGCAAAATCGGAGGTCTTCACGTATACAGTGAATACATTATCAGCTGCATTGCCACTAACCTGAAAATGCGTGGCATTGTAATCCTCGGTAACAAGAGCACCGGATTTCGTGGAATGTAATCTGAAATTTGGATGTGCTCCTGCAGTGACAAGGAACTGATACGCTTCTCCCGGGACAATGTTTCCGATATTATTAACCAGCACGCCACCAATGTTCCAGAACATTCTGCCAGCTGAATTTTTAATATACTGTGTGTAGGTGGGGTTTAATGCTCCGCCCGAAAGTAATTCTGAGAATGCCGTAGCAGCATTAATCGGATTAGTCAGAAGATTACCTACGAGGAAGAAGCCTGCAGCAGGATTCGCACTGTTATTTAAATCAATCACTGTCGCAGGATCTATTCTTGTACCTGTAATAGTAAGTGTTGCTGCAGTATTCATCACAAAAACATACCCTTCGGTATTGACCCAACTCCCGATACCATTATCCCAGGAACCCGGATTTCCAGGGTCCACGTAACTTAATACCCTGAAATAATCACCTGCGTTGTTTTTAATATACTGCAGGTTACTACCGGTATTTGCGGCTCCACTACCATTTTGCCCGCTCGTCATTGTTGCCGGGATAATGTTTGAAACAGCGGTCGTATTATGAACAATATACGATGAAACCCAGCTTATACCCTGCTTCAGATATATACTCTGGGAATAATTTGAAGGATCCAGATTAGTGAAATTCAAGGCAACTGTAGTATACTTTGTAGGGTTGGAAGCTGAGGGGGCATGATCTGCATCAGTCCATGAACTTCTGGCCGGGTCAATGCTGAAGCTTTCAAGATAATAAATTGTGCTTGTGCTTCTTTGATAGCATTTGAATGTATATGGCGAGTTTACAGTATATCCCTGTAATGGTAACCCAATATCTTCAAAAGCGATCATGTCATGACTTAATGCAGCTCCTGAAGTAAGAACAGCTGTGAGGGTATACCTCCCAGCTATTTTCCCGCTGGAATTATCAAATACAGCGATTTCATCGTTAGGCGCGAGATCAACACCGTTAAGCTTTGCCTGAGCAAGGTAAATTGTCCATGTTTTATCAGGATCACCGGTAACGTCGGCCCAGAGGCTTTCGCTGTATGAAATGGTAAGATCAACTCCCGTCGTTATAGTTCCATTAGCTACAACGGCCGAACTATTTCCTGTAGTATAGTGAGTCTTTGTAGCTGAAAGAGTGTAAGTATAATTCGATATGCCTGAAATTGCATATCCTCCGTACACATCCGTTACCGCTGAGCTGGTGTATGCACCGTAAGTGGCAGTCACAGTCACTCCCGCAACTCCGTCACCAGAACCAGCAAGCACAACATGACCGGAAATACCACCCTTAGGTGTCAATAATATATTTTTTGTTGTGTTCCCGGAAATTGTTCCTGATTCCGTCCCTGAAGTATACCCTGTTAGGCTAGCTGTAACTGAATAACTGGTTCCGTCTACAAAATTAGTTCCGAGGTCATAATCTCCGGCACCTGCAGAAGTAGATGAATATCCTCCGCCGGTGACCGTGGCGCCGTTGATATTTAAGTTTGTGAAAGCATCTTTGACTTTACCGCTGAGTTTCCTTAAAGTACCCGTGTAAAACTGTAAACTGGTCACACTATGTGCATAAAGACCAGTAGTGGGAAATAAATTGGTCATCCAGCAAACTCCATCGATGTTTGATCGAACGGCTGAAACATTAGCTCCACTATAGGCACCTGCGCCTAAAAGCCAGAGTCTATAGGCTGATGCGGCACCTGAAGTATAACCCGCAGGATTTCCTGCGCCAGATAACTTTGAATAGGAAACAAGATTATTGGTTTGATCAAATACATTACTTGTGACAAGACCACCGGTAATAATCATTAAGCCTACATACTGTGAACTGGAAGCATCCCAAACTCCAATCTGATCTCCATCAACAAGATTGGCTCCATCAATGGTGGCGCTTGAAAGGAACTGTTCCCATAAGGGAAAAGAACCACTTCCGCCATTGAAGGCGAACTTATTAAAAACCAGAGTAAGGGCTACTCCCGTCGCATCTCCGGTCCATGGTCCTGAAGGCGCACCATAATATAAAGCAGCTGATGCTCGTACAACATAATAATCACTTCCTGAAATCGGAAGTCCCGAAAAAGCATAATTCCCGGCGGCATTGGTGTAAGTAGGATACGATCCTACAACGACTGCAGGAGTACCACTATATCTCAGAGCAGTAACCAACACACCCAAAGGGGGATTCGCAATTGTGTTCGCGGTATTAGCTCCGGTTGCAGTAACGGCCAGACTGCCCGATATTGCTATCGCGGCAAACGCAGACCCACTAAACAGCATCCCGGCAACAGCCAGCAACACCGTTAACATTTTCATTTTTTGTAATTGTGTTTTCATATGATTGATGGTTTTAAGGTTTCAAAAAAAATTATATATTTTTTCGAGAATACAAAGATAAAACAAGAAATCACCTTATGCAAGCATATGTGCCTATATAATTGGTATGTGTAGCTTTTTTCTTAGTAAATGTAACCTATTTGTTTATTTATACAAAAAAAAGGGGATCATCTGCCTGACGATCCCCTTACATTTTATAAAAACAGGCTCTTTGAATCCTGATGTGTAAATCAGTTTTGCTGTATCGAATTGATGTTCTGGACGGCGATAAGCAGATCGGCCTGGGCAGCCCCGGGACGGTAATACACAAAAACGGTATAAATATGTGGCGTTTCCCAGTGGCTGCCTTCAACCAGTGATTCATCACCCACCGTTTTGCCTCTCTTCAGCATCACATAGATATAATTATAATAGCCCTGCTTAAGGAAAAGGCTTAGCTCGTATCTCCGGCTTGCCGGGTTAAACTGAAGCCTGCTGCCGTCGTCCATCCGCCAGCTTGTAAGAGCCCCCATCAGATAGAAATCCCCGTCGGTGAAGAGCACCGGAAACGGCAAATAGAAATGAACCAAAGCATAATCTGATTCAATATTGAAATTCGTCGCGTTTACTTCATTCTTGATATAATACCGCCCGTTGATGTCTTTATTGTAAACGTAGTTTTTATATGTCCTGGGCTGGTCCTCAAGCAGAAGCACCTGGGTGAGGGTATCATAATAGATCTTGTCTATCCTTTCGGTCTGATAAGTAAGACTTTTAGTATCAAAATTACGGAAAGGACTTCCGCCGTTAAAAACATTGTTTTCGTCATAACGGTAATCCAATTCCTCTCCCCTCACAAACCTGGGATTGATATTCCGCAGTGAATTATCCCAGCGGTCATCCTGCTGAACCACGACTTTTAACTCACGCCCTATATCCATCACCCTGAAGCCATTCAGCCTCACAACAAAATCAATCTGCTGCTTCGACAAACGATCCTCAGGTCTTGAACCTTGCTGCACCGATCCTTCAATAGTAAGAGGCGACGTCTGGTAAACCATAAACCTCCGGGTAAAAACAGGGTCTGCCGGGTCATCCAGATAAACAATGAGCAGGTAATTTCCCGAGATCTTCGGGCTCATATCAACCGTTGGAAAAGTGGCACTGTAATGAATATACCTTATTGTAGTGTTGATGGCATACTGGAAATCCCTGATATTCTCATCGGTATACCCGTTAATATATTCAGATGGCCTAAGGTCTGAGGAGGTGGTCCAGTCTGCTTCGCAATGCCGTATAGTGTATTTATAGGCTTTTGATTCAATATCCAGATCATCAAAGTCGAGCGACAGGCGGTCGGAAGAATTCAGTTGAATCACTGGAGCCGACAGCTCAAATCCCTGTTTGTAAAGCTGAACTGTGGCAATATTTGAAAAATATATGATGTTTTCGTTGGAAAAACCTGTTCCCAGGCAGGTCATACAAACCGCTGACAAGCAGGCTAAAACACAAACCTTTGTGATGATTCTCATTGCCAGTAATCAGAATAACACCAATTATTATCTGGCAAATGTACAATTTCTAGAGCTGAAAATACTCCGGTACGCTTACCAGCGTCTTTTCCATCACCTTCACAAGCTGACCGCTAACATCATCGCGTACTAATTTATCTCTGAAATCGGCCTGGGAATATAACTTTCTGAGTGAAGGATATGTTGATTCGGCCTCAACCCTTACCTTTTTGAAGTTCGATTGATTAGCCCAATCTAATGCCACGTCAAGCAATTTGCCGCTCCATTTCATAAAAGATGTTGAAGGTCTGACATAAAACTTCTTAATCTCTGCCGTGTTGTAACTGACTCGCCTCATAGCTATAAAACCGAGACTCTCGTTGTTCCCTTTAAGCAAAAAACCGGCCCCTTTCGGCATCTTGTATATGTCTTTTATAGAAGCTGATTCCCTGAGCAATTGCTGGTAATCCAACTCGAAATCAATGGCTGTGGCAAATTCAATACAAAGGTTCTTCATGTCGTCGTAATCCCTGTCTCTTACAACAGGTGTGATCATCCAGATATCGGTCGTTTCCTTATACATAATATTTGCCTTTCTTTATTTGGTTAGTACTTCTTTCCGGCTAAAGTACTATACACAATAAGGGAAGTCAAAGGAGAATT
>CAIWXI010000144.1 GCA_903916595.1 uncultured Bacteroidales bacterium | reverse complement strand
CTTTGACCGCCCTGTTTGTTGCATAGGCCACGATAAGCCTGGTATTGCCTGACTTTCTTATCGTCATCATTTGTCCATCTCCAAGCCGCTTATCCAGTATTTGTTTCTTTATTTTTTCTGGCTCATTTTTTATTCTTGCTCCAATAATATATCGGTAATCGAGGTCTTTCAGTGCTTTTATGTTATCATTCGATAAAAGTCCGGCATCGGCAACTACAATGGGTTTGTCAATGTTAAATTTTTTGCTAATCTTCTCGATAAAAGGAATCAAGGTATGTCCTTCGTAGATGTTTCCTTCAAAAATGTCGTAACCAATGGCATAACCACCCAACCCAACAAGTAAGCCTAAAAATATCTGCGGATTTTGGTGCTTGCCATCTTTACTAAAACCTGTTTTGCGCAAATCATCCTCATCACTTGCTTCAAAATAAAGCGTAGTCATATCATAAAAAACTACGCTAATATTGCCTTGTAAAACCTTTTTTGTGTGGGTAAATGATATCTGCTCAACCTGGAATTGTAGCTTGCTGTTAAGCTTATCTAAGAATCGATAAACCGCATCAACATCAAGCATTACACCTTGAAATCGATATAAATAATCAATTGTCTTTAATTTGCTTAACGGGAATGCCAACCGAGCTATAACCAAGTGTCGAAAAAGCTCTTCTGTTATTGCATTAAATCCGATGTGGTCGTATATTTTGCCGAAAATGATTTCCGGGCCAACAGTCCTGATATTTGCATTATTCAAAGCTGAAAATACTTGATCAACAATCGTGTCATTTTCACTGACAAACAATTTCGGTTGACAGGATATTCTTTCTATTTCTTGTTTGCCTAAATAGGTTAATCTAAGTATTTCTTGTTCGTTACTGCTACTCCCAACAGTTTTAACAACTTTGTACTTACCAGATGATTTCGAAATAATTTGAACTGAAACACTGCCCGATGAATTTTTCTTTTCTCTTAAAAACATGCACAAATATACAATCGGGACACCCATTTACAAAACCCACCTCAATAAAATCAAGGGGTTCAGAGCACTTATTTTAAAAGTGCGGAAAACAGGAGATATACTGATAGGTAGCTCCCAAAGGCACGGTAACCGTTAAACTGGTTGCCGTTGCTGTAGTAACCGTTGCCCGGGTAGCGCCAAAAAATACAACATTATTGGCCGCGGTGGTATTGAAATTTGTACCCGTAATGGTTACACTGCTTCCGATAGCCCCGCTGGCAGGGCTAAAGCTGGTGATAGTTGGGGGGACTAGATAACTAACCGTTGAAGTTAAGCCAGTTGAAGTTACACTTCCATCCGAATAAAATTGAACTGTTAAAGTTTGTCCCAAAGTTCCGGAATAATTTATATTTCCACCACCCGCATAAGTAGCTAAGAGCGTTCCGCCAGTCCCACTTCCATTATAAATGTTAATCTTATCACAACAGGACTCTGTGGCGTAACTTCCACTAATATTAATATAAAATCCGGCAGATCCGTTTATTACTGTATATCCATTTACGTTATTAGAATAGGTACCTCCACAACCTGCATGCGTGCACAGTGTGCCGGCCGATGACATTGAGTTACTTCCTGAAGCAGGTATTAAAGTGTTCTGCGAAAACGATTTCCCGAAACCGCCGAACATAATCAGGGCTGTTAGAAAAAATACGCGCATCATCGTTGAGAGATTGCAAAATGTTTTACTGATGGCGGAGTACCTGTTTTTCACGATGGCAGGAAAATTTTTCATAGTTTTTTTGATTTTTAACATGATCAGGATTCAGGAATAATCAATCGGGAAATTCTTTCTGATATTAAATAGGGGGCAAAATAAATGCTAATAAAACCGGCTTGCAACAAAAGCAAGTCTGACATTTCGCCTACGGGAAAATGCAAGTCAAGAATTTCGAAAAACCCCATTCGGAATTTTGGACTCGCCTCAAATACAGCATCTTGCGAAGGTTGTTTTCTGTAAAAACCGATGAGTATTGTGGTCGTATGGCAGGTTCCGGCCCCGGGGAAGAAGTGAAAAAGTCCAGAATTCAGCCATTCTCTGACCAGGGTAGCCTAGGGCCTGCAATTTCCTGCCGGTATTCAGCCCTCAGTGATGTTGTTTTAAATCCGGAAGCCGTGAAGTAATATGAAATAATGACGGGGGTAATCAGGATAAAAAATTATTGTTCCAGACTGGATAGCTGTTTTTTTCTGTATTGGCCCGGATTGATGCCGGTGAACTGCTCAAAAGCGGTGTAGAAGCTCTGTTTTGAACCGAAGCCGGAATTGCGTGCAATATCCATAATGGAATAATTCATGAAGACGGGATCCCCGAGCAGAAACCGGGCCGCCTCCACCCTGAACTGATTGGTGAACATATTGAAATTGATTCCTTTGTATGCCCTGAGTGCAATGGCGATTGCTTTTTGGGAACTGTTCAGCGTTCTGGCAACATCATCAACCTTCAGTTTCGGGTTGAGATAAGGTTTTTCATACTGGAAATAAATGATTAGCTGCTCGATAAGCGTGTTGGAGATAGCTGTCTGAGGATTCCGGATGGGAGTAATTGAGCTGAATGGGGGCATCGACCGGGTTGGTTTTTGTTAGTACTGATTTTTTTACGCTAGTTCCCCTGACCGATCCACTTACCGTAAAGATGAGCAGGGAAGCATTGTGCAAAAGAAAAAATATAAATTTGCGGAACCAACAAAAGGAAGTCCAATATTCCGAAATGGGCATTAATCAAGTCCAGGATTTCGTCCAGACGGACAAAAACGGTTAAGTGTGTTTTTCAGAAGATCAGCTTTCGGTTGTTTCGGTTTCATTGAACAGGTTCCTCCGGTAATAGCTGGGCTTGATCCCTGTTGCCTGTTCAAATGCGGTATAAAAGCTTTGTTTGGAGCCAAATCCTGAATCAAGGGCGATGGCGGTGATCTTGTAGTTGCGGTATTCGGGGTTTTCAAGGCGTTTTTTTGCCTCTTCAACCCGGAACTGGTTGGTGAAAGAGTTGAAATTGGAGTTCTTGTAAGCCTTAAGGGCCGTGGCAACAGCTTTTTGGGAAGTGTTCAGCTTTTCGGCCACATCCTCAACTTTAAGTTTCGGGTCAAGGTAAGGTTTTTCGCTGATGAACCAGGCGATCAGCTGATCTAATAGAGGCCCTTCAGCCGCTATTTCAGGTTTGTTTTTATCATTTTTCTCCTGTGGTTTCTGCTTAGGGCTTAGGGATTCTTCAGGTTTCCCTATTTCTTCCTTGAAACGTTTCATCAGCGCCTCATAGGCATAAGTGCGTTCGGTGTGTAGCCTCCTGCTTTTGCGGTATAAATATAACATCACCATTAATGCCAATGAAAGTGATGCGGTGATGATCCAGCGGTATAGAGAACGGTCTTTCTCGTTCTTAAGTGAAGCCTTCAGTATGGTATTTTCAAGCTCTTTCTTCTCGGCCTGGTATAGCTGTTCAAGGTTTTGCAGGGCTGCTTTATTGTCTCTTGCCGTAAGCGTATCGCGGGTGACTTTAATGGTATCGGCAATCAGGGTGGCTGATTTGTAATTTCCCTGCTTCCGGTAATCCTCCATGAGTTCCTGCCGCAGTTGCAATGCGAGAGATCTGTCGCCTATGGAGTCGGCAATCCGTATCGCTTTATAAAGATACTCTACGGCTAAGGCATCCTTGCCTGTTTCCTGATAAACCGAGGCATAACCGCTGAACACCCTGACGATACCCCCGGTCAGTTCAATCCGCCGGCAATACTCAAACACCATGTTGTATTCTTCAAGGGCTTTAGCGTATTGTTTCTGATCAAGGTAAAGGTTGGCAATATTATACTTCTCCATGATGGGGGATTGTGCAGGGTCACTGGCTGCCAGCAGGGCAATCGCTTTGCGGTAGCAGGCCAGTGCACTGTCGGGAAAGGTTTTGCGGTACATCACGCCCATGTTTATATAGGCCGTTCTCAGGTTTGAAGTGTCGCAGGCCAATGCAAGCTGTGCGATCGCCAGGTTGTAGTATTTAGCTGCTTCCTGATCGTTGCCCATCTGGTGGTTGTTGTCGGCGATGGTTACATATACCGCACCCAGTGCATCGAGGCTGCTGAGGCGTTTGAAAATATCAGCGGCTTTGATCAGGTATTCCTGGGCCTTCATATTATCGTTCCTGGCAATTAACAGGCCGCCGTACAGATTGTAGGTGGATGCTGTTTTATACTCTTTTTTTAACAGTTCATACGACGCCACTGCTTCGCGGATATACGTTTCGGCGGAATTATAATCGGCCCTGTTCACAAGTATTTCACCCAGCTTGAATGAGGTATAAGCCAGAGCCAGGGTGTCGTTTGTGCCGATGGCTATCGTCCGTGCTCTCAACAGTATGTTTACGGCTGAATCGGAATGGCCTTTGCTGAGCAAGGATTGAGCTTCAATATCCAGTAGACTGGAATGCCCGTTCAGGGAACTCTTCCCGCTCTCATTTTCTGAATGATGATGACAGGAAAAGATGAAGAATAAAAGTGCAGGAATAAGGAATGTTGCCGGCAGAACATACAGGTTTTTTTTGAACATATTGCGTTTTCTTACGAAAATCAAAGGGTTGCAAATGTAAGTAAAAAGAGAAAAGGGCTTTGTAGTTCCAAACAGAAAAAGAATGTAATTGAACCCCTGACACTTCCCGTTATGATATAATTTCGCCGGCCCAGGGGGTCACCTGGGTAGTCAAGGTCTCAATGGCTTTTTTTAACTTCTGATGAGCCTGACTGCCAAAACCTGGCCCAGGTATATTGCCCGTCGGAACTGAAGACGATGCTGTTCCCTTCCTGATCGGTAATGCAGAAGCCTTCGCAGCAGCCCGGGATGTTCACCTGGTAACGCAGGACAATGCTTTCGCAAAGCTTCTGGTGAGCAATTTCAAAGGTGTTCTGATACCCGGTGTCACTGGCATCACGGTAAAAACCATCGCTTCCCTTTCCAAGCCTTATCTCGCCAAAAACAAAACGGTTATTCAGGAAGTAGAAATATTTCCTGATTTTCACACCCCTGAACATTCCCGCGTATCCTGCCACTTCCCAGTTACCCCCTGCATGCCTGCCATAATTGGAGCAGATGGGAAGCCCTTGCTTTGAAATGACCTCCCTTTTGGTCAGAGAGAACCCGGTTTCTTCGAATAATATCCTGACCGATGTCTGAGCTTCTTTACCCCGGGAAGGCCGGTTGACAGCAGCATCCAGGTGGGCAACAATATTTTCACTGAAACAGACCTGGCGGGTTCGTTGTGAGAGGTCGCCGAAAAATGCACGTATAATACTGAGCCTGATACCGGGAAACAGCATGGTTTTATTTTTCGATCACCTCTGCCGCCTGCTGTTTCTCTTTCCTTGCCTTGTACAGCTTCTTACCTCCATAAGCCGCGCCCATGGCTAAAAGGATGCCAAGTCCGCCGTCGATCGGAGCGCCTACGGGGTCACCGCCGCCTGATGGATTTTGAGTGGGAGCAGGAGGGCCATCAGCCATAACGGCTATGCTCAGACTTAATAGAACTGCAATCAGCGAGAGATAGATGAACTTTTTCATATCTGAGGGATTATTATTTGTTAATGACTTTGGTTACGAAATTCTGATTTGCCGTGGCAACGTGCACAATATAAATGCCTTTGGCAAGAGAAGCTTCAATGCTGCTGATCCCATTGATCATTTGATTTTGACTGCGGATGACTTGTCCGATCGCATTATACAACGTGATATTGGCAAGCTGGCCCTGCATTGAGGGTAACTCCAGGTAGATCCTGCCGTTGCTGATGAAAGCCCTGCCGCTGGCTGATGCATTGTTCTCCTGAACACCTGTTACCCCGTTAAAATGAAGGATAAAGCGGTCGGTAGCGCTCCCGCTTGGGTAACTGAATGTATAAACCGGTTCCTGCCTGAGATTGACCATTTTGTTAAGGGTTTTATCCTCGAGATAGATGCCAGATGCAGGATTGAATGATTCTATACCGCTGGCGGTAAACGTGACATCAGAACTTGCATTGAACGTAAAATCCAGTGGCACG
>CAIWXI010000143.1 GCA_903916595.1 uncultured Bacteroidales bacterium | reverse complement strand
TTAACGGGCCTGAAAAATAGATTCCAGGCTTTATGTGATATAAAAAAACTCGCGTTTAATCTGATAATTCCGCCTGAAAATGAATCATTTTGCATTCAAACAGACCCGGAACTATTTCTGAAAATCATTTCCCATTTACTTGACAACGCCATCAAGTTCACCCGGGAAGGGAGCATTACTATGGGGTTTTCAGTGGGGTCGGCAAGTATTGACTTTTTTTGTAAGGACACGGGTGCTGGCATTGAACAAGAGGCTCAGGCAAGAGTATTTGAGAGTTTCGTTCAGGAAAATGTGGCAAGTACCCGAGGTCATGAAGGCAGCGGGCTTGGGTTATCAATCATCAAAGGCCTTACTAACTTACTTGGAGGAGAGATCCGCCTCGAATCAATAAAAGGCCAGGGGACTTCATTTTTCGTATCACTGCCTTTTGAGCCGGAGGTGCTATACAAGGATGAAATCGCCAAAATAAAAAACACTTATTCTGCCTCTTCAGGATTTGAGATCCTGATTGCAGAGGATGACCTTCTCAATATGATGTACATTGAAACCATTTTGAAACAAAGGGCTTCCGCTATTTACAAAGCAGTCAATGGCCAGGAAGCGGTTGAATTATGCCGTATACATCCGGGGATTTCTATGGTGCTGATGGACATTAAAATGCCGGTAATGAATGGATTTGAGGCAACCCGGGAGATTCGAAAATTTAACAACAATATGATCATCATAGGACAGACAGCTTACGCACAAGCCGGCATCAGAGAAGAAGCCATAGAGGCCGGCTGTAATGATTACATTACCAAACCTTTAGGGAAAGCTCAAATACTGACCTTAATGGACACATATTTCAAAATGTCATGAAAAAGGATACTAACGAATCACAAGCCACAAGCTTTCGCCAAAAGGCCGAAGAGTTACTGAAAAAGAAATCAGAAGCCAAAATACTGGAGCTTATTGAGGAACTCGCTTTTCAAAACGAAGAAAAATCAAAACGGGCCGACGAACTGCTTATTGCCAACAAAGAACTGACTTTTCAAAAGGATAATTTGAGGAAAATCGCCAGCCGGGTGCCCGGAGTCGTTTATCAATATCTTTTGCGCCCCGATGGAACATCCTGCTTTCCATATGCCAGCGAGGCTATCAGGGAGATATACCGTGTTAGCCCTGAGCAAGTGCGTGAAGATGCATCAGCAGTATTCGCGAACCTTCACCCTGATGACCTTGCCGTTGTTGCCGCTTCCATACAGGCATCGGCACAAAACCTCACCCCATGGCAACATGAGTACCGGGTGAAGTTTTCAGATGGCACAATCCGCTTACTATATGGCAACGCTGTTCCGCAAAGGGAGGAGGATGGATCAGTTCTTTGGCATGGCTTCATTACCGACATCACCGACCTCTACAGTCAAAAGAAAGCCTTACTGGAACTACAAAAGAGCGAAGAGAAGTTTAAGGCAATAGCAGATTACGCGGCAAGCTGGGAAGCCTGGTTTAACCCGGAAGGAAAACTGGTTTGGATGAATCCGTATTCTGAAACCTTGACCGGGTACACTCCTGAAGAATATATAGCCGCTGAAGACTATCTGTCCATGGTGATTGCAGCGGAAGATATTGAAATGGTTTTAGAAAAATTCCAGGAAGCGCTGCAGGGCATAAGTGGAAGGAATATGGAAACCCGGATCAATCGCAGGGATGGTTCAAAATTTTGGGCATCCGTTTCCTGGCGCCCTATTTTTGATTTGAATGGTCTGTCGCTTGGTTTCCGAACCAGTACTAAGGACATTAGCCAGCGAAAGAAGGCAGAGGAGTTGCTGCGTGAGAGCGAAGAAAAACACCGTATCCTGTTTATGGATTCACCCGATGCCTACCTGATCATCATCGATGGCGTAATTGTTGATTGCAACCGTGCAACCGAGGTGATGTTACGTGGTGACCGCCTACGAATTATCGGCCAGACCCCCGATGCGCTGTCACCCGAAATTCAGCCCGATGGAAGGAAATCAACAGAATCGGCTCTGCAAAAGATCAACGATACTTTACGCACTGGTAGAAATAGCTTTGAGTGGGTACATCAACGCTTTGACGGATCTTATTTCACCGTTGAAGTTTCCGCTGCATCGATGATGATGGGAGTAAAGACTGCCTTGTTTATTGCATGGCGCGACATTTCCGATCGCAAGCAGGCTGAAATTGAATTGAAAGAAAATGAAATTCAATACCGCAACCTTGCTGATTCCGGCATGGCGCTAATCTGGAAATCCGGCACAGATAAGCTTTGTAACTATTTTAACAAACCCTGGTTGAAATTTACAGGGCGAACCATAGAACAAGAAATGGGAAATGGCTGGGCTGAAGGTGTTCATCCTGATGATTTTGAACATTGCCTCAAAACCTACATTGAGGCATTTGATAAACGCGAAATGTTCAAAATGGAATACCGGCTTCGCAATGCAAATGGCGAATACAAATGGTTGTTGGATTTGGGAACTCCCAACTATAGCATTAATAACGAATTTGTTGGGTATATCGGCCATTGCTTCGATATCTCAGAACTTAAGCACGCAGAGGAATCGCTTCGCGAAAGCGAACAGAAATACCGCCTTCTGGCTGAGAATACAAAAGACGTGATTTGGATACTTGATCCCGTTTCGATGTGTTTATCCTACGCAAGCCCCTCGGTAGAAAACCTATTGGGTTACACGCCCGAAGAACTGATGACAATTCCTTTCGAAGAGATATTGATACCTGAAATCCGCAAGCCATTTCTGCAACGTACCCAACAGCGTGTTGAAAATTTTTTGGCAAATCCGGAATCCAAAACAAGCTTCCAAAATGAGGTCATGCACTTGCGGAAAAATGGTTCAACGGTAATCACTGAAGTCGTAAATCAGTATTACCAGAACAAAACTACCGGAAAGGTAGAAATCCAAGGCGTTAGCCGAGAAATAACCGAGCGCAAAAAAGCAGACACGGAAATAAAACAAAAAAACGAAGAACTTATAAAGCTCAACCTCGAAAAAGATAAGTTCTTCTCAATTATCGCCCACGATCTGCGTGGCCCTTTCAATGGATTTTTAGGATTTACTGAATTGATGGCTGAAGAATTGTCAGGCTTGACCCAGGTGGAGATTCAAAAGATGGCAGTGAGTATGAGAAACTCAGCCACGAATCTCTTCCGGTTACTCGAAAACCTGCTGGAGTGGTCACGCTTACAAAGGGGCATTACCACCTTTGAGCCCGGGCCGTTCTTATTGATGCCCATAATTGCTGAAAGCATGAACCCTTTAAAGGATTCGGCAAACAAGAAGGAAATTGAGATCAGGTATGAAATCCCCAGCGACCTGGAAGTCTTTGCCGATGAGTATATGCTGGGATCAATCATCCGCAACCTGGCCTCGAATGCTGTGAAATTCACCCGCAAAGGAGGCAGCGTTACCATTGCCGCAAAGACGGTGGCCGGCAATTCAGTTGAAATTTCAGTCAGGGACACTGGCATCGGCATCGGGCCTGAATTGGTTAATGATTTGTTCCGGCTTGATGTTCAAACGAACCGCAGAGGCACCGAAGACGAGCCCAGCACTGGTCTGGGATTGATCATCTGCAAGGATTTCATCGAAAAGCACGACGGGAAGTTATGGGTCGAGAGCGAAGAAGGAAAAGGAAGTACTTTTTATTTTACTATACCGGCAAGCCTGCCCCGGGAATAGGATTGCATCGCAATTGCTGGGCAAAGTGGATAACAAAACCCATCAGTATTCATCATCTCAAGGCCTTAATCCGAAAGTATTTCAACTTATAACAACCAGCCACCACATTCATTCCGCCCATTTAGTTTGCATCTGGGCGCACTCAGTCTTTTATACAACGGACCGAAGATCCATCGTTCATGTGAAACCGCTTTCATTTGATCCTCCCCTTTTTTTGTACCAGTCACTTGAGGTTTTCAATATTATACAGATGCTGACAAATTTCTGATTTAAATGAAGAAAGCCACCCTTTTGAGGCAGCTTCGAATTGTTGGGGAAAGACATATTGAGTTTATTCAAAGTCAGCTTCAGCAGGAACGACCGGTGCCAGGGAAATGAAATCCTCAGATTCATCAACATCAGCAGTAGCAGGAGTAACAGGAGCCAGGTTCAGGGCAGAAACCATTTCATAAGTCATCTCATCAAACTGAGCTTCAACCGGAGTAACAGGAGCCAAGACCGAAAAATCAACCATTGCAACAGCATCTTCAAAGTCAGCTTCAACTGGAACAGCCGGAGCAAGCGATGTCAGAACTATTGTATTGTTTACATTGGCCACGGTAGCTGAAGGTAAATCGTTGTTTGCGAAAAGAACATTTACCGATAGAGTCAGGGCGGCTGCGATTATGATTGTTGTTGCTTTCATTTTGTTTGTTGTTTGAGGTTGATAAAGCAAAGATATACCGGATCGAATGGGAGCAACAGCGATTTTCGGCTGGCAGTGGTTAAGACCCGACGAACGGCGGATGGGAGTCGGTGAAAATACTTATCACCGCCATCTGCTCATAAATCATACCACTCTCGCATCCCATCCTTCAAATTGCCCATTACTTTTATCGGTGCAATCAATGCGATGGTACCATGAAAAACATTCGACATGTTAAAAATGGCGATTCCCTGGATAACAGGATGGCGATATCAAACCATCAGGTTAAAGTTTCCAGGTCAAAACTCTCATCAGGTTCGGTGGCAGATAAGTTTCCTGTTCTGTTGGACGACGGCCGTACGATTGTGTTTATTGCCGATAAGAGCAGGGAGCGGGAGATAAGGTTGAGATATGCATTGCGGAAGTTATAATGGCCGGTTTTGCCTGAATGAATGTCGTTAAGCGGTTTTCTTAGCGAAAATTTTACTAAGCCCAGCCCCGGCGTATGCTCCAATAAAAGCGAAAACAAGAGCAAGAATTGATTGAAAATTATTGTTCCTAAAGACATTAAACAGAAAAACGCTGCCGCCGATAACGAGAGCCAATAACCAGGCGACTTTGGGCTTCATTGAACCAAGCGACAACATTATCACGAACCAAGACGGCCAGAAGTTAAATTCCAATTTCATACAGTCTATACTGATTAACCTGGATTATTAGCATCTGGATCTGGGGTTGATTCCCCTGGTCTTAATATTTCGGGTTTCCATGCAGGTGCCAATACCTGCAGGGAAATTTATATTTCCCTGAGTTCAAAATTCCTCCCTGGTCAGTGTTAGATTCTTTCTTACAATCTACTTCCCATCCGGTAACATCAAAGCCGTCTATGCCTTTGGAACCCGCTATGAAGCCTATAACTTCATCCGCTTAAACAAAATTCAGCTGAAAACTATAAAGGCTTCCAGCTGAAAAATGTCCAGGATACCGGGTGTCGATTTTCAAATTGGGATAAAAATCTAACCTTGTGTGACCTCCTAATGAAAATGGCTAATTTGAAAAAAATTTTGAACAGGAGAAAAGCTAAAAAACAGATACAACCCAGGATACAACCGCCCTAATAAAAAAAACCCGTAAGTTGTTAACCTACGGGTCTTTACGATGATTTATCTGTGCCCAGAACAAGACTCGAACTTGCACATCCTAAGGACACTACCCCCTCAAAGTAGCGTGTCTACCAATTTCACCACCTGGGCATTTGGTTTGTTAATCCGGGTGCAAAGATATAAAAAAATGTACGATGTACGATGTACGATGTACGAATTACGATTTACGATTTCTTTTGGATTGACTGCGGATGGGGTTAGACGTGAAGCAATGAAACTCCGAATGCAACAAGTATACCCAGGCAGATGGTAAGGAATTTCTGGAAGTTGTACTTATGATGCTCTTCCGCTTCAAACAGGATTGAAGTTGAAACATGAAGAAAAACTCCTATCACCACCGCCATGCTATAAGTAAAAAAGACATCAAGTGATGCGCTGATATTGCTTTCAATAGCCAACCCTGCCAGAGAGCCCAGCGGAGTCATCAAAGCGAAAATCCCCAGAAAAGCGAAAGCCTTACCAGGTTTAAGCCCATAATGCATGAAAAGCCCCATTAGAGTTAAGGAAATCGGGATATTATGAATAAGGATACCCAACACCAGCGAATGCTGAACGTCTTTTGCAAAATGGCTTACCAATGGCATTCCTTCGAGGAACGCGTGAATGCACAAACCCGTTAGAAGCAGCCATGGCGCAACCTTCTCCCCTTCTTTATGTACGTGATGGTGACCGTGCTCGGCTCCGTCGGTAATCAGCTCAAGAGCAAGCTGAATAAGGAATCCTATTAAAACAAACAAGCCTGCCAATGGAGCTTGCTTCGAAAAAACTTCCGGCGCGAGAATCATGAAACATATCCCGATCAGGAAGGCACCCGAAAATGCCAGCATTAGCTTAAGCAGCTTCTGGTCATCCCGATGAATCAGAAATACCAGCGAACCACTCGCGATTACCGTTGCGACGAGAAGTATGTATATAGTAACATTCATTTCACCATTTCACCATTTCACCATTTCACCATTTCACCATTTCACCATTTAATTTTCATTCCACATCTATCACCCTGTACATCGTACTTACCGGCACACCTTTGAAATTCTCAAGAAAACTTCCCGACAACCGCCCGAGACATCCCGAATTATCCGGAAGACCCAGGGCCGCCAGATCGGCATGCACCTTCATCAGAAACTTCTCGCTTAGCACAATGCGGCTTTCAATACCCTTGGTCATCAGGCGCGCGGTAAGATCGACGTCGGAACCGTAATAATCGTTAGCTCCTTCAAAATATGTGATGTTGTAGACCTCGGTACAGTAATGTATGGCCACTTTACAATCCAGGAAAGTATCCACAACTGGGTAATGCCTTATATTATATAAGGTGGCATAAATCTCCTCAAGTAGTAAATAGTATGAATTGATAGCCGGCTTTGACTTCAGAACATCATCCGGAATGAATAGCATAATCTCATCGCCTATCCCTTTTACGATGTTTTCGGGAAAATCATTCAGCAGCGACAGGAAATTAAAGGTGTTATTGAGTTTTCTGCCCCAGTCGGTCAGCCCGCCAAGGTATTTCATATCGGTAGAACGGTTGATATCCATAAAAAAACACGTTCCCGGGCAAGTGGGCACAGAGGAAAGATAACGTACCATTTCCTCTGAGTTCGGATCTTTAAAATGGATATAATAAGCCATCAAAAAGCGTTGAGGGCATCTTCCTCATTGGGATAAATCTCGAATATTGAAGTGAAACCTGATATTTCAAATATTTCGCGGATGTTCTCCTGCAAACTGCAAAGCACGAATTTACCTTTGACCATAGTTATTCTTTTCAGGGCCATCAGCAGTATCCTCAGTCCCGAACTGCTTACATAATCCATCTGCGAACAATTAACCATGATCTTTGTTACATTCTGATCAAGGAGTTCCATAAGCCGTTTCTCCAAAATGCTGTAATTGATGGTATCTAACCTTCCTTTAATGCCAATAATGATGCACTTCTCCGTATTCTTCTCAATCAGTTCCATAAATTTATTTTTGTGTTAATAATTGCGGATTAAATGTACGATATTTTTTCCATCCATGCGCTCATAGCGGATTTCATTCACCAGCTGCTTTACAAAATGAATGCCAAGTCCGCCAATCTTACGCTCGTCGATAGTTTGGTTAACCGCGTCGCTGGTGTCTTTCTCAAGCAGATTGAATTCCTTTCCGTCATCTTCAAGAATAATTTCAACAATTCCGTGAACGATACGTTTAAACGTGACCACAATCTCGTGATCACCCCCATCGTCAAAGGCGTAGAATACTACATTGGTAAAAAGTTCTTCCAGAATCAGGTTTAGCTCCATGCATGCCTTGGGCGGAATTTCCCATTCTTCGGCGACCTGTTCAAGAGTGGCAACCAATCGATTCAGCTCTCCCAGCTGGTTTTGTAAACGGATCTGCTTCACTTCCGTAGCTTTAGTATCCTGTGTAGGGATCTGTTTTGACTTTAAAATCAGCAGGGTTATATCGTCGGCCTGATCAACCCCTTTCATGAAATCTACTACATCGCTTTCAAGCCGCCTTATGAGTTCCGACGGGCAAAGGTCATGATTCTGTGCCACAATATCAAGCATGGGCTCCTCTCCATAGAAATCTCCGGCACTGTTTAAAGCCTCCGTCACTCCATCGGTATACAATAAGAATGCATCCCCGGGTGAAAATAAAATAGTAGCAGAGGAATACGTGGTATGCTCAAAAATCCCCAGCGGAATCCCATGGACTTCTTTCATTTTCTCAATTTTGCCTGAAGGCCTCACGAGGAAAGGCGGATTATGTCCGGCATTGCAATACGTCATACTCCCGTTTTTCAGGTCTACAATACCTGCGATAAAAGTCACGAACATCTGATTGGGATTCTCCCTGCAAATTTCTTTGTTGATCTCGTAAACACTCTGGTTCAGTGGCTCACGCAAGGAAATTCTTGAACGGAATAAGGTGCGGGCGCTAACCATAAAGAGAGAGGCCGGTACTCCTTTTCCCGAAACATCACCGATGGCAATAAAGAGATGGTCGTCATCCAGAAAATAAAAATCGTACAGGTCTCCACCCACGGCACGGGCCGGATCCAGAAGAGCTGCCAGATCCCAATCGTCCCTTACCGGAAAGGTCTTGGGAAGAAGCCCCATCTGAATATCATGCGCCACACTCAGTTCTCCTTCCATTTTCTCGCGAGCGGCCGTGGCCTCCTGCAGGTTACTGATATAATGCACCAGTTCTTCCTTCATTTGCGAAAAAGCATTGGTTAACTGGGAGATCTCATCCTTTGAACGGTAAATGGGCATAACCGTCCCGAAATCCCCCTGCCCTATGCGGTGGGTTGCTTCTACAAGCCGGCTGATAGGTCTAGTGAATTTTCCGGTTATCAGGATGGTAATGATCGTCATGGCAAACAGGCTGACAAGGAAAATGATAGTCAGTTTCCAAAAGAAATCATACATTCCGCCGTAAAGTTCCATTGTTGGAAAAGTGATAGCAAAGATCCAGTTGGTATGGGGTACGGGTGCCGAATAGATCAGGCTTGGTACTTTTACAAGTTCCAGATCGGTAATTTTAACGAACATCCTTTCTCCCCTGAGCATCTTGTCAATAACCGAATCGGTGGCCCGGCCCTGTTTCCGGAGGATCAGCTTGCGGATATCCGTATTCAGATATTTTTCTTTAATCGGTGTGATCAGCTTTCCCTGTCGCGACATCAGGTAACTGAATCCTGTCTGCGATACCCTTGCCGATTTCAGAATATTCTGGAAAGTGTGGAGTGAGATATCCATCGTGATCACACCGGCAAAAACACGATTATGGTTAATCCACTGGTAAAAAGGGACGGAATAGGTACACATCAGCGTGTCTCCTCCTCCCTTATCATAATACGGTTCGGACCATACTGCCTTTTGAAGCATCTTCGGAATACGGTACCAGTCCTTGGTAAAATAATCATATTCAGGAGAGGAAAGGTCTTTCCCGATGATTGCGTTGCGGGTTTCAAAAGCATAAGGGCAATACCTGTATAGCTTTTTGCTATACATATAGGGCTCAAACGCGATGGCGCTTCCAAACACAACCGTATCGTCAAGAACAAATTCCCTGGCCAGATCAAGGACCATGGGGTAATCGGGTTTGTCGTTCTCCAGCGCCGAGGCAAGGGTGTATGGAACCTGCTCAACAGGCTTAATCACATTGCTGATCCTCGAAATAGTGAGGTCGGTAATATCCGAAGCCCTCTGCACTGCATCAGCGTCAAGAATGGCACGGGTATATACAAAAGTGTAATAAAAAGCGATGCTGAAAACAAGCAGAAATGCCAGTATAAAGAAGCGGGTGTAGCGAATCGCGAGGCCTCCTTTGCTGAGCAGCCTCATACCGGATCTTGCTCCTTCATTTTGTTTCTTTTCATTCTCCATGTAGCGATAGTCTGATGAATCGTTTTCAGCTGCTGCCGACAAATTCTTTGCGAAAGTAAAAGTAAAAAAATTATACATTTGCAGGTATATAAAATATTTACAATGGAAAACTCACCCGAACAGCTCAAACCCGAAAGGCTGTGGTTTTATTTCTCGGAGATCTGCAAAGTACCTCGCCCTTCAAAGAAAGAAGAAAAAATAACGTCCTGGCTTGTCGCTTTTGCTGAACGGCAAAAGCTTGTCTGTATAAAAGATCAATGCGGGAACATACTGATACGCAAAAATGCCTCTCCGGGCTATGAAAACCATAAAACGGTGATCCTTCAGTCGCATCTCGATATGGTTTGTGAAAAGAACTCCGATACAGTGCATGATTTTGATCATGATCCTATCGTTCCCCGCGTGGAAGGTGAATGGGTGAAGGCGAGCGGGACCACACTTGGGGCCGATGATGGGATAGGGATCGCTGCTCAGCTGGCGATACTCGAGGCAAACAATATTGCCCATGGGCCTGTTGAAGCCTTGTTCACGATTGATGAGGAAACGGGGCTTACCGGAGCGTTCGGTCTTAAAGCTGATCTTCTGCGGGGCCGTGTGCTGATCAACCTCGATTCGGAAGATGAAGGACAGGTGTTTATAGGCTGTGCCGGCGGAAAAGACACTGTAGCCAGCCTGCCACTGACCACTGAAGAAGGCCCTTCAGGATGGCCGGCGTACATGGTAAGCATAACCGGCCTGAAAGGTGGCCACTCGGGCGATGACATTAACAAAGGCCTAGGCAATGCGACCAAACTGCTGAACCGTTTTCTCTGGAATGCCGATAGAGATTTCGGAATCCGCATCGCTTCATATGATGCCGGTAACCTCCGGAATGCCCTTGCCAGGGAAGGTTTTGCAGTGGTATTGCTGCCCCCTGCCAAAGCCAATTCATTTGTAATAGCAGCAGAAGCTTTCCAAAATGACCTGGTTGGAGAACTTCATGTGACCGAACGGGAACTTAAATTTGACGTTTCCATCACATCCGCACCTTCTGCAGTATGGACAAAAACCTTGCAGACGTCTGTGTTGAATGCAGTGTATGCCTGTCCCCACGGGGTGCTGGCCATGTCGCGGGAGATTCCCGATTTCGTGGAAACCTCAACAAACCTGGCTTCCGTAAAAGAAAAAGACGGGATGGTCTTCATCACGACAAGCCAGCGTAGTTCTGTTGAATCATCTAAAAAAGATGCCGGAGATATGGTGGCCAGTGTTTTCAGCCTTGTTGGAGCATATGTTGAACATTCAACAGGATATCCGGGATGGAAACCTGATCCAGGTTCGGAGATTCTCAAGCTTACCGTGAATTCTTACAAAAAACTCTTCGGGAACAAGCCTGAAGTACTCGCTATACATGCAGGCCTTGAATGCGGACTGATTGGCGCGATTTATCCGGGAATGGATATGATCTCATTTGGTCCTACCATTAAAGGAGCCCATTCACCCGACGAAAGACTACACATCCCTTCGGTGAAGAAATTCTGGGATCTGACACTGGAAGTACTGAAAGAGATCTGAGATGCAAGATGCAGGATATCCCGCATCCCGCATCCCGCATCCTGCATCCCGCATCCCGCATCCTGCATCCTGCATCCCCATCCATTAACACACACTCTATGCGCTTCTTCTACTTGTTTTTACTGGCGTGTATCCCTTGCCTTCAGGCTTTTGCCCAATTCAGCTTCTCTGATTCCTCTGTTCGGGAGCGTATCCGTCACGATATTTATGTCCTGGCTTCCGACTCCCTTGAAGGCCGGGAAGCAGGCATGCCCGGCGAAAAAAAGGCCTGTACTTACCTCATCAGCAGGCTGAAGGAAGCAGGGATTCCTCCCTGGCAGGGGGGGGTCTATCTCCAGCCCTTCACCCATGGGTATATGAAGTTTGGAAAAACTCCTCATCTGAGGATTTCCGGTAAATCGTTCAACTGGAGATATGATTTCGGTCTGTGTACATACTCAGCCGGAGATTCGCTGACTTCATTATGTGTGGATGCAGGGTTTGGGCTGGTTATACCTGGGGCTGGGATTGACGATTATAAAGACATAATGGATCCTGGCGGGAAGATTGTACTGATCAATCTTGGTGCACCGGCCAAACTCTCAGGCGATAAATCTTTGAGGAATGACCTCAGCCCTGCATTCAGGTTGGCAATTGCAGTTAAAAAGGGAGCCGCCGGCATTATTTTCTACAATAAGCCCGGTCTTTACGGGAAAAGCCTGTTTGATTTTTCCCTGAACGACACACTCGGGATACCGGTGATATATGTTACACAGGAGGTCGCTGACTTTATCCGGGAGCACAGGTCTGAGCCTGTAACCATGGCAGTGTATATAAACAGGAGCACTCAGACTTATCATAATATAACCGCTTATATCGACAACCGGGCCCCACGGACCATCATACTGGGTGCTCATTATGATCATGTGGGTAAAAGCACGGACCGGAAGTACAACGGGGCTTATTGTGTTGGTGCCGATGACAACGCAAGCGGAACTGCAGGAATACTGGAGCTTGCAAGATATTATTCAGCGCACATGGATAAGAAGAACAACTACCTTGTAATTTTCTTCTCTGCCGAGGAAAAAGGATTGTACGGATCGGAATTCTTTGTCAGGGACATGAGGCCGTCGTTCAGGGATTCAGTGAATTTCATGGTAAACTTCGATATGATCGGCAGACTGGGATGTGAAGGATTGCAGTTAACTGCAGAGGCCGTGGGGAGTTCCCCTCTCTGGAAGAAGCTTTACAGGGAAGTAAAACACCCCGGTTTTCACCTGAAGAAGATTGCCCCCTCACTGCCCTTTTCCGACCAGGAGTCCTTTTACAGGAAAGGCATACCTGTTCTCTATCTCACTACCGGGCTTCACCAGGATTACCACACCCCTTTCGACAAACCGGGAACCATCAACTATACAGGTATGGCAGGGATACTGAATTATTCCGAAAAGCTTGTGTCTGCTGCAGGTTCAGGAGATAAAGTCCCTTACCGCAAAGTCCCTGGAATAAGCCTGATTTTGGAGATGACAGGGTTTATTTTCGATTATATAGGGGGAATGATGTCCTTTTAAATGGTGAAATGGTGAAATCGTTCGCATCTTTGCAAAATACCTCACTCCTTATAATTTCACCATTTCACCATTTCACCATTTCACCATTTCACCATTTCACCATTTCACCATTTCACCATTTCACCATTTCACCATCTCACCATTTCACCATTTCACCATTTCACCATTT
>CAIWXI010000142.1 GCA_903916595.1 uncultured Bacteroidales bacterium | reverse complement strand
CACATCAGCCTCTTCTGCGGCTTCACAAACAGTATACGGTATACGTTGTTCAGCAACCGGTGCGAATACAATCTCGGGCAATACCATTGCCAATCTGACCAATGCCACTTCCTATAACACTGGAAGTGTAGTGACAGGTTTGTATTGCAATGTAGGGTTAACAGCCAGTACCGTTTCAAAAAACTTTATTACCAGTCTGGCTGCAACGGGTGGCTCGACTACCGCAAATATCTATGGGGTACAAATTGCAACAGGATATGCAGGGGCAACAACCTGGTCCAACAATATCATTTCGCTGGCGGAAATACCATTACAACTATTTACGGCATTTACGAAACAGGTGTAGCTGGCCAGAACAACAATCTTTATTTCAATACGGTATATATAAACGGAACACCTGCCTCAGGAGCGTTGAACAGTTATGCGCTGTACAGTGAGGGAATAAACAACAACACAAGGGATTTCAGAAATAATATTTTCGACAATGCCCGATCGAACAGCGGGGCAACGGGAAAACATTATGCTGCATACTTTTATACAAACCCAAGCGGAACCGGTTTAACCCAGAACTACAATGATTATTATGCGCCGGGAACAGGAGGTGTGCTTGGATATTTCAGCGGGTCAGACATAACGACACTTGCCCTCTGGAAAACCGCCACAACGCAGGATGCCAATAGTTTAAATACCAATCCGTCTTTTGCCAATGCAGGCGGCACCTCAGCGGCAAATTATATTCCCTCAGCAGCGCTTCCCGGAACAACAATTACAGGCTATGCTACCGATTATGCCGGAACCACCAGGGCAGCTACCCCAACCATGGGGGCATATGAGTGGCAGGATTTAACAAAAACCTGGACCGGAAGTACTTCAACCGACTGGAACACTTCCGGCAACTGGAGTCCCATCTCTGCACCAATTTCATCTGCAAATGTAATCATCCCCAGCGCCCCGTCAAACCAGCCGATTGTGAATGAGGCTCCCGGCACACCTGCCATTTGTAACAACCTTACCATAAACTCAGGTGCCGTACTCACAATCGCCCCGGGCAAAGCGCTGACGGTGAGCGGTACGCTGACCAACAGCGCAGGCAACAGCGGAATTATCATACAATCCACTGTGGCCGGCACCGGCTCCCTGATGCATAATACGGCCGGTATAAACGCCACCATCCAGAGGTACATTGCCGGCAGCGCAACCCTCACCAATAATGTTTATCATCTGGTTTCGGTTCCCCTTACTGCTGCTGCTGCCCCTACCAGCAACCTTTTCGCGGGTTCGTATCTCTACTATTTTGACGAAACACAAACAAACCCTGTCGACAATGGCTGGGTCAATATGGGAATCTCCACCACAAACTCTCTTAATGTAACACGCGGTTACATGGTATATTATCCGGGAGCAAGCCAGACTTACAACTTTGCAGGCCTCATGAACAATGGTTCCTTTACTGCAACAACTTCCTTTACAAGCGGAGCAGCTGCCAGCAACAAAGGTATAAACCTCGTGCCCAATCCCTATCCCTCCTCTATCGATTGGAATGCTGCAAGCGGATGGACAAAGACCCAAATTGATAATGCTGAGTATGTGTGGGCCACTGCCAATTATGCCGCATTCGTGGGTGGTACCGGAACCAACGGCGGAAGCCGGTATATCGCACCCGGACAGGCTTTCTTTGTTCATGCCAATGCTGCAAGCCCAGTGTTGACTATGGACAATAATGTGCGGGTACATAATTCGGTCTCATTTCTGAAAAATAATGAGACCATCGCTGACCTGTTAAGAATTCATGCCGATGCCGGTACTTACAGCGATGAAATTGTAGTTCGTTTTGCCGATGGCGCCACAACCGGATTCGACGGGGAATGGGATGCATTCAAAATGATCGGCGGAGAAGATGCTCCGCAAATGTCTTCTGTGACTGCGGATAACATAAACCTGGCTATCAACAGCCTCCCGCTGAGCGCAGAACCGGTCACCGTGCCACTGGATTTTACGTTCAATGCTAGTTCGGATGTCAGCTTTACCGCCAGCGGTATGGAATCCTTCCATCCTGCATCCAGCATCTATCTTGAAGATAAAACCCTAAGCAAAATGGTAAATCTAAAAGCCGGGCCGGTGTATACTTTCAATTACCAAAGCGGCAGCGCCTCCGACCGTTTCGTACTTCATTTTAACGGAGTCACAGGTGTTCAGGAAAACACTGCAGCCGTCAGCGGCAGGGCATTCATCAGCAACGGCAGGATCTACCTTGATCTACCCTCAATGCAGGGCCATCTTGCCAGCATCACCGTATATAATGCTATCGGACAAGTCATCCGCAGTCAATCACAAATGATCAATGGCATCAGCAGCATTGAAGCGCCGCTTTCAACAGGAGTATATATCATTCACGTTGCAACAGCAAGCCAGAATTTTGTAACCAAAGTCATTAACAAATAACAATATCTCCATGAAAAATATCGTAAAAATCCTTTTTGTAGCTGTTTTAGTAAGTTTTGGAAT
>CAIWXI010000141.1 GCA_903916595.1 uncultured Bacteroidales bacterium | reverse complement strand
TGTCATTCATAGTTTTTATGTACCTGCATTCCGTCAGAAGGAAGACTGCGTTCCGGGGAAAACAAACCAGATGTGGTTTATACCCACTTTAGCTGGTGAATACTTTGTACTTTGCGCCGAGTACTGTGGCATGAACCATTCATACATGGAAGCCAAGATAAAAGTTGTGTCTGATGCAGAATACCTGGCATGGATCAATGCCCTTCCTAAAAAGGGTATCGAGCCGGAAGGTCTTTCAGTAATAAAAAAGAATGCCTGCACAGGCTGCCATTCCATTGACGGCTCCAAACTTGTAAGCACATCATTCAAAGGCCTGTACGGTAAAGAAAGTGTCGTGATAACCGATGGGAAAGAACATGCCGTAACCGTCGATGAGGCCTATATCAGGACCAGTATTTACGAACCTGACAAAGATCTGGTAAAAGGCCTTCCAAAAGGGGTAATGAAATCCTATAAAGGCATTATCAGCGATGATGAAGTCAGCAAAATCATCGATTATCTCAAGTCAATCAAATAACAATCCTTAGCTTCAGGTATTTGTCGTTACGTCCTTACATCCAGCTGATCCGTCCGGGGGTTACTATTGCAGTGAGCTGTTCTGCACTGGCTTCAGCGGTAATCTGTGCAGGCGGGGTGCCGGTTTCGCTTTTGTGGCCTATGATTGGTATTTTTCTGCTTGCAGCGGGAGCCTCGGCCCTGAACCAATACCAGGAATGGGAGTTTGATGAAAAGATGGAAAGGACAAGGTCAAGACCGATCCCTTCCAGGCAGCTGACTACTTCCGACGGCCTCAGGACAGCCAACATTTTTCTTATCTCCGGTTTTATCGTTCTCATCCTGGAAGGCAGTCTTATGCTTTTCTCCCTGGGAATTTTCAATGTACTCTGGTACAACGGTGTATACACTCTGTTAAAAAGAAAAACCGCCTTTGCCGTAATCCCCGGAGCGCTCACCGGAGTAATCCCAATCCTGATGGGATGGATTGCAGCCGGAGGCAAACCCAATGATCCCGTTGCAGTGTTCCTTTCGGTATTCATTTTTATCTGGCAGATGCCTCATTTCTGGCTCATCGCGCTGAAACACCAGGATGAATATAAAAAAGCAGGGTTTCCTGTACTTTCCGATACCTTCTCGCCTGTGATGATGAAACTTACCATCCTGGCCTGGCTCCTCGCTGCATCGGTCATCACTCTGTATTTTTCCTGGTTCATCATGGTTCATGTTGTCAATCTGAGATATCTGCTTGCGTCAGTCAACTTTTTTGTTGTTCTGTTCATCGGTTATCAGCTGTTCATCGCCCGAAGTATCAGTTTCAGGCTGATTTTCCTGATCGGTAACCTGTACATTTTCATAGTGTTTGCTTTTCTGATCATCGATAAATTATAATTTTCTGCGTTTTTTGTATCACTTTTTGGCGGATGGCGGATTAAGTATAAAAAACGTATGACACAAACCAAGATTTGGGTACATGCCGTGTGGGGGATCAGAGGCCGGCATACCTTGTTTTCAAATGGCTCGCGGCAGGAATTCCTCGATCACCTGCAAGCCGCGGCGGTAAAGAGAAACATTGAACTGGGCGTGATTAACTGTTGGATCGACCACATTCACTGTCTGGTGAGGCTCAGAAGTGAACAAAGCCTGGAAACTATCGTAAAGGAGCTGCGCTCTGAAGCTTCACAGTGGATAAAATCGAAAGAACTTACCGTAAAACGATTCAGCTGGGACAAAGAATACTATGCTGCATCGGTAAGCGAAGGAAATCTGCCGGGCGCAAAGAATTACATACTGAGCCAGGAACGGCTTCATGCCAACCGGACTTATAAAGATGAAGTTGCTGCATATTTTTCTCTTGACTTTCCGGTAAAAAACCATTAGGTTTGTAGAAAAAACTTCAATGTCGGATTTGTATAACCGTTACAAGCTGTTTTTCATCCTGCTGATCATCGGTGCAATCGGCTTCCTGATCTGGTATTTCTCTGAGATCGTTATTTTCATCATTGTAGCCATGGTGATATCTATTGTAGGTACTCCTCTGGTTGAGCTTTTTAGAAAAATAAAAATCGGAAAGGTTCGGTTTCCTCACGGGCTTAGTGTGGCTATCACACTGACCCTGATGATGATTATAATGTTCGGACTGTTTTCATTTTTTATTCCACTGGTTCTGCGTGAAGCCAGTATGATATCCCAAATCGACACTCAAAAACTGGCGCTATACTTTCAGCCCCAGATTCAATGGCTTCAATCGGTCATCCTTCAATATGGAATAATACCCAAAGGCGCTACCATTGAATCTTCGCTTAAAGAAATGATTCTGAAGCTGATCGACTTCAACGTTTTTTCAAATGTTCTGTCGTCGCTTATTTCTTTTACCGGCTCCTTTTTCTTTAACCTGTTTTCTATCCTGTTCCTCTCGTTTTTCTTCCTTTACGATGTTACCATGATGCCAAAACTGATGCTTCTGATCATTCCGCAGAAATATGAAGAACAGACAAAAAATATCATGGTCCGAAGCAAGAAACTCTTATCCAGGTATTTCATCGGACTGATCATTCAGGTAATGGCGAATATACTAACCTATTCTATCGCCCTGCTCATCGTTGGGGTGCAGGGGGCATTGGTGATCGCCTTTTTTGCAGGAATTATTATCATCATTCCCTACATCGGCGGAATTATTGCAGTCATCACCGGAGTATTGCTTGGAATTACAGGAGTTATCAGTTCAGGCAATTACGACCAGGTTGGACCTATGGCATTAAAAATCGCGATCGCTATGCTGGTTGTTCAGGCCGTTGACAACAATGTTTTTCAGCCTTTCATTCAGGGAAAGAGTGTACAAGCCCACCCGGTTGAGATTTTTCTTGTGGTAATCGCCGCCGCAGGTATGGGAGGCATTCCCGCGATGATCGTGGCCGTTCCTGCATACGGCTTTCTTAAAATTGTAGCTACTGAATTTCTCAGTAACTTCAGGCTCATAAAAGAAATGAAATATTAAACCCGGTACTAAAACTACACCTATGGCTGGTAGGTCAAACATCCTGATTGCTGCAATTGCCGGGCTTGCCCTGGGTATCGGCATTGGCATGCTGATTGCTCCTGAAAAAGGATCCAAAACAAGAAAAAAACTCAAGGACAAGTTTCTCGAAATTGCCGACAAGCTAGAAGATGGCTTTCCTGCCAGCTTTGAAGAACTTAAAGAGATTCTTTCATCTGAAAATACAGATGAAGAGGCTGAAGCTTCAGGCCGCGAAGCAACGCCAGCCGCCTGATTGTTTTCAGAAAACTAAACTAAATTTATCATGGAACCAAACCGCATATCCGATAATGTAAGTTCGCTCACCGAAAACGTGAAGGACTATATCAACCTGAGGATCGACTACATCAAACTTGTTTTCACCGAAAAGATCGCCAAACTCGCTTCATACCTGCTGATCTCGGTAATCTTTTTTATACTGGCCAATTTCCTGCTTTTATTTATCTCTTTTGCCTTTGTATTCTGGTATGGCGAAGAAGTCGGACCCACTTCGGTGGGTGCTCTCATTGTTGTGGCTTTTTATTTTGTCGTCGGAATGTTAATATACTGGTTGCGGCATCAATTGTTCATCAATCCGATGATAAAACGTCTTGCAAAAATAATAATGGAGGATGACGATGAGAACTAATGAACCATATAAAGTAAGGCTGAACCAGATTGAGTCACTCAAAGATCTGCATCGGGAAAAGGAAAAACTGCAAATGGAGATTTCCCGCAGGGAAGAAGGAATCAAGTTCAATTACCAGAACCTGGTTCGCTTACTTACGTTCCGCAACCTGATGGGAACACTCATTGATGAAGTAAGTACAACTACAACGGTGGTCGGCAAGTTTATTACACTGGGCAGGGACTTCGTTGCAAAGCACAAAAAGAAAAAGAAAGAGAAGCACCACTATCATGTTCCGGAGCCGGAAGGCATCGAAGAAGAGGCTGAATAAAATCTGCTGCCTTGAACCTTTTCACATTACCGCGGATCTTTAATTTTTTTCAGCTTGTTTGCGGATATCTTTTATCGCGTATTTTCCGGCATGTGGTTCATTTTGGCATGCCCGCTGCCGTCTCCATTGAACCTGCAAACCGCTGCAACCTTCACTGTCCCGAATGCCCAAGCGGGATGAAAGAACTCAGCCGGCCTTCAGGATTCATCGACCCTCCCCTGTTCCGTTCCCTTGTTGATGAGCTTAGCCCTCAACTCGCCTGGCTTACTCTGTATTTCCAGGGTGAACCCTATCTGAACCCTGATTTCACTGACCTCGTTTCGTATGCCCGTTCAAAAGGGATCTTTGTGAGTTCATCAACCAACGGGCACTTTCTCGACAAAAAGAATGCCGAAGCCACGGTGGCATCTGGCCTTAACCGCCTGATCATTTCAGTCGACGGCACTGATCAGATTGCCTATGAATCATACCGGGTCGGAGGATCTTTGAATACCGTGACGGAAGGCATCCGGAATCTTGCCAAGGCAAGGAAGTCGGCCGGCAGCAAAACCCCCGAAATCATCATACAGTTCCTGGTATTGAAATCAAACCAGCACCAGCTGAGCGAAATCCGCAGAAAAGGCCTGGAATGGGGAGGCGATAAGGTTGAGCTCAAGTCGGCCCAGTTCAATGATTTCAGCAATGGCAATCCGCTGATGCCCAATAATGGAAAATATTCAAGATATGCAGGCCGTGGGAGATACAGGATAAAAAACACTTTGCCGGGGCATTGTTTCCGCATGTGGAGTAGTTGTGTAATTACCTGGGACGGCCGTGTGGTTCCCTGCTGTTTCGACAAGGATGCACTTCACCAGATGGGAGAATATCAGGCAAAGGATTTCAAAGGAATATGGAAGAGCAAAGAGTACGATGCCTTCCGCCATCAAATATTAAAAACAAGAAAAACAATCGGCATCTGCACAAACTGTACCGAAGGGATGGGACTCAGCAGATGGTGGTAGACTGGAAACTTATTTTAACATGTTCAACATATGACAAAACTACTTGAAGCCTGCGTGAATTCTGCCGTCTCGGCGATTAACGCACAAGCCGGCGGCGCTCAGCGCGTGGAACTCTGCGAGAACATGATGGAAGGCGGGTGTACCCCCAGCGCCGGGGCGATACAGTTTGCCAGGCAGAAGCTGCATATCCCTATCATGGTGATGATACGCCCCAGGGGAGCCGATTTCCTTTATTCCGATGATGAATTTGAGATCATGAAACATGATATCGTAATGGCAAAGGATCTGGGGGCCGACGGTGTTGTTTTCGGGATACTTACCCCTGATGGTTCAATCGACGTAGCCCGCATGCGACAGCTTATTGAACTTGCCCGTCCCATGCAGGTCACCTGCCACCGGGCTTTCGATATGACCGCCGATCCTTTCAAAGCTATCGACGACCTTATCTCTCTGGGTATCGACAGGGTACTCACTTCAGGACAAAGCGACAGTGCCCTGCTCGGAGCCCCTTTGATCAGTGAACTTATTTCCCGGGCTGCCGGCCGCATCATCATTATGCCCGGACATGGCATAAAGGAACACAATCTGCGTGAGGCTATTGATTTGACAGGGGCTTCTGAATTTCACATGTACCTGACAAAAAAAGTTCCCAGTTCAATGAAATTTATCAGGGATAATGTTAAAATGGGAAAACCCGACTTTTCGGAATACGGGTGTGAGGTTGTGGATGCGGTAAGGATAAGGAAGGCGGGTGAGATAATGAAGGAAGGAATGAAGGATTGAAGGAATGAATATCGCTGATTAACATCTATGAATTAATCAAACTAATCTGACTTTTTCATACTATTTAATTGTGAATTCATAATTTGTGCTTCTTCCGCCCGAAGTCTCCTTACGTAATATCCCTTTGTTTATTAAATCCTGAATATCACGTAGTGCGCTATCGGCTGAACACTTCGTAATTTTCGCCCATTTTGAAGTTGTCAGTTTCCCTGCGAAACCATCTAAAAGCTTATTGAGCATTAGTTTTTGCCTGTCATTCAATGCTGTTTCAGCATGTAAATTCCAAAATTTTGCCTTCAGAAGGACCTTAGCGAGAATAGTCTCAGTCGAGTTAAGCGCATTCAATAAACAATTCAGAAACCATTTCAGCCAATCAGTAATATCAAGATTTCCTTGTTGCGTTTTTTCAAGGATGTCATAATACCCTTTTCGTTCCAGTCTGATTTGAGCCGACATACTGTAGTAACGTTGAGGACTGCCATCAGCCCTTGCCAGTAACATGTCGGCCAAAGCGCGTGCCATTCTTCCATTTCCATCATCAAATGGATGAATACTTACAAACCAGAGATGAGCGACACCGGCTTTTATTACCGGATCAAGGTTTTCGTCCTTATTAAACCAGTTAATGAATGCAATCATTTCACTTTCAAGTCTTGTTGCATCCGGAGCCTGAAAGTGTACTTTTTCTTTTCCAATTGCACCGGATACTACCTGCATCGGTCCAGCAGAGTCTTTTCGCCAGGCGCCGATAGTGATTCGGGAAATCCCGTTTTTACCTATTGGGAACAGTGAGGAATGCCAGTCAAACAATCTATCTGAAGTCAGGGGTTTATCATAATCCTGAGTAGCATCGAACATTAAATCAACTATTCCTTCCACGTTCCTGTCAGACGGAACCAAACCCGAAATGTCCATTCCTAATCGTCGGGCTAATGAAGACCGAACCTGATCGGGATTTAACACTTCTCCTTCTATTTCCGTCGATTTTAGAATATCCAGTGTAATTGTTTCCAGAACGGCCTCTTTTCTCAGATTAAAGCCAAGCGCTTCCATCCGGCCAACCAACTTCCCCTGCCTGTTACGAACTTTTCCAAGCAGACAAAGCAGATCATCATTATTCCAGTTAAACTGAGGCCAACTCTTAAGTTGATGTATGTATTTGTCCATACTCCGCACTTTATGCGTCAAATATACGCATTATTCTCCGCAGCTACAAACATTATAAATTAGTAAGTTGCTCTTGGTAAGCAAGGTCACCTCGCAGGTTTCTTTGGACTTATTACTGAATACCTTATCAAGAAATAGATTAAATACCGGTCTTGTGTCATCAGAAATAAAAAAACCAAACCGGCTGGCCTTTAAATTAGGGCGATTCTTTCCAAGCATCGCTGCCCCGCTCGGGTTTAATTCGAGAATCGTTCCATCAATTGAAAGTGTAAAATAACCGCTTGGTGCTAAATCGTATAATGCAGTATATTTTTCGGCGGCAGCGTGAGCCGCATACCTTGACTTCAGGAGATCTTCGTTTTGCAGCTCCAGTTCAAACTGATGTACCTCCAGCTCGTGGATGAGTTTCAATGTCTCGGCATCTAAGGAATTGAGGAGTTGGTGGGTTGACTGGCTGACCGGCTTTTTTTTCAGCAAGTCTTCGGCCTTTTCGCGAAGGGTTTCAGAAGCTGATTTGGTATGGGTATCTTTCATGATCAACTTCTGCCCGGCATTATGTTATTGCTTCTTTGCAGATTTAACAAATATACGTCATTCTTTTGTTTTTGGTTCTCCCGGTCTCAAAATCAATGAAATGACCGCCATTAGACCTGACCTCGATTGTTTAAACACAGATTCAGTTTATATTTGCTTTTGTAATCATCTTATTATTAATTTACACCATCCTTCAAACCAAAAATGATTGAACTAACTGATATCCTGTCTGAGTTTATGATCCAGGGACAGCCTGCCGGGATTGAACGAACCGGTTCAGGTCATATAAACGATTCATACCGTATCACTTCAGCTACTGCCCGATCGCCTGAATACCTGCTTCAGCGGATAAATCACAGGATCTTTACCGATGTTCCAATGCTTACTGATAACATCATGCAAGTAACCAGGCATGTCTCAAATAAACTACAGTCAAGCACGGCCAGTCCCGGGTTTGTGGGCCTAAACCTCATCCCGACCAGGAACGGTTTGTTTTTCTTTAAGGATAAAGACGGGAACTACTGGAGGATGTTCAATTTCATCGAAGGCAGCAGGAGCTATGACCTGGTGCCCGGTCCGGAACTGGCTTATGAAGGCGGGAAAGCCTTTGGCTTGTTCCTTAGTCTGACTTCCGATATGGATGCCGGCCATCTGGCAGAAACTCTAAGGGATTTTCACAATATCGAAACGAGACTTGCTGCCTTTCGCAAAGTCTGTGCCGATGATCCCTGCAAAAGAGTGGCTGAAACTCATTACGAAATACGGTTTATTGAAGAAAGGGCGGATGAGATGCACACTATTCTCAGGCTGGGCCGCTCAGGGGAGATCCCTCTAAGAGTCACACATAACGACACCAAATTCAACAATATCCTCTTTGACCGGAACGACAAGGCAGTCTGCATTGTTGACCTCGATACGGTGATGCCAGGCTATGTGCTGTACGACTTCGGCGATGCCATCAGGACCGGGACTAACACCGGAGCCGAGGATGAGGCCGATCTGCGTAAGGTGGACATCGACCTGGATCTGTTCGCCGCATACAGCAAAGGATTCATCGAAACAGCAGGTGAATTCCTTACGGAGACTGAAATATTGCATCTCGCTTTCTCGGCCCGATTCATGACTTATATTATCGGGTTGAGGTTCCTTACCGATTACCTGGCCGGCGACACCTACTATAAGACCCACTTCCCGGGGCACAACCTGCAAAGAGCCAGGGCCCAGCTTAAACTAGTTCACAGTATGGAAGAAAATACGGCCGCAATGGAAGCAATTATTTCTGATCTTTGCACTTAAACTTTTCGAAAAACATTTATATGCTAAAAAGATCGCTCGCTCTTCTTACCCTTGTTGGTATACTGTGGTGCAATCATGCATCAGCGCTAACACAATCTGAGATCAACATCATCCCCAAACCTGTATCATTAAAACTCAAAACGGGGTGGTTCGGGATCAACGGGAAGACCGCCGTTTATGTTGAATCGGTTGATTCTGAAGCCGCGATCACTGCTGGGATGCTGGTGAGCCTGCTCGAAAATGCAGGCTTGAAAGGCATAAAGCTGGCCGATGCGCCTAAAGACATCAAACCGGTTTCTAACGCGGTTTTTTTTAAACTTAGCACGAAGGGGAATCTCCCGCCCGAAGGTTATGTCATGAACATCACCCCTCAAAGGATTATGATTGAAGCAAGCAAGGGGGCCGGTCTTTTTTACGGGCTTCAGAGCCTCATACAGCTTCTCCCTCCTGAGGTCTACACAGCGAATACCGGCACGGCAAATCTTCAGTATCTGGTTCCCTGCATCGAGATCAGAGACTATCCCAGGTTTCCATACCGGGGTATGCATCTCGACGTATCCCGCCACTTCTTCCCCAAGGAATTCATCAAACAATACATCGACCTGATCGCCATGTACAAGATGAATGTGTTTCACTGGCATCTTACCGATGACAATGGATGGCGGATCGAGATTAAAAAATATCCGAAGCTTACAAGCATAGGGGCATGGCATGTTGACCGCGAGAATGATCCGTGGAACAAACGTGAACCTCAGAAGCCAGGTGAAACTGCAACTTACGGCGGTTTCTACACCCAGGATGAGATAAAAGAGATTGTTAATTACGCGGCCCGTCAGTATGTGACAATTATCCCTGAAATTGAAATGCCCGCCCATTCGGTTGAGGTACTCGCTGCTTATCCTCACTTATCATGCAAAGGCAATCTGGTAACGGTGCCTCCCGGGTCATACTGGCCCAATACTGATATTCTCTGCGCCGGCAATGATTCGGTCTTTACTTTTCTGCAGGATGTACTTACCGAGGTCATGGCTCTGTTCCCTTCTAAATACATTCATATTGGCGGTGACGAGGCCGATAAAACGAACTGGAAAGCCTGCACTAAGTGCCAGGCCCGTATCAAAGCCGAAGGACTGAAAGACGAAAATGAGCTTCAGAGTTATTTCGTGAAACGCATCGAGAAGTTCATTCTCTCAAAGGATCGCAGGATGATTGGCTGGGATGAAATCCTCGACGGAGGTATCGCTCCCGAAGCAACCGTGATGTCGTGGCGTGGGGTGGAAGGCGGGATTGCTGCAGCAAGGCAGGGCCACGATGCCATTATGACGCCCGGCGATTATTGCTATTTTGATCGTTACCAGGCAAATCCTGCTACAGAGCCAAAAGCCATAGGCGGGTTCCTTACCCTCAAAAAAGTATACTCTTACGAACCTGTTCCGCAAGAACTTAATTCAGAAGAACAAAAACACATCCTCGGGGCCCAGGGGAATGTTTGGACCGAATTCATCCCTACTGTAAGCCAGGCTCAGTACATGGCTCTGCCCAGGATGATAGCGCTGGCCGAAGTGGACTGGTCTCCAAAGGCAAAGCGGAATTTCAGTGAGTTCAGGATCAGGCTCAACCCACATTTAAAGAAGCTTGACTACTTGAAAATAAATTATTCACGAGGCTCATTCAAGGCTGATATCAATACCCTGCCCGATCATAAAACAGGCATGGTGAAGTTCATTTTATCATCTGAACAACCCGGCATTCCTATTTATTATACGCTTAACGGGAATGAGCCCAACATGAAATCCGCAGTATATACAGATCCTTTTGAAGTTAGTGGTAATGCTGTTATTAAGGCCGGGTTGTTTGTTAACGGGGAGCTGAAAGAGAAGGTCATTGAACGGAGTTTTCTGCACCATCTTGGCGTCGGTAAAAAGATCGCATATAAAACCAATTGGTCTGAAAGATACCCTGCAGGAGGTGAAACCGCCCTGATCGACGGCCTCAGAGGCAGCACAGATCACCACGACGGATTGTGGCAGGGGTATCTTGGCAATGACATTGATATTATTATTGACTTCGGAAAAGAGACCCCGGTGACCTCCGTTATGCTTACTATGCTGCAAAACCAAAAGGCCTGGATCTTTCTTCCGAAATACGTTGAATGTTCACTATCGTCTGATGGTAAGAAATGGCATTCAGTGAACCAGGTTCTGAATACGGTATCTCCAAAGGAGGAACAGGTGTTTATTCAGCCTTTTATACAGCCTTTCCCGTCCACACCGGCTAGATATCTTAAAGTTACGGCGAAAAATTATGGTGTATGCCCAGCCTGGCATGAAGGGGCAGGACAGCCCAGCTGGATTTTTGCAGATGAAATCGTGGTTTATTAGGGCGCTGCAACTGCAAACGACCTGACGATCCTTGCCCCGCTGGTCTCAATTGCAAGATAGTACAGGCCCGGGTTCAATGAGCTCACTTCTACTTCAAAGTCAGAACCTGATATAGTTCCCCCTTTCAGGTTAATCAATACTCTTCCGCTCACATCAATGATCTTTACCGATGTGACCGTGACATTTGATGAGAGACTGACCCTAAGCTTGTCATGAACCGGATTCGGATACAGTCTTACCGACCGATCCATAGCAGAATTGTCGGTGATGCCCACCGGATAAGCGCGTGCATCAACAGCTACTGCATCTGACGAAATCCCTGTAGGAAAGGAAGTAAGTGAATCACCATTGAGTGAAGTCACCAGGCAGTATCCTGGTGTTGCGTAATCGCCTATGTTGGTATAAATTCTGTTGTCTGAAGTATCAACCGCCGAAGAGAGAATATAATTGAATACTGAAGAACCCGGATCCCGAACTATTTGGGGGTTAACCATGGCCAGAGTGTTCATGTTAAAAGAACCTATGCCGTAGTTTATGCCAAGGTAAAGAAGGTCGTCTTTAATGCCTGAGCCGGCAGCAACCCTCGCCGGAATTAAAACGTTTGTAAAACCGCGGTTCAAGGGGTTAAATGCAGTGACGCTGCCGGCGTCAATGACTCCATACGGCGACTTGTTCACCGAAAAGATACTGCCGTTATGAACATACAGGTCCCATATACCTATAGCGACAGGGCCAAAGTTCACTTCTGTCTGTAGGATCCACGACATGGGATCAATGATGGCAAGTTTGCCATCGGTTCCCATCCATCCGCCGTTTACGGCGACATAAACAGTATCATTTATTGCACAGATACCCCCGCAATCACCTGAAAGGCCACTTACCCGGGCAATAAGGCCAAGGTTTGCCGTGTCGAGAACTTCAAGAAAATACCGGCTCACCGGATATTGCTTTGAAACGAGCAGTTTTCCGTTGTAGACGGCCATGCGGTTCAAACCCGAATCAGCAACGGCCGCCATTCGCTGAAGGGTATTCAGGTTGTATTTAACGATGGAATCCTGGGCTGCGATAAAAGCGACATGCCCGCAGATCAGAATAGATTGTACCGACTGGGTAAAAATTGTATTGAAATAATATACCTGTTCAATCTGCGGATTATACGACTGAAGTGTAACAAAATCATTGTATGGAGGCGTATATTCAAACTTCCCCGAGTTGGCAATCAGAACCTGCTTTACAAATCCTGATGACCGGGCCGGGGCATGAATGGAGACCAGGGTAAAAGAACAAACTGAAATAATAAATAAAGAAAATCCTGATTTCATGAGAGACGGTTAAGGGCGGCTGCAAAAGTAACTAATCGAACTGAATAATTTGTTAGGTCTGGTCAGCGATTTTTTTTGCATTCTTTATTCTCCTGCCCGCCTCCAAACCTGTGCTGCATGCGCATTCCCTTATCCTGATTCATTTTTTCACAACCATAAAGTTCAGAGTAGATTGCCGACAGCTTCAGGCATTGGTCAGGTGTACATACCTGTTTAAGTTGCTGGAACTGCACTACCGCGGCCCTCTGTAATTTTTTCTGTAACTCCCCGATACGGTCGGTATACCGGTTGAGACTGGCCGTATCTGGTTTTTCTGATGCCAGTTCGGCAAGCAGAGCTGTCCGGATGCTTTTTATCTCCAAAACAACAGGCTCAGACTGATCCCTGAATTGTTTATTTATTTCCGAAACCTTACCCGCCTGATCGGTGTTCAAAGAAAGCTGATCGTTGAGGAACCGGCAGCTCCCGCCGCAACTTAGCGTATCGGCAACTACTGGTTTGCCTGGCCTGTAATAAATGAAAAAGCTTGTAAAGGCCGATATATTGATCACGATCATCAGGATCATGATCCAGAAAACAACCCGGTTTTTGTTAAAGTAATTCATAGCTAAATATTATTTGTACAATTCCACTGTTTTGTCTTCGTCGTTCAGCTCTGAAATGAACATTTGCGCTTTCATTTCATTTAATTTTTTTTCATATGCCGGAACCTGGCTAAGCTGCTTACCCTGCTTACCGGCAAAAAAACCGGTAAGGACTGCAAGCAGAATCAGCGCCACGGCAATCGCTGGCTGAAGTACCCGCGGTATACGAAGAAAAATATTATGATTGGCCACAGCTCCCTGAGATTCCATTTTCTGAAATATCCTGGTAGCCAGAAAAGGATTGGGTTCGGTTTTCCTGTCTTTTTCAATTACTTCCATGATTGAAGAGAAGGAAGTAACATAAACAGAGCAGGCGGCGCATCCTGCAATATGTTCTTTTGCAAGGGCCAGTTCAGTGGCCGGAAGCTGTTTTTCGGTCAGGGCGAAAAGGTTGTTTTTAATAAAAGTGCAGTCCATGTTCAGTTCTTTTTTAATTCGGGAAAGTGAACCGATAATTTATTCTGAAGATTTATTTTAGCACGGTGGATGAGCGACTCGACTGATGGCAGGCTCAGGTTCATCACTTCACAGATCTCCTTGTAAGGCAGTTCCTCGTATTTGCAGAGCACGAAGGCGATTCTTTGATTTTCGGGGAGGGTATTGATGGCATGATTGAGAAGTTGCCTTCTTTCATCATCCTCTGTATTTGTTATATAACCCGCGGGTTCCATTGAAACATGTTTTCCGTTGGTCTTAACCTGAAACAAAGTGCCCAGTCGTTGAAAAATGTCTCTGCGTTTATTTTTCTTAATCTGGTTGAGCGAACGGTTTACGGTGATCCGGTAAATCCAGGTCGAAAGGCTGGCCGAATGGCGGAAGGAGGCTGCCGAAGCTATGATCTCGAGGAAAATATCCTGTGAAAGGTCTTCTGCATCTTCCATATTCCCTGTAAAATAGTACGCTGTTTTGACCACCTGTTTCTGATATGTATCAAGAAGGTACTGAAAAGCCTGGCGGTCACGCCGTAGTATTCCCAAGATCAGTTCGGCATCAGTCATTCGCTGGTGGTAATAATAAAGCAAAGGTCAGGCTAAATTTCTTATGAAATTCAGCCTGACCAAAGATTGCCTGTATTACTTAGATGGAGTTGTGGTTTTATCAGGAGCAGCCTGACCTGAGGTTCCTTTATTGGGGCAGTTGCCCGGAGTAGGATTGCCTTTGCCGCAACCAGCACTGGCTGTTCCGCAGCCTGCTTTGGCATGACCGCCGCTGCAGCTCTTTTTGCAGTCCTGCATCTGTTTACCCTGGCAGTTTCCCTTGCCATGCTGCATTCCTTTGCCACAGCAATCACCGTTTCCCTTGCACTGGGCTTTGTTCTGGTGATTGTCGCAAATGCCATCGGCATTCTTGTCGACAAATTTACCGCATGAAGCGGCTGTCTGGGTAGTTTGAGTTTCTTTTGAAACAGCAGCTGTCGAGCTATTCTGGGAATAACCATACACTGCAAACACTAGTAAAAGGCCTAAAGGCAGGATTCTTCTGATCATCGTTTTCATCGTCAAAAATTATTGGTTTAACATTAGGTTTTCTTATTTGACAACCGGAAACGGAAAAACTTGCGCTTTTACCTTTCGTTTTTTGTAAATTTTCAATCCCGGGCGAACCGAATCAACCCAATCAACCCAATCAACCAATAAACAAACCTTCGATCCTTACTTTGTACCCTCCGTCTTTTAGCTTTGTAACCGCGTTTACTAGTCCGCTATGCCTCCACTGCAGCATGCAGCGGCGTGGCATGAACCAATAACGTAAACCCAGCTTGATCTCAACATTGGTCTCTTTGATGAGGCCTTCATAACCCTGGGCCACGTAGTATCCAATATCAATAAAGCCTTGCAAACGAGGCTTCAGCGGACCGGTAACGCACCAGTTGATCACACCGTTGCGGGCATCAACACTTGTAACAATGCCGCAATGAGTCACCGGGCATCCGCACGACATCCCCATCGGGCGGCCTATCATGATATCATCCTTTTTCACTCCCAGATCTTTCACCAGGGCCGGGTTATAAGGAAGAATGGTTTCCCTGGGGCCGGGTTCATTGTCAAATGAATCAAGCACAAAATCAAATTCGCGTTTGAGGTTATCTTTCCAGCCAAGTTTCTCTCCCAGGCCTGTGTGGTGACAGCTGAGGCATGCCACGGGATCTGAGACCTGGTTTTTTTTGTTTTGGATATGGATACAAAGTTTGATGTCGTCGGGGGTCCTTGCCAGGTGGTCACCAAAGAGTGTACATGTACGGAATCCGCAAGCGCCGCAATCCAGGCCCGGAAGGGTCTGAACTACATCTAACTGAAGGTTGCTTTCTTTGAACATAGCTATGGTTTTAATTGTTTGTATTTAAAAAATGGGGTTAAGTTGTTTCACCTTTTCTGTAATAATAGTCAGGAAATCATCGACTTGTTTTCGCGTGGTAAACCTCCCAAGACTCAGCCTGATTCCTCCTCTTGCCTGAAAAGGATCAAGCCCGATGGCCTGGAGAACGTGTGAAGGATTGCCCCCGTCGTTCGACGAACAGGCCGAACCGGTTGAGACACATACCCCGGCATCATCGAGCAGCAGCTGCAGCCGTATCCCCTCTCCTTCCATCCCTTCGATGCAGAAATTAATGTTATGAGGAATTCTGTATGTACGCGAACCATTGAGATATACTCCTTCAATTTCCTGATATAGCCTGCTGATGATCTGCTCCCTCAGTTCAGTGACCCGCCTCATCTCCGACTCCATTTGACTGCATGCTATTTCGGCGGCCTTCACAAACCCGATGATTCCTGGTATGTTCTCGGTGGATGAGCGTATTCCTTTTTCCTGTCCGCCCCCGTGAAGCAAGGGTTCAACAGCCACACCCGATCTGATATATAATGCTCCGACACCTTTGGGCCCGTGAAGTTTATGTGCATTCACAGTAAGCAGCCCCGCCTGCATTTTATCGACATTCAAGGGGATTTTGCCAAACGACTGGCAGGCATCGGAATGGAAATATACATTCCGCTTTCTGCATAATTTCCCAATCTCTTCAACCGGTTCTATGGTCCCAATCTCGTTATTGACATGCATCATTGAAACGAGAATGGTTTTATCGGTCATAGCCTTTTCAAGGGATGACATTTCAATCAGGCCCTCGTTATCTACAGGCAGATAGGTAACGAAAAAGCCCTGTCTCTCCAGCCATCTGGCTGCTCTTAATATGCAATCGTGTTCGATGGCTGAAACGATGATATGCCTTCCTCTGTGTGCATTGGCAAACGCGACTCCTTTTAATGCCAGATTATTGGATTCTGTTCCGCTGCCGGTAAAAACGATCTCCGATGGCATAGCGCCAAGCAGAGACGCCAGTCTTTCCCTTGACTGTTCGAGGACCTCATGCGCCTGGGCCCCGACAGAATGAAGGCTGGAAGCATTTCCATAGTATTCCTTTCCTGCAGCCTGAATTGCATCGGAAACCAGCGGATCTATAGGAGTTGTCGCCGCGTTGTCGAGATATATGCTCTGCCCGGGATCAGTCATCAAAGTCATCATTCACCGATATAAAACAGATCATGCTCCAAAGTGCGCAAAACCCCGAAATGGTTCTTTGCCCCTATTTCTTTCTTGCCCACGCAGATCGTGCAGGTCCCGACAGGAGGGTTCCCCCGCAAAAACATGGGCTGTTCGATCTCACTGGACCTTTCAATATGTCTAATAATGGGATCGATGCCGATTCCGTACAATGCATTGCTTTCCACAACCGTGATCTCCTTCGCGGCTTCAATGACCCTATAACGAAACACCTCCCTTTCGGCCTGGGAAATCAGGTCGATCTTAGTGATCACGGCAATATCGGCCAGGGTAAGCATAGGCCCGATCTTATACGGAAGATTCATACCGCTCGTTGCTTCCAAAACAACCACACCAAGTGAATTCTCGATGTAAGGCGAACAGCGCAGACATAATCCTGCTGTTTCTACAAAAAGAAAATCACTGCCTGATTTCTCAGCCCATTCAACAGCTTCATCCATCACCACTACATTGCAGTGGTCGGGGCAGAGCTCACCGGAATATAGTTTTCTTGCCGGTATATTGAACTCCGCGCCGATGATCTTATCTTCATCGGCATACAGCACATCTATTTTCAGATAAGCGGGTTTGTGTCCTTTTTTTAACATTCTTCTGATGACCTGTCTGATGACCGTGGTTTTCCCGCAGGTGGGGGGACCGGCAAATATTATAAGCTTCATATATTACGTTGTTTGGTTCAATATTTCCATTTGTTCAGTCATCATGCGTTCCGAGATTTCCTGTCCGCTCCGTATAAGGCCACGGAAGTTCAGCATCAGATTGTCAATTTTCCCAAGATTACCGGCTACTCTGCGCTCTTCCTGGTTGGTACAGATAAGCTTTTCCATAGACCCGTTCCTCATGATGATCCTGAAGTCCGACAGCAGCGCGATATGCGGATCATGGGTCACGAAGACAAAAATCTTGTTATACTGTTTCAGCAGTTCAAGAGCTTTGGTCCTGTGAATACCGGCGTTCTCGATTTCATCCAGGAGGATAATCGGTGAATTTCCGATGATCACCGCGTCGGCAATCAGCAAGGAGCGCGTTTGTCCTCCCGAAAGTTCCGTCATTCCAGTAGTGACTATGATGGCTTCGCCCGTAAGCTGGTTAGCAAATTCAAGGGTTTCGCCAATCAGCCGTTCAGGATTGTCACCACCCCTTACTTTAGAATGTATCTTCAGGAATTCGCCCACGGGAAGGTCAGAAAGGAAATTCGTGTGTTGCGAAATCAGGGCAATCGGATGTTTCCTTGGATCAAAGGTAAAGTCGTCGGAAATAGGTTCCCCGTTAATTAAAACAAGACGGTTTGAAGGAGTATTTCGGTTCGCGAACAGTTCAATATCATTGATCAGAGTGGTTTTCCCACAACCGGTTGGGCCAACGATACTGATAATGTCGCCCATTTTCAATTCAAAACGTTCAACTTTTTCGGGTTCACCGGTTTTTCCGCATCCCCCCATTACGCCAATGGTTCTAATTTCCATGAATCAGGTTTTATTAAAATGTAAATGAAATTTTCAGCAGCAAAGGTACAGGCGGGCTCATTCACAATATTATACACAGCACTGAAAGAAAGTCTTCTTTTACCTGATGTGTTACATTTAAAAAGATGTATTATTTCACCTTTTGATATATGAAAACCCATTACTTTTGTAAAAAACATCGAATGACCCAGATCAATCACCAGCGCTATTTTGACTGTGAAGATTGTCTTTTCAAGACAATCAGCTGCCAGTACATTCAAAAGGAGGAATTTGAGAAACTCCGTGCGAAATCGGTTCAGCTCCGGTATAAAAAAGGGGAAGTTATTTTAAAGCAGGGAGCCAAATCTACCCACTTCCTTTTCCTAAGAAAAGGTATTATTAAATTTAACTATGAGGATGAGAACGGAAAGAACCTCATTCTTTCCATCAATAAGGCCCCGGCTCTGATTGGAGGTGCAAACCTGGTGAATGCCGAATTCAACCTGTTCTCGGTCTGCGCCATTGAAGATTGTGAAGGTTGTACTATTGATGTGGGTATTTTGACCCGGATCGCCTTGGGAAACACCTTGTATTTGTTCAAAATGCTACAGTTTATCACGGATGTCTTCCGCAGTTCAATCTTCAACTTTATCAGCCTTGCCCACAAGCAGGTAAATGGCCGGATTGCAGACATCCTTCTTTTTCTCTCCCAGAATATTTATATGAGTAACGAGTTTGTTCTTTCCCTGTCGCGGCAGGAGTTTGCAGAATTTGCAGGTTGTTCCAAAGAGAATGTGATCCATACCCTGAGGAAATTTCACAACGAAGGCCTGATCAAGGTGGAAGGAAAAAAAATACTGCTTAATGATCCTGAACGCCTGCAAAAGATAAGCAAGCACGGTTAGCCTATAAGGATTTACACGGTCATGATATCCTTTTCCTTGACCTCAAGGATCTTATCGACTTTGGTAATATAATCATCGGTAATTTTTTGGATATCAACTTCCAGCTTTTCAACCTCGTCTTCGGGAGTGCCGTCTTTTTTCAGCTGTTTGGCTGTTTCATTGGCATTACGACGGATGTTGCGGATACTGATCTTTGCATTTTCGGCTTCTGCTTTGGCTTTTTTAACCAGGTCGCGACGGCGTTCCTCGGTAAGCGGCGGAACAACGATGCGTAGTATTTCCCCTTCATTTTTCGGGTTGAAACCCAGGTTGGCTGCCTGGATTGCTTTTTCGATGAGGCTCAATACGCTTTTATCCCATGGCTGAACGATGATCTGACGCGCATCAGGGGAGCTTATGTTAGCGGTCTGGTCAATGGAAGTTATAACACCGTAATAATCAATTTTGACCCCATCAAGCATTTGCGGACTTGCTTTCCCGGCACGTAGCTTCTGTATCTCTTTTTCAAGATGGTGCAAGGCATTTTGCATGCCTTCTTCAGCTTCTTCGAGCGTGAACTCTAATTCTTCGTTCATAGTTCAAATCTTTTGAATTCAATTCGAAAATATCATTATTGTACGATGGTTCCTGTCTTCTTTCCCTGGACCAGTTTCAGCAGGTTGCCTTTAATATTCATATTAAAGACGATGACCGGAATATCGTTCTCCCTGCATAATGTGAATGCGGTAAGGTCCATAATCTTCAGGTTTTTTTCATACGCTTCATCGAAGCTTAGTGTTTCATATTTCTTAGCTTTTTTATCTTTTTCCGGATCTGCGGTATATACGCCGTCTACTCTGGTTCCTTTGAGAATTGCATCGGCCTGGATCTCGACAGCTCTCAGTGCCGAGGCTGAATCAGTTGTAAAATAAGGATTACCCGTCCCTCCACTGATCATCACGATATAGCCTTCATCAAGATAACAGATCGCTTTTTCGCGGCTCATTTTTTCACATAAAGGATCAATAGCTAACCCTCCGAGATGTTTCACCTTCACTCCCAGGTTTTCCAATGCATTCTGCAAAGCCATACTGTTGATCACTGTTGCGAGCATCCCCATATAATCGCCCTGCACACGACCCACACCACCTTTTGTGCCTTGCATACCTCTGAAAATATTGCCTCCTCCTATGACGATAGCAATCTGCAAGCCCTTATCTGCAGCGGCTTTTATTTCCTCGGCATAATCATGAAGACGCTCGGGATCAATTCCGTAACCCTGTTTGCCTTCAAGGGCTTCGCCGGAGAGTTTGAGGAGAATTCGATTTAGTTTCATACCTGTTTGTTTTGTATTATTTAATTAAGGAATGAAGGTCTGAAGGCCTGAAGGTCTGAATGTAAAAAATAAATCAATCCTTCATTCCTTAATTCCTTCAATCCTTCAATCCTTCATTCCTACCCCGCCCCATGACAATTCTTAAACTTTTTCCCGCTCCCGCATGGACATGGGTCGTTCCTGCCCACTTTTTTCTCGACTTTAACCGGTTGAGGGTGCGACTTGTCCTGGGTGTCTGTATTCGCCTGTGAAAGCAGGTCGGAACGTTCTTCTTTTAAACGGGCACGGTCGGTTTTCCTGGGTTGCTGAGCCTCTTTCACGTTTTCAACCTGGATCGGAACATCCGCCTTGATAAGAAAAGAAAGAATCTCTTTATTAGTCCGCTGAACCATGGCTTTAAACAGTTCAAAGGATTCGAATTTATAAATCAGCAAAGGATCTTTTTGCTCGTATGCAGCATTCTGTACCGATTGTTTCAGGTCGTCCATTTCGCGGAGATGTTCCTTCCATGCATTGTCGATCATCGAAAGAACAACACCTTTTTCGATCGACAGAACTACTTCCTTTCCTTTGTCGTCAAAGGCTTTGCGCAGATTCGTCACAACCTGCATGGTCTTTAGTCCGTCGGTGACGGGGATTACGATATTCTCGTACCTGGGTTCATTTTCAAGTACATCTTTAATCACCGGGAAAGTCTTTATTGCTATATTCTCTCCCTTATGTTTATAACGTTTATAGATATGGTCGAAGAGGGAACCCGACACCTCGGAAGCATTGGCTTTCTCGAAATTCTGAAGATTCATTGGCGGTTCAGCCGCGAATTCCTTGATCAGGTCAAATTTGAATCCTTCAAAATCATTGTCATCATGGTGATCCAGTACAATCGTTTCGCACACGTCGTACATCATATTGGCGATATCAACGGCAAGACGGTCGCCAAACAGAGCATGGTGCCTTTTCTTGTAAATGGCTTCACGCTGGATGTTCATCACATCATCATATTCCAGCAGGCGTTTACGGATTCCAAAATTGTTTTCCTCGACTTTTTTCTGGGCTCGTTCGATGGATTTGGTGATCATGGAATGCTGAATCACTTCGCCTTCTTTGATACCCAGGCTATCCATGATCCTGGCGATACGTTCCGAGCCGAACATACGCATCAGGTCATCTTCGAGACAAACAAAGAACTGGGAACTTCCGGGATCGCCCTGGCGGCCTGAACGGCCTCTGAGCTGTCTGTCGACGCGGCGTGACTCATGGCGTTCGGTACCAATAATGGCAAGGCCACCGGCTTGTTTCACACCCGAACCCAGCTTGATATCAGTACCACGGCCAGCCATGTTGGTGGCGATGGTCACAGTTCCTGACTGACCGGCTTCGGCAACAATATCGGCTTCCCTGGCATGTAATTTCGCATTCAGTACGTTATGCGGAATATTAACCCGTTTCAGCATGCGGCTAAGCAGTTCCGAAGTCTCGACAGAAGTAGTACCTACAAGTACCGGTCTTCCTTTCTGCGTCAGATCAACGATCTCCTGGATCACGGCATTGAACTTCTCCCTCTTGGTTTTGTAGACCAGGTCTTCGCGGTCATCGCGTATCACCTTTCGGTTCGTGGGTATCACAACCACATCGAGTTTGTAAATATCCCAAAACTCACCTGCTTCCGTTTCAGCAGTACCGGTCATACCGGCAAGTTTTTTATACATCCTGAAGTAGTTCTGGAGAGTGATGGTGGCATAGGTCTGCGTGGCGGCTTCCACCTTCACACTTTCCTTGGCTTCAATGGCCTGATGCAGACCATCGGAATACCTGCGACCTTCCAGAATACGGCCGGTCTGCTCGTCAACGATCTTTACCTTGTTGTCCATCACCACGTATTCCACATCCTTCTCAAACAGGGCATATGCTTTAATCAGCTGATTTACGGTATGTACCCTTTCTGATTTTATCGAATAGTCGAGCATCAGCGCATCCTTCTTCTCGAGTTTCTCCTGGTCTGACAATCCTGAGCGTTCCAGATCGGCTATCACTGCGCCTATATCTGGTAAGATATAAAAAGAGGAATCCTCGTATGATTCGGTAAGAAGGTCTATCCCTTTCTCTGACAGCTCAATAGTATTATTCTTTTCATCAATAACGAAAAACAGTTCATCATTGATAATATGCATATTTTTTGCCTGTTCCTGCAGATAGAAATTCTCTGTTTTTTGCATCAGGGCTCTCATGCCCTGTTCACTCAGGAACTTTATATTGGCTTTGTTTTTTGGAAGTCCGTGGTGGGAACGTAACAGCTGTTCCCCCGCTTTTTTCATATTCTCTGCATTATTCGGGTCGGATGTAAGCTGTTTTGCCTCCGCAAGCAGTTTTGTCACGAGGTTTCTCTGGGCATTGTAAAGCTTTATGACCTGAGGTTTAAGGTGTTCGAACAGCTGATTCTCGCCCTTAGGGGTAGGCCCCGAGATAATGAGAGGAGTACGCGCATCATCGATAAGAACGGAGTCAACCTCATCAACAATAGCGTAATTATGAGGGCGTTGAACCATTTCTTCGGGATTACTTGTCATGTTATCACGTAGGTAATCGAAGCCGAATTCGTTATTGGTTCCGTATGTGACATCCGCATTATACGCATTTCTCCTGGCATTGGAGTTTGGTTCATGTTTGTCGATACAGTCTACCTTTAATCCATGGAACTCAAACAAAGTACCCATCCATTCCGAGTCACGTTTTGCCAGATAATCGTTTACCGTAACAATGTGAACACCCCGTCCGGATAATGCATTAAGATAAATTGGCAATGTAGCGACCAGGGTTTTTCCTTCACCGGTTGCCATTTCGGCTATCTTCCCCTCATGCAGTACGACTCCGCCAATAAGCTGGGTATCGTAATGTATCATATCCCAGCGAATCAGATTGCCGCCCGCGATCCACGAGGTTTTGTACCTCGCGATATCTCCCACGATCTCAATGCTGGTTCGGCGGGTAGCAAGATCACGGTCCATTTCGGTGGCTGTAACATCTACCGATTCGTTTTTAACGAACCTGAAGGCGGTTTCCTTGATTACCCCGAACGCTTCGGGAAGTATCGATTTAAGTTCTTCCTGAATAAGGTCATACTCATCTTTTGCCAGTTTATCGAGTTCCTTATACAGATTTTCTTTTGCATCGATGGGAATGTCGTCGGAATTGATATTTAAACGAAGTTCCGATATCTCCTGTTGTTTAGCCGAGATCCTGTCCTGAATACGCTGTCGGAATTCAAGGGTCTTTGCCCTAAGCTCATCATTACTGATCTCACTGAGAGCTTTTCCGAATTCAAGCGCTACCACAACCTGGGGATTAATCCCTTTAATATCACGATCGGATTTATTTCCGAGAAATTTCTTAAAAATATCAAGCATAGTTTAGTGTTTGCCGGTATTTCAGCGGCAATTTTATTTCGATAATTGTACTAATTGTTCAATTGAATTTTCCAGTCCGTTACCCGGTGGGTCGGCCGGATACTTAAAGATATTGCCTTCTTTGTCTATTATAACAAACAACGGCAATGAGCGAACATCGTATGCCTTAAGCACATCGATCTGGTCGCCGATATGAAGGAATGTCCAGTCCCAGTCTTTCTTCAGAGTAACATAATATCGCATTCTTGTCAATGAATATTCTGATGAGATACCGACGAAAACAACTTTCCCTTTATATTTATCGGCAATTGGTTTAATAAGATCCATCTCATTCGTACACCCCACGCAGGATGAGGTCCAGAAAACAAGAACCACAATCTTTCCCCTGAGTGAGTCAAGCTTGACAGAACCGTTGTTTTCTTTATTTCTCAGCTGAAACAGAGGCGCGGGAGTGCCGGGCTGAAGGTTAGTCAGTACCTTCCTGATATTGGATGCAATAAGCCGGTTTTGCTGATCTTTGCCGGTTTGTTCAATAGTATTTAGAACGATGATGATCTTTTTCTGATCATCCGGAACGGTATAATACATGTCCATCAGTCCTTTTAAAAGAACCAATTCCCTGAGTTTCTCTGGTTTGAGTATTGAATCTGATTCAAGGGCTTTCATCAGGACCGCGTATGGTTCCTGGCTTGAAAGCAGGATATGATAATCATTCTTTTTAAGTATCCTTGAAGTAACGTAGATATACTTCGAAAAACAGGCATTGAAAAAATCCATGTACTCTACATTTCTGTAGAGTATAGGTTTCGTTGTGAAGTATGTATGGCCTATCATGGCCTGGTTCATCGACTGGGTAAGCTGAATTACGTTAGCCAGCTTATAATCAATGTAATTTTTAACATATTCATCTGAAGGCTCGCCAATCTCAGATTTGATTTTTGTTTTCAGAGTGTCGACTAATGCTTTATTATGGTCACGATAAAGGGCATTGAAGTTTTCGACAAGAAAAGTATTATAAACGCCATTGAAAGCAGCCACAACAAAATTGATATCATCGCTGGGCAGGTTTAAGATTTCTATCTGGAGGTTAGTGGAATTAATAAACGGATTGAGTTCTTTAATGTCGTTATAATTATACGGGGCGATTCGGATCAGATAGGTTTTGCCAGGCTCAATAAAAAAACCGCCGGTATGGAAATCTACAGACAGCTCACAAGCTATGGTTTTATCGATATTTGCCTGCAGGCTGAATTTACCGGCAGAGTCTATTTTCACCTTGCCAAGGATCTGTTCCGTGTTTGTTATCAGGTCTGAGGGTGTCGACAGGGTAATGAACCTCCCTTCAGCTCCTGGTACCGTTCCCTTAATGGTTACATTATGGGAAAATGCAGTGAGCCCGACAAATAAAGAAAACAGTAAAATGTATATATGTTTCATACTTGTTTATTGTCAAAATTCATGCCATTTATTTATCTGATATCGGATATCGGATATCAGATATCGGATAAAGTAATTCCATCCGGCAAAAACCGGCTCACATCACCCCCGTGCCTTAGAATGTCTCTCACTATAGAAGAACTCAGAGAGGCATATTCAGGTTCACAAAGCAAAAAAACTGTTTCAATATCGGGACACATCATTTTATTCATCTGGCCAATCCCTCGTTCAAATTCAAAATCGGCGCTGGTACGCAGGCCTCTTAGAATAAACCTTGCTTTTTTTTCCCGGCAAAATTCGACTGTCAGTCCGTTATACTGGCTTATCTCAATCTTCTCTTCCTGTCCAAAAAGTTCACGAAGCCAGCTAAGCCTTTGCTCCATACTGAAATACGATTGTTTTTGAGAATTCTCCCCCAACGCAATAATCAGTTTGTCGAAAAGGTTCACAGAGCGCCTTACGATAGATTCATGACCTTTGGTAACCGGATCAAAAGACCCCGGAAAAACCGCGATTCGTTTCATGATCACATGATTTGGATGCAAAGATAAGAAAACTGCAGAAAGGCTTATTCAAAGGTGAAACTCAGCTGGAAAATTTTGGAATCCAGTTTGGCAATCGGATCAGTATAGATGTTATGTTCTCGTTTGATGATGTCCATGATCCCGTACATCATTTTCAGTTCTACGCCAAGTTTGAACCATTCGTTATAGAAATCGAATCCGACCCCGGCCTCAAGGTAGACATCGTTTTGGGTAAATTTAATGATTTTCTGGTCACTGCTTCTCTGCTCTCTTTTTTTTGCCTGGGAAGCCAGGTCAAGAGTATACTGTATACCTGCCAGCAGATAGGGTCTGAAATTATCATATCTCAGCGCCTTATATTTAAATTCAAGAGGAAAATTAATATAGGTCGAAGGCACCTTTTTTGTAATATTCATCAGTGTGGTATCGGTTTTCCTATAAACCATAACCGAATAAATAATGTCTCTGTCGCCAAAACTAAGAGAGGGGATAAACCTGAGGTTAAACAGATTTCCAAGCCTCAGATCAGTTACAATGCTGATTACGAAACCCGGGGTAGGCCGGGATTCAATGCTCATCACCCGGGCCCCGCTTGGCATTGGTAAAATATCGGGGATATAAGTGGAATCCCAGACAATGTGTTGGAAATCGTCAATCGGCCGTATTGTCAGGTAGCTCATATTTCCACCAATCACGAATCCGAAATGCAGAAGTTCCTCGTCGTATCTGGGCATATTGATAACGATGCTTCTCTGGCTTTTTGCAGGAATACTGAAAAAGAGGATAATAATTATGCAGGCAATTGAGAAAAATCCTTTGTCTTTCAAACGAAGCAGGCCTTAAACTTTGAATAACGGTGATTTTCGTTGTTTATTTTACTGTAACAACCGTCTTGAATGAACATCCGGGTTTAGTCAGGTCTGGTTCCTGTGTAAATCGATGCGATTCCTCCAGAGAGGCTGATCATGCGGCATTGATCAAACCCTGCCTGAAGCATGATGTTGAGAAATGCTTTGCCTGAAGGGAAGGCAGCAACGGTATCGGGCAGGTAGCGGTATGCTGTAGGGTGTGATGATATCATTTTCCCAACGACAGGGATAAAAAAACGGGAATAGAATCCATAGATTTGTTTAATCGGGAAAGAAGCAGGATGAGAGAATTCAAGTATCATCACTTTGCCACCTTTCTTAAGTACCCGTTTCATCTCAGAAATTCCCAGCGGGAGGTCTTCGAAGTTCCTGACCCCAAAAGCAATCATCGCGGCATCAAAGGTCTGGTCGGGGAATTGAAGGTTCTCGGCATCGCCGCGCATGAGTTCAATAGAATCTGCAAGGCCTGACTTTGTGATCTTTTCCTGTCCCGCGGCCAGCATTTTTTCTGAGATATCCACTCCGGTAATCCTGATCCCGCTTTGCCTGTGAAGTTCGATGGCCAGGTCGGCGGTACCCGTTGCCAGGTCAAGAACGTGCTCAGGCTTTGATTTCAGCAATTCTTTAACGAGTCGTTTCCGCCATAGTCTGTCAATACCAAAAGATAAAAAATGATTCAGGAAATCGTACTTTCCCGAGATCTCATTGAACATTGCTCTTACCGATTCTTTCTGGGGCATAGAAAAAAAACGGGATTATCCATTAGTGAAGATAATCCCGGAATTAAATGAAAAAGTATTATTTAAGCGCCAAGCATAAGTCTCTTAAATCCGGCGACTTTGAGATTTTTATCATTGTCGGCAATATACTGGGCACAGGTTTTTTTGCTATCCTTGATATATTCCTGGTTAAGAAGCGTACTGTCTTTGTAAAACTTGTTGAGTTTCCCGGTAGCGATCTTTTCGAGCATTTCTTCAGGCTTTCCTTCCTGCCTTGCCTGTTCTTTGCCAATTTCAATCTCATGGTCAATAACACTCTGGGGAACATCATCGCGGTCAATGGCCACAGGATTCATTGCAGCGACTTGTTTGGCAAGTTCGTAAGCTACTTCTTCGGCATTCTTGCCGTCTTTGGGACTTACGCCAAGAATTGTTGCAAGCCTGTTTCCATGGTGGTTGTATGCCATTGTAACAGGAGCTTCGATTACTTCAAAATGAGCAATCTGCATTTTTTCTCCCGTTTTGCCAAGCAGATCATTCAATTTAGATTCTACGGTTGATGCACCAATTGAAAGGGGCATGAGTTCGGCAATAGTATGAACTTTATTTTTTACGCCTGCTTCGATAATATCCATTGCAAACTGTTTGAATTCTTCTGTCTTTCCTACGAAATCAGTTTCACAGTTCACCATCACAACAGCTGCATAAGTCTTGTCATCGTTGGTTTTGGCAACAACAAATCCCTCGTTGGCATCACGGTCAGCGCGTTTGCCAGCAATTTTCTGTCCTTTTTTCCTTAGGTTATCTATTGCTTTATCAAAATCGCCTTCCGATTCCTGGAGTGCCTTCTTGCAATCCATCATACCTGCTCCGGTCATCTGGCGAAGTTTGTTTACTTCTGATGCTGAAATATTCATAAATTCAATTCGATTAGCTGTATTAATATTTATTTTTTAGTTCTGCCAACGGGCTTGTTTATCCTTTTTCTCAGAGTCTTTTTCTCTTCAGGAACGCCGCCTTCGGTACCGGTTTTCATTTTCCCAAGTTTAGCATCAGGATGATCTTTGATGGCCAGTTTAATGCCAGCAACTTTTTCTTCAATTTCGTCATCTCTCATCCTGTCTTCGAAATCCTCTTCCGTCTCTCCTCTTTCATCCTCAGCAGCTTTCTTGTCACGATCTAGTTTACGCTCAACCAGGCCTTCTTCAATGGCGTTAACAAGGGTTTCGACAATGATGCTGATTGATTTGGAAGCATCGTCATTGGCCGGGACAGGAAAATCGACTTTTCTCGGGTCTGAATTGGTATCAACGATAGCAAAAGTAGGGATGTTGAGTTTCTTTGCTTCGGCCAGAGCGATATGTTCTTTAAGAATATCCACGATAAAGATAGCGGCGGGCAAACGGTTGAGATCGGCGATAGAACCGAGGTTCTTCTCAAGTTTTGCACGTTCACGGGTAATGGTGAGGCGTTCTTTTTTCGAAAGGTTATTATACGAGGGGCTGGTCATCAGCTTATCAATAGAAACCATTTTACGGACCGCTTTACGGATGGTTGCGAAATTAGTAAGCATACCACCGGGCCAGCGTTCGGTAACGTATGGCATATTGACCCTTTTCACCTGTTCGGCCACGATTTCCTTGGCCTGCTTTTTGGTGGCCACAAAAAGAATACGTTTGCCCGATTTGGCAATCTGTTTCAGGGCTGCGGCAGCCTCATCGATCTTGGCAATGGTTTTATACAGGTCGATGATATGAATGCCATTCCTTTCCATAAAGATGTAAGGAGCCATGGCAGGATTCCACTTCCGTCTAAGGTGGCCGAAATGAACACCGGCTTCCAATAATGAATCAAAATTTGTTCTGGACATATTAAATGAATGAGAGTTCTTAAAATATTAGCGTTTACTGAACTGGAACCTTTTGCGGGCTTTCTTCTGGCCGAATTTCTTACGTTCAACCATTCTCGGGTCGCGGGTCATAAAGCCCTTGGCTTTAAGAAGGGGTTTGTATTCTTCATTGATCTTTACCAGGGCTCTTGAAAGTGCATGGGCAAGAGCTTCAGCCTGCCCTCTTACGCCACCGCCATCGAGGTTGACCTTGATATCGTATTGCCCCATGGTCTTAGTGACTTCAAAGGGTTCAACAACCTTGAACTGCAATATAGGTGTAGGAAAATATTCCTTGTAATCCCTGTCGTTGACAGTAATTTTTCCCTGACCATCTTTTACGTAGATTCGTGCAACAGCAGTCTTCCTCCGTCCGATTGTGTTGATTATTTCCATATTACTTGATTGAGCTTAGTTGAATCTCTTTTGGTTGCTGAGCCTGGTGAAGATGCGCGGTTCCCGCGTAAACATATAGGTTACGGAACAGAGCGGCTCCAAGACGGTTTTTCGGAAGCATGCCTTTTACAGCTTTTTCAATAACTTCTGTAGGCTTCTTCTCAAAAAGTTCCCTCGGGTTTCGAATTCTCTGTCCGCCGGGATAACCGGTATGACGAACATAGTTCTTGTCATCCAGTTTGGTTCCGGTTAACAACACCTTTTCGGCGTTGATGATGACCACATTATCGCCACAATCGACATGCGGGGTATAATTTGTTTTCATTTTGCCCCTCAGCAATTTTGCGACTTTGGATGCCAAACGGCCAAGTATCTGGCCCTCAGCATCAACCAGCATCCATTCCTTGTTAACAGTTTCCTTGTTGGCGCTGATCGTTTTGTAACTTAACGTATCCATGTTCTAATATATTTCTTTTCAAAAATGGGTGCAAAGATATTGATATTCTTTTGATGCGGCAAATGATTTAGATTTAAATTTTACTCAAAATGTCTTTATCCCATATTCTATGACATTTATTTGTAACTTTATACCCTATTTTATGACGGATATGTATTTCAACAGATCGCTGACATCCCATCTCGACCGATGGGTAGAAGATGCTTCAAGCCCGGGTCTGATCCTTTACGGGGCAAGGCAAACCGGAAAAACAGCCATGGTAGAAAACATGGCAACAAAGTTCAGTCAGTTCATCCGCCTTGACCTGAAAAACCCGGCAGACAAAGATATTTTAAGGAATCCGGGGAACGGCAGAAATTTCATCGACACGCTTTGTTTTATCAAAGGCAAAGATCCGGGCTGTAAAAACACTCTGTTATTTTTCGATTGTAACTGCTATAGCCATGAAATAGAAGAACTTGCGCGGGATATCATCCGCAGTAAACCAGAAATTAAGGTTATCATATCCAGCGCTACCCGGCTGAACAGAGCTCCGGTGGGGTTCAGCTCTCTATACCTCCGGCCATTCTCCTTTACCGAATTCCTGAACTCGGTTGGCAGTAAGGATGCCATTGAAGCATTCGGTGAAGTTCCTTTTCCGGTAAGCGGTTTCCATAAACTCCTGGGGCTGTTTCACCAGTACAGCCTTGTTGGCGGAATGCCTGCCGTGGTAGGGAAATTTGTACAATCTAAGAACATGACTTCCCTGAAACCGGTGTACGAGGGTATTCTTAAGGAATTTTTTAATGATATCAGCCAGACTGCTTTAAGGCAGAAAAAAAAGGATTTGCTTACAATTACGCTGCAGAACGCCTTTATGTATGCAGGCACGAGGATAAAGTTCAATGCCTTCGGAAACGTTCCTTATGGAAGCAGGGAGATGGCCGGCATATTCCGGTACCTTGAGAACTCCATGCTGCTCAGCCTGAATTATCCTTCAGTAACAGCCCGACCTCCTCTCAAACCCGATAATAACAGATTTCCAAGGTTACAGATGCCCGATACCGGCATGGTGACTTATTTTTCAGGTATCCAGAAACAGATGATCCTTGCCATGGATCTGAATGCAATGTTTGAGGGCCAGGTACTGCGGCATGTCGTTGGCCAGGAATTGTTAAGCAGTATCGTGAATGAACCTGGCAGGCTGGATTACTGGGTCAGAAGCAAAGTCCAGTCATCGGCCGAAGTGGATTATGTGATACCCTTCGAAGGCATGATCATCCCGGTGGTAGTCAGATCGGGTGAGCCGGGCAGGCTCAGGTCGCTCCACCAGTTTATTGATGAAGCCCCCCACCCATTCGCCATCAGACTATATGCAGGCAATGTAAGTATACGCAAAGCAGAAACCCTCAAAGGCAAGACATATTATATGCTTTCGCTACCTTACTTTCTGGCCTGCAGAATCACTGAACACCTCAAAGGTTTTATCCGTTACGCAGGCAGCTGAATTTATTTTTTGTTTAAAATTTGCTTTCAGTATGCCTTTTATCTTAAATTTATCCAAAATTCGTTCAATGAACGCGATTCAAAACATTTCAATACTGCTCGAACTGGCCGTAGCCATATTAGGCCTGCTCATATGGCTTCAGAAGAAAAAATCATATGGCGCTCTCATTTTTCTGACTTTCCTTTTATATATGGTATATGATGGATGTCGCTTATGGACGCTTGAGGTTCCCGAGTTTCTTCTGCGAATCATTTTTTCCCTGGCTTCCTTCTCAATCCTTATCGCCGTCTGGAAACTATACAAGACGGAATAATTCTGTTCCCGGTTTTTTGTACTTTTGCAAGGCAAATGGTGAAATCGTAAATCGTAAATCGTAAATTGATCTAATGTCTATCCACGTCAATAATCTTTCCAAGATCTACGGAACCCAGAAAGCGCTGGATTCCATATCTATTACTATTCATCCCGGAGAGATTGTTGGGCTGCTTGGTCCGAATGGGGCCGGAAAGAGCACTCTGATGAAGATACTCAGCTGTTTCATACCTCAAAATTCAGGTGAAGCTTCGGTTTGTGGTTATGATGTGCTGGAACAGTCTATTGAAGTCAGGAAAAAAGTCGGATATCTTCCCGAGAACAATCCCCTTTACCTCGACCTTTATGTTAAGGAATTTCTGACTTTTGTTGCCGGAACTCATCACATTAAAGGATCTGTTAAAATGAGGGTGGATGAGATTATGGCGCTTACCGGTCTTCAGCCCGAACAGCATAAAAAGATCGGAGCCCTGTCGAAGGGTTACCGTCAGAGGGTGGGCCTGGCCCAGGCGTTGATTCACGATCCTGAGGTTCTGATCCTCGATGAGCCTACATCGGGACTTGATCCAAACCAGCTGGCCGAGATCAGGCATCTTATAAAAGAGATCGGGAAAGAAAAAACCGTCATGCTGTCTACGCATATCATGCAGGAAGTGGAAGCCATTTGCGACAGGGCAGTCATTATTCATAAGGGGAAGATCGTGGCCGACGATACTACGGGCAACCTGCAGAAGATCACGGTTGCAAAACCTCTGATCAGGGTAGAATTCTCATCCGCAGTGGAAAATCATATTATAAATTCCATTGCCGGGGTGAAGAATATTCTTGTACCTGGCTTCGGGCAGAACGCTCAGCTTAAAGAAAAGAATCAGGTATCGGCTGTTTGGCTTATTGAATCGGAAACAGGTCTCGACATCCGCGCCACCGTGTTCAAATTCGCGGTAGATAAGGGATTGACGGTGCTTTCGATGCAGAAAGAGGAACAAAAGCTTGAAGAAGTTTTCCAGGAATTAACTAAAAATTAATCCTTGAGAATAAAATTTTTATAATTTTGCCGTCTGAAGTGGAAAGATTTGATTGATTGCAACCACTGGAAAAAAATGCTAAACCAACATTTCCTCCCGACAATCACAAATCCATTCATTTCTTTTAATCGTACATCGTACATCGTACATCGTACATCGTACATATATATAACACATTGTAAAATATAAATCTAAACATATGGGATATTTATTCACATCGGAGTCTGTTTCAGAAGGACATCCCGATAAAGTTGCCGATCAGATATCGGATGCATTGCTTGATGAATTCTTGCGCTGGGACCCTGAATCTAAGGTCGCATGCGAAACTTTTGTCACCACCGGACTGGTAGTCTGCGGGGGAGAAGTAAAAACAAACGGCTGGGTGGATGTTCAGGAAACCGCCAGAAGAATCATTCGTAACATAGGCTATACCAAAGCTGAATACCGTTTCGACTGTGATTCATGCGGAGTGATCTCGACAATTCATGAGCAGTCGGCCGACATCAACCAGGGGGTGGTCCGCGAGAAGAAGGAAGACCAGGGTGCGGGTGACCAGGGCATGATGTTTGGTTATGCCTGCCTTGAAATGGACAATTTCATGCCTTTGTCGAGTGAACTGTCTCATATCCTTTTACAGGAACTGGCCGAGATACGCCGTGAAGGAAAGCAGATGAAATACCTGAGGCCCGACAGCAAGTCGCAGGTCACCATTGAATACGACGATAACGGAAAGCCGTTGCGCATAGATGCTATCGTGGTAAGCACCCAGCACGACGAATTTGTGAAGGCTAAGGATAAATCGGCAAAAGCAGAAAAGGCTGCTGAGAAAGCCATGCAGGATAAGATCAAACAGGACGTGCTGAGTATTTTGATCCCCCGCGTAAAGAAGACGCTTCCGGGAAGGATCAAGAAACTTTTCGGCGAGGACATTACATTATTCGTAAACCCCACCGGCAAGTTCGTGATAGGTGGTCCTCACGGGGATACCGGGTTGACCGGACGCAAGATCATTGTGGATACTTACGGCGGACATGGCGCTCACGGCGGCGGCGCTTTTTCCGGGAAAGACCCCTCTAAAGTGGACCGTTCTGCAGCCTATGCTGCAAGGCATATTGCCAAGAACATGGTAGCTGCAGGAGTAGCCGACCAGGTTCTGATCCAGGTGGCTTACGCCATCGGTATTGCCCAGCCTGTTGGCCTTTATGTAAACACATACGGTACAGCCAAAGTCAAGGATAAAAAAGGAAAGATTCTGCATGACGGAGCCATTGCAGAGAAGATCAACAAGCTGTTCGACATGAGGCCTTATGCCATTGTTGAACGCTTCGGACTAAAGAACCCGGTATTTGTTCCAACCGCTTCTTACGGCCATTTCGGTCGCGACCATTATTCCAGGGAAGTAGAAGTTTACTACCCGGTTCAGGGCGCCAAACCTAAAAGGGTTAACGGCAACGGAAAAGAGGTTTATCTGAAGAATGTCGAGTTCTTCGCCTGGGAGAAGCTGGATTATGTTGACCAGATCAAAAAGCAATTCGGTATTAAATAAATCTGGTTTTCATTTACTGGTGTTATTCCGCCAAGATCTCATAAACTTATGGGCCTGGAGATCGAACACAAATTTTTAGTAGACCACGCAAAATGGTCGAACCTACCTAAACCTGCCGGTAAATTATACCGGCAGGGCTATCTTAACGATGAGCCCGGGAAAACAGTTCGGGTGAGGATAGCCGGCGACAAGGGCTTTATTACCATAAAGGGCCCAACGGTTAAAACAGTGCGTAAGGAGTTTGAGTTCGAGATCCCGGTCTCAGATGCAAAGGAAATGCTTGAACTGTTCTCACCTCAACAGGTAGAAAAAATAAGGTACCGGATTCTGTTCAATCAGAAAATCTGGGAAGTTGACGTGTTTGGAGGAGAAAACGAAGGACTTATCATGGCCGAAATAGAACTGAACCATGCGGGAGAAACATTTCCGATTCCCTCCTGGATCAGCCAGGAAGTCACTGAAGACCCGAGATATTATAACTCCTGCCTCGCTTCAAATCCTTATAAAACCTGGAAAAAACAATAAATCCCGCATCCTGCATCCCGCATCCTGCATCCCGCATCCCGCATCCTGCATCCTGCATCCCGCATCCTGCATCCCGCATCCTGCATCCCGCATCAATCAATGCTTCACAACTACTTTCCGGGTGGAAACGCTTTTGCCGTTAGCATAAAGCGAATAGAAATATAAGCCTTCTGGCAGGTCGGAAACATTCATTCTGATCTTTCCGCTCCCGCCCGACAGAGATTCTTCGCGAACAGCAGTTCCAAGTACATTCTGTAAAACCAGTCGGGCTGTTTCAGCACCACTCATGGTATAGCCTACCGTAAGTTGTTCATTGGCCGGGTTTGGATATGCAACGCCAAGTTCTGCAGTGGTAACGGCCTGATCATTAATCCCAAGATGCCAGATCTCTGTTTGTACATAAACACTGACTGTATCATTGAGGTTCTTTATATTAAAAAACTTATAATAGACTAAAGACGAACCTGAAGCAGCCTGAGGATAAATATGTGCACTGAACTCATTATCTATTTCACCAGGTCCAAGTGTTAAGGTTGTTGGGGAAAGAGTATCGTCAACAGGAAAACACCCTCCTGCAAAACAAAACGTTGCTTCCTGGGGGGCTTTCAGTTTTTTTGTGAGCTTTAACACTTTATAGTCATTCGATGAGCCAGAGATATTTTTCAGATTCAGCTCGGTATAAACGTCTACAGTGAGGTCGTATAAAGTCGAATCCAGGCCGATGGTTGCGCCATTAAGGATTATCTGGCCTGAAAGAGTTTGCAGCTGAAGCGATTGAGCAAAAAGGCCGGAGGCCGAAATTGTTAGGATGACCAATAATATACAGAACTTTTTCATATTCTTAACGGATTTGGGATTTACAGTCACAAAGATAAGAAAAAACACCTAACAGTTTTTATCGGAAATCAATAAATTTTATTCATGTTTGATTTTTTTTGTAACTTGCGCCCAGTATTAACCAAAAACAACTGTAACATGAGGAGAATTACTTTCCTTTTGCTGCTATTTTGTTCTGCAGCAATGACCTCCATCGGAGGAGGCTACCAGGTAAGTTTGCACAGTACGCGAAATATCGGCATGGGTTTGATCGGTACATCGCTTTCGTACGATGCAAGCACTATATTTAATAATCCTGGCGGCATGTCTTTTATAAAAGACAAATGGAGCTTTTCAGGCGGCGCCAGTCTGATCATGGCAAGGGTAACCTTCCAGGAATCAGGAGAGAATTACCAGGCTCATCTTGTACATGAGTTAAACACTCCATTTTATGTTTATGCTTCGTACAAAGCAACTAACAACCTGAGTATCGGGCTTGCAATCAACACACCTTACGGGAACAGGCTTTCCTGGGGTGACAACTGGCAGGGTCGCTTCCTGATCCAGAACCTGAACTTCAAGGCTATTACCGTTCAGCCAAGTATATCCTATAAATTTAAGGATATCATAGGCATCGGGGTGGGTCTTGTATGGGCCTATGGAAGCGTTGATCTGAACAAAGCCTTGCCTATTGATTACACGGCCGGCGAAAGCCAGCTGAACATCAAAGGCAACACTGTAGGCTTCGGATTTAATGCAGGTTTAATGGTTCACCCGGTAAAAGGGTTGAGCATCGGCCTTGATTACCGTTCCAAGATCACAATGAATGTACAGAATGCAAACGCAACATTTACTGTTCCTGCTGCTTTAAAAGGCCAGTTTCCAAACACTCAGGTTGCAGTAGCTTTACCATTGCCTGCCAATCTTGACTTCGGACTTTCATACGAATTCAATGAAAAATTCCTGATCGGTATCAACCTTTGCTATGTTTTCTGGAAACAATATGATTCATTGGTTTTCGATTTCAAGACCAAAACGCCCTCACTTGGCAGGACAGCCACTGCGGCCCTTTACCAAAACAGGATGATCCCGAGACTTGGTCTGCAATATAAAATCAATCCATTGGTTACTGTCAGAGTTGGCGGATATTATGATCCTTCACCAGTACAAACCGATTACCTGAATCCTCAGACGCCCAGCACAAACGAGATCGGGCTTACTGCAGGCTTATCAGTATTTCCGTTTAAAGGATTCAGCATTGATGCTGCATTTCTTTATCTGATAGGGATGCAACGTACCGGAACATACAGCCCCGAGAACTTTGAGGGCACGTACAGTTCAGTATTTTATATCCCGGCCATCGGTTTAACCTATAGTTTCTAAATTTAAAAACTGATCGAAATGAAAAAACTATTATTCATTATATTATCACTCGCCCTATTCACTTCATGTGAACGTAAGATCAGCCAGTTTAATGCTGATAAAGGGAGCGCAAACTTCACTACCTATGTCTCTGTCGGTAATTCGCTTGTTGCAGGATATGCCGACGGTGCATTGTATCACGATGGCCAGGTGAATTCCTGTCCGAATATCATTGCAGGGCAACTGGAACTTGCCGGAGGCGGAACATTTGTGCAGCCTATGGTCACAAGTAATTACGGCGTTGCCGCATACCTTGGAGTACAGCCCAAGTTCGTGCTTGGATACGCAGTCGACTGCCAGGGTGTTGTTGGTCTTTCTCCGATGCGTTCAATGGGTGCTATGGATCCCTTTGCACCTGTAGGCTACGCAGTAAACAACCTTGGTATTCCAGGGGTAAAATCCTTCCATCTCATTGTTCCCGGCTTAGCTACCATGAATCCTTATTATACTCGCTTTGCCACCAGCATGACCGGAATGGTTGTTGATGAATTTGCCAAACTGCATCCCACATTCTTTACCATTCAATTAGGAGACAATGACGTTCTTGCTTACGCTCTTGCAGGCGGTGCATATGACTCCATCACACCGATCCCATTGTTTTATTATGCAATGAAGAACGTTCTGGGAGCCATGCTTGCAACCGGAGCAACCGGAGTTATGGCCAATATCCCCGAAGTTACGAGCGTCCCTTACTTCACGACTGTTCCTTACAATGGATTGGTTGTTACCAGACAAAGTTTGGCCGACACGATCAACATGGCAATGACGACAATGTATCATCTTCCCTTTCATTATGTAGTCGGGCCGAATCCTTTTTTAATCGCTGATCCCACTTCCACTCACCCTTATTTCAAAGTAAGGCAGATGAAACAAGGCGAACTGGTTCTGCTGAGTGTACCCCAGGATTCAATGAAATGCATGGGTATGGGCATCATCAATGCCGTTACCCATATGCCTTATCCAATTCCTGGCGTGTATGTTCTCACTGAAACTGAATTGGCGCAGATCAAAGGTGCAACTGCAGCCTATAATGCGATCATCGACACGATGGCCGCTAACCGTCATATCGGAGTAGTTGATATAAACACTACGCTGAAGGCGCTTAATTCACAGGCTGGTATTGTTTGGGACGGAGTTCACATGACATCGAAATTTGTTTCAGGCGGAGCATTCTCACTCGACGGGATACATCTCACCCCAAGAGGAAATGCAGTTTCGGCCAATTGCTTTATTGATGCTATCAATCAGCGTTTCGGAAGTACCATTCCCTACGCCGACATAACCGATTACCCAGGTGTGATATTCCCGTAAAGAGAATATCCCTTATGAATGAAACATCCCGGCCAAAACCGGGATGTTTTTTTTTACTGAAGCTGGCTGAGAAATTGAAGCATCTTTTGCATGGCCCTTCCGCGGTGACTCAGACCGTTTTTAAGGTATGCCGGCATTTCGGCAAACGTCTGTGACTGTTTCTCAGGCCTGAATACCGGATCATAGCCAAAACCTTCGGCTCCCGATTGGTCCAGGGTGATTTCACCATCAACCCGGCCTTCAAATATTGCTTCCTGCCCTTTGTATATCAGACAGATCACACAACGGAAACAGGCGCTGCGGTCTTCAATTCCCTGTAATTCTTCCAGGATTTTTATCACATTATCGGCAAAGCTGCACCCCTCCCCTGCATAGCGGGCCGAATAAACACCCGGCCTGCCTCCAAGAGCTGCTATCTCAAGGCCTGTGTCATCGGCAAAGCAATCCATCCCTGTTTTCTCATAAATGAAACGGGCTTTCTGACGGGCATTGCCTTCAATCGTTTCCTGGGTCTCAGGAATATCGGCATCAAGCTCAATATCACTCAGGCTCTTTATGCTCATTAAAGTTCCGGTTATCTCCCTTACCTCCCTGAGTTTGTGCTTATTGTTCGTTGCAAAAACAAGTGTATCCATTATAAAAATCAAATCAGATTATTTCATTCAGCAGATTGGTGATCAGATCAGAATAACTCCATCCATAGGCCTTTGCCATCTTAGGGACGATGCTTGCAGAAGTAATTCCCGGCACGGTATTCACCTCGAGGAAATAAAACTTCTTTTTGTTCAATATATAATCAAATCGCACAATTCCTTTACAGTTAAGTTTGCTGAAAAGCTTAACGGAAATCTCCTGGCATGCATCCGACACCTTTCCCGGGATTTCGGCCGGCACAATCTCACTGGCCATTCCTGCCTGGTATTTTGCCTCATAGTCAAAGAATTCCTTCTGCGAAATGATCTCGGTGACGGGAAATGCGATGATCTTCCCCTTTATTCTGATCACACCGCAGGTAAGCTCCCTGCCCTTGATATACTCTTCTACAAGAATTTCATCATCCTCATGGAAGGCTTTTTCCAGTGCGGCTTTCAGGTCTTTTTTATGCTTCACCTTCGACATCCCCACACTCGAACCCCCATTGTTTGGTTTGACAAAAACAGGCATTGTAAGCTTCCTCAGCACAGCAGCCTCTGCACCCTTCTCGCCCTTATTCAAATGAACATGACCGGCAATATCGGCTCCATAGCAAGAAACCACATCCTTGCAGAAGGTTTTATTAAACGACAAGGCCGAAGTGGTTACACCGCTGGAAGTGTAAGGTATTCCAAGCATGTCGAAATACCCCTGCAGCCTGCCGTCTTCTCCAGGTGTGCCATGAATAGCGTTAAATACAGCGTCAAATTTTATTTTTCGCTTTCCAATGGTCAGGGAAAAATCATTTTTATCGATGGGAAATGACTTTCTTTCAAGCTTGTAATTCCACTTGGTTCCCCTGATCTCAATTAAAAAGGGACGGAACTTCCCAAGGTCCATGTTCAGTTCGACCTGCTTTCCGCTCTTCATCGAAATCCCGTATTCACCCGAATTGCCTCCGGCCACTATTGCAATATTGTACATATAATATTTTTTACAAGGCAAAAATAACACAAAATTATGCAGTTTTGTGGCAACGGCATTTTTTCGTAAATTTGTAAGGCCTTTAAATGCACAATAAAAACATCTATTTCAGGTTAATAAGCTAAACGCGGGAATGGAATTTGTACGTTTTATATTTTCTAAAAAATTTCTTAAACATTTCCTCATTTCCATCGGGATCACAGCCTTTCTGCTGTGGATCACTTTTTATTCCCTATCATGGTATACAAAACACAGTGATTATATTGTAGTCCCTGATTTCCGCGGACAGCTTTTTTCTGATATCGCGCAGGGCGACCGCTTCAGTGATTTCAAGTTCGCTATCAACGACAGTATTTTCGATTCCGACAAACCGAAAGGAGCCATTCTCTCGCAGGACCCTTATCCCGGTTCAAGAGTGAAGCATAACCGTATGGTGTATCTTACGATCGTGTCGATCATCCCTGAAAAAACCCCGATGCCCGACCTCAGGGATCTTTCGTTACGTCAGGCCCAGTCTATGCTGGAATCTGCCGGACTGAAACCGGGGAAACTGATTTTTATCAAGTCGTTTGATGAGGATGCGGTGCAGAACCAGCTATACAGAAATATGGTCATCGCTCCGGGAACCAGAATCGACAAAGGTTCCGTTATTGATCTGCAGGTTGGGATGGGGGCGAAGGCAAGCGAGATGAAGAAGGATACGATTGGGGTGGACTCTTTACTTAAATGGTGAAATGGTGTTCGGCGAAGCCGTAATGAACACCATAGAAATAAACAATTCGTGAATAAATGGTGAAATGGTGAAATGAATATGAAGCGATTTCTTATATTACTGTTCCTGGTCCTTTCGGCCAGCGGATGGGCCCAGGAGATTCTTACCGGAATGCAGACTAACCCTCTGGTTCGGATGAAATACCAGGAGATGCAGCTGCAGGGTCGTTTGAGAACGGGCATTGACAGCCTCCCTATAGGGTTGCCTTTTTATGATGATTTCTCGTACGACAGCATCTATCCAACCGAGAGTCTGTGGATCGACGCTTATACTTTTGTCAATACCGACATCCCGGAAAATCCTCCGAACCTGGGAGCTGTGACTTTTGATGCCATCGACCAGAACGGATGGATGTACGACAATGCTCAGCCTGGCCCCTTGCCATTTATTGCCGACCACCTTACATCCCGCTATATCAGGCTGGATTCAGTATTTTCGCCTATCGCCCGTAAATTAACAGCCGCCGATTCAGTGTACCTGAGTTTTTTCTACCAGCCCCAGGGCCGGTCGAGAAATTTTCCACTGAGACATGATTCTCTGATACTGCATTTTCTTGTTGCCCCCGCACACGACACTGTGATACTAACCGACACCATCCATCTTCCTGCTATCTGGAAGAGAGCCTGGTCGAGCATAGGTATGTCGCTCGACACGTTTCAATATTATAATAACGGCGAGTATTTCGCTCAGGTCATGATCCCGATAACAGACACTCAGCTGTTCTTCAAAAAGACATTCCGCTTCCAGTTCTTCAATTATGTGAGTTTCGCCACCCCGCCCGAGAATTCCTGGCAAAGCAACTGCGACCAGTGGAACATCGACAATGTGTACCTCAACATAGGCAGAAACATGAACGACACGGTGAGGCCCGAAATCCGGTTCATCGACCGGGCTCCCAGCATGCTCAGAAATTACGAATCCATGCCTTATCCCCAGTACATTGCCGCCCCGGAGCTGGAAATGGCCGATTCGGTATCGGTTGTCTTCAGCAACAGGGATACAAATACACACAATTGTCATTACTCCTATAAGGTTACCAACGCATCCGGGTCGTTCTCAAAGACTTATACAGGCCCGAATTTCAATGTTCAGTCTTTTTATAAAACCGGACCGGTTTTCCTTCATCCGGTAGTGCCATGGTTTTATCCTATTACCCAGGCCGACAGCGCCGTGTTTAAGATGCAACACATCATAAAAGACAATAGCCCGGGTTCTGAATTGGGTGACACCATCACAGGCTATCAGAATCTGTTTAATTATTTTGCATATGACGACGGCACGCCGGATGCCTCCTACGGTCTGACCCCTGCCGGGTCTATGCTCGCTTACCGTTTTAATCTGAATAAACCTGATACACTCAGGGCGATACAGATGTATTTCAACAATGTTCTGAACCACGCGAATGAACAGTATTTCTTTTTGTGTGTTTGGAATGATGATGTGGGAACCCCCGGCGATACCATTTACAGTCAATTTACCCTGCCCATGTATTCCGAACAGCTGAATAAATACTATACTTACCATATTCCTCCACTTCCGGTAAGCGGAACAATTTACATCGGGTGGATACAAACCACGGCCGACAATCTCAATCTCGGATTCGACAGTTATAACGATCATTCCAGTCAGATTTTTTATAATACTTCGGGAAGATGGTATCCGAGCGCGTATTCAGGTTCGCTGATGATAAGGCCGATCGTAGGGAAACCGATCCCGCTGGGAGTCGAAGAACCGGCATCCAATACTCCTGAACTGCAGGTGTTTCCAAATCCCTGCCGCGATGGTATTCTTCACCTCCGTTTGAACACCCACGGAACCTCATCCGCCGAAGGCTATACCCTTAAGCTGCTGAATCTCACCGGGCAAACAGTACTATCGAAGAAATATAGCACAAGCCTCGACCTCACATCACTCTGTCAGGGAATTTATATTCTGTATCTCACCGGTCCCGATGGCGCTATGACCGCACACCGGAAAATCATCATCACCCCCTGAGCGGGTTAAATTCTGTGGCATGAATGAAACCCCCGACCTTCACGAAGAGACCAATGAACTGTACGAACATTTCAGGTTTGTGGTGGATAAAGGACAGGCGCAGCTGCGCATCGACAAATACATCTTCGCCAGGATGGAGAATATTTCGCGGAGCAGGGTTCAGAATTCTGCCAACGCGGGAAATATTCTGGTTAACGGTTCGGCTGTAAAACCGAATTACAAAGTCAAGCCACTCGACGTAATTACTATTGTCCTGGCGCATCCTCCGAGGGATACCGAAATCTATCCTGAAGATATTCCAGTGGATGTGGTGTATGAGGATAACGACATTATTGTGGTAAACAAGGAAGCCGGAATGGTGGTACATCCAGGTCACGGCAATTTTACCGGCACACTTCAGAACGCACTGCTTTTCCATATGCAAAAATCAGATCCCACGGGCGAAGCGAGGCCTTTTCTGGTTCACCGTATCGACAAGGACACCTCGGGTATTCTGCTGGTTGCCAAAAACGAACTGGCTCAAAGCAAGCTTGCGAGGCAGTTTTTCTATCACACGGTAGACCGTACTTATGTTGCACTGGTTTGGGGAAACCTGAAGAATGATGAAGGCACCATTACCGGCAATGTCGGAAGGGATACGAGAAACCGACTGCTGATGACGGTTTACGCTGATGAGGCCAAGGGCCGTGAAGCCATCACGCATTACAAGGTGATTGAACGCTTCGGTTATGTATGCCTGCTTGAATGCAAGCTCGAAACGGGCCGTACACACCAGATCAGGGTGCATCTCAGGCATATCGGCCACCCACTGTTTAATGACGTTACCTATGGCGGAGGGGAAATCCTAAAAGGCACCACGTTCACGAAATATAAACAGTTTGTGGAGAATTGTTTTAAATTGTTACCTCGTCAGGCCCTGCATGCAAAATCGCTGGGGTTCATCCACCCCTCTACCGGCAAAGCCATGCATTTCGATTCTGATTATCCACAGGATCTGGCTTCTGTAATCGCGAAATGGAGAGCCTACAGTCTTCATCAAAACCCTGATGAATAAACAATCATAACATGAATAAGATCTTACAAATCCTGGTTTCCTGTTATTTCTGGTTTGAGTTCATGTTCATCTCGGCCATTCTTGTTCCATTATCATTCGTGATTTATTTTCTCACCATTTTGTTTGACAAAAAACTGGTGCTACTACATCAGTATACCTGCCTCTGGTCATACATCGTTCTGAAACTGAATTTTATGTGGCGGATCAAGGTGATCGGAAGATCCTATATTCAAAGCAAATCAACCTATGTGATGGTCTCCAACCATCAGTCGGGGGCCGATATCATCGTGATGTTCCTGCTCTGGAAAAATTTTAAATGGGTGGCCAAGAGATCACTTTATTATTTTCCCTTTATCGGATGGAATATGTGGCTGAACGGCTATATTCCGGTCGACCGGAGCAAACCCAGCAGCATGCGTAAGATGATGATTGAAGCCACGGCCATGCTCAGGTCGGGAACTTCGGTAATGATATTCCCCGAAGGGACCAGGTCGAAAGACGGCAATCTGCAGACCTTCAAAACCGGGGCTTTTCATCTGGCGCTGGAGACGGGTAAACCCATTCTGCCCATCGTTATAAAAGGTACTTCCATGGCAATCAGAAAGGGTGGATTCCTCGTAAATAAAAACCACCATATTGAGGCCAGGGTGCTTCCTCCGATCCCATTTTCATCAATACAAGGCATGGACCCCAAGGAAGTGACTCTGATGGTACACAATATAATGAGGAAAGAATTAGAGGACCGGCCTGTACAATGAATCCCTTTCAACAGCTATCCGGCCTGCTTCCTCAATGAGTTGTTTCATACCAGATACAGTCATTGCGGGGCTCTGTTCTTCGGCGCCTGCCAGGGAGTAGATACGGGTAGAATCGTTTATAGTCCCGTCCATATCATCCACACCGAACGAGAGAGAGACCTGGGCCATCTTACGCCCCAGAGCAGGCCAGTATGCTTTGATATGTTGAAAATTGTCGAGGTAAATTCTCGATACGGCATACATCTTCATATCTTCGGTTACCGAAACCTCGGGAATATCCTTCATCTCATTGTTTGAACTATGGAATTTGAGAGGGATAAAAGCATTGAATCCCCTGGTCTCATGCTGAAGTTGCCTCAGCCTTTCAAGGTGGTCAATACGGTGAGCATACGTTTCGATGTGCCCGTAGAGCATAGTAGCATTTGATGGCAGTCCGAGTTCGTGTGCGGCCCTGTGAATCGCCAGCCAGTCGGCAGAGCCGGTTTTCATACCGCAGATCTGCTTCCGAACTGTCTCATCGAAAATCTCCGCTCCTCCTCCAGGAACCGAATCCAGCCCGCAGTCTTTCAGGTACTTCAGCCCGGATCTATAATCCATTCCGGCTTTTCGTATCATATAGTCCAGCTCAACGGCAGAATAGGCTTTTACATGCAGGCCGGGACGCCGGGTTTTGATCTTTTTAAGAAGTTCTCCATAATATTCTATGTCTCTCTGCGGATGAACAGCTCCGGTAATATGAAGCTCTGTAACAGTTTCCTCCTGTTGGTCGACTTTAGCGAGGATCTCATCCACCGAAAGCTCCCATTTGGAATCGCTGAAATGATGTGAAAAAGAACAGAATCTGCAGCGATTCACACAAATATTCGTGGGTTCCACATGGAAGTTCCTGATAAACCAGGCCTTGTCGCCATTGTTTCGCTTCCTCCCCACATCGGCCAGGTAACCGAGAAGCCCAGGTTCGGCTTTCTCAAACAAAAGAAGCCCTTCGGCGGGGCTAAGGGATTGCCCCGAGATAACTTTCTCTGAAACGAAAGCAAGCTCAGGAGTAAGGGATTTTAGAATGATCTCTGAGATATCTGAATATTCGGGCAAGCGCATTACATTTTAATCAGTTTAAAACTCTTCTGGTACTTCCTTCCGGACACGACGACGAAGTACATCCCTTGTGAAAGCGACTGTAAATCAAAGCTATACCTCGTATGAGCTATTTCCTCCACAATAGGCACCTGGCATGGATTTCCAAGTAAATCGATAAGCGATAAACTTATTCCTTCGTCGGGCAGGCCTTCATTCTCAAGGTTTAAAGTCGCTTTCTGATGAGCAGGGTTTGGGTACAGGCTGGTCGCCGTATGAAGTACGTCTTTTATTCCGAGGGACCATCCTCCTAATTTCTTGATCCCGCTATTCGTTGGATCGAGCCAGCATTTAAGCATCCAGGCCGAATCACTACCGTTCTGGTCCCAATGCCATGAAAATTTACCATAATAATCGGGCAGGTTCAGTGAGTTGGAATCACAGGAGGAGTCGCCTCCTGTAAGGGTTCCCGCGATCAGACCGTCGGAGTTAAAGATCGGCGAACCCGACGACCCGCCCTCGGTCACCCCGTGCCCATGTTCCGTTTGCGCCCAGTAGACCTGCCAGTGGCAGGCATTCGGGTTTCCGGGCCAGTTTATTGTTGCAAGCCGGGTCGTATAGGTTGAGATCTTTTTTACATCCCCCCAGGGGTGATGAATTCCCGTTCCGCTGGGGCTGGGATAGTCCTCGCGGCTCCATCCGTTAAAATAAACATGAAGTGAATCGGGGATACTTTCGCTGAGGCGGACCAGGAAAAAATCAGAACCGGTCATTTCGCTTCCCCCATGGGCTATCTTCACGGCACCAAGCAAGGTGGTATTCTCACGAGGGGTGGTATTGGTGCAGCCGGGCATCTCGTAATTAAAGTAGAAAAGCCACTGGCTGATGTCGATGGCGCGGGCTGCCCGGCCGCAATGATCGGCCGTGAGAAGGTATGGAATGCCATTGTACCCGGTATTGTTGATCATAGACCCGGAACAAAATGAGGAATGGCCCAGGCTGTCCTTGGTAATCAGTTTCACGACACCTCTTTTCTGGTTTTGCCAGTTATCCCCTTCAGAACAATTTACATTGACTTCGCATTTGCCCGATGAAGTGAGCGAGCTGTTTCCCATCAGCGACGAGATCCCCCTGAAACCATAGGCCACCTCTGAAACATGAAAATCGGGAGGCTCAAGGCCTGAGGGAGCATTATATTCGAGTACTAAAGCCTCACCTTCGATAAGAGGGCAGGCAAATGTGCCAATTGAATTATTATTTGCCGATGTGTATGCTCCGTACATCTGCGTCCTCTGCTGATTATAAACAAAGAGCTTACCTCCGGCCGGCAAATTGAAGCGGTCGAAATACAGTATCAGTGATTTCGCAGCTTCAACATGAATCGCGAGTCTCCATACCTTCTGGCCATCGGCGAGAAGTTCCGTATTCCCTGAATTTGTGAAGGAGAAATTTACAGGTATGTTAATTGCAAAGCGATAAGCCAGGGAGTGAGCTGTTTCGTTTTCGAGGATCACCGCTGCTGAAGGCGACGGTATATCAACTGTACTTACAGTTTCGGTATTCAGCGCCCGGCCGAAGCTCAGGGGAACACCGGCCACCTGGCTCTGGCTGTAGGCAACAATAGAAGCAAAGATAAGAAGCAGGGTATAAACTGTTGATTTTATTTCTGTCATACTCAAATTAAGGTTTGTAATAACCAACGCAAAGGTAAAAATTATCCCGATAAAAGCTCTGAACATCCCATCATTTCATGAATTGTATTACTTTTGGAAACGAAGAATATTCCCTGAAAAAAACAAGAAGACATCATGACGCAAACATTATTGATTAAAAAAGAACCACCCGCGGCATTACGCTGGATCGTGCTTGTATTTATCAGCCTGGCCATGTTCGGGAACTATTATATCTATGACAGTATAAGTCCGCTCGCGGTTGCATTGAAAACACAACTCGGGTTTTCCGACAGCGACCTGGGACTGCTGCAGGGGATTTATAGTTTCCCCAATATCATCATGGTCCTTATCGGCGGACTGATCATCGACCGCATTGGCACCAAGAAAGCAGCCCTGATATTTTCCCTTTTTGTTTTCCTCGGTGCATTCATCACGGTACTTCGCGGTAATATTTACCTGATGGCCGCCGGCCGGCTTATTTTCGGTCTGGGAGCTGAAAGCATGATCGTTGCAATCACAACGGTTGTGGCTCAGTGGTTTAAAGGGAAACAGCTTTCATTTGCATTCGGACTTAACCTTACAGTGGCCAGACTGGGTTCCTTCCTCGCTCTGAACTCTCAGACCTGGGGACACAGCCTGTATAATAACTGGCAGAATCCGCTATGGGTCTCGGTAGGCGCCGGTGTGATCAGCGTTCTAACCCTGGGGATCTTTTATTTCATCGACAGTTACGCGAACAAAAATTACAATCTGGCACATGCCGGAGGCCAGGACAAGGTCATCCTCTCCGACGTTTTTTCATTTATGAAGAACCGTATAATAACATGCGCTATCCTTCTGGCCGCTGTGTTCGTCACGATCAATTACATTTTACATGCCGAGATTGAACTGATGCTCCAGATCGTGATTTACGTTTTGATCATCGTTTTCTCCTTCCTGAACTTCATGGCCTTCAGCAAATCCTACTGGTTCATCGTCATGCTGTGTGTTACCTTTTATTCGGCCATGTTCCCCTTCCAGACCTTCGCCATCAAATTTTTCCAGGAAGCCCATAACGTGACCCCCGAATATGCCGGGTTTCTTTCGAGTTTGCTCACTCTCTCGGCTATGATCTTCACTCCCCTGTTTGGTTTGCTGTCTGATTTCATAGGTAAACGATCACTGCTGATGATGTTTGGTTCCTTACTGATCATACCCGTTTACCTGATGATGGGGTATACCAGTATCAACCTCCTCATCCCAATGAGCATCATGGGCATTGCATTTTCGCTGGTCCCTGCTGTGATGTGGCCCTCGGTCTCGCTGGTAACGCCGGCTTCGAAGCTTGGCACTGCCTATGGCCTGATGACGATGATACAGAACATCGGCTTATTCGGTTTCAACATCGCGATAGGCTGGGCCAATGATGTTTCAAAAGCCAGCGCCGAACACCCCCAGGGATACCACCTGGGTATGTGGATCTTCAGCATTCTTGGATTTTTCGGCCTTTTCTTTGCATTTCTTCTGAAAAGGAATGAGACAGGACCGAACAAATACGGCCTGGAATATGGAACAAACTTCAATAAAAGACCGGTATAAGCGTTTTTACTGATTCAGGAGGAACATCTGAACTACATTCTTCATGAAAATACTAATCGTTGCCGCAACCATCGCCGAGATTCGTCCGCTGTTACAGAAACTTGCGCTGACAGGTACTGAGGGAGATTTCCTTCAGCATTATCATTATCAGAATCATTCCATCGATACCCTCGTAACCGGCGTGGGTATGGCGCATACGGCCTTTCACCTCGGGAGGCAGCTTAACCGGGAGAAATACGACCTGGCTATGAATGTAGGCATTGCCGGCGCCTATTCACCCGACACCCCCATCGGAACCGTTTACCAGATCAATGCCGAGATCTTCGGCCTGCTCGGAGTGGAAGATGAAGAAAACTTCCTCTCACTGTTTGCCCTGGGTCTTCAGGATCCTGATTCATTTCCCTATGATGGCGGATGGCTGATTAACGGGAAACCACCTGTTTCGGCAACTTTACAGAAACTTCCCATGGCCAAAGGGGTCACGGTGAACATGATCTACACCCACAAAGAAACGATAGCCACACTGAACCAGATGTACAATGCCGATCTGGAAAGCATGGAAGGCGCTTCTTTTTTCTATGCCTGTCTGATCGAAGGGGTACCTTTCGTTGAGATCCGTTCGGTTTCAAACTACGTGGCCGAACGTGATAAGTCATACTGGGACATCCCCCTGGCCATAAAAAACCTGGTTAAAACCATGGAACACCTCCTCAGGGATCTGGCTCAGCTTAAAACTACCCGGTGATGATACAGCTTGCATTTTCACCCTGTCCCAACGATACGTTTATCTTCGACGCCCTGGTCCACGGGAAGATCGACCTCGAAGGGCTTGAATTCGACTTCCGGATGGAAGATGTGGAAACGCTGAATAATATGGCTCTGAAAGGCCAGGCCGATATGATCAAGGTAAGCTACCACGCCTATCTGTACCTTCAGCGATCGTATGCATTACTGCAAAGCGGCAGTGCCCTCGGCCGTGGCAATGGCCCCCTGCTGATTGCCAGGAAGAATTTTTCACATGAAGAGATCCCTTTCCTTACGGTCGCCATACCCGGCGAATATACTACTGCCCACCTTCTCTTCCGCCTTGCTTATCCCGAGGCAGCCCTGAAACGTTTTATGGTGTTCAGCCAGGTTGAGGATGCCGTGCTTAACAATGCCGTTGATCTGGGCGTGATCATTCATGAGAACAGATTCACATACGGCGATAAAGGACTAACAAAAATACTCGACCTGGGAGAATACTGGGAAAGCCTCACCCGGTCCCCGATTCCACTCGGGGGTATCGTTGCAAAAAAAAGCCTGGGGTATGAAATCATCAACAAACTCAACCGTATCATGCACCGAAGCGTGGAATACGCTATGCTTAACGGCCCCGATGTGATGCCTTTTGTACGGACGAATGCCCAGGAAATGAATGAAGACGTCATGATGAAACATATCGGCCTCTATGTGAATGAGTTTACCCTTGAACTGGGAAAAGAAGGCACATCGGCCGTAACCATACTTATGGAAACAGCCCGGGAAAAGAAGCTGATTTCTTAAATTTATTTTGTTTATGGAAAATATTTCACAATCAAAAACATCTTCTGTTTTCAAAAAAGCGGTACTGTCAGGTTTTATCCGCAAAGAAGACAGCGCCGCAATCCTTTACGACCTCTCATTCCTGAAGCAACGGATCGCTTACCTGAAATCATGCTTCCCTAAAGAGACCCTGCACGGGTTAGCAATAAAAGCCTGTCCCCTGGCAGGTATCATGCAGCTTACCAATGAACTGGGATGCGGAGTTGAGGCGGCCTCCATGGGGGAAGTCCGGCTGGCGCTTCATGCCGGTTTCGATCCGGGAATGATAGTCTATGATTCACCCGTAAAGACGGCGGAAGAGATTGCATTTGCGCTGAGTCAGGGAGTTCATCTGAATGTCGACAATTTCGCGGAACTGGGGAGGATAAATGGTGAAATGGCGAAATGGCGAAATGGTGAAAAAACAAATGGAGAAAAACCAGGTACGGTCGGGATACGGATTAACCCGCAGATCGGCACGGGAACCATACTCGAGTCGAGTGTTGCGGGGGAATATTCGAAATTCGGGATCCCGCTGAAAACCAAAAGACAAGAGCTGATCAAAGCATTCATGGAAAATGACTTCCTTACCGGAGTGCACCTGCATGTGGGCTCCCAGGGTATTTCTCTTGAAATGCTGGTAGAAGGAACTGGCAGGCTATACGACCTGATGCTCGAAATCAACAGCCTCACGATGGAGCAAAAAGGCTTCAGTCAGATCACAACCTTCGATATAGGAGGAGGCCTCGCCGTTTCCTATTTCCGCGACAAACAACCGGTTTCTATGGAAGACTATGTTGCTGCCCTCAAACAAAGAGCGCCGCTACTCTTCAGCCATCAGCCATCTGATATCAGCCATCAGCCATCTGCCATCCGGTTGATCACCGAATTCGGCCGTTGGACCTACACTAATTCGGGCTGGACCGTAAGCCGGGTGGAATACGTAAAACAGGACCCCTCCATAAATACAGCCATGCTCCATGTAGGCGCCGATCTGTTCCTGCGCGAATGCCTGAACCAGAAAGACTGGTCGCATGAGTACACAGTGCTTGACAACGATGGAAATATAAAAACAGATGTTGCGGCAAATCAATGGAATCTTGCCGGCCCGCTTTGTTTCGCGGGAGATATTCTGGCAAAAAATGTATCTTTACCTGTCATTCTGGAAGGAGACTTTTTAGTTATTCATGATACCGGGGGGTATACCTTCTCGATGTGGTCAAGGTTTAACAGCAGGTTCGCCCCCAGGATAATTGGTTATTATAATGATGGAGAGGAGTTCGTGCTGCTGAAGGAAAGGGAAGGTATGGAAGATCTGATCAGGTTTTGGAAGTGAAATGATGTACGATGTACGATGTACGATGTACGATGTACGATGTACGATGTACGATGTACGATGTACGATGTACGATGTACGATGTACGATGTACGATGTACGATGTACGATGTACGATGTACGATGTACGATGTACGAT
>CAIWXI010000140.1 GCA_903916595.1 uncultured Bacteroidales bacterium | reverse complement strand
TCGCGGTAGAGGCTGTATTCGCTGCCATCTTCTTTCTTATGGCTGTTGCACCATTCGGTTAGATATGCACGAAGGTATTCCCTGAAATAAGTGGCGAGGCCCGTGGTATGGTCCTGAATGCGGTAGTTTTCCATATCGAGTGGCAGGGCCCGCAGTGAATCAAACTCTGTTTTGCTTATATATTCGTACCTCTGCATTTGCAACAGCACGGTATTTCTGCGTTCCAGGGCCCTCACGGGATTCCTCACCGGGCTGAACCAGGTAGGAGCTTTCAGTATTCCCACAAGCAGGGCCGCTTCTTCAGGATTAAGCTGATTTGGTTCTTTGTTAAAATATGTCTTGGCAGCCGATTTAATGCCGAAACTCTGGGATCCGAAATCCACCGTATTAAGATACATGGCAAGGATCTCTTCCTTGGAATAATTTCGTTCAAGTTTGATGGCAGTGATCCATTCCTTGAATTTGATCATCACGGTTTCCCCAAAGGTGCGGTTGGGTTTGCGGGGGAAGAGGTTTTTGGCAAGCTGCTGGGTGATGGTGCTGCCTCCTCCTTTTGATGCGCCGGTCGCTACACCCCAAAAAACGCGAAAAATAGCTCTGAAGTCAATGCCTGAATGTTCGTAAAAACGGGCATCCTCTGTAGCTATCAGAGCGTTGATTACATTGGGGGAGAGCTCCTGAAAATGGGTATTGGTGCGGTTTTCGAAATAATATTTTCCCAGCAGTTTGCCGTCCTCACTCAGAATCTCAGTGGCCAGACTGCTTTTTGGGTTTTCAAGTTCCTCAAATGTTGGCATACTGCCGAAAATACCCTGGGCAACCACAACGAAAAACAATACGACCATGCAAATGCTCACGAAGTAAGCAATCCAGAAATATTTAAGAAATTTCTTCGGATTCACCTGCTTAGGTTTTTTTTCGCTGTTATGTAATATAGGAATATGATCTATCCCGCTCATAGTTCTATTTCCAGTCCGACATCCCTGATCCCATTCAGTTTGCTGGTCCGCATTGCCTGTTCAAAGGTAAACGTGTAATTTCCTTTCTGCCTGAAAAAAACTGTTTTCTGGAAAAGAAAACGGTTGTACCGGATGCTCCCCGAGCCTGTACCCAGCCAGCGGCCGTCATACCCGGCGAGCTGGCATTCAACGGTATCCCTGGCGATCCGGCCATCGGGGAAACGGGTATCAAGGAACATGAATATGTTGGCAAACGGGTAATTCACATCATTTCGTATATGAATATAGAGTGAATACCGTTTCGATGTATCGGTAATATTAACCAGGAAAGCCACTTTTTCGTAGGTATTCCATTCTCCTTCGGGTATGCGGTGTGTTTCGCGGAAGAAGCGGTTTGTGTTGCATGCCAGCAGAACCAGGATAATCGCGGGGATTAACAATAAGGCTCTTGGAATACCACGCATAAAAAATTGGATATTATAGGTTGTCGAAACGGGTAAGGTCATTTTCGCCTCCCAGCCCGTTGTCAAATTCACGTTTCTGTTCAGTCACATTTGCAAACTCTTCCAGCTTCTCGGGTATTCGTCCGGCTTTGTTTTCTTCGATGATAAAAAGCACATTTTTCAGTGGGATAGAGAGCAGGTTCTGCTGATTGCTAACATAGGAATACCACATGATTTGCCTGAAAATATCGGATTTCTGGTGGATGGCATCTCCATTTTTTGTTTTCAGGCGGATGTCTGTACTGGGGAAATCCCTGATGGCATCGAGGTAAGTATCGTATTCGTAGTTCAGACAGCATTTCAGTTTACCGCACTGACCGGCCAGTTTCTGAGGGTTGAGCGAAAGCTGCTGAACCCTGGCGGTGTTTGTCGAGACCGAAGAGAAGTCGCTGAGCCAGGTTGAACAACAAAGTTCCCTGCCGCAGGTTCCCATACCTCCAAGCCGGCTTGCTTCCTGGCGCGCACCGATCTGGCGCATCTCAATCCTCACCTTGAATTCTTCGGCAAGCAGTTTAATAAGTTCGCGAAAATCGACCCGGTCTTCCGCCGTATAATAAAAAATAGCCTTGGTGTGATCGCCCTGAATCTCCACATCGTTGATCTTCATCTGAAGGCCGAGCCGGTCGGCAATCTCCCTCGAACGGAACATGGTAGGCGACTCGGTTTCAACCGACGAAACCCACTTTTCTATATCAGCGAGTCTTGCCCTGCGGTAGACTTTGCGGATGTCGAGAGAAGTAGGTTCAACGCGTTTATTTTTAAGCTGGAAGCGGATGAGTTCGCCGCTTATGGTTACAATGCCGATGTCGTGGCCGGGTGATGCTTCCACCGCAACGATGTCGCCAACTTCAAGTTCTACATCAGGCGGAACACGGAAAAAATCTTTGCGGCTGTTCTTGAACCTCACCTCCACAATGTCGAGAGGAAGCTGGTACGGCGGAATGGGGATCGATTTGATCCAGTCGTGAGTGTCGAACTTACTGCAAAGATGTTGAGAAACATTATTATTTTTCTCGTGAAGGGCAGGGGCGCCGCAGCATCCCCGGGTAAGAAAGGGATTTTTGGAAGCGTCATAGCGGGACCCGCCGAATTCAAGATCCGGCTCGGCGCCAGGCACGGTCTCAACATCGGGCTCGCCCGCTTCAGCTGTTGCCGCAGGTTGATCCGCCTCAAACAAGATGCCGCCGGCAGCTTGTTGAGAGTCTGCCGATTCCGCACTTTCTTCCGCTTCAGGGATATAGTTCTGGGTTTCTTCCATCCGCCTTTAATCGTTTTCCGGAAAATTCCCCGCCCCTTGGGGCGGAACCTGGGGTTAAAACCAGTTAATTTCCTTTACAAAGGTACGAAATTCGGTTTAAAAAGACGTACTATTTTCAGGGAAAGGTCGAGGAAGAGAGCCTGGGCATATGCGTTACGCTCAACGTGGTATATGGCGTTGTTGAACAGGTCGTGGAATGAGGCCAGTCCGGCAGAATGGATCTGGGGAGCAAATTTCTGAAGGAACCTGGCTTCTTCAGGGTCGCTGCTCACTCTGCCGGACTGGCCGTAAACCACCGCCGGACAAAGTTCAAGGATATGCAGAGCGTAATGAAGAAAAGCCTTTTGCTTCTCCCTTCCCGATTTTGCCATCTCAGCCGAAAAACTGATCAGCTCGGGAACTTTCTGCCCGTAACAGTTTCGCATCCAATTCGTAAACGTCTGCAGATATTGGCTCTCACGATAATCTTCATCAGTGTTAATAATTTCCTTATCGGGAGGTATTCTTACCATGAGGCATCTCGACCGTATGGTACTGATGATCTGCTCGGGATCCTCAGTCACAAGCAGGAAAAGGGTTTTTTCGGGAGGTTCTTCAAGTATCTTTAGCAGCTTCGGGGCAGCAGAATGAAACAACTTCTCAGCCATCCAGATGATCATCACTTTGTATTCCGACTCGTAACTTTTATAACTGAGGGTCGATATGATCTCATTGCAGTCCTCGGCATTGATAATACCCTGTTTGTTCTCAATACCGATGAAATCGTACCAGTCCTGAAGATTTACCGGGAAAGGTTTTTGCAGGACGAACTTTCGCCAGTCTTCAATGAAGTGCTTGCTCTGAGGCTTTTTTGTGACCCTTTTTGTAGTCGATACCGGGTAAATAAAGTGGAGGTCGGGGTGGATAAGCTTCTGATATTTTACGCAGGAAGGGCAGACGCCGCAGGAATCGGCGGAAATGGTGACATGGTGAGTGGGTGAAATGGTGAAATCTGCATCCTGCATCCTGTATCCTGCATCCTGCATCCTGTATCCTGCATCCTGCATCCTGTATCCTGCATCCTGCATCCTGTTTCCTGCATCCTGCATCTCTGACTGGCGCTTCTTGCAGTTAATATATTGTGCATAAGCGATTGCAAGCGCCAGCTTGGCTGAACTTTCAGGGCCGTAAAACAACTGGGCATGGCTAACCCTCTGGTCGGAGACCGTTCTGATAAGCTTTTCCTTTATTGCAAGCTGGCCGGGGATATCGCTGAAGCGCAAGGGGTAGGGGGTTGGGGGTAGATGGCAGATATCGGATATCCGATATCCGATATCAGGTTAAGTTAGCACAGGCAAACTCGAGGTTCATCCGGGTGATGTTCGAGCGGGAGATATTCTTGGGGCATTCAGCTTCGCAGGCGTAGGTATTGGTACAGTTGCCGAAACCGAGCTCGTCCATCATCTTCACCATTTTCAGGACGCGTTGTTTGGCTTCAGGACGGCCCTGGGGGAGGAGAGCAAACTGGGATACTTTGGCGGAAACGAACAGCATGGCCGAAGCATTTTTACAAGCTGCCACGCAGGCGCCGCAACCAATGCATGCAGCGGCATCCATAGATAACTCCGCCGCAGGTTTGGGGATTAGAATATGGTTGGCTTCCATGGCTCCGCCTGTATTTACAGAAATATATCCTCCTTCCTGAATGATCTTGTCGAAGGCTGTACGATCGACCATCAAATCCTTAATAACAGGGAATGGCCTGGCACGCCAGGGTTCTATGGTGATGGTCTCCCCGTCGCTGAACTTACGCATATGAAGCTGGCAGGCTGTCACGGCATCGTCGGGGCCATGGGGACGGCCGTTGATATACAGGCTGCACATCCCGCAGATGCCTTCGCGGCAATCGTGGTCGAATACCACCGGCTCTAGGTTTTTCCGGATCAGCCCCTCATTCAGGATGTCGAGCATCTCCAGAAAAGAACAATTTTGGGAAATATCGTCGAGCATATAGGTCACGAATTTTCCTTTTGACTTGGCATTTTCCTGCCTCCAGATCTTGAGTGTAAGATTCATTTTTCGGTTATTGAAAGTTTTCTGTTTAATTGAATATCGTTCGGCGCAGCCGTAATGAACACCATTAAAATATACAATTTCGTGAATAATATCGAATAACGAATGTTGAAT
>CAIWXI010000139.1 GCA_903916595.1 uncultured Bacteroidales bacterium | reverse complement strand
GCAAGCTTTACAAAGGGACATCCAACTACAGCAGCGACATCATGGCTCACATACAGGACGGCAAAGTCTATAATGCCACTTCAAACTATTCCAGCGACATTAGATTCACAATTAAGGGTGATGTAACGATATTCGAGTTTGCGGCTATCTGGTGGATGGTGAATTATTGCTTTTAGATTCTACCTGCCGGAAAATAAATTCGGGTGAGTGCTGTGTGTATGAAATTATCTGCTTACTCGGGCCATCCCGTTTTAATCGTGCCATTGATGATGCCGCTCTTGATCTGCGTTAAAGCGTTTTTCACACTGTCGGGGATCAGTGTATTGAAGTCATGGAATGGCGCCATACTCACTCCCTTATTGCCCAGGTTCGCATGGAGGGTAGTGCCTCCTGCAAATTTCGCATAGAAAAAATCCTGGAGGATCCCGTAAGAAACAACTGTAAGTTCTTTCGTGCAGGAAGTCAGCAATGAAGAAGCTAGTCCGGGGGTTGAATAATACTGGTCAACATCCACCCCAATCCCCCATTTGCCTGCCTGCTTCATTTTGAACAAGGCGCCGTTGCCCGTTGGCCCTCCAAAGGCAAAAACCGTGTTCACGTTCTGCTTCAGAAGGCTGTCGGCCAGCCTTGCCCCCTGTAGAGAATCAATAAAGGACGAGGCATAATACCCCAGGGTTTGCACATTTTTATGATACAGGGTGTTGAAATACTCAACGCCTTTTGCATAGCTAACACTGAACTGCCGGATCGAAGGTATTGACGGTCCGCCAACAAAACCCACCTTTGGATCTGTAGTATTATGGAACCATTCCCACCAGGCAGCGACGAATCCGCAGGGGAATGAGGCCTGGTCGACATCGAAGAGGACATTCAGCAGGTTTGAAGGAGGAGAAGCAGCAGAGTAGTCCAGGATCACAAAGCTAATCCCGGGGTTTGCTGCTGCAGCAGCCTGAGTTGCTTCTGCAGCATCATAGCCTGCTGCGATAATGATGTTGCAGCCTTTAGCCACAAAATAGTCAACGTTCACCTTATACTGGTCGAGGGTAATGCTCGGGCGGCCTTCTAAATTCATGTGGAAGTCCTTTGACGCATTGTAGCAGCCCGTCCATATTGCCTGGTTGAAACCCGCGTCGGAGAAACCGCTGGGGCCTCCAACGAGGCCGACATTCAGGAACATTACAGGTGAATTGTCTGTCGATTTTTTGCAGGAAATCAGCAAAGATCCTGCCATCAGGACCAGGAAAATCACGGCGATAAGTTTCGTTTTCATATTACACAGATCAGGCTTGGCGAGATAAAGTTAAAGAAAATTTCATTTTTATCAACCAGTCTGACAAATCCTTGACTCAATAAAACAAGACCTGAAGTATAGTTAATCGAGTGCCAAATGAAATTTAAGATGTCTCTAAGATTCGGAAAAACAAAAAACCTCCCTTACACTTTGAAACGATATGATTGCGACACCATAAACTAAATCAAAAAAAAAGAAGGAAATGCGAATGTAAACACAATACACGAAAGCAGCATAGAGCCAGTTAAAAAGAGGGAATTCAGATTCCCCGAATTTTTGAAACGACAGATATTCAGGCTTTCTAATCCCTGAGTAGCAAGCTGCTTAAAATATTTATTAGATCTGTAAGACCCATTTAAACAACAAAAAAACATGAAAACCACATTAATAATATTCTCAAATTTGATGATTATACTTACTCTCATATGTGTTTAATGCCCTTTGAAATGAATATACTGAACCTTAACATCGGTCATCGAAAATGAGTCCCTTTCTTCCTTCGGAATATTCAGGTAATGTAGCGCTTTTGCCAACGACACGGTGGTCAGGGATGCATTCACATGAAAGTGAAGTTTGCTTTCACTCCTTGCCTGGCAATTGTTAAAAGACATTGTTGAAATTTATAACCCGTCAATAAACTTCCTGATGTCATCAATATATTGCTGAGTGTTACTAAACATGGGGGTATGCCAGCAATCGGGATACAGTTTAAACTGAAAGGTTTTTCCAAGTGAACTCAGCCTGCCGGTAAAAGGATAAGCAGCATCTGTAGGAACGACGCAATCATTCTCCCCCCAGATAATTAATCCCGGTTTGCTGATATTGACATAGGAGGCGTTGCTGTTAATAAAATACACCTGGTTGTAAAATAAATCGAGGTTAGCCTGTGATTCTACATTGTTATTTCTCCTGATCCGGTCTGCACTGTCGGGGAATACGCTTTTTTCCAATTGAGCGCAGCGGCTGAGAACCACAGGATCGAGTGGTTTTTGCCCTGGTTTTATCAGGGAGATGGCCAACATTTGCAACCTTAAAAAGGTTGGCTTGTCATAAGCCACCGGGTCTAATACCACCGAATTGAGGTAAGCCAGAGTGTCGACGTACTGCACATTTCCTTCGGCGATCAGCTCAATACATCTTTGACGGGAGTAGCTTTGCATGGCGCAAGCAAGTTCAAAGCCATTGACCATGCCATCGGCCACAACCCAACCATCATACTTATCGTGGTATGCCGGATTTGAAATGAATTTCGTAAGTACGGCGCCTCCCCAGCTGTGTGCGACAAGAATGATTTTTTTGCCGGAAAACCGTATCTTCAACTGCTCAATCACCCTGTCGCAATCTTCAGCATACTGGTCAACATTGACCGTTGACCAGTCGATCGGATCAGGATTGATGGAATATCCGGCATACCGCTGATCCCAACTGGCCAATAAAAAGTTATCCGTCAGATTTGCGGGGGAATTTCCTGTATATACCCCGGTTGATGCTATCGAAGATTCTCCGGGACCTCCGTGTATAAACAGCAAGATGGAGGCGCTTTCTTTGTTGCCGGTCATCAGAACGGGCATTTGAGAGCCTTTGTTTGTTACCCAAAACAATTCCTGGTAGGATTGATTAGGCTGTGGTTCATCCTTTTTGCATCCCGAAAGCAGGAAAAGAAAACCTGCAAATAATGCAAGCGCCAATAAATGGGATGGAATGATCTTGTTTGTTTTCATTTTTTTTGTTTTAGGTCTGAGCTCCTTTTTTCTCTGTTTCAGCCTACCGCGTATTACTTTCAGCAGATGGTACGAGAAACGGCTCGAATCCGAAGGCAGCATCTTCAATCGCGGCAGACATCGCCTGGCCGAATTTTCTCAGATAAATGTTCAAGCCGGCGTCATTGGCATGCAACAATGTTTTGAAATTCAGGATGATCCGGTTTGCTTCCTTCACCTCATCTTCACTCAGAGGTTCATTTGCCGGCAAATAGCAGGAATCGCGCCAAAACCTCAGGTAATCGGTAAATGCAACCAGTATCCTGCCGGATTCAAACGGCTGGTACTGGCAGATAATGGCATTTTTTGTGGATATCTGCTTCATCCATTCCTGTGTGGTTCCGAGCTGTTTCTGGTCCGAAGCATGCTTATCATACAGTTCAGCCACCTGAGCGGTGATGCCGGATCCTCTGACCGGGATTATGTCCAGAGCCAGGATCACCCTGTCTGGAACCTGTCCCCCGATCTGAAAAGTAAACAACGGGATCCCCGATTCCGGCTTAGGATAAATATTCAGGACCACCCCGTATGCCTTACTGTTGATAATGTATTGCTCAAGCGCCAGCCTGCCAAAACGTCTGATCTCATGGTATTCTTTTTTATTGTTTTTTACTGCGGATGACTTTCTCCCGGTACCCTTACATTGCTTTTTCAAGGATTTCACGGCTGGTTTCCAGGTTATGGTCGTCCGCTTCACCAAGGGCCGTAAGACCGTGAGCCTTCAGATGCTGAACGATGTTATCCAGCTGTTCAGCCTTCACCCCGTACTCCGATAGCCGGGTTTTAATGCCAAGGCTTTCAAAAAATCCGCGTGTCTGGCTGATAGCCTTCGTGATCTTTTCATCCTCGGTTCCCGTGGTAATGTTCCACACCCTCTCGGCATACTGAAGGAGCTTGGCATGTTTCTTTTTACGCCTTACTTCCAGCAAAGCAGGCAGGATGATAGCCAGGGTTTGCGCATGGTCAATCCCAAACAAAAACGTAAGCTCGTGCCCGATCATATGCGTGGCCCAGTCCTGGGGCACACCGGCGCCAATCAGTCCGTTCAGGGCAAGAGTTGCACTCCAGTACAGGTTGGTACGCACGATATAATTATCGGGTTCATTTACCGTGGTCTCCCCTATTTCGATGAGGGTTTGCAGTATACCTTCCGCAAAACGGTCCTGTAATCTTGCTCCCACGGGATAAGTGAGATATTGTTCGGTCGTGTGAACAAATGCATCCACAACACCATTGGCCACCTGTATCTTTGGAAGAGTAAAGGACAGCGTAGGATCGAGGATCGAGAAAACAGGAAAAGTCAGATCGCTCATCACGGGGTATTTGCCATCGTTGTGGCTGATCACCGCTCCTGAATTCATTTCAGAGCCAGTGGCAGGAAGAGTGAGCACCGTGCCAAAAGGGACCACCTTCTTAACCACATCAGATGTTATCCGCCGGAAACCCATTTTCAGCAGATCCTCTGGATCGCCTTCGTAATGGGCCGCCAGACAAATGAATTTCGTGCCGTCGATAACTGATCCCCCTCCCACGGCAAGGATAAAATCAATCTTATTCTTCTTCACAATTTCAGCGGCTTTCATCAGAGTATGGAAATGCGGATTCGGCTCGATACCACCGAATTCTTCCACCTTCCTTTTTCCCAATACTATTTTAATCTTAGCTATGAGCCCGCTTTTCACAGCGCTGCCGCCACCGTAGGTTATTAACACATTAGCATCGGCCGGAACATATTTATCAATACTATCAAGCCTGTCCTTACCGAAAATAATCCGGGTAGGGTTGTAAAATTCAAAATTCTGCATGTTTATATCTCCTTTTATTTTTACTTCACGATAAGTACTTTATAGCTTTGCATTTGCTGGCGGCCCTTTACCAGAAGCTGGTAACATCCCGGCTCAAGTCTGGAAATGCCGATGCTGCTGCGCATCGTCGTCCTGGAAGCGTAAACCGTTCGTGATTCCACTTCTTTTCCGTCGGCCGATACCAGACTGATAACGTAGTCGCCTGGTGCAAATATACCAAGTTCGATCCACAGCCGGTCAGAAGCCGGATTTGGCCAGGCCTGGAGTGTTGCAGTCCCGGGATTATTTTCACGAACGGCTTCAGGATGGTTGAGATCCAGTTCATAGAGGCCTTTTCCAAAAGTGGCCGCTCTCAGCAGCCTTTTTCCGGCATAATTGTAGTAATCGAAATCAAGCACGGGGACGAACGGCATGCCGTTGTTCAGCCTTTCCCAGCTCCCACCGTTGCTGGCTGTGCGGTAAACCCCGAAATCATTGCCAAGGTACATCACGCCGGCATTGGCGGTGTCGATGAAAAGGTCATTTACAGGGACTTTGGGCAGGTCGGAACTGATATCAGCCCAGGTGTAACCGAAATCGGTCGTCTTTACAATAAGTGCTCCGGAATAAGTATTTTTAAGCAGGTAGAATGTGTTTCCATCCCTGGGGTCGGCCACGAGCCTCATGAAATTTCCACCCGAGAGCGAACCAAGGCTCCCGGTGATGTCTTGCCAGCTGTATCCTCCGTCACTAGATCGCGCAAGGCTTACGGTGCCATTCCGTGCCGCAACCATGATGTTGCTGGGGTTAAGTGGTGACTGGGCAGCGAAACAGATAGCGGTGCTTGTTATGGGTGTGGAAGTTGTATAAGCCCAGGTAGTTCCCTTATCGGTTGATTTTAACAGTTTTTGTTTGATGCACCCGTAGATGATGTTGGGTTCCACCGGGTTCTGCCAGTAAGGGCTGATGAAGGCATTTGAATCGTTAGAACCCGGATCAACCGAGAGGTCCCAGCTTTGCCCCCCGTTTATGCTGCGGCCCAGGAAACCGCAAAACGTTTCAAAGAAAATCACGTTGGCATCGGAGTAATCCATGAAACACTCGGTACCGTCGGCAAAATTTTCAAGTTTATATGCAGTTGCCCCCCTGTTATGCGTGGAAATAAAGCCATTGTCCTGGGCCCCTGAATACAGGATATCCGGATTTGAGATATGCGAAGCCACGCGGTATAACTGAATGGACGTGATACCGGTGTTGGCAGGGAGAAAAGAAACTCCGCCATCCGCAGACCTGAACACACCTCCGTCACAACCCACATAAATAACCGAAGGATCTGAAGGGGCAATACGGATAACATGATGGTCAAAGTGAGTATAGGAATCAAAGGCGGTATTCCCGCCGCCGGCAGCGTTGGGGTCCCTGATGTATGAGAAAGTCGAGCCATTGGAGGAACTGCTGAATTCAACATTGCCCAGGAACACATGATCGGGGTTTGACGGATCAACTGCAATGCAGAGATCGTAGAATCCCTGGTCGCCGAATGCCGAAAGGTTCACCCCCGGCGAGATCTGGGACCAGGAAGAACCAGCGTTAATAGATTTATAAACACTGGTATTAAAGCCTCCCGGAAGAGGCGTTTTATCATAGATGGCCGTGTACAGCACGGAAGGATTCGGGTGGAACACATCGAACTGTATCCTGCCGATGTGACTGGCCGGAGGCAGACCAGTGTTGCTTTGCGAAAACGTCAGCCCCCCGTCGGTGGATACCAGGAAACCCGCCCCGGACTGTTCATTGCCGCGGGATGCATATACAATGTTCGGATCAGCAGGATGAAACGCCAGGTCGTACATCCCTTCTCCGGGTAGCACGCAGGTCCAGTGAATGCCGGCGTCGGCACTTCTCCATATACCCTGGTTCTGAAACGCACCATTGAGATTTTTGGCAATGGCCGCGATGACCACATTCGGATTATGAGGAGACACGGCCAGTGCCGTAAATTCTGTTACCGTATCGAATTCAGCCTCGATCTTAGTCCAGTTGTCGCCCCCGTTGATGGATTTATACAATCCATCTCCGCTGTAAAACCGTTCGGTAAGCACCCAGGTATATTCACCCGTGCCCGCGTAAATGACCTCAGGGTTTGAGGGATCTATTGCAATAGCGCCGAAGGTGATCAGGTTCAGCCCTCCGCTTTTATCAACCCAGTTTTGACCGCCATCGGTGGATTTCCAGATACCGCCACCCCCGGTACCGGCATAGACCACGTCGGGATTTGTCGGATGAACGGCCATCCCCATCACCCTGCCGCTCACGATGCCCCATTGCTTTACGGTAACATCGCTGGCGAAATCGACACCCACTGGGCCGAGGTTGGTCCACTGAAAAGAGGAGTAAGCATTATCGGCGGGAGACTGCATCTTCTGCATTTCCGATTCCTTCTGCCTTTCGATGAACGCCCTGGGGAATATACCCTGATCATTCAGCCTCGGTTTGTAAAACCACTCCAGCCTTTTGTAGGCATTCCTGCTTTTGATTGCATCGGGGACCTTATCCCATTGCGATGCCATTTGTGCAAGAGCTCCTTCAAGGGAAAACAAGATAAAAGCGGCGAGGACGCAATATATTTTCGTTTTCATTATGAGTAGTATAAATGATGTATCAAAGTGCAAGTACAAAGCCAGGCCCTAAGCCAGGTTTTCATCGGGATAATTACTTATGTAGAAACCCATCGAACCAGGGCTTTGCATGAATAAGGGAATAAACATAGCCGGCACTGTGATCAGCAATGGCTCCTGCCGATACGGCCAGGGTATTGCAGCCCAATTGATTCTGATAAGCTGCCGGCAGAGTTGAAATAAATAAGGGGATGAATGAATCCGTCTCGCCGTAATACATCCTCAGGGGGGTATGGCAGCGCCAGCGGTATGCCTGGCTATTATCAAGAGCCTGCCAGAATGGAGTACTTGCAATGTTTCCCGACGACATGAAATCAGGCCGCAGAAAATCCCTGACATGGATTGTCGTTTTTTCAAGGAAAGTTATAAAATACATATTCCAGTTGTAAAGATCTTTGGAAGCCTGGAGAAATTCGGGCCTGATGGCCGAGGAAGCAAGGCCATTCAACTGGTTGTAATATTGGTATGAATAGAGGCAGTTGGAGATAATAGCCGTCAGAACCGGAGAATCGCCGGGTTGAGGATTGTTGATCCAGCTGTCCATTGTGGCAAAAAAGTCGGCAGGAGCGCAGGCCGTTGATGCGGCCGTCACGTGGATGTTCATGGCTTCCAATCTCCTCAGAAAGGTCATGGTTGCCCATCCTCCCTGCGACCAACCGTGCAGGAACAGGGGCCCCATTTTGACTTTCTGTTCTTTAAGAACTTTATCGGCTGCATTCAGCATGTCGATGCAGGCTTGTTCTGTAGTGAGTCTGACAAAATCTGAATGGGGCTGATCTGAAACCCCGAGGCCGATGAAATCGGGTCCGATCACGACATAGCCCTGGGAGGCAAACTGTGCGATCATCAGCCTTGTTTCCAGCGATGAATCAGGGTTGGAAGGGCAGGCCGTCTTGAGCATCACAGTTCCATGCTGATACGATATAACGGGCATGGAATCCCGGCCGTTGTCGGGAATGGCAACCAAACCGGAAGCCACCGTGCTTATGCCAAGTTCAGGAACCAGAGTGGGATAAGTTACACGGTATAATTTTACAGGATATTCCGGTACTGCAAACTGCCCCCGAAAATCGGAAGCCTTCATGCTTGAACCTGCCAGGAATTCCTCAAGACCCACATTCAGGATCTGATTGAGCTTCTGCAGGTCATAGGTTTCGATATACTGCCAGGTAACTACCGGCTGAACAGGGACGGGACTCTCTTTTCTGCAGGAACTGATTGCAACGGCAAAAAGCAGGTATGTAACAGTAGTGAGCAGCAGGTTCTTTCTCATGGTAAACAGTTTCAAGTTCTCTTCTATCTAGCACAAAGATATGAAGGAATATAAAAAAACGGAAGAGAAAATTGAATTAACTGCAGGTTTTGGTTCCTGCCGGAAAAAGCGGGGGTTTTACCGTCAACTCACTTTCCGGTCATCTTCTGCAGGCTTTCGGGGTATCTTCCGCCCTGCACCTTGATCTTAGCCGAAGCCTCTTCGATCCCGAGTAGATCGCCAGGCGTAAGTTCTACTGCAACTGCCCCGATATTTTCATCAAAACGTTCCAGTTTCCGGGTACCCGGGATAGGAACGATCCACGGTTTTTGGGCCAGCAGCCAGGCCAGCGCGATTTGCGCGGGAGTTGCATTCTTTCGCAGGGCGATGCCGGCAAGCAGATCAACCAGGGCCTGGTTCTCCTTTCGCGCTTCTGGAGTAAAGCGGGGAAGGTTGCTGCGGAAGTCATTGGGGTCGAACTTTGTATTCTCATTTATTTTACCCGTAAGAAATCCCCTGCCCAGCGGGCTGTAAGGGACGAACCCTATTCCCAATTCCTCAACGGCCGGTAACACTTCGGCTTCAGGCTCTCTCCACCATAAAGAGTATTCACTTTGCAAGGCGGCAACCGGATGCTCGGCATGTGCCTGACGTATCGTAGCCGCTCCTGCCTCGGAAAGGCCAAAGTACCTGACCTTGCCTTCGCTGATCAGATCTTTCACAGCTCCGGCAACGTCTTCGATAGGTACATTCGGGTCAACACGGTGCTGGTAAAACAGATCGATCACATCGGTCCGGAGCCGTTTGAGTGAAGCCTCAGCCACCTCCTTAATATGTTTTGGATGGCTGTCCAGACCGATCCATTTAGGACCACCGCTGGGATCGAGTTTGAAGCCGAACTTCGTTGCGATCACGACTTGTTTGCGCAGGGGAGCCAGCGCTTCGCCCAGCAGTTCCTCGTTGATGAATGGTCCGTAGACTTCCGCAGTATCAAAAAATGTAACGCCCCGTTCCACCGCAGTCCGCAGAAGAGAAATCATCTCCTTCTTATCCCCGGCCGGGCCGTAAGAAAAGCTCATCCCCATACAGCCGAGGCCGAGAGCCGAAACTTCAGGCCCATCCTTACCCAGCCTGCGTATTTTCATTGTTGTACCCATAATCAAACTCATAAAATTTCAGTGTAAAGGTCGGGTAAAGTCAGCAAATGCAGAACAGAAATTCGCTGACATCTTTATTTACAGAAAAACCTATCAGGAGTTTATGTTGGAATTATTGTCCAAATCAAACCTCATGATACAGTATATGTCAGGAAGTTTTGCAAATATTAACGTACAAGCCGGCAAAAAAACAGAAGTGATCACGTATCACGTGACACGTGCCACGTGACACGTGTCATGCCTTCGAAAAGTACGCCTCCAGCTCGCCCAAAGTTCCGCCAGCCGTATGAAGGTCTTTCAGGATCAGTCCTTCTTCGAGCAGAACGATTCGGTTGCAAACCTCGGTCACATGGGTGAGGTCGTGGCTGGAGATCAGCAGGGTGGTCCCCCGCTCAGAGTTTATCTTTTTCAACAGGCGTTTCAGAATGATCTGGGATGAAGGATCGAGGTGGGCGAAGGGTTCATCAAGGATCACGATCTCGGGATTACCCATCAGGGCAGCGACGATGCCGATCTTGTTCTTATTGCCTTGAGACAGACTGCGGATGGGCTTTTTCCCATTCAGCAGCTCATCCGCGCAAAATCCCTCGAGTGAGAGGTAAAAACGGGAATAGTCATCCGCAGACCATCCATGTAATCTGCCAACAAATGAAAGATATTCAGAAGGGCTGAGGTAATCGATAAGGAAACCCTCATCGAGGTAAGAGCCTGTGATCATTTTCCAGTCCTCATGCTTTTGCACCGGCATGGATTTGATCTGTACCTCCCCTCCGGTGGCCTCGATCAGGTCGAGGATCAGTCTGAACATCGTCGTTTTCCCCGCCCCGTTATTGCCAACAAGCCCGAACATCTCCCCGTCGCCAATTTCCAGCTGAGCTATGGCCAAAGCCGGGGTTTTACCGTATACTTTTTTTAGATCCCTTATGCGTATCATACTTACGAAGTTCTGAAACCGTTGAGAATTTTATATTTCCGTGAATTGAACTGTTTGATTATACCGCGGATGAATACCTGCGAAAACAGCAATCCGGCAGCGCCTGCAAGGCCAATAGCGGCAATGCCCAGACCTGGATGCCCCAGGAAGGAGAATGCCAGCCGTATAAGATAAGGCAGGCCAAGGAGAGGGAGGAATAGCAAAACGTTGATGAAGGAAGTCCCTTCATAGTTGAACATAGCTCCCTTGCCCAGGTCGAGGCGTTTGGCGTTATATGTACCGAGAAAGAGGATAATGAAACAGTTTATGCCTGAATTGTAGAGGAAGCAGGCCAGGTTCACGAGGGCGATGTGGTAGCCATAAAAGGCGTAGGGAAGTGTAAGCAGGAATGAAATGCCGTTAGCCGCGAAGAAAAACCAGAATTTCCCCCTGAAATAATCCTGCATTCTGAGAGGGGAAGTGATGATCTTGTCGAACGACCTGCTTTCCCAGCTCATAATAAGCTGTCCGTATTGCATCATGAAAATGCCTGTTATGAGAGAACAGGAGCTTTTCTTTCTTAGTCGTAAGTTCCAGGTAGCGGTTTTGATACAAGAGGATCCAGGATGCGGGATACAGGATAAGAAGAAATGTGAGGGGTAACGGGAGCAAGTATGCATTTGCCGCGATCACGGTGAGGGCGTTTGCGAATATGCCCGAGACAGCCTGATGTGATTTGTAATCAGCCATCAGCAGTGAAACCACGACAAGCAGCAGGACCGGCATCAGCCAGGACTTTTTCAGATACAGCTTTTTAAGAATGAAAGCCAGGTAGTTGTTCGAAAAAATAAGCAGCACTACTGCCGTAAGCCATAACAGTGAAGCTGATCCGCCCGAAACAGGTAAAACCGACTTCAGCGTGAATGGCAACAGGATCAGCAGAGGCAGGTAGTTGAACAGGCTGAGTCCTGATTTCAGAAGCAGGAAATTGAACAGTCCCGAGCGTTTTACCGGCAGGTGCAGATAAGGGACTATTCCCAACACCGGCAGGGGCTGAAGGAAAAACCGAATAAGGATATCCGCAAGAAAATAATAGAAAAGAATTATTGAAAACGCCCAAACCGGGTCATCATCAGGAAAAGCCCCCTGTATGATCTTGCCCACAAATAGCCCTATTATGAACAGGTTGATTGCCAGGTACAGGAACATGATCCCGAGAAAGATTCTGATCATGATCCCTTTTTCAAAGTAGGCCGAGCGGGTGCTTTGCTTCCATTGATGGGAGATGAGGGACACTGTGTCATTCGTCGTTTTCGGGTGTGATTATTATCACTTTTTTGTGTGATATTTTCAACTTAACAAACAGCAAAACAAGGTAGTCAATTGAATTACCGTCATTTATGAATTATTTCGAAGATCATAGGGAAATATGGAAATTAGTCAATATGTTAGGGTTAAATGTAATTTTGCCGCGGTATTTTACCCAATTCCAAATGGCTTGTTTCTGGATTGGCAAGTAACACTCCAAGTGAAATTATGAGATATTTAAAGTATGTGCCTTACACGCTTCGGTTCACCCTTACAGCGTTTCTGTTGATTTTTATTGCCAGCGCATGTACCCGGAACAACCGGGACAATGACGGCTCTGTGCCGGTACCTAAAAATCCTCTCGCAGGACGGGCTATTGCGCACCTGGACCACAGTGCGTATTTCAAAAACAAATTTGATTCCCCCCAGGCAGTCACAAAAGCCTGCCTCAAATGCCATAAGAACAGCGCCAAAGAGGTCATGAAAACCGCTCACTGGACCTGGATCAGCGGTGATGCCGTGAGAAACGGGAAAGAAATTCTTTTGGGGAAACGCAACCAGGTCAATAACTTTTGTATCAGTGTAGTGGGGAACTGGGCTTCCTGTACGATCTGCCATGCTGGTTACGGATGGGGCGACGCGAGCTTCGACTTTTCAAAAGAGGAGAATGTAGACTGCCTGGTGTGCCACGATGGCTCGGGCAGCTATTCGAAAACCAAAAAGGGAATGCCGGGGAAAACGGTTGACCTGGCGGTCGTCGCGGGGAGTGTGCGCCGGCCCAACCGTGACAACTGCGGCATCTGCCACTTTAACGGCGGAGGCGGGATGGGTGTGAAGCACGGGGATCTCGACGAATCCTTGCTGAATGCGAACCGGGAACTTGACTACCATATGGGTCAACTCAATTTTCAGTGTGAGGATTGCCATACTACCAGCCATCATGTGATCTCCGGAAAAATGAATACTACCTATACCGAAAAAACCACTGTTATTCGTTTTGGATGTGAGGACTGCCATACTGCCAAACCTCATAAAGACCACAGGCTCAATGAGCATGCCGAAAGAATTGCCTGCCAGACCTGCCACATCCCTGAGTTTGCCCGTAAATATCCTACCAAAATGACCTGGGACTGGTCTAAAGCCGGCGACTCCACCAGGAAGGACAGTCCGCACGAATATCTCAAAATTAAAGGGGAATTCCACTATGAGGAAGACGTGGTGCCTTCGTATGCCTGGTTTAACGGGAAGATGGACCGTTATGTACCGGGCGACAAACTCGATACGGAAGCTGAACACAACATCAATCATCCTGCAGGTTCGCGAGAGGATCTGAAGTCAAAGATCTGGCCCTTCAAGGTTCATCATGCCAAACAACCCTATGATCCGGTCAATAACATACTGATCCCTCCTTTAACGAGCGGGGAAGGTGGTTTCTGGACAAAGTTCGACTGGGCTTATGCCATAAAAAAAGGTGCCGAAGTCAACAACCTGCCATACAGCGGTCAGTTTGGTTTCACTCCAACAAAGATGTACTGGCCTATCAACCACATGGTCACAACAAAGAAAAACGCATTGACCTGCAAACAATGCCATTCGCCGGGAGGCCGTCTGAACTGGAAGGAGCTCGGATACGGTAATGATCCTTTGCAGGGACCCAAAAAAACAACCCCATAACGCAGCAGTGCTATGAAAAAAATAAAACTTCTCTTCAAAAAACGTCCTGTCACCAACCCATACCTGGCGGGAACCATCCTGGGAGTGGTCCTGTTTGCAGCCTTTGCCCTTACCCATAGCGGGCTTGGAGCATCGGGAGCTATCGCCCGCATCCATGTCGCCCTTACTAAACTGCTCTGGTCCTCACATGTGGACCAGGTGAGTACTTTCGCAGCCATGGGATCGGGTGACCGCACAGCGCTGGATCATCCCAGCGTAATGCTTTTTGTGGGGACCCTGGTTGGAGGAATGCTTTCGGCCTGGCTCAACGGCAGGATGAAAGTCGAG
>CAIWXI010000138.1 GCA_903916595.1 uncultured Bacteroidales bacterium | reverse complement strand
AAATTCAGCAAATGCAGGCGGGTATTGGTGATGTCCATGCCCCTGGAATTATGCCGTGTACCCGATGCTTCCTTCTGCCCGGCTGCTTTTTTGCGGCCTATGCCGTTGTCTTCAATGCTAAACTCAAATTGGGTCTCATTCAGTTTCTTTACTTTCATAGTGAGGCGGCCGATTCCATTGAGCTTCAACAGCCCGTGTTTGATGGCATTTTCGATAAAAGGCTGAACGATCATCGGCGGGATCATGGTCGTGTCGAGAGGCAATAACGGATCAATTTCCAGTTCAGTGGTAAATTGTCCTTCAAACCTCATCTTTTCCAGTTCCAGATAATAATTCAGGTACTCCAGTTCCTCGCATAGAGGGATAAACTCTTTTGCTGAATTTTCAAGTGTTTTTCTAACCAGTTTTGAAAACATGGAGAGGTAATGAAGCGCCTGATCGACGTTATTTCCGAGGATAAAACTCTGTATTGAGTTGATGGCATTGAAAATAAAGTGAGGGTTCATCTGGGCTTTCAGCGCCTTCATCTCAATATTACTGAGTTCTATCCTGGCATCTGCTTTTTGTTTTTCCTGCTGTCTGATCTGCCTGGTCCTTAACCGCATGGCTATCACTGTAATCCACGAAATAACAATCAGGGATACAAGGATGAACCACCAGGTAAAGTAAAATGGGGGCCTGATTGTAAACTGATAGGATAAACGGCTTACCTGGCTTTGATCGAGTGGATTTATGGACTCTACATCAAGTGTGTATTTGCCCCAGCCAAGTGTTGTGAATACTGCTTTTCGATCGGTCGAGAATTCGCTCCAGTTTTTTATAGCCGGTAACAGTCTGTATCGGAACTTTTGCTGATCGGCATCGAGATAATTCAATGCATCGAAATAAAACACCAGATTATTCTGGTCGTGTGAAAGCGATACGGTTTTTGTTGGTGAGTCGAACCATATATCAAGAGGATAACCTCCAAGCCGGTTTAATGGAGTATTGTTGATTTCCATACCGGTGAGGACAAGTTTTGCTTTATGGGCCAGTTTGTGGTGAATCAATTCATGATCTATGCGGCAAAGATTCTGGTCTGTGGCAATCCAGATATCCCCTGCCGTATCTACAACAGCCCGCTTCCCACTCAGATCAAAGTACCCGGTTTTGCGTGAGAAAAATCTTACCTCCGCCTTCCCGGTTTCAAATAAAGTATTGAGGTCAATGATGTTAAGCCCCGCGTTGGAACCGACATATAACCGTCTGTTTTTATCGGTCTGAACCCAGCGAATGCTATTCCCCACGATCCCATCCCTGCCGTTGATCCTGAAAAGCACATCGAGTTTATCCCCATCAAGCCTAAGAATCAAAATTTTACCATTATTCGAAGCCGCTATGATATTCTGCTGACCATCAAAACATATATCATTAATACTCTGCGGAAGGCTTGTATCGGCTTTCGAAAATGCATAATTTTTTCCATTAAGGGTAAGATAGAGACCTCCTGTGCGGCTGGCACACCAGATCTCGCTGCCTCTTGAGATCATACGGACGGGACGGTCGGGGGCATTTTCTCCATTTGTAAAATAATAGTAATGCCTGGGGAACATCAGTTCAGGGAAAATGGCGGTATGCCATATTCCAAGGTCCCAGTAGGAAGACTCAAACAGAGTATCGGTCTTGTCGAATGATAACAAATAGTTGGCTCTGTATACCGGTATCACGTCAGAGAGTTTGAGTTTATTCCCGGCTTTAAACCGGGTCAGTCCCCACCCTCCGGAGATGTATATATTCTGCCGTGAATCTTCTGCTATAGCAAAGTAACTATTGGCCGTTGTGTCGAGCAGTATTTTTTTTCTTTGAATAAATATGCCGGCATAATTCTGTGGATCGTAAAGTGATCCGGCCGGAGCTATTGTTGCACTTCCGACTTCGGTATTTAAGATAAGATACGGATTAGGAAAGGGATACTTTCTTTCGGTGATGAGCTGTTCGTATTTTTCAAATGAGCCGTTTTTGTCACACAGGTTTCTATGATAAAGGGGGAAGTATTTTATAAAAGCATCATATTGCATTTTTTTTATTTCACGGTTAGGATAGATGTAAAATCCCTTGTCAGGGTTTTTGCGGATGACTTCCCGGGAAGTGGCTATCCAGAGATTATTCTGTTTATCATTATAGATGTCGTTTATCTTCATGGAAGTAAGCCCGAAGCCGGAAGCATCGTGCCATTCAAAGTAGGGGAATGGCATCCTGTAGAGGCCCTGGTGAAGCGTTCCCACCCAAACCGTATGGAACACTGAATCGAAAAAAACGGTCCATACACCAGGATCGGTTATCCCGGTTCTTTTACCCATGTTCACGATTTTTTTGCCATCGTACATGAAAAAACCTCCCGGATTCATTGATTTGTCATACGATTCGGCCCAGGCGGCGATCCAGACATTTTTACCTTCATCTGCAACCATATGAAACACCTGACCAAGACTGTCGAAGGATGCTCTCAGCCCATTATTCCATACTCTTACACCAAAGCGCCCCCAGCCGGAGATAGTATCGCCGTTCTTTCCCAGGACGGGCGAACAGGAAAACCCGCCGGCGGTGAACCGGCCCCCCGGTATTTTTATAAACCTGCGGCTGGCCGGGTAATACCGGCAAACGTTATCCAGGCTATAGGCGTACAACCCGATGAAATCTTTTTGTTCAACAAAACCCAGCACAAACCAGGTATCTGATTTTGAACGCATGTCAGACGGGGTAAAAGAATAAAACCGATTACCGTCAAATACGCTGCAGCCTTTATTGGTCCCGATAAGCAGGATATTGAATTTCTTTGACCACCAGACCCTTCGAACGTCGTTGCATACCAGTCCGTTCTTTGAAGTATAATTTGTGAATTTTTTTCCGTCAAATTTCGAGATCCCCTCTCCCATGGCTCCTATCCAGAGGTTACCCTGATTATCTTCGGTGATATCAAAAATATTTTCAGCGGTTAGTCCGTCGGCCGAATTATATACTTTGAAATCCCTTCCGTTAAAGCGGCATAAACCAGCTCCGGTCCCAATCCACATAATGCCTCGTGAATCCTTGAATACGGCCCTTACAATATTCGATGGCAATCCATCGTCAATCGTAAAATTTTTAGTATACACGGTCTGACCCTGAACCATAAACACTATGGCCAGGAAAGATGCGAGAAAAATCAGCCGCCAACAATCACGCATATTTGGTCAGATGTCAGATATCAGATATCGGAAACGCCAGCTCCACCCGGGTGCCCCGGGGTTTGCCGGAAAGATCGTAAAGATCGGTAATTTTGATTGTATAAAGCCCTTTGTGTCCATTCATATTCAGCAAATGCAGGCGGGTATTGGTGATATCCATACCCCTGGAATTATGCTTTGAACCAGATGCCTGCTTCTGTTCAGCTGCTTTTTTCCGGCCAATGCCGTTATCTTCAATGGTAAAAACGAACTGGGTCTCATTCAGTTTCTTTACCTTCATCGTAAGATGGCCGATTCCACTGAGTTTCAGCAAACCGTGTTTGATTGCATTTTCGATAAACGGCTGAACGATCATGGGCGGGATCATGGTCGTTTCGATTTGCAGATGTGGATCAATGTCAAGTTCAGTGGTAAATTGTCCTTCAAACCTCATCTTTTCCAGTTCCACATAATAATTCAGGTACTCCAGTTCTTCGCAAAGAGGGATAAATTCCTTT
>CAIWXI010000137.1 GCA_903916595.1 uncultured Bacteroidales bacterium | reverse complement strand
TCCTTAGTGGGCATTCTTACCATAAGCTTTATTTAAATGAATATGTATCTGAATTTTGTGCACCGCCGAACACTCCATTTCCACCTTTTTATAGCTTTGGACAATATTATGGTGCAAATTATATTTGTCTTATAATTAATATTATGTTAAGTAGAAATATGATTGAATGAACTGCCCCTCCGGCATGCTATAAAAGCAAGAAGCCGCACTTTGGATGCGGCTTCTTGCTTTTATAGGATTCTCTAATCCCCTACTTCTTCTGCTGCTGTACAACATTTATCTTTTCATTCACAGCTTTAACCTTGTCCATTTTCTGCTGCCGGATATAAATCTGCTTCAGAGAACTCAGAGTTGAAACATCTGTAGGTTGCATTTCCGTTGCTTTCTCCAGATATGGAATTGCTGCTTCAAGATATTTGTCGGCCTCTGCCTTCTGGGTTTTGAACTCAGCCTCTGCATCAAGCGGTAAGTTCTTGGCTCTGTCATCATAAATAACAGCTTTGTTAACATACAAAGCGCCAAGGTTGAATACAGGATCAAAATAATCGGGTTTTAACTGTATTGCCTTTTTATAAGCCTCAACTGCAAGATTAAACATCTGGTCTCTCATCTCGGGAGTCTTCGTAGTATCATCAACGAGTTTATTATAAATAGTACCTAATGCATAGTAAATCGTCGGGTTGGCACTGTCTTTCTGTGAAGCAAGCCTCAAATTCGCCAGGGCTTTCGTAGTGTTATTAAAAGTGAGATAGATATTCGTTTCGGCAAGAAATAAGGGCATATTCCCTGGATACATTTTCTGGCCTTCACGTATTACTCCAAGGGCAGCTCCTGAATCTTTTTCCTGACGATATAATTCTGATAAAGAAGAATATATAACGACTGACTTCGCCTTAAACTTTAACAAGTCAATAAGGTATGCCTTCGCCGGGGTCATATCATTTGCAAGAGATGCACAGGTAGCTGCATAAAACAATGACAGGGTGTCGGGAATATTGATTGCTGCAAGAGCAGCAAAGCCATGATCAAAAGAGAGCATTGCACTTTTGAAATCTTTCTTCCCGTAAAATTCAACTGCTTCATTAAAATATTTATTCCTCTGCCAGTTCACCTTCTGGAAAATATCTTCCGTATATTCTTTCTTCTCATCAAACAGAGTTGCTTTCTTATAAGATTCAAGAGCTTTAGTCAAAGGATCGGGATCAAGGGATTTAAAATTTTCATCCTTTGTGTTTGCGATTTCTGAATAAATATTGCCCCTTATAAACCATGCTTTGGGATCCTGCGCCATGCTGGGATCCTGAATACACAGGTTGATGGATTCAAGAGCTTTGTCTAGCTTCCCTTCTTTCAGGTAATTAGATGCTGTCTGGCGGACAGCTTTTTGACCAAACGCAAGTGTAACAGTGATAACCATTAACACCAGTACTACTATCCTTTTCATATGTTATAGATTAATTTTCGATGTAGAATCGGCAAATTTATAAAAAGCTCTTTGATTAATAAAGGTAAGGCAGAAATTAATTTTCTTCTTTAACGGCCGGATTCTCTGATTCCGGTGAACGCGGTTCATCTGCGGAACCTGATTCACCAAGAGAACCTGAGTCTCCTTCAAGCATCTGATCGCCTTCAGTCAGAGCATTTTCATCAACTTCTGCACCTTCTTCAACTTCTACTTTGGCAACGGCTGCAATGGCGTCTCCTTCGTTGATCTTAATCAGGCGTACCCCCTGAGTTGCACGTCCCACTACCCTCAGATCGGCAATCGCCATACGGATGATAATCCCCGATTTGTTAATGATCATCAGATCATCACTGTCGGTCACGCCGCGAACAGCGATAAGCGGACCTGTTTTGTCGGTTATGTTAATGGTTTTTACGCCTTTGCCTCCACGATTGGTAACCCGGTAATCATCCAGATCGGATCTTTTTCCATAGCCATTCTCTGAAACAACAAGCACCTCCCGTTTCTGTTCCTTCGGAAGACAAATCATCCCGACAACTTCATCCTTTTTTCCTGCGAGGGTAATACCGCGCACACCAGAGGCATTCCTGCCCATGGGCCTTACCTTGATCTCGTTAAAACGGATAGCCCTTCCCGAGCGTAGCGCCATAAGTACTTCATCTTCTCCATGAGTGAGCTTTGCTTCCAGCAAACGGTCCCCTTCATTAATATTGATGGCAATGATTCCGTTCTGCCTTGGCCTGGCATAAGATGCCAGTGAAGTCTTTTTGATAGTCCCCTTTTTCGTACAAAGGATAATGAAATTCGATGCGCAATACTCCTCATCCTTCAGATCCTTCACGTTGATAAATGCCCTCACTTTATCATCAGGCTCAATATTGATCAGGTTCTGTATAGCCCGGCCCTTTGAAACCTTGGTTCCTTCAGGAATCTCAAATACCCTGAGCCAGAAGCACTTACCTTTTTCAGTAAAGAAAAGAAGATAGTTGTGATTGGTCGCTACAAACAGATGCTCAAGGAAGTCCTCGTCGCGTATATCAGACCCCCTGAACCCTTTCCCTCCCCTATTCTGCCTGCGGTATTCCGAGAGGGGAGTGCGTTTGATATATCCCATATGAGAGATGGTAATCACCACGTTCTCATCTGCAATCACATCTTCCATCCTGAAATCACTAGCGGCATAAACAATCTGGGTACGGGATTCATCCCCGTACTTTTCCTTGATCTCCCTCATCTCATCCTTGATAATCTCCATCCTCAATGGCTCGTTTTCAAGGATATTTTTCAGACTCTCAATAAGTTTAAGCAGCTCCTCATACTCGGCTTTTATTTTGTCACGCTCAAGACCGGTAAGCCTCTGCAACCTCATGTCGAGGATTGCCCTTGCCTGAAGCTCGCTCAGGCTGAATTTATCCATCAACCCAAGCCTTGCATCTTCCGGTGTCATAGATTCACGGATCAGCTTAATTACTGCATCCAGATTATCCAAAGCAATGAGTAAGCCTATAAGAATATGCGCACGCTTTTCAGCTTCTGAAAGTTCAAACTTCGTCCTCCTTATAATAACCTCATGCCTGTGCTCCACGTAATATACAATGAGATCCTTCAGATTCAGCATCATCGGCCTTCCCTTGACCAAAGCAATGTTGTTAATATTGAATGAGGTCTGTAAGGGGGTCATCTGATATAATTTATTGAGGACGACGTTCGTGATAGCCTCTTTCTTAAGCTCGTACACGATACGCACCCCGCTGCGGTCAGACTCGTCGCGGATATCTGTAATACCTTCTATTTTTTTATCATTGACGAGCTCGGCGGTCTTCTTGATCATTTCAGCCTTGTTCACCTGGTATGGAACCGAAGTGACAATGATTTTTTCCCTGCCGTTATTGTCCTGCTCTATCTTGATCTCACCTCGCATCATCACTCTTCCCCGGCCTGTATGGTAGGCTTCTTTCACTCCTTCATATCCATAGATCACACCCCCGGTAGGAAAATCCGGGGCTCTGATGAACTTCATCAGTTCATCAATTGTGATTTCATGATTATCTATGTATGCAATGATGCCATCTACCACTTCGCTTATATTATGAGGCGCCATATTGGTTGCCATACCCACCGCGATCCCTGAAGCGCCGTTGATTAGCAGGTTAGGAATCCTGCATGGCATCACCGTGGGCTCCTTGAGGGTGTCATCGAAATTGAGCTTAAAATCAACCGTGTCTTTCTCTATATCAGCAATAACCTCTTCTGCAATCTTACGCATCCTGGCTTCAGTATACCTCATAGCTGCCGGGTTGTCACCATCCATGGAACCAAAGTTACCCTGTCCGTCAACCAGCGGATATCTCAGACTCCAATCCTGGGCCATACGAACCATGGCATCATATACCGACGTGTCTCCATGGGGATGGTACTTCCCCAGAACCTCCCCGACAATACGCGCCGACTTCTTATAGGCACGGTTCGAAAGTACTCCGAGTTCATACATTCCAAACAGTACCCTGCGGTGAACAGGCTTCAGTCCGTCCCTAACATCAGGCAAAGCCCTGGCGACAATTACCGACATCGAATAGTCGATATATGCCGTCTTCATCTGGTTCTCTATGTTTACTCCAATGATCTTCTCTCCGGATTCCGTTTTTTCCATTTTTATTCTATTGATTTTCAGGAAAGTAAATATTTATTCTCCTCACTACGAAAATAACAAAAATCCTCCGGATATCCATGTAAAAAAGCATTAATATTTCAAGGTCTTATGAACACGGAAATGTTAATAATTAAAGGCCTTTAGTTATGATGCTGACGATATCGATCGTATTTTTGGACCGTTGCCATTTTTGCTGGTTAAAAGAATCTGGCTTGATTATTGTAAATGAAATGCAGCGGATACAAATTATTTCGTATCCTTACACGTTTTTAAGACATGTAAGTTATTAATAAGAAAGGATTAATGCATGGAAGCAAAATTTTCACAACGCGTAAAAGACGTTCTCACATATAGCCGGGAAGAAGCCCAGCGCCTTGGTAATGATTATATCGGTCTTGAACACCTGGCCCTGGGGATTATCAGGGAAGGTGAAGGTCTGGCCATCAAAATCCTGAGAAACCTCGGGGCTGACCTTAAGGAAATCCGTAATAAAATAGAGCATGCCGTGGCAAGCCATAAAGAACGTCCTGTTGGTGCAGAGAATATCCCTCTGATCAAGCAGGCAGAAAGAGCCCTTAAGATAACCTACCTCGAAGCCAAGGTGTTTAACAGTGAACTTATTGGCACCGAGCACCTTTTACTTGCTATTTTGAAAGATGAGAATAATCTTGTAACTAAAACTTTCGGCAATTTTGGCATAAGCTATGACAATTTCAAGGATGAGCTCAGGGCTGTCATGAATTCGGGCCGGGAAGAAAAATCAATACCTCCTCAGAACATTCTTCCCAAAGATGAGGAAGATGAAGAGCAGGAAGAAGGGGGCAAACCCTTTATGTCTACACCTAAACGTCCGGGCGAAACTAAATCAAAAACCCCGGTACTCGATAATTTTGGCCGTGATATCACCAAGGCTGCGGAGGAAGGCCGGCTTGACCCTATTGTTGGAAGAGAGAAAGAGCTGCAGCGTATCGCACAGATTCTCAGCCGGCGTAAAAAAAATAACCCCATCCTTATAGGTGAACCCGGTGTTGGCAAGTCAGCCATTGCCGAAGGACTGGCTCTCAGGATCGTGCAAAGGAAAGTTTCCAGGGCTTTATTCAACAAGCGTTTGGTTTCCCTCGATCTGGCATCGCTGGTTGCAGGCACAAAATACCGCGGACAGTTTGAGGAACGGATGAAAGCAGTCTTGAATGAACTGGAGAAAAATCCAAACATCATCTTGTTTATTGATGAGATCCATACTATTGTAGGAGCCGGCAATGCCTCTGGTTCCCTGGATGCGTCAAACATGTTCAAACCAGCCCTGGCCCGGGGCGAGCTGCAATGCATCGGTGCCACCACACTCGACGAGTACAGGCAGTACATCGAAAAAGACGGCGCACTGGAAAGACGTTTCGAAAAAGTACTTGTTGACCCTACCAACCCTGAAGAAACTATAGAGATCCTCCAGAATATAAAGGAAAAGTATGAAGACCATCATCTGGTCAAATACACCGATGATGCTATTAAAGCCTGTGTTTCGCTTACCAACCGTTACCTGAGCGACCGTTATCTCCCCGATAAGGCGATCGACGCTCTCGACGAAGCCGGTGCCAGGGTGCATATTACGCATATCAATGTGCCCCAGGAAATCATCAACATCGAAAACCAGATCGAAGAAGCCAAAAAGAAGAAAATGACGGCCATCAACAGCCAGAAATTCGAAGAAGCTGCCGACCTGCGCGACACCGAACGAAAACTTCAGGAAAACCTTGAGAAGGAAAAAAAGAAATGGGAGGAACAATCCAGGATCAACCGTGAGATTGTTGATGAAGAAAACGTGGCCGAGGTAGTGGCTATGATGACCGGAATCCCTGTTCAGCGAATCGCTAAAAACGAAAGTGACAAGCTTATTAATATGGAAGGCGAGCTGGAAAATTCAGTAATCGGCCAGAATGAGGCAATTAAAAAAGTGGTTAAAGCCATCCGCCGTAACCGCGCAGGACTCAAAGACCCCAACAAACCCATCGGCTCATTCATATTCCTGGGCCCCACGGGCGTTGGGAAAACACATCTTGCCAAGGTCCTTTCGCGATATCTCTTTGATACAGAAGATGCTCTGGTGAGAATCGACATGAGCGAATATATGGAGAAGTTCGCGGTATCAAGACTTATCGGAGCGCCTCCGGGCTATGTGGGTTATGAAGAAGGCGGACAGCTTACCGAAAAGATCCGCCGCCGCCCCTACTCTATCATCCTGCTCGATGAAATCGAAAAAGCTCATCCCGATGTTTTCCACCTGTTACTTCAGGTCCTCGACGACGGCCAGCTTACCGATAGCTTCGGGCGCAGAGTCGATTTCAAGAATACTATCGTAATCATGACATCTAACATCGGTTCACGACAGCTAAAGGATTTCGGACAGGGAGTCGGTTTTATGACCAAAGCTAAAGCCGAAGCCGGCGCTGACCATGCCCGCGGGGTCATCGAAAATGCACTTAAAAAGACCTTCGCACCTGAATTTCTGAACCGAATCGATGATGTGGTCATCTTTAACTCCCTCGAAAGGGAGGATATCCATAAGATCATCGACATTGAACTGGCTCATCTCTTCAAACGGATCAAAACCATAGGCTACCAGGTTGTGATCAGTACAGAGGCAAAAGATTTTATAGCTGAAAAAGGCTGGGACTCACAATTTGGCGCAAGGCCGCTGAAGCGCGCAATTCAGAAATATATCGAAGACGTCCTGGCCGAAGAGGTTATAAAATCAAAGCTATCGGTCAATGATGTTCTTACCCTCGATCTTGACAAGGAAAAGAAGGATGTTTTTGTGACCGTTGCTAAAGCCGAAACAGTTGAACCGGCAGGGGAACCGGGTAGCTAAAAGCGGTTTAGCAATTCCTCGTGTTTCATCGTACGGATCAGAGTTTCTTCGTTAATGCCCACATTACCGAATATCGAATCCAGTGTTTGATTTATCGTTTGGTCCCCGCGAAAATAATATCTCACGGCAATTGAAAAACCGTTGTCCTCATAGTTGATCTTATCCCCCTCAGGATCTGTAATATAAAAATTGTCGGCCTCCACCGTTTCACCTTTCATGTATTTCACGCTTATAGGTGCAAGCAAGTCGGCCGTCTTGGTTTTAATAAGGTCGGTGAACTGGTACTCTCCCATCACGAACAGATCTTCAAGAAAATAAAACATAGATTTTATCTTCATATTCTGAAGTGTCTCGTTAAACCCGACAACCTTTACCCTTGAATCGCCAAACCTGGTTACATTGATACATTCAGGTTCTCCTTTGATCTTTATCAGCGCCTTATAGGACATCAGAAAAGGAATATCTCCGAATTCTATCTTTGTCTCGGTCTGAAAGAACCGGGAGTTTTTCATAGGTTTATAAAATGCAATGAAATGCATCGAAATCTCGTCCTTAATGCAGTTGTTATGAGGGTTCCTGAGGTTATTATCCTTAAAAAACTCCAGAAACTCATAGCTGTAGCGACCGTATGCCAGATTGATATATCCGAGTTTTATCAGGGGAAACAGTCGGGCCCTGGTAAAAACAAGCAATAGAACAAATAAAAAAATACCTACAAGTGCCAGAATAAGATACAGCATGCTCGGGTCAAAAGAGGTGCTGTCTTTCGCGGTTCTTGCAAGAAGAATAAAAGAAATCATCAGAAAGTTCATCGTGTATGTAAAGTCTGAGTTGTAATGTCAATACTATGGCTGACGGTGCAAAGGTAAGTTAAATTTTAATGAGAGTGTTAATGTGCTGAGTTTAAAATTTATACTGATTATCCTCAATCAGCCTGCCGGCAATTCTCCTGCGGGATTCCTTGATATTAAGCCCTTCAACACTGCAAAGAGAATACATGGCCTTAACGAGCCTGTCTGCCTCCTGTCCCGCGGTATAGCTGTATATCGCATCACAACCCGATTTGCGGATCTTGTCGGCCGCATCGTATACAAAAACATCAAGGATATCCTTATATAAAACAACCTCGTTTGCACCTTTCAGACTTTCAAGCTTGCATACCCTCAGAGCAGTGGTTTCAGCAATATAAAGCTCTGTGATCATGTCTGAAATATTGTTCAGCACTTCCTGCTCATATCCCAGTTTCTTGTCGAAGGTCTTTGAAGCGCCATGCAGGACAATTAGAACAGCCTTTTTGAAGTTTCGGATACAGCGCATTTTCTCTTCATAATATCCCCCGGATGAGGGTTTCGGTTCTGCAACATGATCCAGGTCTTCAATAAGCTTTCCCGCGGCGCCCATCAGGTCAAAATCGCCCTTCATTGCGCGTTTCATCGCGGTATCAACAACCAGCAGCCGGTTGATCTCGTTAGTCCCTTCAAAAATCCTGTTGATCCTCGAATCACGGTATCCCCGTTCAACTGCCATTTCGGCCGAGTATCCCATACCGCCATGGATCTGAACAGCTTCATCAATCACGTAATCAAGGGCTTCGGAACCGTACACCTTAAGAATCGCTGCCTCCACGGCATAATGGCTGATGCCGTCGATGCTGGCCCGGCCTTTATCCATCCCTTCAGCTTTATTTTTCTCTATCTGAATGTCAATATCCCGGCTAACCCTGTAAATAGCTGATTCCAGGGCAAAGGTGCGAATGACCTGTTCGGCCAGTTTATACTTAATGGCACCGAAGGTGGAAATGTATACTCCGAACTGCTTGCGTTCGTTAGCGTATTTCACAGAGTCGGTAATTGATTTCTTAGCAGCACCGAGCACATTGGCACCCAGCTTGATACGCCCCATATGAAGAATACTCAAGGCGATACGGAATCCCTCTCCCCTGGCGCCCAGAAGGTTCTCTACAGGTACTTTCACGTCGGTATAAAAAATCTGCGCTGTCGACGACCCTTTGATACCCATCTTATGTTCATCGGGAGTCACGGTAACACCCGGAAAAGAACGTTCTACTATAAATGCCGACAATACCCTGTCCCTGTCGATCTTGGCAAACACGACCTGCGAATCGGCAAAACCAGCGTTGGTAATCCACATCTTCTGTCCGTTAAGGATATAATGCTTCCCGTCTTCTGAAAGTATAGCCTGGGTCTTCCCTGAATTGGCATCACTGCCGGCCCCGGGCTCAGTGAGGCAGTAAGCGCCTAGCATCTCGCCTGTTGCCAGCCTGGTCACATAACGCTGACGCTGGTCTTCGGTCCCGTAATACATGATCGGCAAAGTGCCGATACCTGTATGGGCCATGAATGCCACAGAAAAAGAATATCCCGCACCAATGGTTTCCGCTGCAAGCATCTGAGTCACAAAGGACTGCCCAAAGCCACCATATTCTTCCGAAAGTGCGATACCCATCAGGCCAAGTTCACCTGCTTTTTTAAGAGTGACTTTCATCAGAGCCGTATCCGGGGCGTCAATTTTCTCAATTATCGGATATACCTCTGTTTGAAGAAAATCTCGGCAAGACTGGGCAATCATCAACTGCTCTTCGGTAAATTCCTCTGGGATAAAAACATCGGCGGGAGCGATTTCGCGAACGAGAAATTCACCGCTTTTCAATACTTGCTTGTTTTCCATGTGGCTTTGTTTGTTTATAACGCTTAAAGATTTAATGAAACGGCGATCATTTCTGCAATATCCATATTCCTGACCTCGTTTTGTTTGTTTTTATATTTTATTCCGTCGGTGATCATATTCATACAAAAGGGACAGGCTGTGGCAACGACCTCAGCATCGGTCATCAATACGTCCCTGGTACGTTCCATATAAATTTCCTTCTTTCCCGGTTCGGTCTCCTTGAACATTTGAGCGCCTCCGCCTCCGCAGCATAGCGCCGAACTCCGGTTTCTCTGCATCTCGGTAAAGGTCGGACTCAGGCTGTTGAGGATCTTCCTGGGCTCCTTATAAATTTCATTCGCACGACCCAGATAACAGGGGTCATGATAAGTAAGCCGGGTGTTGCCGAAGACGGCCTTATTTGTCAGCAGACTCCCCCTGTCAATCATATCATCAATAAAGTGAACATAATTTACTACTTCATAATGGCCTCCCAGGTCGGGGTATTCATTTTTAAAGATATTGTAACAATGCGGACAGGTTGTGAGGATTTTACTGATGCCGTATTTCCTGAAAAGCTCAATGTTTTGCAAAGCCTGCATCTGATACAGCATCTCGTTCCCGGCCCTCCTTGCAGGATCACCTGAGCATGTTTCTTCAGTACCGAGAACTGCATAACTCACTTTCAAATGGTTCAGTATCCCGGCAAAGGCCCTTGAGACTTTACGGTACCTGTCGTCAAAAGCGCCCGAACATCCCACCCAATAAAGGAATTCAGGCTTCTCGCCCCGGGCGAAGAGATCGGCTATCACAGGCACCTCAATTTCTTTTGCCCACAACATCCTGTCGCCCTGAGAGAACTGCCATGGAGCCCCGTTGTTTTCAATATAGCCGAACATAGCTTTAATCTGGCCCGGGGCCGAACCTTCTTCCATAACCAGATACCTGCGCATCTCCAGGATAAGAGTGGGTTGGTTTATGTTGATAGGACATTCCCTGGAACAGGCGTTGCAGGTTGTACAAGACCATAATTCCTCCTCCGAGATATAATCTCTGATCAGCGACTTCTGGTCTGAAAAAGACTTGCCGTTTTTTACCATCAGAGGTCCCTTCTCTTTCATCCTTGCCCTGAGATCCATCATGATCTTACGTGGGGAAAGTTTCTTGCCGGTGATATTCGCCGGACAAACAGAGGTACAACGTCCACATTCAGTACAGGCCAGGGAGTCGAAATACGATTTCCAACTTACATCTTCAGCATCTTTAACCCCGAAACGATCAATATGGGCATCTTCAGCCGGTCCTGCAAAAGCAGTGTCGGGATCTAGCATCAGTCTAACCTCACGGGTTATTTCGTCCATGTTTGTAAGCTTGCCGAGAGGCTCAAGCCGTGAGAGAAATACGTTGGGTACCGACATGAAAACATGAAAATGTTTTGAGTATGGCAGTATGTTCACAAACAGAAAGATCATAAGAATATGAGCCCACCAGCAGGTTTGGTAAAGAATGTTCACCGAAGCAAGATCCCATCCGGCAATCCATCCGGTGAACAGGCTGCTTACCGGGTAAACTCCGATTACAGCCTTGTTTACCATGTGTTGATGCTGTAAATAGGCAATATTCATCCCCTGTAAGGAGATCATTAGTAAAAATATCAGACTCAGTGCGATGTTTGCATCGAGATGTGAAATATGCTTCATCTCGATACCTTCAAAACGTTTTATATGCAGGAACACTCTCCTGGAAAGAAAAACCAGGATTGCAATGGCAATGGTAAGTGCGAACACATCGCCCCCGCCTATGATGACATCATAAATCAGGCCTAAAAAACCCAGCGACTTCTCTGTGGCGAACAGACCATCGATAAGCATTTCAAAGCTTCCAAAAAGAATCACACAAAAACCCCAGAAGACCAGGGCGTGAAGCAAACCTGCAAAAGGAAATCTGAAGATCCTGGTCTGGCCGATCGCTACCCTGAACATGACACCAAACCTGCGGCCGAAGTCTTTGATCCGGAAATCAGCTTTTGTAAACCTGAAAAACCGAATATAACGAAACGCTGAATACGTGAATACTCCGAGAGTGGCCAGAAGGGCAAGTGAAAAAACAATCTGTTTCAGCATATTAGGCTATTTGCCTTTGACCTCTCTGAATGCTTCTACAAGTTTAGGTAAGATCTTCAAGGCATCACCGATAATACCATACTGGGCGGCCTCAAAAATGGGGGCATCCTTATCGGTGTTTATGGCCACGATAAATTTGGAGCCACTTACTCCGGCCAGATGCTGAGTGGCGCCTGAGATGCCGATAGCAAAATAAAGATCCGGGGCAATGATTTTCCCGGTCTGGCCGGTATGTTCTTCATGACTCCGCCATCCTTCATCAGATACAGGTCTTGAACAGGCCGTTGCTCCCCCGAGAATACCGGCAAGCTCTGCCAGGGGTCCCCAGTTGTCGGCAGATTTCATGCCCCGGCCTCCTGAAATAACAATCTCGGCATCGGTCAGAAGGATCTTGCCGGCCTGTTTCTGAGTGTCCTGTACAAGAGTTTTATTTACAGCTGATTCGATGGTCGTATGCTCAATCACTACAGGCATCTGTTTCGCTATAAGCTCAAAGGAATTCTGGGATAGGGTCAATACTTTAATATCCGATCTGATTGCCACTTTTGCAAAAGCGTTTCCAGAGAAGACTTTTTTGTAAACCACGAATGGGTCTGTTGACACGGGAAGACGGCTCACACCTGCCCCCAGTCCGGCCTTTAACCTTACCGCAACCCTTGGGGCAATGGCTTTTCCCAGGTTGTTATTTGAAAGGATGACAACGTTGGCGCCGTTTTTCCCGGCAACTTCTGCCACGGCTAAAGTATAATTCTGGTTGTCGAGGATATTAAACTGATCCCCCTCAACGCTGATGATCTTTGATGCACCATACGCGGCAAGCTTCGACAGCTCGGCATCACCGACGTTTCCGATAGAAACGGCAATAGCGCCGGAACCCAGCATTTCGGCAACTTTAGCGGCATAAGAAACAAGCTCGAACGACAGCTTCTTGAACCTGCCATCCCAATTTTCAACAAATACTAATACAGACATGATACGTAGTTATGCAGATGGATAAACACTACTTAAATTACTTTGGCTTCATTCTGAAGAAGCTCTACGAGCAGCTTCGGATTTTCGGGATCAATATATTTACATGCAGCCCGGGGCTGAGGTTTCTCATATACCAGAACTTCTGTCATCGCACTGCTTCCCCCTGGCTCAGATACTTTGATGGGTTTGCTTCGGGCCATCATAATGCCTCTCATGGCCGCAATTCTGGGCTCTTTCGCAATACCTTTCTGTACAATGGCAACCAGTGGAATAGCTGAACTTATAACTTCCTTCCCCCCATCGATTTCGCGGGTGAGAATCACCTGGCCATTTTCAAAACGGATCGCAGAGACAGAAGAAACAGAAGGAATCCCCAGGAACTCAGCAAGCATCCCTCCTACCATTGACCCATTATAATCGCTCGATTCAATGCCACAAAGGATAAGGTCGTAACTTTCTTTTTTCAGGGCTTCGGCAAGCTGGGCAGCTACAAAAATACCATCGGTTGGATCAGCATTGATCCTGATGGCATCATCTGCCCCGATAGCCAGAGCTTTCCGAATCGTTGGCTCGGAACCCACAAGCCCTACATGGGCTACGGTAACCTTCTGTATCCCATTTGCAGGGTCATCTTTAAGTTCAAGGGCCCGGGTGAGAGATAACTCGTCCCATGGATTAATAATCCATTGAATTCCTGCGGTATCGAGTTTTTTGGAATCATCGATAAACTTCACTTTTGTGGTAGTGTCAGGAACATTACTGATACAAACAAGTATATTCATTCTTGGTTTTTTTGCTTTGCAAATTTAGGATAAAAAAAATAACAGGAAAATGAAATCATCACTCATCCTCAAGACTCTTTTTGTATTGCGTCATTGCCTTCAGGCTCATGCCCATGCCCGAAAATCCGCCGTCATGAAAGATATTCTGCATGGTAACTTTCCTTGAAAGATCAGAAAACAATACCATGCAAAAATCGGCACACTCCTGAGCCGTGGCATTTCCCAATGGTGACATCCTCTCGGTAAAATCAATCAAAGCATCAATCCCCTTCACCCCGCTTCCCGCGGTAGTCCTCGTGGGAGACTGGGATATAGTGTTGATTCTTACATTCTTTTCCCTGCCGTAAATATATCCAAAGCTCCTGGCAATCGATTCAAGCATAGCCTTGGCATCAGCCATATCATTATACCTGTTCAAGGTTCTCTGAGAAGCAATATAAGAAAGTGCTACAATAGATCCCCAGTCATTGATGGCATCCATCTTTTTGGCCACCTGTATCATTTTATGGAACGACATGGCCGAAATATCCATCGTCTTGTGATAAAAATTGTAATCCAGATCGTCGTATTCCCTGCTTTTCCTCACATTCATCGACATGCCGATGGAGTGAAGAAGAAAATCTATCTTTCCTCCCATTATTTCCATTGAACGACTGAACACAATTTCGAGTTCACTTACACTGGTTGCATCAGCCTGAATGATTTCGGCATCGCACTGTTCAGATAATTCCTTTACATTCCCAAATCTTAGAGCCAGAGGGGTGTTTGAAAGTGTAAAAACAGCTCCTTCCTCCTTCGCCCTCAAGGCGACATTCCATGCAATGGACTTCTCATCCAAAGCCCCGAAAATAATTCCTTTTTTCCCTTTTAGCAGATTATATGACATTCTTTATATTCCTGATTAACAATAATTTAATTAAAAGATCCAGCTCATTCTCTAACTTGCCAGCAATTCTCTGGCTGTTCTGATTGCAGCGGCCGTAATTTTTTCATTACTCATCATCTTTGCTATCTCTTCAACCCTTTCATTGCTTTTTAGCTTTCTGATCAGGGTCATGGTAATATCTTTGCTTTCACTTTTATACACATTATAGTGGTGACTTCCTTTTCCCGCAATCTGAGGCAAATGAGTGATTACTATTACCTGCATCTCGGCCGACATGGCCTTGAGTATCGTTCCTACTTTCCCGGCTATGTCGCCGGAAACTCCGCTGTCGATCTCATCGAAAATAATAGTAGGCAGAAGATTCTTACGACTTACCATCGACTTGATCGTAAGCATCAGACGCGACAGTTCACCACCCGAAGCAACTTTCGAGACCTCGCTTGGAGATATGCCTTTATTGGCTGAGAATAGAAATCTCACCTTCTCGAGGCCACCTATACTTATCTCCTTCTCATCACTGATTTCAACCATGAACCTTGAAGCAGGCATTCCCAGCTGAGCCAGCCGGTTTTCAACTTCCTGTTCAAATTTTTTCCTGATCTCTTTGCGCGCCGTCGAAATCAGTTCAGCTTCTTCTTTTAACCTCTTGTGCAACAATGCAAGTTCTGCTTCGAGCGACTTGATTTTTAACTCTAGCTGATCATCTTCATTTAACTTATTTTCAATATCTTGAATAATGAATAAAAGTTCTTCAACTGTTCGTGCCTGATGTTTCTTCTCTAAGTTGTATATCAGATCAAGCCTCTGAGTCAGGCGTAGTGATTCCCCTGGGTCATAATGAATTTCATCCTCAAGTTTTTCTGTTTCTTTCAGTATGTCTTTGATATCGATTTGGTTGTTTTTAAGCCTTGATGTCAGGTTTTCTATAGCCGGGTGATATCGAGAAACTGAAGTTAATCCCGTTATGACTTCACTGAGAAGCGAAAGAATGTTCACCTCGGCGCTACCGGTTTTTTCCGCGGCATGAAAGAGACCGCTTTTAATTTCTTCGGTATGTGAAATAATGCCAAGCCTCTGTTCTGCTTCTTCCTGTTCCCCCGACTTTAGACCGGCTTTTACCAGCTCGTCAAGCAGATAGCGGAAATAATCCAACTCTCCTTTTGATTTTGCTTCTTTTTGCCTGTTCTCTTCCACCTCCCTGATCAGCCGGCAGTAATGCCTGAATCCCTGCTGATACACTTTGAAAGCTTCCGTTTGCAAGGCATAGCTGTCGAGAATAGCAATCTGAAAATCAGTGTCGTTCAGGGTAACAACAGAATTCTGCGAATGAATATTCACGAGTTTGTCGCCCAGTTCTTTCAAAAGTGCGAGATTAACCGGAGTATCATTGATAAACGCTCTGGATTTTCCACTCTGGTTGATTTCTCTTCTGAGAACAGCCATTTCATCATAATCAAGATCATGCAAAGAAAAGAATGGCTCAAGCTCGTATCCTTTAATCAGAAAACTGCCCTCAACAATACACTTCCCGGCTTTATCCAAAAGAGAAGAAATATCAGCCCTCTGTCCAAGGATCAGGTTCATCGCTCCCAGCAAGATCGATTTTCCCGATCCGGTCTCCCCTGTTATTACAGACAAGCCGGGAGAGAAGTCAATCTCCAGGTCATGGATCAAAATATAATTATCAATGGAGAGCTTCCTGAGCATTTCCGCAAGTAAGAATTTGAATTTATTTGCTTTCCAGAATTACCTGGTAGCTTGATCCGTTTGCCGGATCAATTTCTTTAAAAATATTCACCACTGTCGCTTTTTCGGTTGGAGGGACCTTTTGATCAGAGTAGATATTTATAAATTCATCCCGTTTAGCATCCGTGAGCAGCTGAAGAGCGAACAACTCTGGTTTGGTATTAAAGAGTGTTTTGATCCCGTCGAGCGATTGAGTGCAGTTTTCTCTTCCGGCATCGACTTTTTCGTACATTTCATCCAGGCCCAGCCTGTGGTATTTATAAAAAAAATCCCTGAGGGCTGAGTTGCTGGGGTTAAGAAAATTTTCGGCCATCCAGTATCGGTTTCTTGTCCCGTCAAAAGCTTTCCATCCAGGCTCGCTGGCATTCTGCGCGGCAGTCACAACTTCCTGTGCCTTGACCAAAAATGCCTGTCCGCCGCTGGGCGAAAAAGTATCAAAATACAATCCCAGATACATATAGGTATAAAACGCGAGGACAGATGTGAGGTTTGAAGAGAATGTTCCGTCGGAATAATCCAGGGGTTGGAACTCAGTATATCTGAACTGAAATCCCTTATCAATATAATTTAGCAACACGCTGTTATATGCCGAGTTAAGAACCGGGCGTCTCAATACCAGGTTGATATTTCCCCTGAATTCATCGGAACTAAGCCGATCGTTGACCGTAATGAGAATAGTACATTCTATTCTTTCTTCGACTTTGAAGTTATTGTTGGTCCATTTACGATTATTAACAAACTCGTAAATTGCATTTTGGAGGTTTTCAAACACCCGTTTGTCAGTACCTTCAATCTGAGGGGCAGAGACACTGACGATACAGTTCATTTCCTGGGAAAATGATGTAATGCCCCAGGCGAGAAAACAAAATATGACCCCTATTCGCTTCATTTTTTGGAAATAGTGTCCCAGATATCTTTTGCAACCTCTTCTTTGGGTTTAATATTTCCGCGATGAACAACTCCGCCGCGATTAAGAATAGTTATTTTATTAGTTGGGGTGCCGAAGCCCGCACCTTTATCTTTTAAGGAATTCAGAACGATAAAGTCGAGGTTTTTGTTTTTCAGTTTTTCTTCCGCATTGGCAACTTCATTATCAGTTTCAAGTGCAAAGCCCACAAGAACCTGACCATTTTTTTTTGCCTCACCCATTTTTTTGAGAATATCGGTTGTGGAACTAAGGTCAACAGAAAGATTTTCTCTTGTTTTTTTAATTTTCTTCCCTGCCGTTTCAACAGGTTTATAATCGGCAACAGCGGCGGCCATTACAACATAATCATATGACAGAAAATATTTCATGCAGGCCTTATACATCTCCTCTGCCGATTCCACCTTAACTTCTTTTACCCCTCCGGCTACCGTGAGGGGGTGGCTTGGACCGGTCACCAGAGTCACTTCAGCTCCCCTGGAACGTGCCTCATTAGCCAAAGCAACGCCCATGAGACCAGATGAAAAATTACTGATATATCTCACCGGATCAATACGTTCTACCGTGGGGCCTGCAGTAATAAGAACTTTTTTACCATTCAGCTGATTCTGACGCGAGAAAAAAGTTTTAAAGATGGCCAGAATCTTATCCGGTTCTTCCATGCGGCCAGGGCCGGATAACCCGCTGGCAAGTTCCCCTACCTGGGGTTCTATGATGAAATTACCGTAAGATCTGAGGGTCTCGATATTCTTGCGGGTAGATGGATGGTTGAACATATCGAGGTCCATAGCCGGTGCTATAAACACCGGGCATTTGGCAGAGAGGTAAGCCGTGATTACGAAATTATCGGCAATCCCGTTGACCATTTTACCAAGTGTGTTTGCTGTAACCGGCGCAAAAATCATAGCATCGGCCCATATGCCCAGCTCCACGTGGTTGCTCCATTCCCCGCTGGTGGCGCGAAAGGGTTCAACGATGACCGGATTTCTTGAAAGGGTAGCCAGGGTAAGAGGTGTTACGAAATCTCTTGAAACCGGAGTCATAATGACTCTTACTTCGCATCCTTCCTTTACAAGCATCCTCACCAGGATAGGAGTTTTATAGGCAGCTATGCTGCCAGTAACTCCCAGTACGATCTTTTTCCCTTTGAGCATCTTTCAACACTTATAAACTAAAACTCATCCGGCCTTTCTTTATGCGGATTCCTGAAATAAATCTCACTATTCAGATATTCATGCACTGCTATGAGAGTAGGCTTGGGAAGATGTTCATAATACTTGGCTATCTCGATCTGCTCCCGGTTCTCAAATACTTCTTCGAGATTGTCGGTCGTGCTTACAAATTCCGAGATCTTTTGGTTCAGTTCCTCTTTCATCTCCAGACCAACCTGGTTGGCACGTTTTGAAAGGATGGAAACCGTTTCGTATACATTCGCTGTACCATTCGTGAAATCCTCGATGTTACGGGTTACCGCGTTAACATCGGTCTTGATCTTTTTGTAATCCATTCTAGTGTGTTGTTTTTTTGGGTTCCTGACTTAACTGATTCAGTTTTTTCTGATCCCTTGCATAGATGGCATCCAGCTCTTTCTGACTCCTTGCTTTAAGGTCTTTTGCATCATCTATGAAGTCGCTCTCGGGATACTGGGCTATAAAATCATTATACGCCTGCACGGCCTTGGAGTGACGATCCTTTTTCTTTTCTTCGATACTTGCCTTTGCATATCTGTAATAGGATTTCACAACCATAAAAAGAATCTCCTCTTTATCTTTTGTCTCGGGATACTCTTTTAAAATATTATTCAAGCACTGGATGGCTGCAGCAAAATCTTCCATCTTGTAATACATCCTGGCAATACGCATATCCTTGGCTGCAAGTTTTTCACGCAGCTTATCGATAAGTTCATTGCATTCAGGCACTTTTTTGCTTTTAGGATATGTATTGGTAAAAAGCTGGAGTTCCTTTAAGGCTTCACTGGTATTGGTCTGGTCAAGCGTATAAACAGGTGAGTTCATATACAGACAATACGCGTTCATGTAGTAACACTCTTCTGCTTCCGGTGTATTGGGATAGTTGGTTGTATAACGCTTAAAATAATATGCTGCCAGGGTATAGTCCTTCTGATAAAAATAGCAATAGGAATAATAGTAATAAATACGCTGTGATTTATCAGTCGCTCTCACTACCGTTATCAGCTGGTCGAAAAGCTGAAGAGCACGGGAATAATCCTTTTCGTGATAAAGTTTTATAGCCTGATCATATTTTTCATCCACCGATCCGCTCTTCAGAATCTTCTGGAAGTTACAGGAACCCAGTGTCAGAAGAGAAATAAGCAGCAGTGGGATGATTCTACGGTATTTCATCGTGCAAAGGTACGTTTTTTTAGCAAAAAAATACTATTTTTGTAGCTTCAAATCATATAACGTTTCATTAACCAAAAACGTATCAGCGTGGATATTTTTGACAAAGTTGTAAATCACATGGGCGCCCTGGGCAAGTTTTCGGACATGGGCTATGGTTATTATTTCTTTCCGAAGCTTGAAGGGGAGATATCAAACAGAATGACATTCCGGGGCCGCGACATGCTTGTCTGGAGTCTGAACAATTATCTCGGACTTGCCAATCATCCTGAAGTAAGGCATGCTGATGCCGAAGCTGCAGCAAAATACGGTATGGGATATCCTATGGGTGCGAGGATGATGTCGGGCCAGACCATTTATCATGAACAGCTGGAGCATGAGCTGGCCGCATTTGAGCACAAAGAAGCTGCGTACCTTCTTAACTTTGGTTATATGGGAATGGTATCGATCATCGATTCACTTATCGACCGTCACGATGTTGTGGTATATGATTCCGAGGCCCATGCCTGTATTCTCGACGGATTAAGAATGCATTTGGGGAAACGTTTCGTTTACCCGCATAACAACATGGAACGTTTCGAGCAGCAGCTGAAGCATGCAAAAAACGTCACCGACAAGACCGGTGGCGGCATTCTGGTCATTACCGAAGGGGTATATGGAATGGCCGGTGATTGCGGCGATCTCAGAGGCATACTGAAATTCAAGGATCAATATGGTTTTCGGCTTCTAATTGACGATGCTCACGGATTCGGCACAATGGGCCGCACCGGTGCAGGCACCAGCGAAGAACAGGACGTGATGGACCAGGTTGATGTGTACTTCGGCACTTTTGCAAAGGCGATGGCAGGAATCGGTGCTTTTGTAGCTACTGAAAAAAAGATCATTAAAGCCCTTGCCTTCAACATGCGTTCTCAGATCTATGCAAAATCACTGCCTATGCCAATGGTCATAGGAGCCCTGAAAAGGATGGAACTTATCAGGAATCATCCTGAGTTAAAAGACACCCTGTGGACTATCGTGAATGCCTTGCAGAAAGGCCTCAAGGCCAAAGGTTTCGACCTTGGTAAAACCAATTCCCCCGTTACTCCGGTATATTTCCAGGGAGGCATTGGCGAAGCCACTCAGATAGTTGCTGACTTAAGGGAGGAACATGCCATATTCTGCTCGATGGTGGCCTACCCTGTGGTACCCAAAGGGGTTCTCATGCTTCGTCTTATCCCTACTGCAATCCATACTCTTGAAGATGTCGATTACACTATCAACGCATTCTCGGAAGTAAAGAAGAAACTCGATAGTGGAAAATACAATTCTGGTATCATCCCTCCGTTAGCCGACAAGTATTAAATATTCTTTCGATGCATAAAAACAGGGTAAATCAGGTTATTTTTATTAATTCCCTGTTTTATTTTCTTTGCGCTTATCTGATCCTTTTTCTTATATCAAGAATAAGTGTTGCAATCTCTGCCTCCGCTTTCAGCATCCCTGTAAGGCTGTATTACCATGAAATTGATTACCTGATACGGAGTTCTGAATGGTCATCCGATTCAGTTACCGTGATATTCGGTACGGGCCCTCTCCTCTGCCTTCTCCTGGGCCTTGTCCTGCTTTTAATATTCATCAATGTTGCCACCGAAGAAGGAAGGTTGAGAATACTTCTGGTTTGGCTGATCATCCTGGCTCTTGTTAACTTTTTTGGCGAAATAATTATCGGCTCGGTGATGAACCAGGGATTCGGCTATGTAATCATGTATATGTTCATTATGGATACCGGCAGGGTGGTCGTTACACTTCTCGGGGGTATACTGCTTTTCCTTTGTGGCCTTGCCCTTTCAAGAACACTGTTGTTTACAGCAAACATATATCTGCCTCATCTTAAAGGGATAGAAAAAGCAAGGTTTGTCATTTACCAGTACTTCTTCCCCTATCTTGCAGGGATACTGATATTACAGGTGATAGAACTTCCTGTTATAAGCTGGTTCCCTACCCTGGTAAGGCTTTGCGGCATCCTTTTCCTGATCCCTGTTCTTTCCAGATCACTCAGCCTTCAGGATGTTTATTTTGAAGAGGAAACCCCTGAATTCAGTATCTCCTGGAAAACCGGAGCCCTGGCCCTGGCGCTGCTTCTGATCTATCGTATAGGTTTTGGTATCGGACTGAAATTCGACCTTTGATCAATGCCTAACTATGATCTGCCTGCGGTATACTCCGTTCTCATTTCTCAGCACAACGAAATACAATCCGTCGGGGAAGGATGCCACATCGAGATTATAAACCAGATTCCCGTTATTATTTATTTCTGAGGAATACAGGCAGAGCCCGAGTGCATTCAGCACATCCAGCTTCCACTTTTTAGAATCCGTCTCGGGAAACACTATATGGATGTTTTTTGAAGCCGGCACCGGATATATAACAAGTTCTCCCCGGTTCAGCTCTTGTGCCCCGTAAGTCACGGGCTTTAGCATAACATCAAGTTTCACTCCGTGATAATGAGTCACAATAACGTTTGTGATCGTCTTGCTGTAATACCCCGGGCGTGAAAAAGTCAGGTCCCAACTCCCCTGGTCTATGACCCGGTTATAATATCCGCCGGGCATCCCCGAATAGATAAGGGAACTGTCTTTGTCGTGATTCGCAATAAAAATTTTTGCATCCAGAGGAAACCCGGTCACTGTATCGGTTACTATTCCATGTATACCGTATAGAGTCTGTTCAATAAAATTGAGGTATGAATGATAATTATAATTCCAATAGTTCACCAGCTGATTGGCCGGCAGCAATTTCGTGGTAGAAAGTTCAATAGTAACTTCACGGCAGTGACGCCAGTAGTTCATATAATCCTGCCTTCCTCCTGTAATCCTGTACCATGCGTATCCGTTAGTGATTCCGTTCTGATAGTCGTCAAAATAACCCGAGGGTGCATATTTGTGGGCGGTGTCGGCATACTCACGGCCAACGAACTGCCACCATGAGTCATCGGCAGCCAGCCTCGACCAGGTATCCCAGGGATAATTAAATACTTCTATTCCGCCGTGGAAGTTAGCCGACATGGTAAACCCATTGCTTCCTGCATAATTCATGAAGTCTATAGTTTCTGACTGCCATGGGTTGCCGTCGGGATGCTGCCCCGCAGCCGGATCGGGGTAGTTTCTGTTCATATCAACTCCATTGCCATTCAAACGGGTTGCCCCGTTCACGCTATTGTTTCCGCCGGCGTACGTGCCATCAGGATTTGCAAGAGGGTTAATGAAAATCATGACACTGTCGACCAGCCTTGTGGCCTTTGCGTTTGTCCCGTAATTAGTTAACAAATAATCAATCAGATGAAGCATTCCAATATAGCCTGTTAATTCATCCCCGTGAATTGAACTCGTATACAGGAACTTCGGTTTTGCCCCGTTTGCATTAACATCTTTGGATATCTTGACAGCCAGGAGAAGACGACCAAAAATTGTTATTCCGATAGTATCCAGTTTGCAAATAGCAGGATATGTGTTGGCGAAGTACTCCATGGTGTCGACATACTGCTGGTATGTAGGGTAAAAATTCCATGTTGCAGGTCCCTTTGACTTCGGGGAGTCTTTGGGTTTCATCAGTTCTGCATCAGTTAGCATACTTCCGGGAGGCGTCAGTATGGTTATGTCATAACCCAGTTTGACGAAATTTTCGAATTCAGGTTTGTTTGCATAAGCATAGACCTCATTTCCATGTACATTATCAATCGAAATGATGTTCGTAAGTTCATCCAGAATTGATCGGTCGAAAACACTAAATTTAAAATATACTTCCCGGTTGGCTTTAAGCAGGCTGTCGGCCTTTTTCTTGTCGTAGGTCTGTCCCTGAACCATCAGGCTCACCGTAAAAAGCAGTGAAAAGAGTATAAAAAAATTTTTCATGATTCGAGAAGCTGTTGTAAGAGTTTGTAAGTTTGGGTATTAACAGGGACAAGGGGAAGCCTGAGAAAGTTGCTTGCAAGTTTTTTAATCTCAAGAGCAGCTTTGACGCCGGCAGGGCTGCCATCGGCAAATAATGCATTGATAAAATCAAGAAGACGAAAATGAATTGCCCTGGCTTTTTCGAAATCTCCTTTTAATCCGGCACGGACCATATTGGAAAATTCCAGGGGAAACACATTGGCAACGACCGAGATCACTCCGTCGGCGCCAAGCGCCAGCAGCGGCAGGGTTAGTGCATCATCTCCCGATAGGACAAGGAAGTCCTCAGGCCTGTTCTTCAGCACCTGGCCGATCTGGTCCAGATTGCCCGAGGCTTCCTTGATCCCGATAATATTTTTACACTCCCGGGCAAGCCTGAGCGTTGTTGAAGCAGTAATGTTGCTGCCGGTTCTGCCAGGTACCGTATACAGGATTACCGGTACCGGACTTTCCTCCGAAACGGCTTTGAAATGAAGGAAAATGCCTTGCTGTTGTGGTTTATTATAATATGGACAAACGGATAATACCGCATCAACACCTTTGAAAGATAAATCACTGATTGCAGCTGTTACATCATGGGTGCTATTCCCTCCTATCCCGACAACAAGAGGAACACGGCCGGTATTTTGTTCAACCGAAAAGGCAATCAGATCCTTTTTCTCCTGTATCGATACGGTAGGCGATTCACCGGTAGTACCCAGAACAACGATGAATTCACATCCGCCTTTGATGATATGATTTAAAACCTTTTCATAGGCTTTAAAATCAATACTTCCTGATTTCCTGAATGGTGTGACGATGGCAACCCCTGTGCCTTTAAATTTACTGCGGAAGCTTTTCATTGGTTTTAATAATAGTCAGATAATGTTTGATCTGGCTCAGGTATTCATCCATCGTTATCACGGGTTTAATATCGATCATAAAATCATAGTAACAGGCATTGTCTTCCGAGAACCTGCCTACACGGCAAATGGCCTTCGACAAACCGGCGATATAGTTCAGAGGAAAAGAATCGCCGGCGCTGAGATCAATAAGCAGGTCAAATTCCTTGTTCATAAAATCTCTTACTTTATCATGGATAGGCCTGTAAAACCAGGTAATATCTTTTTTCGTGAAAAAATCATAGGATAATTTTGGAAGAAAACGATGGATCAGGTTTTTGCTTCTTACAAAACCCAGCGTCTTAACTTCTTTATGCTCCTTCTGCAGCTGAACAACAAATTCTGCCACTTTGTCGTAGTCAGGAACTTCGTTAAGGGTATATAAAATACCTACCCTTTTCGCTCCCGGCAGGTTAACCATACCATGTAAATTGCTTGTCCTGGACTGCTCTTTATTAAAATAATACTGTCCGATTTTTCTTCTGATGTTTTTGAACATATCGTTTACTTTTAAAATACAGATAGTCTTTCGCAAAGGTACAACAAAAGCTTATAACGGCAATTTACGGAAAAGATTATAATGTACATCAAGGGTTTTTGTAATTTTACAACAAAAAGAAAATCAGGGCAGGTGATGGGAAGACTTAACCTTCATGTTGAAATTGATTCTAAATCGGGTTTCTGTTTTGGGGTAGTAGGCGCTATAGAAAAAGCCGAAAAGGAACTTCAGATTTCCGACGAGTTGTTTTGCCTCGGCGAAATCGTTCATAATGATGAAGAGGTGAAGCGCCTCGAACTACAGGGCATGGTAAATATTTCAAAAGAAGGTCTTTCGGCCCTTCAGAATAAGACTATACTCTTCCGTGCTCACGGGGAGCCGCCCGAAAGCTATAAGCTTGCTATGAAAAACGGAAACCGTATCATCGATGCATCATGTCCGATCATACTAAAACTTCAGAAAAGATTCAGGGAATCCTATGAAAAAGGAGAAATTATTTACCTATATGGCAAACCTAACCACCCTGAAGTCATAGGATTAAACGGACAGATAGACAACAAAGCCATTGTTTTCGGGCATATTGAAGACCTGGAGCTGTCGAAAATGCCCAAAAAAATAACTTTGTACAGTCAGACGACGATGTCTATCGAAAGCTTTTACGAAATTGTTAATACACTTGAGGCCGGCGGTATTCAGGTTACTGTAAGAGATACTATTTGCCGGCAGGTATCACATCGTGAACCCAGCCTCCGTGAATTCAGCCGGAAGTATAAAAAAATAGTGTTTGTTGCCGGAAAACACTCATCAAACGGCAGTGTATTATTCAATGTATGCAGGCATGAAAACAGTAATACGTATTTCTTAAGTTCGCCGGATGAGATTTTCGCAAACTGGTTCGAAGTGAATGATAGCGTGGGAATATGCGGAGCTACTTCAACCCCGATGTGGCTTATGAAAGATGTTGAAACAAAACTACTTGCCCTCTGATGCTTAAAGTAACACTACTTGGAACCGGGACTTCACAGGGAGTACCCGTAATTGGTTGCGGATGCAAGGCTTGCAGTTCTTCTGACCCTCGTGATCAGCGGCTCAGGTCATCCATTCTGGTTGAATGGAACACCATAAGGATAGTGGTGGATTGCGGCCCTGACTTCCGTCAGCAGATGCTGTTAAACAAGGTAAACAGTATAGATGCCATCCTGCTTACTCATGGGCATAAGGACCATCTGGGCGGGTTAGACGATGTGAGGGCCTATAACTATATTCTAAAAAGGCCGGTGGATGTCTATGCCGAAAAAAAAGTTCAGAAAATGATTAAAACAGAGTATGCATACGCCTTTGAGAAGGAACCGTATCCCGGCGTCCCCGAAATAGTCTTGCATGATCTTATAAATAAACCTTTCTATGTTGCCGGGTTACGTGTAATTCCGGTCAGGGCAACTCACTTTAATGACCGTCATTTTGTATTCGGTTTCAGGTTTAACGATTTCACATATCTTACCGATGCTGTAAAAATCTCATCCGCAGAAAAAGAAAAGATAAAAGGCTCAAAGGTCGTCGTAATCAATGCACTCAGAAAAGAAAAACATTATTCTCACTTTAACCTGGAGGAAGCATTGTCGCTGATGGAAGAATTACAGCCTGAGCAGGGTTATCTTACACATATCAGCCATCAGATGGGAAGGTATGCCGAGGTCTCAAAGCTTTTACCCGCTAACGTGAAACTGGCTTATGACGGCCTTTCAATTGCTATCGGCGGCTGATTTTCACCCTTTTGAGTGTCAGCATGTTCATTGGGTTGCTGCCCAGGCCTGTGATTCCTTTTCTCACAAAACGGAGGGCCTGGTCATAATACAGAACGACCATCGGAGCTTCTTCCATCACAAGCCTTTCCATCTGCCGATAGATGCCAAACCGTATTGAATCTGCCGGCTCGTGCAAAGTAAGATCATATAAGCGATCAAATTCCCTGTTCGAAAAATGAGTGTAGTTTGGCCCCCGTGGGCAGAAATTCCGGCCCAGAAACATGAGCAGGTAATTCTCGGCATCGGGATAATCGGCAATCCATGAGGCCCTGAAAAACGGCAGCCTTGCTTCTGCCTTCATTTGTTTAATCGCTGCCGGCGTGCTGATCTCGATCTTCATCTCAACACCTAAAACTGTAAGCTGCTGCTGGATGTGTTTGCAGAAATCGAGATAATCGGGGGTAGAAACAAGAGTTACCGGAGGCATTCCCTTCCCTCCCGGGAAACCGGCCTCAGAAAGTAATTGCCGGGCTTTCTCTATATTGTATGTATAATAAACTTTAGTGGAATCAAATGAAGGCAGTCCTTTGGGGATGATCCCGTTGATACCCGGGCTACCTATATTATTCCTCAGGTAAGTGACCATCTTTTTACGGTCAAAGGCATAGTTTATAGCCTGCCTCACCCTTTTATCGAACAATGGATTCGGCTTGCCTTCTATGATCGCCTGATCGACCAGAAACCCCAGATATTCGGTATTCAGGTAGGGCTGGGTGATGAGTTCCACAGTATTTCTATATTTCTGCTGCAGACGGCCCTGTTTTGTAAGAAGTTCATCCTTGTACGAGGGATCAAGCCCGGAAATAAAATCTAGCTTTCCTTTAACAAAATCCAGAAAGGCCGACTGCTTATCGGAAAGGAAACTTATACTCACGGCATCGAGATACGGGAGCCGGCTGCTGCCCTCTGATTCAAAATAATCAGGATTTTTAACCAATACCAATCTGACTCCTTCTTTCCAGAACTTGAACATAAACGGGCCTGTTCCCACGGGATGCCTTCTGAAACCTTCTCCATACCATTGTATTGCTTCCCTGGGAACCACCGAGGCATAAGGCATAGCCAACATGGATAAAAAAGGAGGAAAACCTTCTTTCAACCTGATGACGAGAGTACTGTCGTCAGGAGCAATGAAAGCAGGCCCGCCCTGCTCCCTTGACACATTGTCGAATATCCAGGTTCCTGATGACGCTGTGGCAGGGTCAAGGATCCTATTAAAACTGTAAATGAAATCAGCGGCTTTGACCTGCCTGCCCTTTACAGATTGAAACACGGGATCGGAATGAAAATATACGTCATTCCTCAGGTGAAACCTGTATTCCGTGCCATCCGGATTAATTTCCCATGACTTTGCAAGGCAAGGCCTTATTCTCAGGCGATCATCCAGCTGAACCAGGCCGTTAAAGATCTGGTTAACCGGCCAGATCACCGACTGGTCACGGGCATAAGCCGGATCGAGCGAACTGATGCCGGCCGACTCATTATATCTGAAAACATTACTTATGCGTTCATTGGCTGCAGGCCCGGTACAAGCCGTGAACAAACAAAATAAAAAAAATATACCCCAGCCGGTCAACCTTTCGCGCATTTTCACACTCATAGTATGAGATTATTGTTTCTGAAAAGTGATGCCGCAAATTTATCACAAATCTCCGACCTTATCCATTTCCCTCAAGGATATGCGCGATAATTACTACTTTTGCAGGATCACCGCAAGTTTCCCATTTTTCATCTTTTTAAATAAATTAATGCTATGATGCGATTATTCTATACCTGTCTTCTTCTGGTTATCACCTCTGCCAGCCTCCTTGCCCAGTTTAGCCCGGAAACTTCAGGGGCATACAGCTGCTATCAGCGAAAATCAAACCTTCAGGAATTGCCGATGTTGCCTTATCAGACAACAACCGCGGGGCCTCATTCTTACAATGTTCTTAAATACACCATGAATCTCGATATCTATCATTGTTATACCTCGCCTTATCCTCATGATTTTACGGCAAACATCAAGATTCAGTTCAAAGCCGATAGCGCTATCAGCAGTATTGCACTCAATGCATCTCTCGTATCACTGCATATTGATTCCATCAGACTTAACGCGGCCTCCTTTACTCATACCGGAGATATTCTTACCGTGAACCTTGACCGGACCTATAATCCCGGAGAGATTGCCGAAATTCAGATTTATTACAAACACAATAATGTGAGCGACAATGCTTTTTATGTTTCCGGTGGATTTGTTTTTACCGATTGTGAGCCTGAAGGCGCAAGGCATTGGTTCCCATGCTATGACTCGCCATCAGACAAGGCGCTGCTTGACCTTACCGTTAAAGTGCCTCATAATGTGAAACTGGGCTCTAACGGAAGGCTTGCCGATTCCACGATAACGGCCGACACGGTCAGGTACCACTGGGTTAGCGCCAATAATATCGCTACCTATCTTGTGACAATGACATCAAAAGTCAATTATAAACTCGATATTGTATACTATCACAAGATTACCAACCCGGCCGATAGCGTGCCAATGCGTTTCTATTACAATAACGGGGAATCTCCTTTTCTCTGTGAAAGCCTGATTGACTCGATGACCACATATTATTCAAGAAACTGGTGTGAGCATCCTTTTGAAAAGAACGGCTTTGCCACTCTGAACAATCTGTTTTCCTGGGGTGGGATGGAAAACCAGACACTCACCAGTTTCTGTCCGAATTGTTGGAGCGCCAGCCTTATGGCCCACGAATTTGCCCATCAATGGTACGGAGATATGATAACCTGTGCGACCTGGGCCGACATTTGGGTAAATGAGGGATTCGCTACCTGGTCGGAGGGATACTGGCAGGAAAGTTCAGGTGGTTATCAGGCGTATCTTCAGGCTATACAGGGTTATGCAAACTCTTATCTGCAGTCAAATTCCGGCTGGGCTATTTCAGTTCCTGACTGGGCCGTGAACACCCCTTCGGTAAACGTCCTCTTTGACTGGAGCATAACTTATTGCAAAGGCGCCGGGGTGCTGCATCAGCTGCGTTATGTTCTCGGAGATTCACTGTTTTTTCAGGTGCTTCAGACCTATTGTGCCGACACCAATTATAAATACAAATCGGCGACCATCGGAAATTTCAAACAGATTGTAAATAATATTTCAGGCCAGAACTACGACTGGTTCTTCAATGAATGGATCTTTACAGCCAACCATCCTGTATATTCAAACACCTACCAGTTTAAAAACCTGGGAAGCGGAAACTGGCAGGTCGACTTCAATGCCAGGCAGGTTCAGATCAATGCTCCTTTCTTTAAGATGCCATTGAAACTAAAAGTACATTTTACCGATAATTCAGACACCTTGCTCACGGTGATGAATGACTCAAACAACCAGCTTTTTGTGATGTTCTTCAACAAACAACCCCAGTCATTCCTGTTCGACCCGTATAACGAAATCGTTCTTAAGCAGAGTACTACCGTTGTAGGCATTCCTGAAACCGAAGACAGGTCTGGGGTTATCCTTGCAAAGAACATCCCTAACCCGGTAAGTTCAAAAACCAGGATTTCTTTTGTTCTGCCATCTGCGGCAAATGCAGGCATCAGTATCTCTAACACCCTTGGTGTTGTGGTATGGCAAAGCGGCACAATGAATTATACTTCAGGTACACATTCCGTTGAAGCCGATCTCGGTTTCCTGCCTTCAGGAATTTATCTTTACACACTGAATACCGAAGGCAGGGTATACTCTGGCAAACTGATGATTAACAGGTAAAGAAAGCTGCAGAAAACAGCCTGGTTTAATAGATAAGGTTCAGGGGCGTTTTGACGAGGCTGCGGCTTAATGCCACCTCATTGATCTCGGTCATTTCACCTATGTAATGAAAGTTCAGTCCTTCGATATAGCCGGGTTTGATATCTTCTATATCGCGGCGGTTTTCTTTTGAGAGAATGATGTCTTTGATCTTTGCACGCTTGGCTGCAAGGATCTTCTCCCTGATCCCTCCTACCGGAAGTACTTTCCCTCTCAGCGTGATCTCACCGGTCATAGCAATACGTTCCTTTACTTTCCGTTGTGAAAAAGCAGAAGCCAGTGCAGTAAAAAGCGTGATCCCTGCCGAAGGGCCGTCTTTTGGTGTTGCCCCTTCCGGCACGTGAATATGTACATTCCATTTCCCAAAGATATCAGGAGATATATCAAAGACCTCAGAATGGGCCTTCAGATAGGCCAGGGCAATACTTGCCGATTCTTTCATCACATCTCCCAGATTCCCGGTCAGCGTAAGATCCCCTTTACCCCGGCTCAGGCTCACTTCCACGAAAAGGATCTCACCTCCGGCCGAGGTCCATGCAAGTCCGGTAACCACACCGGCAATCTCGTTTGAGATATATTTTTCAGCCTGAAATACAGGAACCCCGAGTATGCTCTTCAGTTCCCCGGGATTTGTTTTTTTATTGAACTCTTCGCCCGAGACAATAGCCCTGGCTTTATTCCTTATGATTTTCGCGATGTTCTTCTCGAGTGACCTCACCCCCGATTCACGAGTATACTCTTCTATGATCTGCTGAAGAACCGGCCGGGGGAACAGCAGCTGGGTTTTCTTCATCCCATGCTCCCTAAGCTGTTTCGGTACAAGGTGCTTCGTTGCAATTTCAATCTTCTCTTCCAGAAGATAACCTGGAAGTTCAATCACCTCCATCCTGTCGCGAAGCGCCGGATGAACAGTAGCAAGAGTATTGGCAGTAGCTACGAACATAATCCGGCTCAGGTCATATTCAACCTCCAGGAAATTATCGTAAAACGCACTGTTCTGCTCAGGGTCGAGAATCTCAAGCAAGGCAGCCTGAGGATCGCCGCTGAAGTTCATGCCGGCCACTTTATCAATCTCATCCAGCACAAACACGGGATTTGAAGCCTTAACCTTCTTAAGGCTCTGAATGATCCGGCCCGGCATGGCTCCGATATAAGTTTTACGGTGACCTCTCAGCTCCGATTCATCCCTGAGCCCACCCAGCGACATTCTGATATACTTTCTTCCCAAGGCTCTGGCAATTGATTTACCAAGCGATGTTTTACCTACACCCGGGGGGCCTACAAGACAGAGGATAGGCGATTTCAGATCTTTCTTGAGCTTGATCACGGCAAGAAATTCGATGATCCTTTCCTTTACCTTCTCCAGTCCGCTATGATCTTCGTTCAACACCTTCATGGCATTGTTAAGATCGAGATTGTCGGTGGTAAATTCATTCCAGGGCAACTGTACCAGAGTCTCTATGTAATTGACCTGAATAGAATATTCTGCGGCCGCCGGATGCATCCTTTGAAGCTTGCTGATCTCTTTCTCGAAAATATCTGCAATTTCTTTCGACCATTTCTTGTCCCTTGACTGTTCGCGCAAGGTGTTTATTTCCTGGGCATTCGGACTTCCTCCAAGTTCCTCCTGTATGGTTTTCAGCTGAATATTCAGAAGATAATCTCTTTGCTGCTTGTCGAGATCGGTCTTTACTTTGTTTTGTATCTGCTGCTTGAGTTCGGTAACCTGTAGTTCCTTCGTGAGATAGCCCAGGACAAGATGTGCTCTTTCGGAAAGATCAACCGTTTCGAGCAGTTTCTGCTTATCAGAGATATCAATATTGAGGTTCGATGAGATAAAATGGACCAGAAATGAAGAGCTTTCAATGTTCTTAATTGCAAAAGCAGCTTCCGAAGGAATATTAGGCGATTTATTGACGATCTGTGTGGCCAGGTCTTTGATAGACGACATCAGCGCCTGGAACTCTTTGTCGTCTTTGCTAACCTTCTGCGAGAGATCAAAAGGTTCAATAGAGGCTTTCATATACGGTTCGGTCTGAAGCAGGACTTTCATCCTGAACCTTCGCTTTCCCTGGATGATAGCGGTTGTAGTGCCATCAGGCATCTGAAGCAGCTTGATTATATATGCAACGGTACCAACCATGTTAAGATCGGAAAATTCAGGATCCTCAATGCTTGCATCTTTCTGGCCGACAACCCCGATGATTCTGCCCGACTTATAATATTCATGGATGAGCTTGATCGATTTGTCCCTTCCTACCGTAATAGGAATAACCACACCGGGAAACAGAACCGTGTTACGCAAAGGTAATACAGGAAGTGCGTCAGGAATATCTTCATTGTTCATCAACTCTTCATCTTCTGAAGACAGCAGGGGAATATATTCGGCTTCCGCATCAAGCATATCCGACATGTTGAGGTATATAGTTTCAGATGATCTTTTCATAAAAGAAATGTCAGGCCCGGGTATATTAACCGGGCTAAATAATTAGTCAAATTACGTGCCAGAAATGACAGGATTATAAAAATTTATTTTTGAGCGTCAGATTGTAAACGCTTGCAAGCAGATCTTTCTCCACGTCATCGAGTATTTTATGCCGCCTCGTGTAGACTATTTCAGCTACTTCAATAGCTTTCTTGAGATCATAATTGGCATGTCCGGCAGTACCGCCCCATGTGAAAGAAGGAATGAAATTTCTCTGGAACCCTGGTCCGAAGATATTCGCGTTTACACCTACCACAGTCCCGGTATTGAACATGGTATTGATGCCGCATTTCGAGTGGTCGCCCATGATCAGGCCGCAGAACTGCTGACTGGTACTTACAAAGGTCTGTTTTCCATAGCTCCAGAGTCTGACCATTTCGTAAGTATTCTTAAGATTTGATGTATTGGTATCAGAACCCAGGTTGCACCATTCGGCAATTACTGAATGGCCCAGGAAACCGTCGTGAGCTTTATTGGAATAACCAAAAATAACAGAGTTGTTTATCTCCCCTCCTACCCTTGAATATGGCCCTACCGTAGTCGGCCCGTAAATTTTTGCAGACATTTTGACCTGTGAGCCTTCACATAAAGCGAAAGGACCACGGATAACCGTTCCTTCCATAACCTCTGCATCTTTGCCGATGTAAATCGGACCTTCTACGGTGTTGAATATGGCACATTCGACGGTGGCTCCTTTTTCAAGAAACACCTTACCTTTGCCTATCACAGTATTTGTCGCACTGAGCTTCTGCGATTTCCTGCCTCTGGTGAGAAGTTCAAAATCGTCGTTGATCGCTAAGCCATTTTTGGAAAACACTTCCCAGGTATGCCCTATCCTTAATGGAGGATTCTTGATACTGATCTCTTCTATTCCATCGCCTGAAGCATCACCTAATTTATCAAGATCCTCGGCCTTCACGTGAACGGCAATAATCGTGTCCTGATACACAATGGTCTGGTATGGCTTCAGATTCAACACGGCATCTACCACTTCCTGGGTCGGACAAACCGAAGCATTGATAAGAATGTTCTCTTCCTCTTTAACGATCCTGAATTTTTTCGATAAATACGATTCTGTAAGAGTTGACGTCTTTGCATTCAGATATAGTTCCCACTTTTCCCTGATTGTAAGAATTCCGATACGGATATCGGCAATAGGCCGCATAAAGGTGAGAGGAAGAAGATTTGTTCTTACAAAACTGTCATCGAAGAGGATGTAATTCATAGCTCGCAGGTATAGATTGATTCAACAGGAAATCATGACTGCAAAATTAATGAACTTAGGGAACAAAAAAAAACCCTTGTCGGTATAACAAGGGCTTAATATAATCTACAGGGTATTATTTTTCATTCTTCATTTCCAGATGCTTCTTATAGCGGCTCTTGAATTTATCAACACGGCCGGCCGTATCAACAAGTTTCATTTTTCCGGTATAATAAGGATGTGAAGTGTAAGAAATTTCAAGTTTTACCAATGGGTATACAACGCCGTCTTCCCATACCATGGTTTCTCTCGTTTTAACTGCTGATTTTGAGATGAATGAATGATCATTCGACATATCCTTGAAAACCACCAGCCTGTAATCCTTGGGATGAATATCTTTTTTCATTGTAATAGAAATTTGCAAATGAGGGTGCAAAAGTACAGACTTTTCTCTGAAAAACAAATATTTTTTCGACTAAATTTCATTTATCAGGAAACGAACCGTGTCAATGCCGTCTGCATATTCCCATAATTCAGGCTTTTGAGCGGTTCCTGGAAGTATACAGGGCATACCCGGATCGGTAGCAGAAACAACACACTGAATCTGATCTGAATGAATTCTGAGCTCGCCCGAAAGCGTTTTCAGATCGTTATACCTCCCGAAGTTCAACACCGAGACCGGTGATACCAGCCTGCTTTCCTCGTTAAGAAGCAGGTTCCCGAAATCATAATATGGCTTCCTGTTCACGATCCGAATACTTTTCTGATATTCGTAATTGTTGAAATATTTATTATGGCGGATGAGTTCGTTCCAGGGTTCAAAGTATGGGAGTAGTCTCATCACATCATAATCCTGAGGAATATAAATCTTTGAAACACTCCTGCATCCCAATCCGAAATAAAGCATCACATCCATCGCCAAACCATTCAGTTCATCCTCGCTTTCATCTCCATTAAGAACAGCGACTCCATTTCGGTTTTTCCTTATAATATGCGGATAGCGTGAGAAATAATACTCAAAATACCTGTGCGTATTATCACTCCCTGTGGCAATGATCGCATCAACCTGCTTAAAAGGCACATCGGTAAACCGGATCCTGTCCTTCCAGCCGGGATGTATCGCCTCTATAAAGGCTGCAACAGCCGGGAGCAATATCTTATCCTGGCCCGAAAGTTTTCCACAGAAGATGTGGCCGCAAAGCAAAACACTCATAAAATCATGAAATCCTGCCAGAGGTATGTTGCCGGCAGTCACAACGCCAACAATCTTTGGTACTTTTCCGGTGCCTCCCAGCGAACTCATATATGGCTCCAGCCATTGATCAAAACTGAAGGCTGTCATGGATTCTCCCAGTGCATTCAGTGCAAACCGTATGTTTTCAGGGGTAAACCAGGGATTAGCCTCCCTGGCTCTCAGTGCCGGCTCTTCCATAGGATGAGCCGTTCCGTTATCCATTACCAGTGGAAAGCGTGAAAGCATCCTGCCGGTTTCAATAAATGTTTGGATTCGGGTTCTGATGTCCATATCTTCGTGCTGCAAAATTACACTATTGATGAGATTTTTTGCCTATTCCTTTCTTCTGTTATTGTTACTGCTGATGATTGATTCCCATAAGCTACAATGCCAGAGCTCTTTCAGCCTGATCAAAACAGAAATTGAACTAAAAGAAATTTTCAGCGGCATAAGCCATGGAAAGACCGACAGCGCCCGCCTGGCGCTAAGCCTTGATTTTTTGAACCAGCTGCGGATTGCCTTAAGTCTTGAGGGTTCGGCAGATTACGCCTGGGATTCACTGAAGTATGTTGCAAAAATCGAATCCCCCGACGGGCTATTCCGTCTCTATAACTGGAATGTGCCGCTGATAAGCGGAGGCAACAGGTATTACGGCCTGATCCAGTTCAAAGGATCGCTCAGAAAATTCCTTCCCGTGACCTTGTGCGACCATTCTGATACGATCAAGGAACCGGAATATAAAATCTGTGATTCTGCCGACTGGTACGGGGCCCTGTATTACAAAATTATTCCTTTTAAGATGAAAGATAAGAAGAATGCCTTCATTCTGCTTGGATGGGATGGAATAGACAGCGAGATCGGCAGTAAACTTATCGAGGTTCTTGTTTTTGATAAAAAGGGTGTTCCGAAGTTCGGAGCCCCGGTTTTCCCCGGTTACCTCGATGGCAAGCTATCGCGTATTATCTTCCGGCACTCTTCATCTACAGGCATGAGCCTGAGTTACCGGCAACAATCCATCCCTGGAAAGCCGGTCTGGAACAGCAAAAAGAGAGAATATGAAACAAATAACAAGACCAGGTTGATGATCGTTTTCGATCACCTTTCACCCATGCAACCCCAACTTGAAGGTCAGTATAAATTCTATGTCCCCGCATCAGAAACTGCTGAGGGGTTTATCTATGAAAATTTCAATTGGAAATATATCGGGGAATTCGACGCGATGAACCCTAAAATAAAGTAAATGCATTAACAGGCCTGATTTCTCCCGAAAAAAATCTTATTTTTGATTTTTCGGTTGAAATTCGTTTATTTTGCTAGATCATTCGTTTGTGCAAGATTATTTATCAAAATATTTATAATACACTCAAAAAACTGATTTTATGAAGAAACACAACTTTAATGCCGGTCCCTCGGTATTACCGCGGATCGCTATTGAGAACTCGGCCAAAGCTATTCTTGACCTAAACGGAATAGGATTATCTCTGCTTGAAATCTCGCACAGGAGCAAGGATTTTCAAGCTATCATCGACGAAGCGGTTAGTCTTTTCAAGGAACTTCTGAACATCCCTGCCGGATATCAGATCATTTTCCTTGGAGGTGGCGCCAGCCTTCAGTTTGACATGGTACCTTATAACCTCCTTAACAAAAAAGCAGCCTATCTTGAAACCGGTGTCTGGGCACAGAAAGCCATCAAAGAAGCAAAGTTCTTCGGTGAGGTCAACGTTGTAGCCTCATCCGCCGATAAAAATTTTACTTATATCCCCACAGGATATACCATCCCCACCGATGTAGATTATTTTCACATCACTACAAATAATACCATCTACGGATCAGAAATCCGTTACGACATAGACAGCCCCGTTCCCATGGTAGCAGACATGTCATCGGATATCCTCAGCCGCCCTGTCGACATATCAAAATATGTCCTTATTTATGGAGGCGCCCAGAAAAATCTCGGCCCGGCCGGTGTTACTTTTGTTATCATAAAGGAAGATATCCTTGGCAAGGTCGACAGAAAAATTCCCAGCATGCTTAACTATGCAACCCACCTGAAAGAACCTTCATTATATAATACACCACCTGTATTTGCAATTTTTACCTGTCTCGAGACCCTGAGATGGATCAAGGGACTTGGAGGTGTAACAGCTGTAGAAGAGATGAACATCAGAAAAGCCAAATTGCTTTACGACACCATCGACAACAGCAAAATTTTCACCGGGACCGTGGCTCCCGACAGCCGTTCGCTGATGAATATCTGTTTCGTAATGAAAGAGCAGTATAAAGACAAGGAAGATGCCTTTATGGAAGCGGCAAAGAAGCAAGGTATGATCGGCATCAAAGGACATCGTTCCGTCGGAGGGTTCCGTGCATCGACTTACAACGCATTGCCCTACGAAAGTGTTCAGGCGCTGGTTGATTGTATGAATGAATTTGAAAAAGAAAACGTTTAAGTAAAAACCAGGGAGGCGTTTCGGCGCCTCCCAAATCTCCCTACATATGACAAAAGTACTTGTTGCAACAGATAAGGCATTTGCTCCTGTTGCTGTAAAAGGTATCAGACAGGTTATTGAACAGGCCGGGTTCGAACTGGTCCTTCTCGAAAATTATACCAGCCAGGATGATTTCATTCGGGCCGTGGCCGACGCTGACGCGGTGATCATACGCTCAGACAAGACCGACAAGGCCGTGATTGATGCCGGTCAGAACCTGAAAATAGTAGTCCGCGCCGGCGCTGGCTACGACAATGTTGATCTGGCTGCAGCTACGGCTAAAGGCGTTGTGGTTATGAATACCCCGGGACAGAATTCCAATGCGGTAGCGGAACTGGCTCTTGGGATGATGGTGTATTATTTCAGGAATTTCTTCAACGGGAAATCCGGATTTGAACTGAAAGATAAAAAACTCGGAATCCATGCCTATGGGGCTGTTGGTAAAAATGTAGCCCGCATTGCCAAAGGGTTTGGAATGGAAGTATATGCTTACGATCCCTTCATCCCCAGGGAAACAATCGAACAAGACGGTGTAAAATGGTTAGGCTCAGTTGAAGAACTGTACAGCAAATGCAATTTTATCTCTCTGCATATCCCTGCAAACAGCCAAACCAAACAATCGGTGAATTATAGTCTTCTCTCGCGTATGCCCTCGCCTGCAGTACTCGTGAATACTGCCAGAGCCGAGGTGATCAACGAAGCTGAACTGCTGAAAACATTCCAGGAAAGAAAAGACTTTGCTTACCTCTCGGATGTTGAGCCAACGAATAAAGCTGAAATCGAAGCAGGTTTTAAAGCAAAGTTCTTCTGCACACCCAAGAAAATGGGAGCTCAGACCGAAGAAGCCAACATCAACGCCGGTATCGCCGCAGCAAAACAGATAGTGAATTTCATAAATAATGGGGATAAGACGTATCAGGTGAACAAATAGTGAAATGGTGAAAATTAAATAATCAATAACAAACTGCCTAAACGATGGAAAACGGACAAGAAAAACCCATTACTTTTTTCAGATTTGAAGATCTCAGAATCTACCACAAATCGTTGGAGTACATAAGCTGGGGATATGACATGGCAAAAAATGCGGGCAGCGATGCTGATGTTAAAACTTTTTTCGACCGCTTCCTGATCCCGGCCCAGGCCATTTCGCTGAACATCGCAGAAGGCTCATCCAGGAATAAAAGCCAGTTTGTTTATTACCTTAAAATGGCTAAAAGTTCAGTGAGGGAATGCGTGGTACTCACTACCCTGGCCCTTCACCGTAACATCATCACTCAGAAACATTACGACGATTCGAAGAATCAGCTGATGGAAATGACCAAGATGATAGGGGCTTTGATAGGCTCTCTGCAACGGAGTGTAAAAATGGAAGAGCACGGGAGTGATCACGATGATGATGACGAATAATTCAATTTCTTAATTATTATGGCAATATTAAAAGCTTTCAAAGGACTGCGCCCACCAAAAGAAATCGTTAAAGATTTGGCATCCAGGCCTTATGATGTTCTTAACTCTGAGGAAGCCCGTGAAGAAGCAAAAGGCAATCCTTACTCTCTTCTGCATATTATCAAACCCGAGATAGATCTGCCGGATGATCTGGATGTTCATGCCCAGGCTGTTTATAACAAAGCTAAGGAAAATTTTGACCTGTTCAGAAAAAATGGCTGGCTTATTCCCGATACTAAAGACAATCTATACATCTATGCCCAGACCATGAACGGCAAGACACAGTATGGTCTTGTGGGCTGTGCGGGTGTTCAGGATTATATGGATGGCATTATCAAAAAACATGAGCTGACCAGGAAGGAAAAAGAAGAAGACCGGATGAAACATGTACGCGTCACTAATGCCAACATGGAACCGGTTTTCTTTACTTATCCGGCGGTAAAAGAGATCGATGAAATCGTTGCTGATTTTATTGGCAACCATGCACCGGTCTATGATTTTACATCGGTCGACGGCATAGGACACCATTTCTGGGTTATTGATGACGATGCTGTAATTTCAACCCTCACCGGCCTGTTTGCTAAAGTTCCGGCGACATACGTGGCCGACGGCCATCACCGCACGGCTGCTGCAGCCCTGGTAGGGAATGAGAAAAAGAACAATAACCCTGACCACAACGGGAATGAAGAATACAATTTTTTTCTTGCTGTACATTTTCCCGACAACCAGTTATCGATTATCGATTATAATCGCCTTGTAAAAGACCTCAACGGACTTTCAGAGGAACAACTGTTTGAAGAACTCGGCAAAGTCTTTATCATCGGGAACAAAGGGCCTGTCATTTATAAACCGGTAAAGCTGCACAACTTCAGCATGTATCTCAATGACAACTGGTATTCGCTTACGGCAAAACCCGGCACATACAATGATTCCGACCCCATCGGAGTTCTGGATGTTACCATCCTTTCAAAACTTGTCCTCGATCAGATCCTCGGTATCAAGGACCTCAGGACCTCCAACCGTGTTGATTTCGTTGGTGGCATCAGGGGACTGGGGGAACTGAAGAAACGGGTCGACAGCGGTGAAATGAAAGCAGCCTTTGCTTTGTTTGCTGTCTCGATGAAACAACTTATCGATATCGCTGATTCAGGGAATATCATGCCGCCTAAAACTACATGGTTTGAACCCAAACTCAGGTCCGGACTCGTGGTTCACAGCCTGGAATAGTAGATCCTGCATCCTGCATCTTGCATCCTGCATCTTGCATCCTGCATCCTGCATCCCGCATCCTGCATCCTGCATCCTGCATCCCGCATCAATCTTTAAGATACTCCCCAAACACCGTCTGAAGATATGCCTTCGCTTCATTAATAACACGAGTGCTGTCTGAAGCCGGGTTGAAATAACTCCATCTGTAACCAATATACGGATGCGCTTCAAACGTATAATAGTTTGGGCCATGAATCCAGCCCGCTCCGTCTTCGGTAGAATAATAGGCAAAACCAGGCGTATACGGATTGAAAAGGTTTTTACTGTATTTATACGACTGATGAGGCAGTCCCAACTGGTAAAGCAAAGTTTTTGCTATATCATGCTGGTTGCCTAACTTACTGCAGGCTTTTCCACGGAATTCCGGTTTGATCACATCCCCGTAAAATAACAAAGGGATCTTATGGTACTCCATCGATTCGGGATGCCAGTTGCGGTAGGAGTTATGGCTATGGTCAGCTACTATAATAAATAAGGTATTCGAATACCAATCCTTTTGCCTGGCTTTCCTGAAAAACTCTCCAAGGCAGTGATCGGTATAATAGGCTGCATTGATGTATTCCTGTTCATTGCCACCCCATTTCAGCAATTTTGGAAAAGGCTGATCCCAGGGCGAATGCGTGGAAACAGTGAAAAGAGAAGCGAGGAAAGGCTGATGGAATTTATCCAGATCATTTACAAGGTATCCCAGTGAATATTCATCATGAATGCCAAGCTTTCCCCTGGGTATGGAAGCCGGAAAATTTTCTCCTTCCATCACCTGGGTAAAACCATTGAAAATGATATAACTTTTGATGTTCCCGTAGATCAGCTGTCCGCCAAAATAAAATGCAGTACTGTAATTTTGCTTTTTCAGATCCCTCACAAGACTTGGAAGCTTTATAAACTTATCTGGCTGTACCGTGATGGATGAAACCGGATGAGCAGGGAATCCCCCGAAAATACAGGCCATTCCCTGTTCCGAGCGGGAGCCGGACGCATAGATGGAATTGAACAGAATCCCTTCACTGGCCAGTTTGCTGAACTGAGGTGTTATACCCGCTTCACCTCCCAGCTCCTTTATCAGGTCGGCCGACCAGCTCTCCATGATCAACAGCACAATGTTCGGACGGGTGGTTGTAAGCACTGAAACGGTTGTGTCTTTTTCAACAGAATAAAGACCCTTCATGATTTCTGCAGCCTGTTTGTCGTCCATCAGGAGATATGGATTCTGACGTATGTTTCCCAGGTTCTCGAAAATGCTTATGTACAGGTTGAATGCCGTATTCACTGCTGCCAGGTTCAGAATATTATGATCAGAGAAATATGACTGGCTCTGGTTGATCGGAATCTGCTGAACCCCTCCCCTCAGCCCGATAAATAGTAATGGAGGCAGTACAACGGCAAAAACAATCGATTGCCGGAAGGGAACCCTCACTTTGCTGAAGTCACAGTAAAACCAACGCAGATAAGTATAGAAGCCTGCGGCAAACATCGCGGCAAACAGTAAAACCAAAAGAAAGAAAGTGCCTGTCTCGGCAGAGTTATATATCTCTGAAGGATGTGAAAGATACTTGATGACCTTATAGGTAAGCTTGGTTTTCCACTCGGCATAAATCCCCATTTCCGCGGCAGCGCTCAGTGAATAGCCGAAGATCAGAATGCCAGAGTATACCTTATTAATAGTATTCAGCCACTTCGGGCTCCAGAGCGACTGAAGTAACAGCAGCAGGAACGGAAAAATCATAAAATAACAGGCTGTTGCAAGGTCGAGCTTGATGGAATGTGCAAAAACACTCAGTACCTCAGCAAATTTTATCCCTTCTATGCCAAGGATGCCGGAATAATAAACAAGAAATACCAGCCTGGTGAAATTGAAAAAAACAATCCAGAAAACAAGCTGCCGTATAAATAAAAGAAAAAGCTTTTTCACAAGGGCAAAGGTAGGTGAATGAAATAAACGTGCAAATGATTACTTTTGTTACAATCTCTTGAAATATGAACATCAGGGAAAATCTTGAATCAGCGTTGCGTTCCATCCCGGGAAAAGTACAGCTGATAGCGGTTTCAAAAAAGCAAAATCATGAAACCATTATGGAAGCCTATTCGGCCGGCCAAAGGTTGTTTGGTGAAAACAAAGTTCAGGAACTTGTGGCCAAAGCATCCTCCCTCCCCTCTGATATACAGTGGCATTTTATCGGCCATTTGCAAACTAACAAGGTCAAATTCATCGTGCCTTTCATCCATATGATACAGAGTATCGACAGCTTGAAGTTATTAGGAGAAGTCGACAAGGAGGCAGGGAAGATAAACCGGGTGATTTCCTGTCTGCTCCAGTTGCATATTGCCACGGAAGAGTCCAAATTCGGGCTCGACCTTCAGGAAGCCTTCCAGATACTGGGGTCGGCCGAATATAAGGCCATGAAACATATCCGTATCCTTGGACTGATGGGTATGGCCACTTTTACTGAAGATAAGACTCTGGTAAGGCAGGAATTCGGTTCCCTCAGAGACAGTTTTATTAAAATCAGAACCGTTTTTTTTGAAAATGATAATGAATTCTGCGAACTTTCGATGGGAATGACCGGCGATTACGATCTGGCTATTGAACAAGGCAGTACCATGGTCAGAATCGGGACAGCTATTTTCGGGGTCCGCACTCAGCCCGGATGAAACGATCCCTGCCGCGAAAATCTTTCAGCAAGGTCACACCTGAAAATCCTGAAAAGTTAAACATTTCGGTTATTTCCCGGCCAAAAGCCTCATTGATTTCAACATAGATAAGTCCTTTCTGAGCAAGGCAGAGTTGCGCAAAACGGGCAATGGCGCGGTAATACAACAGTGGATCCTCATCCGCAACAAACAAAGCTGAATGTGGCTCATAATCCGTCACATTACGCATCATGGCATCTTTTTCTTTTATGCAAACATAAGGCGGGTTACTCACGACCAGATTAAATTTAATACTTGCCAGAGGTTCAGTTATTTGCAGAATATCTGCCAGATAAAAACCAGCTTCTGTACGATGCAGACCGGCATTTGAACGGGCTGTAGAAAGAGCGTCTTCAGAATAATCAATTCCATACATACTGATGGCAGGGAAATGCTTCTTCAGGTAAATTGCAATACAACCCGAGCCGGTTCCTAAATCTATCGCATTAAAACCATTCAGGTCCAAGGTTTTCAGCTTCTGATCAATAAGTGCAGCCAGCTCGGCCGTTTCCGGCCTGGGGATAAGAACCGATGGATTTACTTCAAACTGCAGCTCGTTAAAATCGGCTTTACCTGTAATATATTGTACCGGACAGCCTTGCGACAAGCGAACCAGGGCTGCAGAGAATCTTTCAGACTCAGCAAAGCCAAGCCGGGCCAATGGTTCAAGATGCAACTTAGTCCTTGGCCACCCCAGGAAATCTTCAAACAGTATATATATAATGCTGTTTATCTCTTCAACATCATACATATCCTTTAAACCTTCAAGAAAGGTCTTCCGGATATCCGTTACAGTAAAGGTTCCTGTATTCATGCCACTAAATTACTATAAAAACCGCGTACAAAAGCGCCTCGCCTTCTAGAAAGCCGTACTTTAGCGGTATGAGTGAAGCCTCCGATATATATTTTTCTGTAGCCCGAAAAGGAGAATCAATAAGCCGTGAAAAAGCCAGCAAATTTATTGGTCTGGCATTCCCGGCGGGTTCGGAAGCTGAAGTAAAGGAGATCCTTGGGAGCATCAGAAAAATGTATTACGATGCGAACCATCATTGCTATGCATATTGCCTTGGACCTGCGCAGGAAATATACCGCTTCAACGACGATGGAGAACCATCCGGGTCGGCAGGAAGGCCTATTTACGGCCAACTCCTTTCAAAAGCCATTTCTGATACGCTGGTTATTGTAGTCCGATATTTTGGAGGGACCAAGCTGGGAATCCCCGGACTTATACATGCATACCGTCTGGCAGCATCGGAAGCCCTTGACGATGCAGGAAAAACCGAAAAGGTCATCACCATAAATATCACTGTTTCTTTTCCCTATATTAATATGAACGATGTGATGCGGATACAGAAAGAAGAAGGCCTCGAACTTGTTGCCCAGAATTTCGACAATGATTGCCGGGTCACCCTGGGCATCAGAAAAAGCAGGGAGGAAAAGGTGAAGAAGCGACTAATGAGAATTCCTAACATATCTACATGTATGGATGTACCCAAAAAATGAGCTGATTACAGGCATAATCAGTCAGTTTTATTATTAACAGAACCATTGATTTTGCTAAGTGTTTGAAAGAGAACGATAACGAAATTTAGAACCATTATAAAGAGCCGCAATTGACACCGTAGCCCTAACAAACAAATCTCTGACTGTTAATCGGATATCGGAATTACCCAAAGTTTTGGTTGACTAAAACGCAAAAACCAAAACTAAATATTTTTAAAAATCAAGCATGAAATCATTTTTTTATAATTTTTTTTTCATCACTTTTGTTAATCGAATCAGGTACGTCTTTCTTATGGATTTTGATTTTACTTTTAGAATCCTACACCTTGACAAATAAAGAGTTATATAATTTTTTGAAAACAATTCAAGGTAAATTGAATTAATGGACAAGAACGTTATTGAAGTTTGGGAAAATTGCCTCAAAGTCATCAAGGACAACATAAACTATCAAAGCTTTAAAACGTGGTTCCTTCCGATAAAGCCGGTTAAACTTAAAGATAGTGTTCTAACCATCCAGGTTCCCAGCCAGTTCTTTTACGAATGGCTTGAGGAGCATTACATTGGATTACTAAAGAAGACCATCAAAAAAGAACTTGGAGATAAAGGCCGGTTGGAATATAGTATTATTGTTGACAATTCACAATCGGATCCCGGTCCTTTCACAGTTAATATTCCCACTTCCGAGAAAAAAGCCACTTCCAATCCGATGGTCTCTATGCCTATTGATCTTAACAGGGGAACCTCTAAAGAGATTCCCAACCCGTTTATCATCCCGGGTTTGAAAAAGATCAAGGTGAACTCACAACTCATCGAAAGTTATTCTTTTGAAAATTTTATTGAAGGTGATTGCAACCGCCTGGCAAGGTCGGCCGGGTATGCCGTCGCCAGCAACCCTGGAAAAACAGCATTCAACCCACTCCTGTTATATAGCAGTACCGGTCTTGGCAAAACTCACCTCTCTCATGCCATAGGGCTGCAGGTGAAGAATAATTTCCCTGACAAGACTGTTCTTTATGTGACTACCGACCAGTTTATCAACCAATTCATTGATTCGGTAAAAAACAACAACCAGAACGACTTTGTTCATTTTTACCAGATGATAGACGTTCTTATCATCGACGACATTCACAACCTGGCCGGCAAAGAAAAAACCCAGGATGTCTTCTTCCATATTTTCAATCATCTCCATCAGAAAAGCAACCAGATCGTACTCACTGCCGATAAACCTCCTGTTGAGATGAAAGGCATTGAGCCCCGTCTTCTTTCACGCTTCAAATGGGGTTTGAGTGCCGACCTTCAGGTGCCCGACCTGGAAACCCGCATTGCCATCCTTCAGAAAAAATTATATAACGATGGTATTGTTGTCCCTCCCGAAGTGGTGGAATACCTTGCATACAGTATCAATACGAATGTAAGGGAACTTGAAGGAGCTCTCATTTCACTGCTTGCACAGTCCTCGTTAAATAAAAAGACCATTACCCTGGACCTTGCAAAGCAGATGATCGACAAATTTGTAAAAAATACTTCCCGGGAGATTTCAATCGATTATATTCAGAAGGTGGTCTGCGATTATTTCAATATCCCCATTGAGATGATCCATTCAAAGACTCGTAAACGTGAGATCGTTCAGGCAAGGCAGCTGTCGATGTATTTCTCTAAGAAACACACCAAATCTTCACTGGCAAGTATCGGTCTGCACTGCGGAAACAAAGACCATGCCACGGTACTTCATGCCTGCCGCACGGTAAACAATCTGGTAGAGACTGATAAACAGTTCCGGCAATTTGTTGAAGAACTCGACAAACGTATCAAACTATAGTCCTCTTTATTATTATGAAAATCCTGTTTGTTTGCACCGGTAATATCTGCCGGTCGCCGATGGCGGAAGGCATTCTCAGGCATAAACTTCATGCTGCCCGCATCGAAGCTGAAATCGATTCATGCGGGTTTGAAACCTTTCATGTCGGGGACCATCCCGACAGCCGGGCTCAGACTGTTTGCAAAAAAAACAACATCGATATTTCCTCTCATACCTCAAGGCTCTTCCGGAAGCAGGATTTCGATCACTTCGACCGTATCTATGTCATGGATTCCTCACATTATCATGGGGTTTCAAGAACAGCCAGATCAGCCGGTGACATGAAAAAAGTCGATTATATTCTCAACATCCTCTACCCTGGCAGTAACACAGAGGTCGACGACCCCTGGTATCATGACGTGCAGGCCTTTGAAAGAACATACAAACAGCTTGAAGCGGCCTGCGATCTCCTTGTTAAGGAACTCAGGCCCGTAATAAAGGAACAAAAATGACAATAGAATTTCCAACAGCGGGGCAAATCAGGGCGGCCCATGAACTCATAAAGCCATATATCAACCACACACAGGTTCTCACTTCCTCAACCATTAACCGGAAATACGGTTGCGAGCTCTTTTTTAAGTGTGAAAATTTTCAGAAAGTCGGGGCTTTTAAAGCCAGGGGAGCAACCAATGCTGTAAGGAGCCTGCCTCCGGACCTTCTGAAGAAAGGCGTTGCAACACATTCCAGCGGCAACCATGCGCAGGCGCTCTCATGGGCTGCGGCTCTTGCCGGGGCGACCGCTCATATCGTGATGCCATCAGACTCATCACCCGTAAAAATTGAAGCTGTTAAAGGATACGGAGGCAGAATCACCTTCTGCGAACCCACGCTTACATCCCGCGAAACTACCCTGCAGAAAGTCATTGAAGAAACAGGGGCTGTTGAGATCCACCCATATAACGATACCCGTATCATAGCCGGTCAGGCTACTACAGCCCTCGAACTGACAGAAGAAATACCAGGTCTCGAAATTATTCTTGCACCTGTTGGTGGCGGCGGATTACTGAGTGGCACGGCCCTGTCGGCCTATTATTTTGCCCCCCCGGCACAAGTGATAGCGGCCGAACCTGAACAGGCCGACGATGCTTTCAGGTCTTTTGTTTCGGGGACACTGATACCGTCGGTGAAGCCGGAGACTATTGCCGATGGATTAAGAACATCACTGGGGAGTCTTACCTTTCCGATTATCCGGAAACATGTAAATGCTATTGTCACGGTAAGTGAGGAAAGCATAGTCAGAGCCATGATGTTTATCTGGGAAAGGATGAAGATCATCGTGGAACCCTCATCCGCAGTACCTTTTGCCGCCATCATGGAAAACAAAATAAACGTTGAGGGTAAACGTATCGGCCTGATCTTTTCGGGCGGTAATGTCGACCTTAACAACTTACCCTGGTAAAATGAAACATGGCGTTCTATACCTAATCCCCTCGGCTCTGAGCGATCAGGCCATTGAGGATGTCCTGCCCGAGGGTACCTTAAAAGTCATCCGCGGCCTCGACTGCTTTATTGTCGAGGAATTGAAGACAGCCCGGAGGTTTCTCAGGAAAGCCGGGTTTACCCGCGACTTCAGTGAGGTCACTTTTCATCTTTTCAATGAACATTCTCCCCTGCCCTCTTTTGAGGAGTTCCTTGGCGTTACAGATGAAGGCAAGGATATTGGCCTGCTTTCGGAAGCCGGTTGCCCCTGCGTGGCCGATCCGGGATCGGGGATTGTACGGCTGGCCCATGAAAACGGGATAATTGTGAAACCACTTACAGGTCCGTCCTCGATTTTGCTTTCCCTGATGGCTTCAGGATTCAACGGCCAGAATTTTTCTTTCCTGGGCTACCTCTCGGTCGATAAACAGACCCGGGTGCGGCAGCTGAAAGAAATGGAACGTGCTGCAGCTGACAAAAAACAGACTCAGATATTCATTGAAACACCTTACAGGAATGAACAGGTCTTTCAGGCTATTCTTCAGCACTGCAGGGCCGACACCATGCTGGGCCTGGGCATAGGACTAACCGGCCCGGCTGAGAATATCATGGTGTACCAGGTTGGGGACTGGAAAAAAATGAAGCCGGTCCTCGGCAAAACCCCCGCTGTTTTTTTACTTTATCGGTATTAAGCTGTAACGAATAGCATCGCGTATCGTCTAAAACTTAATTATACTTTATTGCCGGTGGAAACCATTCTTTCTGTTGAGAACATTTCAAAGAGCTTTGGAAAGATCAAAGCGGTAAACCAGCTATCTTTTGAGGTCGGAAAAGGTCATGTTTTCGGGATCCTCGGGCCCAACGGCAGCGGTAAGACTACGACTCTGAGCATGCTGCTCGGTCTCATTCCTCCTGATCATGGTATGTTCAGCTGGTTCGGACAGCCTCCTTCCAATGAAAGCAGAAAACGTATAGGCTCAGTCATCGAAAGTCCGAACTTTTTTCCTTACCTGGATGCTGTAACAAACCTGAAAATCGTAGCCGATATAAAGAATAAACCGTATGATGATGTCGATGAAGTGCTGCAGTTGTCAGGCCTTCATGAACGGAGGTTCTCAAAGTTCAGGACTTTTTCATTCGGCATGCGGCAAAGGCTTGCATTAGCCTCAGCCCTGCTTGGCAAACCCGAGGTGATGATCCTCGATGAACCTACCAACGGCCTCGACCCACAGGGGATAGCGCAGATCAGGGAGCTGATCTCATTGGTTGCTTCCCGGGGCACAACCATACTTCTGGCTTCCCATCTTCTCGATGAAGTTCAGAAGATCTGCAACCATGTTCTTGTACTTCAAAAGGGCGTGATGCTCTTCTGTGGCCAGGTGCAGGAAGTACTATCCGTTTCCGACTCGATTGAAATGGCTGCAGCTGACATGAGGGGTCTTACGGCAGCAGTTAAGGAAATTCCAGGCTACACTTCATACACCGAAACCGCCGGAATCATTCAGGTACATTTCTCAACAGTGGTGACCCCCTCTGATATCAACGCGTTTCTTCATCAAAAGGGCATTATCCTCAGCCATCTGTCAGAGAAGAAACGCAGTCTCGAACAGCATTTTCTCGAACTTTTACATGAGAACCCATGAGAAGGCTTCTGAGCATTGAATTTAAAAAAATACAGACCTACAAGGTATTCTGGATACTTGCCGGACTCTACTTCGTGTTTCTCGCTGCAGGTATACTTCTGGCCGAGTTTATGATCAACCACATAGTAAACGACATCAACAGCCGGCTGCCGATCCCCTTCCCGCATGTAGCTATCTATTACTTTCCTGATGTCTGGCAAAATGTGGCATTCTTTGCAAGCATCAGATATGTACTTATTTTCCCTGCAATCATCATGATCATCCTCATTACCAACGAATTTACATTTAAGACCATCCGGCAGAATATCATCAACGGCATGAGCAAGACCGAATTCCTGGTCTCTAAGCTGATGATTATTTTGCTTATGACTTTGGTGACGACAGTAATCCTTACCGCAGGGGCTTTTATTATAGGCCTTTCCCATTCAGGATTCAATGAGGTAGACTTCTTCTCCAGAGGTTTGCCATTCATGACAGGGTTTTTCCTTAGCCTGCTGTGCTATATGGTTTATGCTTTTTTCTGCGGATTTATGCTCAGGAATACCGGCATGGCAATTGCCATTTTCACACTCTATTCCCTCATCATTGAACCGGTAATCTACTTCTTATTCAGGGCGCCTTTCATGTTCAAGAACACCATCTACACCTATCTCCCAGTTAATTCAGTGATCAGGCTCACCGAATACCCTGCTATCCCCATGCTTAAAAAGATCATGGGCCTTGAACTTCAGGCCAACGTGAGTTTCACAGCCTGCCTTATCCCAATGGGCTATGCAGCAATCATGATTGGAATTGTGTTTTGGGTGATGAAAAAGAAAGACCTCTAACGTCTACAAACCGTTTCTCTTGCTGATAGCCCACTCGGCGAATAGCATGATAAGGATAATTAGAAACAGCCACCACTCCCCGGCAAGTTCAGTATACTTTCTCTGAAGATGAATGATTGATTTTAAGTCGACTCGTTTCTTAAGCAGTTCCGGGAGTTCCGTAATATTTTTCTGGCTGACAACCTTTGCATTATATCGCGACGATAATTTATTGAGCAGGGCATGGTCGGCCACCAGGTTCATAAGCTCGATATCCATTGGGGTTATACTCATATGGCCCTGCTTTTTATAAACGGCCTGGGCCGTTTTCACCGTGGCTTCGTACGTGTAGTTGCCTGCAGGAAAATAGCCAGCGTTAAGGTAATAGCCTTTTTCGGTACGTGTAAAGCTATATGGATAGCTTTTTCCTGCTTCGTTTTTCAATTCGAGCATCACGTCCGGATCATTAACAAGCTCATGGCCCGGGTTAAAAAGCACTGCATCGAACTCCAGGGGATCCCCTTCATCTATCCTGCTTTTTACTGTTATCCGGAACGGACTTGGATCGGTTTTTACCGATAAATATTGGACGATGCTCGTAATCATCTCATCAAAGAGCCTGAAATCAGATTTCTGAATATAATCAGATATTCTCCACCTCCATAGGTTCTCGCCCGCTATGACACCGGTCTTGCGGGCCGGCAAATCGAAGAACAGTAACAACGGATATTTCGTGTTCACATTTCCTATTTTCTGAAAACACAGCACATCGGCCATAATGCCTGTCTCAAAAACTCCAGAAGGGCATTGAAGCGGAGGGAATTCGGATATAACAGCCGAGAATTCCCTGTCAAAACGAAACAAGGAAAAATCGGGGTTAAGAATAGGCTGAATATCGGTCATGGTCTTCCTCTGGGAATTGATGACCAGACCTGTCTTGAGCCTGTTGAATCCCGAGAGATCAGTCTGACTTCCGAGTACAAACAGGGCAGGCTTGCCATCCGGCAAAAGCCTCGAAATATCAGTCATTCCCGCAACCGACGGAAGCTGGTAAAAAATATAGAGATCATATTCTTTCTTCCCATTCTGAAGCTCCGAAGGTTTGAGTTGTGAAACTTCAAATTTCGCAGTCCCTCCCAGAGCGCTTACAATAGCAGCAATATCAGGGTGAGGACTTTCGTATACCAAAGCAACACGTATCCTGGTCTCAAGCACTTCAACATAAAAATCACGGGTATTGTTAGTCCGGTTGAATTCATCACCGGGGCTTTCAATTTCAACTGAATATTTCTGAATTCCTTTTTCTTTGGATTGCAGCGCCCCGCTTATTCTTAAAATGGAATGGTCATTATAGGCCGTGATATTTTTCGAGAAAACAACAAGTCCTGAATGTCTTATGATCAGCCTGGTTTCCTTACCCGCGTACTGATCCATCCCGGCCATGATCTCAAAAGGAAACTGATCGTTAAGATATACCTGCCGGCTAACATCGATATGCCTGATATACATATCCCTTTTTAATGATGTGTCGCCTAGTGCCACGGAATATACAGGAACATTCAGCTTCTGTATGGCATACCAGGGATTAGTCCCCTTGTTATTAATCCCATCGGAGGCAATGATCACCGCCCCCAGATTCCGGTTTACATACCTGCTGCCCAGCTCATTGAAAAACCCCGAAATATCGGTGCGGTTTCCATTGAAATCTTTAGGCAGTCCTTGCGAAAAAGTCTGCCCAAACGTATATACAGCTACCTCGAACCGCCCGGACAATTCCCGGCTGAGGTTTTCAATATCGCGGCTGAGGTTGTTTCTCACGGCAACGGAATCGGCCGATGAAACAACCGATTGCGAACCGTCAATACCTATAGCAATGATGGGTTTTTCAATCTGTCTGACAGTTCTGCGTATAAGGGGTGTGAGTAAAAGGAAAGTAATCAGGCTGACCGACAGAAACCTGAGCAGGATTAAAACAATCAGAAGCGCTGAATTCTCAGGGTTTCTGGTTTTCCTGAAATAAAGTCCAAATGAAAATAATGCCCCGGCCAGGAAGCAGAAAAGCAGAAACCATAAAGGAAATTCTGTTAAAAGGCTCACACGTTACTGCTGTCAGGTATGAAGTCCGCCACAGACACTGATCACCTGACCTGTGATATATTCCGACAGGTCCGAAGCCAGGAATAAAGCAAGTTTAGCCACATCATCGGGTGTTCCGCCACGCTTCAGGGGAATATCCTCTATCCACTCTTTCCTTATCTCATCGGGCAGTCTCGAAGTCATCTCGGTCTCAATGAACCCGGGTGCAATTGCATTCACGCGAATATTTCGTGAGCCAAGCTCCATGGCTACTGATTTGGTAAATCCTATGATCCCGGCTTTTGAAGCCGAGTAGTTCGACTGTCCGAAATTGCCTTCGATCCCAACCACGGAACTCATATTGATCACCGATCCGTTACGCTGTTTGATCATCTGCCTCTGAACGGCTTTCGTAAGGTTAAAAACAGATTTAAGATTGACTTTTACGACCAGGTCCCAATCTGATTCTGAAAGACGAAGAAGCAGATTATCGCGGGTTATCCCTGCATTATTCACCAAAATGTGCAGGGCCCCGAAATCAGCAACCACAGAATTAACCAGTTGCTCACTATCGGTAAATGAACCTGCATCGGATGCATAGCCTCTGGCATTTACACCCAGATTTCTAAGCTCTTCCTCGAGAGAGACCGAATTTTCATCATATGCAATATCAGAAAATGCGACATTCCCTCCGTTACGGGCAAAACATTTTGCGATGGCCCTGCCGATACCCCGGTTTGCACCGGTTATCAGGGCTGTCTTTCCTTCAAGTAATTTCATGCTTTAATGTTTATTATTAATCTAATTACATCGTACATCGTACATCGTACATCGTACATCGTACATCGTACATCGTACATCGTACATCGTACATCGTACATCGTACATCGTACATCGTACATCGTACATCGTACATCGTTCTTCCCTAGATCCATTTCACCAACGCAAAGTCCTGCCTGTGCGGCAATAATGGACTCTTCGGGAAGAGGCGGAAAGCGAAGTCATAAACCCCTGCCTCGTTGATCGGAATATTACATTCAAACACAGCGATATTTTTCTCTGACCTCGACAGGTTCATTTCTTCAATAAATATTGGAGTTTCAACAAGATCATTGAGTTTCCGCCCGAACAGGACTTCAATACCCACGTCGGTTGCAGACAATTCGTTAAGATTAAGAATGATCTCGGCAGAAAAAACATCACCCAGCGACAATGGTTTCTGTTCCGAATACGGGGTTTTCTGTGAAACGATCTCGATACCATCCCATCCTCTCAGAACTTTCCTTTTCCATGAAGCGATATGCCGGGCCATTTCATAATTTTTACCCGTTATGATCCTTGACCTTTTAAACAGTTTGGAATAGTATTGACGATAGTAGTCGTCGAGCTGCCGTTTCATGGTAAAATGAGGCGCTATCTCGGCAATAGTATTTTTTATGTAGGATATCCATTTTACCGGTATCCCATTAGAATCCCTGTCGTAGTAAATAGGTACGATCTCCTCTTCGAGTATAGAATAAATTACTTCTGCGTCAAGGTCATCCTGGAATGCCGGATTATCGTACGTTGCCTCTTCCTGCAAGGCCCAGCCTGCATCGGCCCGGTACCCTTCGGCCCACCATCCGTCGAGGACACTAAAATTAACAACACCGTTCATCACGGCCTTCTCTCCACTTGTCCCAGAGGCCTCCAGAGGTCTGGTCGGTGTATTAAGCCATATATCCACTCCCCTTATAAGGTATTTGGCAAGTTCCATGTCATAATTTTCAATGAACATGATCTTGCCAAGGAAAGCAGGCATCCTCGAAACTTCAATAATCCTTTTTATCAGGTCCTGCCCTGCTTTATCGTTCGGATGGGCTTTTCCTGCGAACAAAAAGCGTACAGGTTTTTCTGTATTATTTACAATCCGGCCAAGGCGGTCGAGGTTGGAAAACAGCAGATGAGCCCGTTTATAGGTTGCGAACCTTCGGGCAAAGCCAATAGTAAGGGCCTGCGGACGGGCTGCTTCCCTCATCTGAAAGATAAGCTTTGGATTCTCATGCCGTCCTGTCATATTAACATATAACCGCTGATGCAGGAATTCGGTAAGCTGGTCTTTCTGTTTCTGACGTGTTTGCCAGATTACACTATCGTCAACATTCTGAATCTTTCTCCAGTATTCAGGATTTGACTGGTCATTCAGGAAACCCTCACCGAATGTTTTCTTATAAAGTTGCTGCCATGATTTAGCAGTCCAGGTAGGATAATGAACCCCGTTCGTTACATATCCGATATGCAACTCACTGGCATAATAGCCCGGATACAACGGCTGAAACAGATCCTTTGTAACGCGTCCGTGGATCCTGCTTACCCCGTTGATCTCCTGGGAGCACTTGGCCGCGAGCACACTCATCGAAAATTTTTCATCAGGATTATTGTCGACCATCCTGCCGAGGTTCAGTAACTGTTCCCATTTGATATTAAGAAGATCAGGATAATGAGAGAAATATCTTCTCATCATATCTTCCGGAAAAGCATCATGTCCGGCAGGGACAGGCGTATGTGTTGTAAACAAAGTAGATGATCGTACAACTTCCATGGCCTGAACAAAAGTAAGCTTCTCATTCTGTATCAGCTTACGCAGCCTTTCAAGGCCAATAAAAGCAGAATGGCCTTCGTTGCTGTGATATACATCAGGTTTTATTTTGAGAAGATCCAGAAGCCTGATACCTCCAATCCCCAGAACGATTTCCTGGCGGATACGGTTCTCCAGATCACCACCATATAACTGATGAGTGATGCTGCGGTAACTATCATCGTTTTCCTCAATATCGGTATCGAGCAGGAACAAGGGGATCCTTCCCACATCCACTCTCCAGATCTTGGCATACAGGTTCCTGCCGGGCAGGGCAAATAAAATCTTCAGCCAGTTGCCGGCCTCATCATATACGGGCATGATCGGAAGCTGTGAAAACTTCTGGGGAGTATAGTTGGCAATCTGATCCCCGGCCAGGTTGAGAGTCTGCATAAAATAGCCGTACCTGTATAAAAGGCCTATACCTACAAGGTTCACATTCGAATCACTGGCTTCTTTAAGATAGTCGCCAGCCAGCATACCCAGACCACCCGAGAAAATCTTTATAGTGTCGTGAAGCCCGTATTCCATGCTGAAATACGCTATCATCTCCCTGGGTTTGTCATCTCCCCTGGCCATGTAGTTTTCAAGCTTTGCCGTGACTTTTTCAAGCCGGGCAACAAATTCCGCATTGTGACTGAGTTCCTGCAGCTCTTTATATGAAAGAGATTCCAGCAAAGCGATGGGATTGAATTTAAGTTCGTACCACTTTTCACGGTTTACCATCTCAAACAGTTCAGATCCCTCGTAATGCCAGCACCACCAGAGGTTCTTTGCAATTCGGTCAAGGCTGGCCAGATTTTCCGGCAACCTCTGCTTTACCAGTACTTTTTTCCAATCAGGCCGTACATTCGAGATAGTGTTCGGCGAAGGTGAAATGATCTGCGGCTGCTTTCCCGCGTACATCTCCCCACGGCCCAGCGATTTTTCGAGGGCCAGACTGTACGCTTCGTGGTAATATGAAATCAGATTCTCCCACAATGCTGATCTTGAAATTTCATATGCTTTGATTCTGAGCCTGATAATCTCTTTTTCGGTCTTCAGAGCACATCCCGTAACCGTCTTTACGATCTCCTCTATCACTTCACTGTCATTGTCATCATCCCTGTTGATGACAGCAATGGAATCCTTAACATTCGGGTACAGATTCTTTACCCATTGACCGAATCCGGTCAGGGTTGTGGTTATCGTTGGGATGTGAAATGAAAGACTCTCCTGTGAAGAATAACCCCAGGGCTCATAATATGAAGGAAAGATAGTCCCGTCAAAACCAACCAGGATGTCATAGTAAGAAAGGTTGAAAACTCCGTCGGTCCCATTCAGAATAGAAGGCACGTAGAACACTTTGACCTTATCTTCCGGTCGGTTCTGCATCTTACTCTGTTTAAGTTTCTTAAGAATCCAGTCATGGTCAGGCTCATTCAGCACATGGGTTAGAAACTGTTCCGACCGCGGACTGTTGATGTCTTTTCTCGACATCCATTCCAGAAGTTCCTTTCTCGGTCCTGATTCATCGGTAGGAACCATAATAAATGCAATCACGGTCTCGGGTATCCGGGCCTGGGCGTTGATCCTCGATAAGGCTTCAATAAAAAGATCATACCCCCGGCTCTTCTGCTCATACGGGCCACTTGTAAGGAGAAGAATACTGCTTTTCGCAACAGGCTGACCAGTCAAAGCTTCAGCAACCTGTAGCAATTTGTTCCGGGCTTCTGCCCTTTTCTTATAATAGGTTTCCTTTACAGGAACCAAACTGTCTTCAAAACCGTTTGGTGTAATAACATCCGCGGGTTTTCCAAGAAAATTCCTGCATTCATCATCAGTCAGGGAAGAAAGAGTAGTAAGAACATCAGTTTCAGCTGCAGCTAACTTTTCAAGTGAGTATTTTGAAACAATTCCAAACTGTTTGGCAATGGATTCAGCATGATACTGATCGAAATTTTTGTAAAGCGGAAGATTGTTTATTGCAATATTTCTTCCGATCACGGTGGAATGGGCTGTAAATACTGTTCCCGACTGAGGTACTTTCTCCTTTATATAAAGAAGGCCGGTGCCGCAGGTCCATTCATGAAAGTGGCTGATGATCTTGTCGTGGTGAGACAAATTATAGTTGTAAAAACTCTCGATCACCTGGCCTGCAGCATAGCCGAACAGCGCAGGCTCAAGATAATCCCAGCCTCCCGTAAGGGAATCCAGCTTATAATGTTCCCAGAAATGTGAAAATATCTTATCCTTTTCCGAAAAGAACGGAGTAAAATCAATCAGAAAAACGAGAGGTTTTCCAGGGATACTCCATCGCCCGATCTTAATACGCAGGCCTTCGCTTTCAGCTCTCTCCCTCCATGATTTATAAAGGAAGCGGTCCTCGAGGAAGTCAGGATTCTGGTATGTTTCCTTCCATACGTCAGGGCCGATTAGGATATAATTATCCCTTAGTTCTTCAACCATGGTAAGGCATTTTGTTGAGATCACGGTATGAATCTCTCCAACTTTATTACATACTTCCCAGCTTACTTCGAAAACGTAATCAGGCGCAATTTTTGACTCTTCTTTCACAGCTTATGATAAATTAGTTCGCGAGTTATTTCTTTGCTTTCTTCACAGATGCAGGTTTCTTCACAGATGCAGATTTCTTTGCAGTAGCAGCCTTCTTAGGGGATGATTTCACTACCTTCTTAACTTTCTTTGGTTTTTCTGCGGATGTCGTTTCATCGGTCAGCTTACCGGTTGCATTAACGCATTCCTCAACCCGTATCGAAAAGTCGGAGATGGCATTCATATAATTAATGAAAGCATCATAGGGCGAGCCATAAGGGTTAAAATTTTTATGAATCTCGCCTGCCGAGAACCATTTAGTCGACATATAATAAAAGTGATTGCTCGACTGCAGATAACCCCAGTCGCGGAGGATCACCGGGTCATTACATTTTGATATGTCATCAGACAGGGAATACAGTTTCGACAAAGCTTCAGCCTGCAGGTCGTTCCCTTTCCAGGCCGTAAGGTCTCTTTCTTCATCGGCCCATGAAATGGCATAAGGCACCGAAATGGCGCCCATGGGCTGAAGCCTCTGGTAAAGCTCTTCCGGAGTTGCGAAGCTGAAATTGGAATTGGTAAATACTGCTTTTGGCAAATGATAGAAGAAATCGAATATCCCGGTTTCTTTCTGCTGATGTTCACCTATTGTTTCATAATCCATGAAGAGGTTTAACACTTCTTCATGCGGATCCATGGTATTGAGCCATCCAACGAATTTATCGGCCGTAAGAGGCCATTCCGACCATTTCTGTTCAGAAAAACGGAACGACATATCGTCGCTCAGCCGGAAATTACGTAGCAACACCCTGAGTTTGGGGTTGAGGTTGTTGCAATAAATATAATTGGGGCTCTTCCAGCCAAGAATGTGTTTGGCCCCTTCAGTAAGCATCGTATGGAAACCCATGTTGCCAATAGTTTCTCCGATAGAATCGCTGTATATCAGCTCAGAGTTCCTGAACGTTTGAGGTTTCTGCGAAAAAAGCGTTTCAATCCGCTGCGTATGCATTTCCACCTGACGGATAAACTCTTTCTCATTTCCCAGGCAAGCCAGGGAATGATATTCGGTCTCGGAAATGAATTCTACACAGCCTGTGGCAGCAAGCATTCGGAAACTATCGATCACTTCGGGCGTGTATTGCTCGAACTGATCCAGAGCTGTGCCCGATATCGAATAGCTTATCTTGAATGCTTTTCCGAATTCATTGATGAGCTGAAGCATCATGCGATTAGCAGGCAAATAACACTTTTCCGCTACTCTCCGGATAATATGACGGTTTTGATAATCATCGTAATAGTAGTGATCCTGGCCGATGTTAAAAAACCTGTAAGTCCTTAGCCTGAATGGCTGATGAACCTGAAAATAAAGACATACTGACCTCATAAATCTATATTATTTGTTATGCCCTGTTGCATTGTAATATATATCAAGAACTTTTAATGCCGCGTTCTCCCATAAAAGGCTGTCGACTTCCGACTTCCCGTATTTGGCAAACATCTTTCGTAATCCGTCGTAATGAAGAATACCGTAAATGGCATCGGCCAAAGCGTCGATGTCCCAGAAATCAACTTTGAGTGCATGCTGCAGAACTTCGGCGACGCCCGACTGTTTCGAGATCACCACGGGAACATTGGTTCTCATGGCTTCCAGGGGTGATATCCCGAAAGGTTCTGAAACGGAAGGCATCACGTACACATCGCTCATGGCAAACATATGATCCACCTCAGGTCCTGCAAGGAATCCTGTAAAATGAAAGCGGGTACCCATTTTAAGCTGAGCCACTCGCCTGATCATCCTGTTCAGCAGGTCGCCCGACCCGGCCATCACAAACCTAACGTTCGGATCACGCTGAAGCACCTTGTGGGCAGCCTCAACAAAATAATCCGGCCCCTTCTGGTAAGTCACCCGGCCCAGGAAAGTCACAATCTTCTCTCTTACATGTTTGGTTACGTCATCCTGATCAGGCTTGTCAACCGGTTCCACCGCGTTATGCACGGTAAATACTTTCTCGGCCGGAATGCCATAGCGTTCAATAACGATCTGACGGGTGAAGTTGCTTACCGTGATAACGCGGTCAGCTGCTTCCATGCCGTTTCGTTCGATTTCATAAACAACCTTGTTCACGTTCTCTCCGGAACGGTCGAATTCAGTGGCATGCACGTGTACAACCAGAGGTTTTCCGCTGATCTTTTTTGCAGCGATACCAGCAGCATATGTAAGCCAGTCGTGCGCGTGGATCACGTCGTACTCAACACTGGCGGCGACTGAAAGAGCGACAAGGGCATAGCGCGACACCTCCTCCATGAGATTAGAACCATACTTTCCCGAAAACTGGTATTTGCGGGTGTATACCGAGTGGGTTTCAGGTTTATTCTCAATCACTTCTTCCGAATACCATCGCTCAAATTCCTCCGGATCAAGGTATGGGACCAGATTGGATCCGACTTCCATATAACTGATCTTTTCGCGGAATTCCCGGGTCAGAGTCTGGGTAAAATCCAGTTCAATATCCGAAGCATTGATCAGCTTGAAGCCTTCCTGCGGCTCATCACCGAAAGACTTTGGCACAACGAAGACAACCTCCACTCCATGTTTTGCCAGACCTTTTGTAAGTCCAAAACATGCAGTTCCAAGGCCACCGGTGATATGAGGAGGGAACTCCCATCCAAACATGAGTACTTTCATAGAAACTCAGATTTATTGAGGTTGACTGTAAATATCAATCAACCATTTCATACGTAATAATTCAGCAACACTGTCGGCATACGAGATTGCTCCCCTGGGTGTATGAGGAGGATCTCCATCAAATATCTCGCTGATGGTTCCAATGCCATATTCAGTCAATACAGGTTCAAACCCTGCATACAAATTTTTTATCATCGAAAGACCGCTTTTACCGTGAATCTTAAGATATCCTTCGGCAAAATGACAAAGCAGCCATGGCCTCACGGTTCCCTGATGATAAGCAAAATCACGTTCCTGCGGCGTTCCTGAATATATCCCTTTATAAACAGGGCTTTTCGGGGTGAGAGTGCGGATCCCTCTGGGTGTAAGAAGTTCCTGTCGTACCCTGCTGAGCACATCTTTACGCATTTCCTCGGTAATCGGCGAAAAAGGCATTGAAGTAGCAAACAGCATATTGGGCCTTACCGTCCAGTCCTTGTATTCCCCGTCAACATAATCGGCAAGATACTTCTTGTCGGGGTTCCAGAAAGTCTTGATAAACGATAAGGAGATCGTTTCAGGAAGCGCCGACCATTCCTTGAGAAAATCACGGTCACCGGCCATCTCAGCGCTTTCAATGGCAAAACAAACCGCATTATACCACAGGCTGTTAATCTCTACGGCCTTCCCTGTACGTGGTGTCACGGGCTTGCCATACACTACAGAATCCATCCAGGTGAGAGCCATCCCATGTACCCCTGCATAGATCAGGCCGTCGGGCTCCATATGAATATTGAATTCAGTGCCATCGCGGTATCCTTCGAGAATCTGTACAATTTTTTTTCCGTATTCCTTCCATATCTTTTTCTCGGTATGGGTAAACATGGCATACTGCTGAAGCGCCCAGATAAACCACAGAGAAGGATCTGCAGCATGATACGTTACATTATTCCCTGAGCCATAATGAGGCATTAAGGGTCCTTTGAGTTCAGAAACCATCTGGTCTATGATGGCTTTCGCGGTTTTGAAATCTCCTGTAACCATGAGCAGCCCGGGAAGCGACATAAAAGTATCCCTGCCTGATCGCGTAAACCAGGGATAGCCTGGTAAAAGAGATGTTTTGTTCCCTCTTCTCATGATAAACTGCTGGGCTGCATTAGCCAGACAGTGTTCGAAGGTATCCCTGGGAGTACGGTTCTTAAGCTCGGCCGTGTAGGCCCTTTTGATCCCCGGCACAGAAATCTCCTTCGTACCTGCACAGAAATAAATGCTTTCCCCCGCTTTGATGTCTATCTCGAAAAAGCCCGGAGTATAAAGGTCCTCCTGGAACTCATATCCCCTGTCCATCTCCTCCTGGTACTCTACATTATGATACCAGTCGGGAACATGAATATATTCATTTTCCTTAGATATCTGCATAAACAGGTCAGTATAGCCGTGGTACATCCTTACCTTGATCCCGTTAGGAACTTTTTCGAATTTTTTATCAGCAAAAATATTTTCCCTGGTCAGCGTATGATAATTTCTGAAAGCCAGAAAAGGCTTGAGCCGCAGTTTCGTCGGAGAGTGGGCTTCAACCAGAGTATATCGTACAATAATCCTGTCCTCCTTCGAATCAAACAGGCTCTCTCTGGTGAGTACAGCCCCCCCTACACGATATGTAAGCAAGGGAAACGGATCGGAAGTAAAATCCCTGATATACTTATGCCCTTTGGGGTTATAGAGATTCCCGGGGTACTTGTGTATTCCGAGATTAAACTCAGCGTCTCTCTGGATTATAGTTTCGTCGACGGTCGATAGCAAAACATGCATCTCATGGTCAATTCCCGGCTGGGGTGTTACCAGCAGGCCATGATATTTACGTGTATTACAGTTGACAATGGTCGTATTAGCATATGAACCGGCCCGGTTCGACCTGAGCATCTCGCGTTTCAGAGAATACTCCAGGTTTATCAGCTGATATTTATCAAATTTGATGTAACTCATTTTTACCGTTCTTCTGAAAGATTCAAATTTAACCAAAAATTTCCGGTGGTGCAAAAATACGATAAATTTAGTGGCGACGTTATTAAGAATAGTAAGTAGGGCTTATTTTTTCATATCTTGCCATCCAAACATAAACCATGCACCGTAAAAATTTTCTTGTCCTGATCCTTGTTTCCCTTTGTATTATCACCGGGTCGCCGTCGTGCCGCAAAGCCGACAAGATTGATTCAAACGCTTCTCTTGTGCTCTCCTTCTCAACCGATACGGTGATGTTCGACACAGTGCTTGCTACGGCAGGCTCGATTACTAAAAGGCTTCTGGTATATAATCATAACAGCAATAAGGTCGTGGTCTCCCGCATTCAGCTTGGCGGAGGGGATGCCTCAATGTATCGCATCAATGTCGACGGTAATCCTGCATCCTCTGTTCAGGACATCGGGATTGCGGGAAACGACAGCCTCTTTGTTTTCGTCAAGGTAACGGTTAACCCGAATGATAACACTACGCCCTTTATCGTAAGCGATTCCATCGTCTTTACCACCAATGGGAACCGTCAGTTAGTCCAGCTTGCCGCCTGCGGCCAGAATGCCGACTTTAACATCAGCAAAACATTAAAAGGGAATCAGGTATGGGACAGCCTTAAAGCGCATGTGATCTACGGATTTCTAAGAGTTGATACCGGAGCATCTCTCACGATCCTTCCCGGGACCAAAGTGTACCTGCATAAAAAAGCATACATAGCCGTCTCTCATGAAGCCACTCTGAATATCAACGGGCAGTGGGAACATCCGGTAAGGATACAGGCCGACCGGCTTGATCCGTATTACCGGGACCTTCCGGGACAATGGGACGGGATTTACCTCGAAAGAGGCAGTAAAAACAATTCACTGAGTAATACCGTGATTAAAAACGGGAATTTCGGCCTCCTCATCGACTCCCTGGTTGCCGGATCAAACCCAAAGCTAAGCATGGATGGAACAATCATACAGAACATGCTTTACGACGGAATATATGCCTATTCCACTTCCGTCGTATCCATCAACTGCATTATCGGTAACTGCGGAAGAGCAGCTCTGAGAATTGAAAAAGGAGGGAGCTATGACTTCCGCCAGCTTACAGTCGGCAATTACTGGACTGCTTCGGTAAGGGGACTGCCATCCATCGTATTAAGCAATTACACTTACGATTCCGTTGGAAAGAAGGTGCCCAACGACCTGGTTAAAGCATATTTCGGCAATGCCATTGTTTATGGTTCAGAGACCGACGAGATCGGATTAGACAGCGTGGCCGGAACAGCATTCTCATATATGTTCGACCATGCCATACTAAAAACTTCACTCAGGACCACCAATCCCGGCCATTACCTCGAGTGCCTGATAAACAAGGAGCCAATGTTCCTCGATGTTTTTAAATGCGACTATGCGATCGACAGCCTCTCCCCGGCGATAGGCAAAGGAGTTCCAATGGGAGTAATCAATGATATCAGAGGGACCCTGCGGCCTGCTTCGCCAGCCTTAGGGGCGTATGAGTATTTTAAGAGATGACAGATTCACCATTTCACCATTTCACCATTTTCCAAGTGCTTTGACCATTGCTGTCCCCAGGTCCGCCGGCGAATCAACTACATGAATTCCGCATTCTCTTAAGATTTCTTTTTTGGCCTCGGCGGTATCTGACTTTCCACCAACGATAGCGCCTGCATGTCCCATGGTACGTCCTTTAGGAGCAGTAGCCCCGGCAATAAAGCTTACAACCGGCTTGGTCCCGTGGTCTTTAATCCAATATGCCGCATCAGTTTCCATGTTGCCGCCTATCTCCCCTATCATCACAATGCCTTTGGTTTCGGGATCTTCCATCAGTAGCTGGACTGCTTCCTTTATCGTGGTTCCGGGGATGGGATCCCCTCCCACCCCGATCATGGTGGTTTGTCCGAGGCCTGTCTTGGTTATCTGGTCAACCGCTTCATATGACAAAGTCCCCGAACGGGAAACAATCCCGATACAACCTCTCTGGTGAATAAAACCGGGCATGATCCCGATCTTGGTATGAGGCGGGCTTATGATACCCGGACAATTCGGACCAATAAGCCGTACATCGTGGCCCTTAAGGTATTCCTTAACCGTAACCATATCAATCACGGGAATACCCTCGGTAATACATACAATAAGTTTTATCCCTGCAACAGCAGCCTCTACGATCGCGTCGGCAGCCATTGAAGGAGGCACAAAAACAACCGAAACATTAGCCCCGGTGGCCTTTACGGCATCAGATACGGTATTGAATACCGGGCGATCAAGATGGATGGTCCCACCTTTGCCCGGAGTGACACCCCCTACTACATTAGTCCCGTATTCAATCATCTGGCCAGCATGAAAGGATCCCTCATGCCCTGTAAAGCCCTGGACAAGGACCTTCGAATGTTCATCAACAAGTACGCTCATAGAAAATATTTTCATGCCAAAATTAAATTCTTTTGAAACACCGGCAATGTTTAATTTGATATTTTTGTGCCTTATGGCCCGCTTTCAACTTAACGATACCATCTGTGCGATCTCGACTGCCCCGGGAACAGGCGCTATTGCTGTAGCCCGCATTTCCGGACCGGATACATTTAAAACCCTGGAAAACATCTTCCGCCCGTCAAATAAAAAAAAATCAATACAGCAAGCAGCCTCCCACACCATCCACCATGGAACTATCATATCTGATGAAGGGCCTCTGGATGATGTTCTGCTGAGTATTTTCAGGGCTCCCAATTCCTACACCGGTGAGGATGTGGCCGAACTTTCGGTACATGGCTCGGTTTATATGCAGCAACGGATCATGGAAGTCTTGCTTGATCATGGACTGCGGATGGCCAATCCCGGAGAATTTACTCTAAGGGCGTTTCTCAACCGGAAACTCGACCTCACACAGGCCGAAGGTATAGCCGACCTCATTTCAGCCCACTCGAAGATGTCGCATGAACTGGCCTTTACCCAGCTCAGAGGCGGATTTTCGAAAAAGCTCAAGGCTCTTCGCGAACAGCTGTTAGATTTTGTTTCACTGCTGGAACTGGAACTCGATTTCAGCGAGGAAGATGTTGAATTTGCCGACCGCGGAGGGCTTATCAGGCTGGTGAAAACATTGAAAAGCGAGATTTCATCCTTGCTCGGTTCCTTTAAACTAGGAAATGTTATCAAAACAGGTATTCCCGTGGCAATCATAGGCAAGCCGAATGCCGGCAAATCAACTCTGCTGAATGCCATCCTGAATGAAGAAAAAGCGATCGTCTCAGAAATACCGGGGACTACCCGCGATGCGATCGAAGACACTATTGTGATCGGCGGGTTCAGCTTCCGCTTTATCGACACTGCCGGCTTGCGGGCTGCCGAAAATGAGATCGAGACCCTGGGGATCGAAAAAACATGGCAAAAGATTAGTGAGGCAAGCATGGTGCTGTATGTTTTCGATGCCACAAAGGAATCGTTCGAAGATGTTGTTAACGCACTTGAAGATTTCAAAGACATTGCCGAAAATCCTTTAAGACATCTTATCCTGGTCGGCAACAAAATCGATAAGGTAAAGAAGCTTCCAAAGGGGTTCACATCCTTCGTGAGCCAGGAAACCATCTTTGTTTCAGCCAAGCGCCACGAGAACATCCACCAGATCGCCGAAAGTCTTGTAAGCAAGGTAAGCATAAGCGGAATAAACGACGGACTGGTCATATCCAACACGCGGCATTACGAAGCATTACAACGTTCAATTGAAGCAATAGTTGAAGTTGAACAAGGCCTGGTCCGGAACATCCCCGCCGACCTTCTTTCAAGCAACATCCGCCTTGCACTTCATCACATCGGCGAGATCACGGGCGAAATCACGACAGATGATATTCTGGGAAATATTTTTTCGAGGTTCTGCATCGGAAAGTAACCGGCACAAAACGAACACATAACCAAAACTGTATAAGTAACGTAAAGCCCAGTAAATATGGGCTTTTTTAATTATTATTGTTAATATCTTTTGCGTACCGTTAGTGATCCGTTCTGTATATGTTTGTACCTTTGTTGTACCTCAAATTAAAAACAGGACCTGTTTTGTACCTCCATTGAATTATTGGCGAAAACATGATACTTATTTTATCTTAATTATATTAAAATATGCTAAATGAGTACTAATATTAAGGTACAACGAATCTGTCAATTCTGTGGAAAGGAGTTCACAGCCAGGACAACCGTTACACAATTTTGTGGCGATAATTGCGCGAAACGAGGGTACAAAGCAAGGATCAGAGCTCAAAAAATTGAAACGAGTAACAAAGAAATCAAGCAGGTTAAAGCACAACCTCTTGACGAGATTAAAGCAAAAGAGTTTTTAACGGTTAAGGATGTTGCTAAACTTCTGAATAGTTCTTTGCCTACTGTCTACCGCCTTATTAACATGGGGACGATCAAAGGGGTAAATCTCGCACAAAGGAAAACAATCATTAAGCGATCAGAAATTGACAAATTTTTTGTTCTGTTTCCGGTTGAATCTGATACTAAGGAAATTGAAAGTGAAGATGATGATGTTGAATTTGACGAAAATGACTGGTATAATCTTACCGAGGTTCAAAAAAAGTATGGTATTTCTGAAGGCGCTTTGCAATCACTGATTAAAAGGAACAAAATACCAAAAATAAAAAAAGGCTGGTTCGCTTATGTTCCGAAAAATATGATCGATAATATACTGAAATAATAATATATATGGTTACCAAAGTAAAGCTAAGATTTAAGAATATATCGGATAACAGGCATAGTCTGTACCTCGATTTTTATCCTCCGATCCTCCATCCTGAAACGGACAAACCCACTCGCAGGGAGTTCCTGAACCTGTTCCTGTTCAATGAAAATGAGACTGAAGAACAAATGTACCTTGATAAAAATGGCAAGGAACAGAAACGATTGATTCCTATTTTGGGTAAGAAGGGTGAACCAAAAAAAATCAAGTTGAACCCAATTGATAAAAAGCATAATGAGGAAACCCTTCAGATTGCTGAACAGATCAGGCAGAAAAGGGATAATCAACTGAATAAGCCGGAAATATACACCGGTTACGAGAAGGCCCAGTTAAAGATCAGGGAAATGGAGAATACCTCCTTTTTACAATATTTCTGTGAACTGAAGGAAAAAAGGAAGGCCTCCAACCATGATAACTGGGTTTCGGCGTATCATTATCTAGAAAAATTCACCGGCGGAAAATTAAAGTTTGTTGATCTTGATGAAAAATTCTGCAATGATTTTAAGGATTACCTCTGCAACACCCACAGTAACCGAAGCGAAAAAGTAAAACTTTCTCAAAATTCAGCCTTTTCCTATTTCAACAAATTTAAAGCAACGCTTAAACAGGCGCACAAAGACGGATTTCTCCGCTATAATTTAAATGCCAGGATCGATCGTATTAAGGAAGCTGAAACCCATCGGAATTTCTTAACATTGGAAGAATTGAATAACCTTATACAGAAGGATTGTCTAAACCCTTTGTTAAAAAATGCAGCTTTATTCTCTGCACTCACCGGATTCCGTTTCGGAGATATTGCAAAACTTACATGGGGTGAAGTGGAATTTATCAATGGTAACGGATACTTTATCCAATTCACCCAGCAAAAGACAAATGGCGTAGAAATGATGCCAATCTCTGAACAAGCCTATAACCTGATGGGGGAGCGCAAAGAGCCAAATCAAAAAGTTTTTAATGGGCTTACCTATTCTGCTTATTCCAATAAACATTTAGCCCAATGGATCGGGTCTGCCGGGATCACAAAGAATATAACATTTCATTGTTTCAGGCATACCTACGCAACATTGCAGCTAAGCAATGGAACAGATTTTTACACTGTTTCAAAAATGCTTGGACACCGGGATCCAAGAACGACCCAGGTTTATACCAAGATTATAAACCAGGCCAAACGTGATGCCACAGACAAAATAGTATTAAAATTTTAGCTTTCCGCACCCACTATATATCCCAAAATCCTTATGAAAACCAATGCATTGGATAAATGCCTGAATATACTTTCCTTTCAACAGGACGACGACCCACAGAAAATAGAAGTACTTGCCGGGATGGATACCAACCTGCATGAAGAATTCGTCGAGCCCTTCAGGAGGGAGCTTGGGTTAAATCTTTTAACAAAATCGACATTCCAGGAGAAGAAGGATCTTCTCATGTTTTACATCGATGAACTCGACAGGGTAATCGTTATTCCTAAAAAATTTGAAGATATTGAACCCGTGCATCTCGAAATCGATGAACTATATTATCCAATTTGGTACAAAGGGCAGGATGTATCGGATGACCTGGGAATTTCAGAAGTCAGGGCCCACTATCTCTTTTCATTACTTTTCGTGGTAATCCAGGACTATTGCATTCTGTATAACATCCCATTTCTTGAAATTTGCAATGACCGTTTTTTCATCCTGGAAACGATCAACCTTAGCCCAATAAGGGAACGCGAAGAACTGACAGACATAACCAAACCAACAACAAAGCAACTGGAACCTGCCATGCCAGTTATCAAACCTATCTTTGTTAACGAATCGATAGCTGAAATTTATGAGATCCTCCGGGATTTTTTTTCTCCGGAAGATCAAATTGAGTTTTATGCGCTGCTAAACGGCGGCGAGAATGCTCCTAAACCTTTGTTATTCCTTGGCTCCGGAAACCGTCTGGCGGATGCATTCAAACAATTATACGATTGCGATATCATCAGAGGTTGCCAGAAGAAGGAGCTTGAATACTGGATTAGCATAAATTTTTCGTACCGTTACCGGAATAAACTGAAAACATACACACTGCCTTATCTGAGCGAAATCATGTCAACCAGAAAAGATAAGTGTCAAAAGCCTGTTCTGAACATCATACTCGAAAAAGCGACGGGAACTTATCTGATCAGCAAAATATAAAATCTTAACCGGGTTTTGACCATGTTACTCCCAACCATATTGCAACCCTGCTAACCGTCCCGGTAACATTGCTGCATGTTTCACAAATTAAACATGTACGCAATGGAAATGACATTTGAAAAATTACCCGAAGCTGTAAGCCAGTTATTTGATAAACTGGAAATCATTGAACAGCTGTTACTTTCAAAAAGTAACTCTCCCCTACCCGAAGCCGACCAATTATTAACAATCAAGCAGGCTGCTGCAATCCTCCATTTGTCGGTCCCTACCGTTTATGGTTTGGTACAACGGAAAGAAGTTCCCGTTTGTAAAAGAGGCAATCGCTTGTATTTTTCCCACCAGGAGCTTACCGGATGGATCAAATCCGGCAGGAAAAAGACCAATTCCGAGATTGAGGCCGTTGCTGACGCCTATATTTCTGTAAAAAAGAATCGGAGATCCTTTTAACCAAACATCCCTAGCCGTTTTCAATTCACAGAATATATTCATGTGCCAGGTATATCAACCAGTGTTGATTGCCCGGGCAAATAACCTCTCGGATGAAAAAACAAAAGAACACAGAAGAAACAACTTCCGAAAATAGAAAACCTCTGGCGATTGTAGAGGTTCAGGAAGCGCTTAAGGACTGGTATGACCTTCGATTTAACGAAATCACCGGCGTTGTCGAAGGGCGTAAAAAGGGGGAACCTGATTACAAAGTGCTCAATGAGAACAATCTCTACATCCAATTACTGACAAATGGTTACCGGATTTCGTTTGGAAACCTTTGCGCGTTGCTCAATTCGGAGTTTGTTGAGACTTACAATCCATTTAAACATTACCTGGCAGGGCTGTCTGCCTGGAATCCCGGTGACAGGGACTATATCGATGCACTGGCCAAACATGTGAAAGCTTTAGATCAGGAGCAATTTGACCACCATTTAAAAAAGATGTTTGTGCGCATGATTTCCTGTGCCATCGATGACCGGTCATTTAATAAACATGCCTTTATCTTGGTGGGACACGTACAGCATACCGGTAAAAGCACCTACTGCCGGTACTTTTGTCCACCGGCTCTTCACAATTATTATACTGAGTCACTTCCAGGAGACAAAGACGGGTTGATCAGCCTGTGTGAAAACATCATTATCAACCTGGATGAACTAAGTTCCCGTACTAAATTCGAGCTTAATCAGCTGAAAAGCCTTTTTTCCAAAGACAGTGTCAGGGTTCGTCATCCTTTTGCACGTAAAGCGCAAACTGATCCCCGCAGGGCTTCATTTGTCGGATCAACGAATGAAGATACATTCCTCACCGATACTACGGGGAGCGTACGATGGCTGTGTTTTGAGATTGAGAAAATCAACTTTGCCTATTATGATATCCCGATAGACCTGGTTTGGAGCCAGGCATACTCCCTTTACAAGAGTGGTTTCAAATTTCAGCTGACGCGAGAAGAAATAAAGGAAAATGAAACCCGGAATCAGCAGTTCCAGCAAAATAGTGTAGAGTATGAATACATCCAAAAATATCTGACACCCGGAACGGATTTCGATAACGATGCCTTCAGAACTGCCAGTGAAATCAGAGATTATCTGTACTCCATGTCAGATCGCAGAGCGGAGTTGAGAAGTGTTGAAAAAGTTGGGAAAGCGCTTGTTCAACTGGGTTTTCCGAAGGGCTCTAAAAGAGTTCAGGGAAACGCGTTTCCGGTTTATGGCTATTTTATTAAGGAACAAAATGTTTAATATTCACTTACTACACCTACTACATTATGTTGTTTATCAATATTATCAAGGGTTTTCATTGTAGTAGGTGTTTCAATGAATCCTACTACAACCTACTACACAGCTTCATATTTAATGGATGTAGTAAGATAGTAGGTGTAGTTGCCAACTACTTCAATAAGAATAAAAATATTCTCTTTTTTTTAACCATCAGAATAGCAGTCGAATATAGTGAAAAACAAAATCCCAATGATTATCTCAGAGGCGAGGAAAACTCATTTAATGGACTACCTGAATCAAAACGGTCACAAGCCCATCAAAATTCAGTATGGAAATGCATGGTTCATCAGTCCCATGCGCCAGGAGAAGACTCCCAGCTTTAAAGTGCATCTATCCAGGAATGTCTGGTACGATTTCGGGAGCGGTGAAGGAGGCAATTTAATAGACCTGGTTATGAAATTGCACCATACAAGCTTCAGGGAAACCATTGATATTATTGGTGGAAATTCCTTCTCCCCTGTAAATTATATTCAGTCCTGCCCTGCTGATGAATCGGGCAAAATTAAGATTGATCGTATACAATCGTTACGCAATCCGGTTTTGATTCAATATCTGAAATCACGTGCAATTGCACTTCCGTTTGCCCAGCTGTTTTTGAAAGAAGCCTTTTATACTGTCCATGACAGGAAGTACTTCGCCCTGGCTTTTAAAAATGATAAAGACGGTTATGAATTGCGAAACACCTTCTTTAAAACAGGTTCGAGTCCAAAATACTTTACCACCATTCCCGGCGCCGATAATTCCATTTTAAATGTGTTTGAGGGATTCATGGATTTTTTATCCTGCTGCACCCATTATAACAAGATCCCAAGGTTCCGGACGATTGTTTTAAACTCATTATCTTTTTTGCCACGGATCGAAACTGAATTGCAGCAGACAAATGAAGTGAATCTATTCCTGGACAATGACCCGGCAGGGATGGCGGCATCTCAAAAGATCGTTAGCAAATGCGATCAGGTCAAAGACTGGGCGCCGGTCATTTATCCTGATCATAAAGACTTCAATGAATTTTTGATGAACGTCCGATAAACTCGTTCCAGGTTCCCTACCATTCCCTTCATTTTTTTTCATACGACTTTAGTAGATGTCAATAATCAATGCTAGGGGATCATCCTGATTCCGGGTTAATGATCCAAGGCCTCCCCTCTTTTTATTGGAATGCCATTGGTTTGTAGGGGAGCACATTCATTAACTATCTGATTACCTGAATTTATACAAACAAAGTCAATTCATATAACCCTGAAAAAACGAAAAAGTGCAATTGCATTTTCCGATAGGGCGGGGCGTGCACTCTGTGAGGATTTGATAATTTTAAGGGAATTTTTAGCCCTTAATATTATCATAATCAATGAGATGACAAAATATTTTTGATAAAAGCTATTTCGCCGGACTTCTTTTCTTTGTGCGGATGGCAAGAAACGAAGCAAAAGAAACCATCTTCCAGCCCTGTATTTTTCTACGAAATTCCTTGTTACCATTGAGTTTTACGAGGGGCAATCCGACTTTTTCCGACTTTGCATTGCAGTTATTTTTACGGCGGATTGGGGAAACTTTTTTTATCAAAATCCCTATCAAATTTTCATTTCCGGGAAAAAAATGGGTCCAACCAGCCAAATGGAAATAGTAACCCGAGATTTTTGCCGCAGTTGTCTTTTAAAAATTGTTTGCCGTTCATGATGGTGTAGAATTCCTTGTCAACTTTTTTAAAGCAATTAACCGGCCATGCGAGCAAACCGTATGCCTGCAAACTGCTTTTTGAATCCTAATATATTCAGAATCAATGTACATATCCCTATTCCCGAGTTAGTGCAATTGCACTTCCCGATAAGGCGTGGCGGGCACTTCGTGGAGATTTTGCAAAACGGCAAAAATCGACTTCTTTTCTTGTGTCCGCTCAAAGAAAAGAAGCAAAAGAAAGAGCAAAACCCCACCCCACAATATAATACTTGAAATCCTTACAAAGCTACCTACATCGACAGGGCTTCCAGCTGGTAAGGCGCTGTAGCTTGGAACAGTCAAGGGCGACAAGAAACGGTCGCTTTCAGTGTATTCAGATTGGCAGTCAATCTGACCAACACCCTGGACATTATCCAATCGATCCGGTTTAACGCTTCGCGGTCAGAAAATTTCAAGTATCCACAATCTAAAACCTTACTACCATGACTGCACTTGCTAGAGAAACCCGCAAACAATCATTCGAAGAAATGTTTGTCCAACACATTGAGAGCATTTACTACCCAGGCTTTACAGAAGAGATGACCGACGAACAATCGGCCCTCTACGAATGGGAATTTAATGAGTTTCAGAAAAATTTCAGAATGGAAAACTAACTCCCCCGGCAGGCAGTCACAGACTGCCTGCTTTTTTAATGGTCGTACAGCTTTTTCTTTGTTCAGGCACCGGCAAAGAAAAAGACTGGCAAAAAGAAAACCGGATGAAAACGGGCACCTTTTTGAAAAAAGTAGCAAAAAGCCAGCGCACTATTACTCGAAATCATTGCAAAGTTACCTATGTGAAAATAAAACTGTCAAGGGCGGCCTCCTTTTGGAATAGCCGCTTTCAGTGTATTCAGATTGGAAAGCAATCTGACCAACACCCGTTGACATCATTTATTTCTCCCCGGTAATAGCCATGCAGCAAGATTTCAGTACTAACCGCGGCCATGATAGCTGCATAAAACCATTCAAAGATGAAAAAATCATTCATGGATTCACAACAAGGCCTGCAAAATGGCTCAACCTACGAAAACAGGATCCCAATGCAATTTTGGGCAGAAGATGACATCCCCATCGAGAAGTTACTACTTAAAGGCACTGCAAGCCTCTCCGATGCAGAACTGCTCAGTATCCTCATTGGCTCCGGCACTCCCCAGGAAAACTCCCTTGACATTGCTCAGAAAATCATGGCAACGTGCCAGAACAACCTCTGCGAATTCTGGAAGCTTGGAATATCCGATCTGCAAAAAGTCAAAGGCATCGGAAAACAACGCGCCTGCCAGATTGCTTCCATGTTTGCCCTCTCCCGCAGAAGAAATGCTGCCGAAGTGGTTATCAAACCTAAAATCTCCCGAAGCCAGGATGCCTATACGATTTTCCATTCCCTGATGGGCGAGCTGCCTTATGAAGAATTCTGGATGCTGCTGCTGAACCGCGCAAACAAAATCATGAAAACGGTGAAGGTTTCCGAAGGCGGAATTTCAGGTACCGTAGTTGATCCTAAAAAGATATTCTGCATCGCCCTTGAGAATCATACAACCTCGATAATCCTCGGGCATTGCCATCCTTCAGGGCAATGCACTCCAAGTGAGGCAGATATGAAAATTACAAAGAAGCTCAAAGATGCCGGCGCATTACTTGAAATATCTGTACTTGATCATATCATTGTTGCCCATGATGTCTATTATTCCTTCGCTGATGAAGGCACCATGTAGGTTTTTTGCCCCTGGAAACCGGGGCTTTTTTGACATTCAATCCATATAAATTGTAATAGGGTATTGATATCGTTATACAGATTCTAAAGGCTATATAACTATCTTTACAGCACAACCCTGTGTTCGAAGGCATCAGGAAAAGGCTAACTAATCCCAAAAGGTGCCATAAAATAAGTTATGCTTTTACTTCAGGTAAATCACTTTATCAAGCTTCTATCCCCAGGAAAAACAAGGTAAGTTAGAATTGCATTAAATATCCTACCAGGTTTGCAGAATCAGCAAGTCCCAATTTTGTTCTGAGCCTCGAACGGGACACCCTGACACTGGTCTCTTCCTGGTGAATGGATGCAGCGATTTCCTTGGAACTCATATTTAAACGCAAGAGGGTGCAAAGCCTGATTTCTGCAGGTGTAATGTCGGGGTGCATTGCCAGAAACTGTTTGTAAAAAGTGGGATTTAATTCCCGGTAATTCTCTTCATAGCGATTCCATGCTTCATTTAACAGTTGTACCGATACATTGCCGATGATCTCGTTTACCAGGTTTTCCACTGCCGGGTAATTTTCTTTGAGTACCGATAGCTTTTTGGATATCTGCTGATGCAATTCAGTGAGGCGGCTCAACTGGAGGAAAGCAGCTGAAAGTTCGTTGTTTTTGTGATCGATAACCAGTTTATAGTAGGTGACCAATGACAACATAGCTTTGACCCGCGCCAGCAGTTCAATCTTTTCAAACGGCTTTTTTATAAAATCGATGGCGCCCTTTTCATAGGCTTCCTGCAGGTTCTCTGCCGTGGTGGCAATACCTGTTACCATTATGACCGGGATTTCGCTGGTTCTGGTATCCTTTTTTAAAATTTCCAGTGCATCCACACCATTCATGACCGGCATCTGCCAGTCCATCAGGATTAAATCAGGAATATGAATCAGGCTTCGTTCAACGGCGATTTGCCCATTTTGTGCAACCAGGATCTCATAACCCGCATCGAATAAAATATCACGCATGATCATCAGGTTTACCTCAGAATCATCTGCGATCAGCACTTTCTGTTTCATTGTTGTTTCTTTGGCAGTGTGATATTAAACGTACTTCCCCGGCCCGGCTGGCTTTCCACCTTAATACTTCCTCCATGGTAATTTACAAATTCATGGCAGATGACAAGGCCAAGCCCGGTACCTGTCTCACCTGCCGTACCGGGGCACTGGGCAGTTTTAAACAGGTCGAATAACTTCGCGGTTTCGTCTGCATCCATGCCGGTACCTTTGTCAGACACTGAAATGGTAATATGATGCTCATCTTCATGCGATGAAATTTTAATGACCCCTTGGTTGAAAGAAAACTTGATGCTGTTTGAGATCAGGTTCCTCAGTACCAGGGTGATCATCTGTACATCAGCTTCAATCAGTATTTCCCGGCCAGCCTCGTTAATAATGTCAATCTGTTTTGATTTAGCAATAGACAACGCATCGGAAACGGTATCAGCCAATAGGTCTCCGAGATTGACTGCATGCGGATTGAATGAGATTTGCCTGGTTTGAGCCCTTGCCCAGGTCAACAGGTTCTGCAAAAGATTATAGGTGTTCTGGGCAGTCGTCAACAGGTTATTATTGTATGCGGCAGCCCGTTCATTTCCGGCAGTATATACTTTCAGCTCTTTACTGTACAGGATCATGGCATGGAATGGGTTCACCAGGTCGTGTGCGATGATGGAGAAAAATTTATCCTTGGTGAGATTCAACTCTTTTAATCGGGCTTCAACATCTTTCTGGTTGGTGATATCCGAAATCACGGTGATGATGAATCTTCCCTGGTTTATATGCAACACCGACATGAAAAAGTGTATGATCCGCTGATCGCCATTGACGGAAAGGGTTGTTTCATAGGCCAGCACATGCTCCTTTTCGGAAAGAATACGCGATAACTCATCCCGTTTCTTTCTATCAGTAAAGCCCAGGCCAAAAATCGTATTGCCAAGGATGTCGGCTTTGCTCAAACCGGTGAAATCAGTTAAGGCAATGTTCAAATCCACAATTTTACCGCTTTCAAATTCTGACAGAAGTATCGGCAACGGAGATAGTTCAAAAAGGTGATGGAACCGGAGTTCACTCTCCTTAAGATGCTTCTCAACCTCTTGTCTGCGCATAATTTCTGCATTCAGGGCAATTTTATCAACTTCCAGGCGGTCGGCGCGCGCTGTTGCATGTTTTACATTGATCATCTTTTCGGTTAACCCGGAAGTCAGGAAAATGGCAAACAAGGCGCTGGCATAGAGCCCGCTGTTTGAAAAAAAAAGGTTGGCCCCGATCCATGAGTTATAAACTGCGATATAGAGCAACATTGCCAGGATGATCGGTGAAAATGAAAAGAGGTAATAGCAGGACATGGGAGCCTTCTTCAGGGACAGATACCCTGCAATGGTGAATTGAATCAAAAAGAAAAGAATATTTACAGGCACCAGGAAGGTTCCTGAAATATGCGCGTTGATCATGCCCGTTCCTGCGAGGAGTGCGAAGGCGAAAAAACCAATGATGGCGGTCACTTCTGCCCGCAGGAGTTTGTTGTGATTTTTCAAATTCAAATAATAAACTGCAAAAAGGATATGAAATCCATATGCCAATCCAATAAAAATAAAGCGAAGTTTTTGAAGAATAATGGCCGGATTGAACTGCACATATTCGTAGAATAGTCCTACAACTGTCGCAATAAAACAGATTTCGGCGGCAATGGAGAGGGACAAAAAGAGGAATGCCTTTTCCCGGCTTGTGAAGAGCAATAAAATGTTAATCAACAACATGGCCAACAGGATACCCAGGGCAGGCAGGTAAACATTCCGCTGTGCATTTTCCGATTCAGAAAAGGCCAGTGGTGTCGAAATTTTCACCGGGAAAATCAGCAATGAACTTGTTTGAACCCTCAGGTAAACTGTTATACTTTTATTTTTTTCCAGGAATAAAGGAAAAACCGGCATCCGCTGATGGTGGATATTCCGGGTGAGGATACCCTGGCTGCCCGAAAGCAGTAAAGTTCCTGCACTGTCGAAGATGAAAAGGGATACATCATCCAGAGTTCTATAGTCAACATGCAAAATCCACTCGTTTCTTTCAGAATTATTCATAAGCGCAAACGAAAACCAAACCGTTGCCTCGCGAATGCCCATGTTTGGCGTTTGTCCGTTTTTAAACGATTGCCACTTTACTGAATTGTTTTTCATCTCCTCAATCCGCTTATTTGAATTCGTATCAATGGCATATTGAATATACTTCGAAGCGTCGTAATTGGAATTGTTGCCGGTTAAAATCAGCCTTTGGGCGCTTAAAAGTAAAGGGGTAAAAAAACAAAGTATTAAATACAGAGCAGATCTCATTCCAGCGAATAATTGGTCCGGGCAAAAGTACATTATTTAAAAGGGGAAACTATGGTAACCGGTATTCAAATATGTTAGCAGTATGTTAGCAGGACAGATTTTTTTTCTCTGACTGCTAACATAATGCTAACGTGCCATTTGTAAAAGCAGGATTTTTTGACTATACTTTTGTAGCCACAAGTTTCGTCGGAATTTGGCAGATTATTGCCAAATACAAGATTCCTGATGTAAAACAAACTGATGTCACTCATTAAAAGTTCGTTTACCATGAAGAAGGTCATTGCATTTTTAGTTGTATTCCTGATCACGGGGATGGGTGTATATGCCCAGATAGCTATCAACACCGACAGCAGCTCTCCGGATAATTCCGCCATGCTCGATGTGAAATCAACGACCATGGGCATCCTGATCCCCAGAATGAGCTTTATAGAACAAAATGCCATTGTCAGCCCGGCAGAGGGATTGATGGTGTTTTGTCTCGATTGCGGTTCCAACGGCGGATTAAGTATTTATTCAAATGGCGAATGGCATACTTAGAGTCTGTTTAAAATTCATTATACCAGTGAGATACTTATCCTTCAACGACCGCATTACTTCTCTTGCTCCTACACTATCATGGATATTGGCAGCATGAATAACTATGATCATCACCAACCCCAATGTGTTGACAACAATATGACGCTTTTTTCCTTTGATCTTTTTGCCTCCATCATATCCAATGTCCCCTTCACTAAGGTTACATGCCTTTACGCTTTGACTGTCGATTATGCCAACCAATGCTGTCGGCTTTTTGCCGATTCCCATTCTGATTTTTTCTACAAGAACATCGTGCGTTTCTTCTGTCAAACCATTTTCGAAGGCCATTTTACTTTTTATTCACATTCGATTGTTAATCAGCATAATGATATATTAACTCTTAATTTTTAAACAGACTCTAAACAAGGTTTATTTTGACAAACGGTAACTTCACAATTTATTTATTGAAAAATAATTCTAAAACTTAAAACTATGCTTTGGTATGTTCTGGGATCTATAGCAACTTTTATAGTTGTAGTAATCGCATTAGAAATAATGTTTGCGGCTGATTACACTGAAACTGATAAATAACCAAGGTTTCGGGGTTGAAAAATTACACTGGAAGCGCTGTAAGAGATTTATTTTGAGCAGTAGCTTAAAAAAACGTTCAGACTGATTGGCCTTTTGCTGTTGGTTATGTTTCTGATTTACAATGTTTGCAATGTCAAAAACCAATTCCATAATGTTATGAATTCGATTTCGCCTTCAAAACCGAATCAGGAATGTTTTTCTGTTCGTTCCAAATCATTGGTAATAACCAGAAGCCTGTTGCATTTTAATTCTGCACTTGCCTTAACTTGTATTTTTGTGAATAATACAAGCTAACTAATTCATCACTTAAGTTTTACAAATTTACAAAAGCACATGTCATGGCCAAAAAGAGAAAAAATGTAAGGCCTCACCTCGAAATTTCTCCTCCAATGTTAACATAATGCTAACGTGCCATTTGTCAGAGCAGGATTTTTTGACTATACTTTTACCGGCACAAGTTTCGCCGCGATTTGGCGGATATAAAAAATAAATAAACCTTAAACCAAACCATGAAAACAAAAAACCTGTTCCGCAAAATCCTGCCGGCAGCCCTTTTGCTGGCGCTGATGGTGATCATTGCCGTTTCCTGTAAGAAGAAAGAGAGTGTAGAACCTGTGACCCCACCGGTAAACCCACCTGAAGCGCCTGTGGATATTTTCAGCAATAAGCCACCAGATATGATGACGCAATATGAGATTGCACGAGATCGTAAAATTCCAATAAATTTGCTTATGAACACCTCAAGTGGTTTGCAGGGTGGTGTATCCTTGCCTGAAATTCCTGATGTTTTTATGCAAATCGCTGATATCGTCTGGCATATTCAGGACGGGACGACGTCTGACAATAATTATTCTAATGTAACACACGAACTTAACAACATTTCACAGCAGATCACCGCCCTGTCTGCTCAAGTTAATGACCTTAGTAATGCGCTTGATCTTCAAACTGTTATGATGAAAGACTTTGCAATCAATGGGAAATTTAATGAATATATTACTGCTATTGGAAATGCAGTAATGGATTCCTCTACCTCCATTGGATTAACGTATTATGCCAGGATGGCAAGGGATTTTCAAAAGGGGTCAATCAGCGAAGCTCAATGGAATGAGGTAAAATCCAGTTCGGTGACATGGAGTACTCAAAATTCTTCCAGTGTAATTAATAGTCCACACGATGCTGTTTCGCAGATATATTCAATTATCTGTCCGAAATTGTCTCCTGAACCATCCGAAAATGGTTTAATGCCACATGCTCAAGTGTTGTTCACACAATTCTATAAGAGTCACAGTGGGGATGGTAATAATGTTAAACAAGAAGATATTAAAAGCGCATTCCTTATTTTTGAGAGTTATTTTGTAACCATATTAAATTATCAGGTTCAAGGTGCAATTGCATATTGCAACGCCGTAAAGGCAGTCCATCCTCTGGAAACTGAATCAGAAACTTACATTAATGAAGTATTTGCCCCTATGTTGAGGAAGGAACTGGACATGTACCTTTACACGGTCGATTATCTTGCTATAAACCTTGCTGATTTTCACCATTTTTCTAATTTTGAAAATGATTCTTACTATCGTGATGCAGGAATAGCCCCAGATGACATGTTTAACGGACCTCTTGCAAGAGCTCAGGTACTCACCAACATAGTTTACAAGGGGTTGGGATTATCATTCCCTTACGTGGCTGGCACTATCATTACACCTCATAAATACACTTCAAATAATTTGATGAACCAACAAGTTGACAGTATTACGGTAGGAATAGCAACCTGGGGACAAATAACTGCTACTGCCAGGGATACAAAAAATGGAAAAGGTGGTATGCTGAGCCAATTCTCTTATGCTTATTGGGATGATTATGAAAACCCTTATGTGCCAACTAAGTGCTCTCCTGATAACCATTGGAATGTTTACCGATTCGGCAAATTGGGAGTGGGAAGTAATTACCCTAGAGGTACACAACCTATATCCGTGGAGGATAACAATAGCAGCACTTACCCCTGGCCTCATAAAGTTAAAATCGCAGGGCAGGTCCAACTCTATTATTATAACCCGGATGATTTAAATGATTTCGATACCTACCAGCGAACATCCAGTGATATCCCACTGGCTTTCTTTTGCCAACGATGGAACTGGGGGTATGCCTACATTACAAACACTACCGCTTGGAGCCATACTAGTTGCAATTTTTGGATGCAGCCAAATATGCCATTTGATAATCATGGAGATATTGAGGCTCCCAGCGTTGCAACTACAGATAACCAGGGTACAATTTATCCCCATTCTTCCGAAAAATTTTACTACGGAGACAACACCATTGGCTCTATGAGTTGTAATTGTAATACAATTTCGACAGATAATTATTACTTAGTGCACGATGCCGCAATGGTCCAGATACAAACAGGCCCATCAACAAACCAGCAAATTCCATTTGTTTATGGATTAACAAATGTATCTTTAACGGGTGGGGGCTTTAATAACAGTGAAATTGTTACGAGTGCGCTTAGTCCTAATACGGTTAACGCTTTTGCTAAGGCATCCACCAAACAGAAAGCGAACACTGCAACCGCGGTTGGTGGACTCCAATTATTAGCTCCGAATAAATTAAACCATATAGTTGCCAATTATCAATACTCAATCAAGGGGATTGGGAACAATGAGTTGAATACTGTTCAAGTCAATACTACGAATTACATTCAGGTCGTTTATGAAGGGAGTACGAATATTCTCAAATGAAAAAAAAACACCTGCCTGCTAAAGACTAAGTAGTTTTAAACATAAGCTTATCCGGCAAACATCTATTTTCTTTTTGAATTTTAAATTATTTTGAAAAAAACCTTCCGGGTTTTAAAAACCCGGAAGGTTTTTTTATGAAACGAATCACCTTAAAATGGTTAATAAACATAGAGTTTTCTTCAACCGGCCAAAATATATGTTTTCTATTAGCAAACTATTGCCTACCTTTGTTTCATGTTTAATATCATCACCCGCAAAACATTGTTGGATTACTGCAAAAAATATCCAATGGCAGCGCTGGCGTTGCAGGAGTGGTATTATGAGTTGATTCAATATGATTTTAAAAACTTTAATGAGCTGAAAGCAGTATATGGTCACGCCAGTCTTGTGGCAGATGACAGGGTGGTCTTTAATATCATGGGGAATAATTACAGGTTAGTTATCCGGATCGTTTTTCAATATAAGGTTATCCAAATAAAATGGTTTGGTACCCATGCAGAATATGATAGGATTGATGTAAAAAACACAATTTTCAACAAGAAGAAATTATGAACCTGAAAGTCATAGGATCGGAAAAAGAATATCAAAAATACCTCGACTGGGTAGATGAAATGTTTGATAACAAAGTAGCTCCCAAAACACCGGATGGAGAAAAGTTGCAGGTTGTACTATTGTTAATCAAGCAATACGAAGATCAGTATTATCCTGTTCCAAAACCGGATCCCATCGATGCCATAAAGGGTAAAATGGTAGATTTAGGCCTAAAGAACAAGGATTTTGTTGGGAAAGCAGGTTCGAAAGGATATGTCTCTGCCATCCTTAATAAACGAAAACCGTTAACCCTTGAGTTAGCCAGATTCTTTCACCATGAATTGGGAATTCCGGCTGATATTTTATTGTCATAGGAGATAAAAAACTACCTGATCCCCTTCTGCCTCAGCAGTTCCTTTATCTTAGGCATCATCTCCCTCGCAGCTTTTATGCCGGCATCATACATCGGCTGGTTGTATTTATCGCTCAGGTAAGGCATGCCTTTCAGATCGGGGGTGATTACGATATCTGCCTGATCCATCCTCTCGTGGCATAAAAGGTGAATGGCCATGTTGGCAACACGCTTCGAGACATCTTTCTTGTTTTTAATTTCCGGAATAGTATCGAAATCGTTCATCACATTCACTGCGATCACAAGAATGGCTCCATAACCACGGGCAACATCGGCAGCCACGTTGTTCATCACACCGCCATCGACCAGGATCCTGCCGTACATCTTCACAGGAACGAATATCCCTGGAATGGCGCAGGAGGCGTTCACCGAAGGGGCCATTGGCCCAGAGGCCAACACCACCGGCTCGCCCTGTAACAGGTCGGCAGATACGGCCACAAAGGGAATTTTCGTCTCCTCGATGTTTTTTGCCGAAACATGCTTTGCGATAAATTCCTGCAGTTTCTCCCCCGAAACATAGCCCAACTTCGAACAGGTGAGTGAAAAGTTTAAAACATCCTTTGACTTTGTGGTGCTGATGATCGCATATAGACTGTCAGCACTTTGCCTGTCGGCATAGAGCGCGCCGATCAGGCTGCCGGCACTGGTCCCGACAATCAGGTCGATCGGAATTTTCTCCTCCTCGAATACCTTTAGTACCCCAAGGTGGGCAATTCCCCGGAATGCTCCGCCACCCAGTACCACGGCAACACGGGGAGGATGCTCCATTTTCCGGGCAGGAGGCATGGTTGTGGGCTGCGTGATGATCATAAACTTTTCGGAGCATCCGGTTAATAGCAGGATTAGCAATAAACGTTGAATAAAGAAAAGAGCAACTTTCATTTTGGGTTGTTTTATTTCGTTTTGAACCGAATTGGAAATTTCACAAACCAACACGGAAAATAGGCAAGTTACGATTCTTCTTACTACAAATAGCATTAGTCCAAATCACGCCAATCAATTTTTTCTTTAGATTTTGTTAACACTAACTTTCCTCGATTGGAAACACGCCGACATCAGCGCATACTCACAATTAGTGACTATGAACATCATGGCTCTGGTCATTTTAATGATGATCCCCACCAGTTGCAATAGACACTTTGCATTCCAGTTTTCCACCACCTTTCCCGCTTAATTCAGCAACGGTACATTTCCGATACGTTTTTCTACATGTCACATGACATAGTTTCGGTATTAATTCTATGCTAAGTTATTACCTCAATCCAGGGTACAGTTCCACTCATTCAAGGATTTTCCCGGCATATCCTCGGGTAAGTCTCCGGTATTCCAGTTCCTCCTTGAGTGCCCCTCCATGAGCTTAATTACACTTGCATAAAATTTAACCCTAAAAAACTCTATCATGAAAACTTTTGAAAAAAATTACATCGGAAAAGGCACCCAGGTCGCGAATTTATCAATCGTAAAATTCAGTTTCAAACTGTCAGAAATTGCAAAGCTTTCTCATGTATTCAACGGTGAAGATTACATCACTTTCGAGGTAGCGAAATTGAAAAATACAGACAGTTTCGGCCACGGATACACTGCATACGTGAATAAGTTGGTTGAAACGCAGGAACATCAACCAAGCCTGGTTGAAGATGCTCCCAAGAAAAGCACCCGCAAACCAAAAAGAACAGCAACTCCAAAAACAGAAGCTTCAATTTTTCCGGACAACACCGATTATCACATGCCGGAAAGCACCGACGAACTTCCCTTCTAAACAGCCCAACCTGCAAAAGAGAGCCTTGGAAACAAGGCTTTTTTTATGATCATGAGTTCGCTTTTTCTTTGATGATACCGGACAAAGAAAAAGCCTGGCAAAAAGAAACCCAATATAACCGGGCGACTTTTTGAAAAAAGTTGCAAAAAGCCAACGCACTACTACTCAAATTTGATGCGAAGGTAACCTCATAAAAATATCATGTCTCTAAATGCGACCTCCTTATGGAACTATCGCCCTTTGGGTTCATTCAGATTGGAAAGCCAATCTGACCCTAACATTTGTTCCAGAATTTTTATTCCGGTTTGATAGTCTGCATAAATTTTTCACTGGCGGGCCAGATGCCGAAATAAGTCTCCCGGGCGGGGAGCATCAAAAATGAACAATGCTGAAGTTTA
>CAIWXI010000136.1 GCA_903916595.1 uncultured Bacteroidales bacterium | reverse complement strand
GCCCGATGAATTTTTCTTTTCTCTTAAAAACATGCACAAATATACTATCGGGACACCCATTTACAAAACCCATCTCAATAAAATCAAGGGGTTCAGAGCACTTATTTTAAAAGTGCGGAAAACAGGAAAAGAGCAGATCGACGAAGGGCTGCAAATCATCTCTGATGCCATTGCATTAGCAGATGTTTACTGTTCAGGCAGTAAATGATGCGGGCTTTTGAACGCATCAACAAAGTCATGCAGCAGATAACTCTCCCGGGATGGTCAGGAAAAAAGTGCTTCCCTCTCCTTCCGATGATCTCAGCCAGATACGGCCCCCCAGCATTTGGACAAAACCTTTGGCGATAGACAGACCAAGTCCGCTACCTTCATGTAATACGCTGCCTGCAAGCCTTGCCTGTGCGAAGTGATCGAAAATAAGATCATAGTCGTCCTCGGCAATACCGCATCCTGTGTCCTTTACGAAAAACCGGAGTTCTTCTTCACGGGCCTCATAGCCAAACTCAACACTACCTTTGTTTGTAAACTTGATGGCATTATCGATAAGGTGTCCCAGGATCTTGCTTAGCAGCTCCTGATCAGTAAATAATTGTCCCTGACCGTGATCAGGAGGAAGGATCAGGGAAAGCCCCAGTTGTTTTAACCTGGCTGCATTCTCGTAACTAGCGAAAAGTCCATCCAGCATGGAACCCAGATTAAACCATTTCCTGTTCACCTCGAGGTTGCCTGTAACGATCAGGGAAATATCCATATAGTCGGTGATCGTGTTTAGCAGGCGTTCGGAGCTTAGCTGAAGGACGTCAAAATATTTTTTCTTCTCTTCGGATGACATGTCATCGTAAAGCATTATTTGCCCAAACCCCAATATTCCGTTCAGAGGAGTACGGATCTCATGAGAAATATTGTGCATGAAGGCTGTTTTGAGACGGTCGCTTGATTCAGCTTTTTCTTTCGCAAGTAAATATTCGGCTGTCCTGTCTTCGACCCGTTTTTCAAGTTCCTTGTTGATGGTGTCAAGGTCCTGCTGTGATTTTAGCAGCATGTCCCTTTGAGTCTGAATCTGCTGGGTCCTGTCAAGCACCTTTCCCTCGAGGAGATTTTTCTCCATAACAAGTCTTCTCACCCTCCAGCGCACGAAGAAAAATACGATCAGCAAAAGATCGATGACATAAATGATATAGGCCAGGGTACTTTTAAACCATGGAGGTTTGATGATGATTTTAATACTGTTTCCTTTCTCGTTCCATACACCATCGTTATTTGAACCTTTAACCCTGAAAGTATATTCGCCAGGAGGAAGGTTCGAAAACGGAACAAACCTGCGATTTCCTATGTCGATCCATTGATCCGAAATGCCCTCCATTTTATAAGAATACTTGTTTTTTTCAGGCTTTGTATATTCCAGGGCAACGAATTCGATTGTAAACGAAGGATAATTGTTGTCAAATTCTACTTCCTTTATGTTTTGTGGATTTATCCTTGTGTTTGCCCCGTTGCTGCTGGTTTTTGTAAACGCTGTCAGATTAATGGCAGGAATAAATGAATTGTCTTTCAGGGAATCGGGATAAAAAGAGTTAAAGCCGTTCATCCCTCCGAAAAACATTTCCCCGTCGGAACCCCTGTACGCGGATCTCAGGTTAAACTCCAGGCTTTGCAAGCCTTCTTCAGGGGTGAATGTTCTGACTGACCCTGTAGCTGGCTGAAATCTTGATAATCCATTCCCTGTTGAAAACCACAGATCGAGACGGCCGTCTTCCAGTATTTCAAATACCTGGTCGGTTGGCAGGCCGCTCTGTTTCGAAAAGTAGTGGAATGTGGAATCTTTTTTCACAAATTTATTCACTCCCGAACCTGTTCCGATCCAAATGTCATCGTTATGATCAACACAGAGGGAGATCACGAAATTATCAGACAGGGAATTCTCCAGACCCTGGATTTTCCTGAAGTGCGATATTTTTTTTCCGGCAGGATTATACACGTCGAGCCCGTTGAGCGTGGCCATCCAGATCATCCCCTGGTGATCCCTGGCAATGCAATAAACCAGGTTACCGCTTAAACTGTGACTCTCATCAGCCTCCGTTGAAAAGTGTTCAGAAGATCCATCCCCAAGGTTAAACATATAAACTCCGTTCGTGGAAGCAATCCAATAGTTTCCCCGCTCATCCTGAAGAATTTTATTTATTCTTATTCCTCTCAAATCAGGTATTCCCAGGCCCCTGAAAAGATCAGCTGACGGCACGAATGAATTGTTTTCAGCCTTCCACACCAATAACCCGTCGCGGGTTCCTAGCCATATTCTTTTCCTGTCGTCCTGGTAGATGTAATGTATAAAATCGTTTAACAGGTACCGGTTGCCAGTGAGTTTCGATGAAAAATGCTGGACGTCACCCGTTTTTCTGTCAAGAATGTTCAAACCCTGTCCCCAGTTCCCAACCCAGACCTTTCCCTTGTCGTCCTTGAAAATCGAGGCGATGACATTGCCCAGAAGATCGACCGAATAAGGAGTTGCGTCTTTCCTGTACAGCCGGAATTTTTGTTTTTTAAGGTCCGTTTTACACAGACCGCTCAGCGTGCCTATCCAAAGATTTTCCGATCGGTCGATCATCAGGTCATTCACGATATTATGAGGAAGTCTGTTTATCTCGCTGTTAAAAACTTCAAAAACAGGTTTTCCGGCGGATGTCATCCGCAGTAAATTCAATCCTCCTCCTTCGGTACCAATCCAGAAATTTCCATCTTTATCCTGTATGACAGCACGGATGACGTTGTTGCTGAGGCACCAAAGCTCATGGGGATCATGGTAATACCTTCTGAACTTCTGCAGGTTTCTGTCGTAAACATTGAGTCCGTCGGCAGTGCCAACCCAGATATCACCGTCCCTGTCCTCGTAAAGGGCGGCTATATTGTTATTGCTGATCGAACTGTTATCGGAAGGGATATTCAAAAAGTAAGTAAAACTAGAGGTTTCTGGATTGAAACGGCAGAGTCCCCGGGTGGACCCCATCCAGATGTGCCCGGTCCTGTCTTCAATCATGGGGACCTTAAGGTCTTTGACAGAGCCGTCGTATTCCAGCCTGCTGGTATACTTTATCACAGTTTTTTTCTCCTGATCGAGAATGACGAGGTCAGGAGCCATGTTGAAACAGATCTTGCCGGTATGCGTGAGGATCACATCGTAAGGATAATTATTGCCAGCCCTGGCTGATAAACCTGAAAGCTTCAGTCTGCTGAATATATTCCTGATACGGTCATAGATGTTAACGCCTCCCTTTGTGAGAACGATAAGATTACCGGCTTTATCCTCGATCAGTGAATAGATCCAGTTATTGGAAATGGAATTTGTATCGGAGGGGTCAAAAGTATAAACCTCGAAATTATACCCGTTAAATTTATTAAGGCCATGCTGAGTTCCAACCCAAATAAATCCATCTTTATCCTGCATCACGCAGTTGACAACACTTTGCGATAATCCCTGCTCGATGGAATAGGACGGGAAGGAATATTGTTGCGGAAAAGAAAAAAGCCACAAAGCCTGAAATGCGAAGATGAGTAAGAAGGTTTTCATCCAGATGGAAAGTTATCTTGTTTTGCTGCAGTATTGCAAAAACGTTTAAAGATAATAAGAAATCAAGAAATGAATCATTTTTTTGAATTTAAACTCGGGAAGATTGAATACTTTCGCTTCATGATCCCGGACTATTTTATTTAACAACTATTTTAAACCATCCAAAGGCAATCCGCACAATGAGAAATTCATTATTATTGATATTGTTTTGTTTACTGTCAACCGGCTATTCATTCGCGCAAACAGGCCCGGAGATATTTAAACCGGTATATTTTGACATGACACCCCCATTAAGGGACCTGGTTAAAACCGTACCCGAAAAAGCAGACAATTCCTGGAAAGTGATCCTGAACCATTTTAATGTGAAAAAAACGCAACGCGAGAAGTTTTCTTCTGACTGGAAAGACCCGTTGGTCCGGAATGACATTAAATTAAGAGCCACTTCGCAGGATACAATTATTGCGAATTTTGACGGCAACAGTAACTCTCAGGGATATGATCCGCCGGATGTAACCGGACAAGTCGGGCCCAATCATTATTTCGCCGATGTAAACTGCCATTTTTCAATTTATAACAAAGCGGGAACGAAAGTATTGGGACCAGTTGGCAACTCTGTTATGTGGAACGGGATGCCAAATAACATGAACGGAGGGGACGGTATTGTGATGTATGATGCGGATGCCGACCGCTGGTTTTTTTCACAGTTATCATATCCCGCCGGGGCTAATTTTGTGATGATTGCCGTCTCACAAACGAGTGATCCGACCGGCAGCTGGTATCGCTGGGAATATAGTTTTAACGGATTGCCCGATTACCCTAAATTCGGAATCTGGCCCGACGGGTATTATATGTCGGTCAACCGCTTCCCAAACGGTTATGCAGGTACAGGAATGGCAGCTTTTGACCGCGTTGCAATGATTGCAGGAAGTGCATCAGCCCTGATGGTGTACTTCACATTACCTGCATCGAATAATGCTTATTCGTTTCTTCCTTCGAGTTGCGATGGAGAATTACCCCCAATGGGAACTCCGAACTATTTTGTCTACATGAATGAATCCCCTCCTTACCTGGGAGTGCATGAATTTCATGTTGACTGGACGACTCCGTCAAATTCCACATTCGGAAATTATCTTCAGTTACCTGTAACTGCATTCAATTCAAACCTGAGCGGAATTCCTCAAAAAGGAACAAACGTTCCTGCCGAAGTCCTTTCCGACCGCCTGATGTACAGGTTACAGTTCCGCAAGTTCAGTGACCACTGGTCGATGGTAAGCAACCATACTGTGAATGCAGGATCCAATATTGCAGGTGTCCGCTGGTACGAAATGCGGAAAACTACCGGGAACCCCTGGAGTGTTTATCAGCAGTCAACGTATGCCCCGGCTGATGGTAAATGCCGCTGGATGGGGAGTGCTGCAATGGATACTGCCAATAACATAGCCCTTGGTTTCTCCATTTCGGGCAGTACCATGTATCCTTCCATCAAATATGCAGGAAGGATGAAGAATGATGCATTGAATACAATGTCGCTTCCCGAAAGGGGAATCGTTTACGGCACCGGGTCAAATACGTCATTGGACGGGGGTAATACCTGCCGCTGGGGAGATTACAGTTCCATGACGGTTGATCCTGCTGATGGTACAACGTTCTGGTATACCCAGCAATATATGGGCAGTATGGGAACAAACTGGCTTACAAGAATTGCATCTTTTAATTTTTTCAATCTTCTGAGTGTGGCCGCCACCGCCAATCCTTTTTCGATCTGTAAGGGCGACAGCTCCCATCTTAATTGTTTGGTTGCAGGTGGAACAGGTACATATACTTATTCATGGACATCAAATCCGGCCGGGTTTGTATCGACTCTGAAAAATCCGGGAGTAGCGCCTCAGGTATCGACTACGTTCATCGTTTCTGTAAGTGACGGGATACATGCTGTGATGGATTCGGTTAATATTACCATTCATAATAAAGCTACGGTTTTTGCCGGGAATGACACGATCTATTGTTCTTATGTTCCTGAATTTGCATTACATGGCAGTGCCGAGAATTATGATGAGTCATTATGGATGACTCTTGGGGACGGACAGTTCTCCAATCCGATGAATCTGGTCACCCAGTATTTTCCAATGACCCAGGATAAATTAAACGGTGTTGATTTAATATTAGTGGCTCATTCTCCCTTACCCTGCTCAGGTGTCACCTATGATACTGTTCATATTTTCTTTGATGAATGTACAGGTGTGAGTGCGATATCAAAAGATTTTACTGTCAGTATTCAGCCCAACCCATCTAAGGGTTCGATTAACTTACAGATGAGTGATCTGGGGAATCAGACCGTAAATATCGATATTACGGATCTATCGGGACGTGAATTTTACAGGAAAACATATACCAATCCAGGTAATAATGTGAAAGATCATCTGAATCTTACAATACCTGCAGGACTATATTTATTGAAAATCAAAACCAATACGTTTACGAGGACGGAAAAACTGATTATTCAATAAAAAGTTCATCCCCGCCTGGGCGATAGGAGAGGGAGAACGATATGCTGCAAATCAGATCATCTTCATGGCTTGTGCAGCTGAGGGATCACCATCCGCAGCTTCCCGGGGGTGGCAGGGGTACTGTGAGATTTGAATGTCTTATTTCTGAATAGCCGCAGGCATTTTTCTCCCGGTATTGTATTGTAAGGTAAGTCTGGGGTTCATAATGGCCATAAAAAGAACACCTGCCGTTATTCATTGTACGGATTGATGCTTGCTGCCAGGTTTGTGTTTCTTCGTTGAAAAATTCGCATCCGGCAGTGGAAGAATTCGTTACCGGATGACTGATCTCATAAACGCATAATGGTCCCGCTATGAGGGAAGCCTGGAAGTTATCCTGTGGCATTGGCGGGATTGTATCAGTAATAAAATACCAGGCCGTATCCTGTTCAGCATGAGACAGAAGATTGGTCGAGAGAATGATGGGATAGGATTGGTTTGCCGTCATACCGGGTTTTACCCATATTTTGACTTTCCCGCTATGATGCTGGGCCTGATGATCAGGAAATTCAAAGGGCTGAATTTCAAAAGCCGGGGATGACCAGGAATAGGTGGCATCGGGATAATAATTGGCCGATAAGATAGTGTTTGAGGTCTCGAAGGAAGTCTCTGAAATGCAGATCTGGTTTCTGGTTCCTGAAAAAAAAGTAATCGGTGTGGCTTTCTCTCCCTGGGGTTTGTAAACCCTTACATATTCAATCTCGAGATGGTTTGGAAGTGTGGACGGCAGAACCGGGTTGTGATCACCAACCGTATTGGGGCCGGAATTGAACCTGAGGCAAAAAGGGCCATCGGCGGGGAAGAAGGACTTTGGATCTCCTGAGGTACAACCCGAGGGTTTATCGGTCATCACCATCCTGGAGACCTGTTTGTTGTTGACATACCAGTTTATACTATCCTTGCTCCAACGAACGGCGAACACTGTCCAGTCAGTAAAACTATTCGAGCTGTTGTGTATCCTGTAATAATTTTCAACCTTCTGCAGGCCTTCTTTCATCCTCCAGTGATATGCAACATTAAAGCTGCCTGAATCGTTTGGCTGGGTTTCGAACACATCGATCTCGTTATCGTCCAGAATATCCGGATGAATAACAGACGGATCATCGGAATCAAGCACACACCAGAGCCACATGGCGCTACCCTGCCCCGGGGAACAATAAAGCTGCCTTATTTTTGCTTCAACATATCCGCTGCCGTAAAAGTAGTAACTCCTGAAGGTGTGATTGGAAGTATCGACGGTCATCGTTTTAATCTCGCCCATGGAATACGGACAACCCATCACAGGGACGTTTGTGTTTTGGAGAAGAGCATTAACGGGAAAAGAAACATTATTCTGGTTTCTCATGAAATTAAAATCGCAGCCTTTATCGTCATTGGGTTTGCTTACATTCCAGTATTTTGAAGGGTTCTGAAATGCCTGGTCAAGGAGGATGTAGTAACCCGGTTTATCGACAGGATTTGAAGGGCAGGAAGGGATATCGGTATATATATCACAGTTCGCTGACTGGGTATCCTGCGAATGGATTTCTTTAAAGACCATCAGCATAAAAGCAAAAAGAAGAACCGACCTGTACATAAAGGTTTCTCCATTCAAAAAATTAATGCCCTGGCTGAATGCCAGGCGCAACCTTGACAAATTCCCGCGATGCAGATGTTGTACCGGTACTCATCCGCAGTATATAAATACCTTCCCGGACACCAGAAAGATCTGCCTGGAATTCCTTTAGTCCCCGACAATGTTCGGTAAATACCGACCTCCCCGTGAAATCGAGGATCTCGACCTTATATAATGGAGCCGTTGATCTGATATTCAGTTGATCGGAAACGGGGTTGGGGAATATCGTCAATCCCGCGTCTGTATTGGGTTCAGCTATCGATGAAGGTGAATGAACATAGCAAATGTGATTGAAAAGGAATCCCGTAAAGTATGAACCTGTGAACGGGGTAATGGGAGACATGGATACGAGATCACCGGAATTGATATTTACACCCCTGTAAGTATGATCTGTTGCTTCGAAATAATAAACCTGTTGGAACGGATCAATGGTCACGTATTCGTTAAGTATGGTATCTGCAACATTGAATTTCGAAAGAAGGGTAACAACGCCATCATAAGGGTTGATTCGGGCCAGTTTTCTTCCATGAATATAGTTGCCTGCCAGAGCGTAAAGGCTGGAATCATGGCAATTATATTCCATCGGGCCAAACCTGTCGCCCGGCGCAATTCCTATGGGCCGGTCTGAAGTCAGCTTGCCCGAATGAAGATCAGCTCCGATCAGATGATATGCAGTATTGTTAATTGCTGTAAAATAATACAAACCGTGAACAGGATCCAGTGCGGTACCTGTTAAAACATTGTAAGTTGTTGCCAGAGAGCTGTCGGAAACGGGTGTTACAGCCCCGGTGTATGGATCCAGTTTTGCCAGTTTAACGTTCAAACCAGCGGCATCTACTGCGATTCCGTAAAGTAAGGAATCGGGGTAATTATAGCTGATCCCGTGGAAGGTTGAATTCAAATAGTTGGTGATTGAGATTTTCCTGATCAGTTCTCCCGTATTAAGGTCAAACGCCAGTAAACCGGACCCATTTACATAGTAATAAAGATGATGCAGGGGATCAATGGTTCTGCCGTACAGACCGGGAGACAGAAGAGCAGCATCAGGGGAAATTTTTGCAATATTTCCGTCAGCCACATTGATTTTGGAAAGATAAAGTCCTGAACCTTGGGTTAAAGCGGAAATCCCGTATGTTACAGAATCGATCTGGGAGAATGCAGAAGTATAATTTATAACGGCAAAGAATAATAAAAACAGTTTCTTCATAAGCTGTTTGCGGAGGAGTAAAAATATGAAAAAATATGTTTGGATACGATCAGTAAATCCGGAGTGAAAGATCTTTATCTTTGGCCGTAAAACAGGCTATGAAAACCATCGTTTCAAGGTTGCTTTTACTTTCATCCCTGCTTCTCTTTTTTTCGTGCAGAAGTGTGGGTCCGAAATCGGTCGTCCGTGACCGGAATGCTTATTTGAATGCAGTCTCGGATTCATGGAAGAACCAGCTGTTGCTGAATATTGTGAGGATGAGGTATGCCGATGCCCCTGTTTTTATGGATGTTGCATCCATCATCAACCAGTACGAGGTCTCCGGATCGGTCAGTGCCGGGATTGCCCTGGAGCAAAAAGGAGTCGGGTGGAACCCTTCTGTCAGCGGTATGGCCACATTCACCGACCGCCCGACTATCACCTACTCTCCGCTTTCGGGACGTCAGTTCGCAATGAACCTCATGAATCCTGTTTCGCCTTCCACCATTATAAGCCTCGTATATTCCGGCTATCCGATTGACATTCTGTTCCGGCTGACCATGAACTCCATAAACGGCATGAAGAATTCGTTCGGCGGTTATGTGAGGCAGCACGCGGCTTCACCCGGGTTCTTCGAGATTTTGGAAACACTGAGGTCCCTGCAGAATGAGAACGGAATGGATTTCGTGTTGGAAAAAACAGGCACTTCCGATGAGCGAATCCTGATCGAAGTCGTGGAAAATTCCGACAGTATGGTCAAGGCCAAAGTAAGGCGACTCAACGAGGTGCTGGATCTCCCTCCCGGCAATACCAGGTTTAGGATCGGAAAGGGAATACACCATTCCGACAGTTTGCAGATAGCTCTGTCGACTAGGTCAATTCTGGAGCTTTTGAGCGAAATCTCATCAACCATTGACGTACCCGGCGAACAATTGGATGCAAAAGTGACGTATAAGACGCCTTATTTTAAAATGGAGGATGGATCGCCCGAAAAGCCTTTCATTAAGATCCAAAGCAGCAAGACACCGCCAGCCGACCCATTTATTTCGGTATTATATCATGGGTACTGGTTTTACATAGCGATGGATGATTTCACTTCAAAGCAGACTTTTTCCCATATTCTGTTGCTGAGTTCACTCATCGAGGTGGGCGACCCCAAATCGACCCCGATCATAACCATTCCAACCAGATGAAAATGGAAAATCCATATGTCACCGATTACTCTAACCCCATGCATTGGCTGTCACTGCCAGCTCATCCATCGAAACCCGTGGATGTATTTTATGTTTACCCGACTGTATGGGCAAAGGTAGATCCGGCGGAGCCGAACTATTGCTCCATCGACCACCCCGGCATGCATCAGGGTGCGGCATCAGCCTTCAGCAGCCAGGCAACCGCATTTGAGACAACAGGTAATCTATATGCACCTTATTACCGTCAGGCCGACGGGAAATACACTCTTTCTTTAGCCGAGGATCAGCGATGGGAGGTAGTCAGGAAAGTGCCTGCCGCGGATGTCATGGCAGCATTTGATTATTACATTAACAATTTCAACAATGGCCGCCCCTTTATCATCGCCGGGCATTCACAGGGCTCGAACGTGATCATGTTCCTCCTCTCGGAATACATGAAAACGCATCCCGATGTGTATGCCAGAATGATCGCGGCCTACGTGATCGGTTATCCGGTAACGGCTGAATTCATGGCAACTAACAAACACCTGAAGTTTGCCGAAGGCCCTGATGATACGGGTGTGATCATTTCATACAATACACAGTCGCCGAAGGTGGTTCCGGGAACAAACATAGTGGTGGCAAACAACATAGGGATTGTGATCAACCCGATCAACTGGAAAAGGGACGAAACCCCGGCTCTGGCTTCTGAAAGCCTGGGATCCTATATGCCCGACGGCACTATGACCCATTTCGGAAAGGATCTTAATTTCGCTGATGCCCGTATTGATCTTGCGCATGGTGTTATCATCTGCAGCAGCGTGAACGACAAAGCCATATATGCAATCTCATGTGGTCTAGACCTGGGGGTTTACCACATTTTCGACATTAATTTTTATTATTATAACCTGAGGAAAAATGCCGAGAACAGGGCCGGCAGGTTCCCGGGCTAATTTTTCTTGATGATTTCCACCCGCCTGTTTTTTGCCCTGCCTTCTTCAGTGCGGTTATCAGCAACGGGCTTTTCCTGTCCCCAACCGATGGATGAGACTCTTGTCTTATCAATGCCTTTTGCTGTGAGTGCATCCATAACCGATTTAGCCCGGTCGGTCGAAAGTTTTTTATTGCTTGCAGCATCACCAACATTATCAGTATGGCCTTCGATACTGATCTTAAGTGTTTTGTCAAGGTTCATCAACTGGTAAACCTGGTCGATGACCGGAAGGGATTCAGACTTGATAGTTGATTTGCCTGTTTCAAAAAGAATGTTAAGAGATATAAAACCATCCTTATTGAGTGCGTCAAGCATTTCATTGGCAGTAATTTCCTGTTTCATTGCCTCCATTTCAAGAACATACAGCAAAATATCACTGCTGTTGGTACAGGATACTTTGATGTTATAATCTTTTCCGTTTTTATTCAGTGCGTAGCAGCCCAATCCATTATCTTCATAAATTTTCCTGCCTCCGATTTTAATAATTGCGTTGGCATAATTTTTTATGATCTGAAAAAAACTTGGTTCTGGTTTTCCCGATTCCAAATTAAACAAATACCAGGTGTAAGTAAGGTTTCCTTCTAACTTTATCTCCTGACCCTTACTGTCATAAAAATCGAGCTGGTTATAATTCTGAGTACATTCTAAAATATAATATCCCGGCATGCGTGAAAGTAGTGCATGGTCTTTACATCCTTCGGTATCTGCCTGGGCAAATCCGATATTAATGGCTGTAAACATCAGAACAATTGAGAATATCAGTTTTTTCATGTTTTTTGCTTTTTGTGATGAGTAAATGTATAAAATATTTCAGTCCGAGGTTTCCGATCTTATTGCCAATTTAGTAAAACGGCCAGAAAGTTTTATTATTTTTGTGACAGATAAAACACTTCCTAAAACAGAAAGATTATGAAATCCATACGCATTATTTTATCGCTCCTCCTGGCCTTGGTTATTGCCGGGAAAGTGAGTGCACAGACGTCTATTGTCATCTTCTCCGAAAAAGGAGAAAAATTCACCGCTTACGTTGGTAATTCACCGCGTAACGACAAACCGGCCAGCCGCGTTGAAACAAACCGGCCGGGAGGCCCGACCTTTAAAGTACGTATCATGTTTGAGGACAGCTCAATCCCGGAGCTCTCCAAAACCATTTTCAATTCTCCGGGATCCGACCTTTTTTATGTCATAAAAAAATCGGACAAAGGCAAACTCGTTCTCGAGAAAACCAGCTCTGAATATGTCCATAACGAAGGGAATACAGCCGTTTCGGCCGATAATGCCGTCACTAAGGCTGAAAAGAAAACGGCTGAAACTGCAGCCATTGAAGCCACTTCACCGGGCGGAAACGGGAAAGGCTGCTCTAACCCCATGGAGGAGCCTGGTTTTATTGCTTCCCGGGAAATGATAACCAACGCACCTTTTGACGGACCGAAGCTGTCGCAGGCTAAGAGCCTGGCCGATAAAAATTGCCTCACAACGTCTCAGATCATCAACATGATCTACATTTTCTCAGGCGAATCATCCCGGCTGAATTTCGCAAAATATGCCTATAAACATTGCTGGAACCCCTCTGACTATAGCAAGGTGAAAGACGTTCTTCGCTCGTCAAGCCAGGCTGAACTGCAGAAATTTATTGATTCATTGAAATAGTCATTGGAAACCCGGGTTTGTTCCATTCTTATTTTTTTTATTACCCTGGTGTTTTCATGTTCCATGCCTGCGCAATCCTGGAATTTTATCAAAGAAAAGGATGGAATAAAAATATACACCCGTAAGGAAGCCGGAAAATCTCTGAAATCATATAAAGGCGTAACCGACATCGATTCCCCGGCAGAAAAGGTTTTCGCCCTGATTGAAGACGTTAATAATACCGAATGGTGGGATAAGAACTTCACACAGATCAAAGTTCTGCAATATGAAAAGAACAAACGGGCGCAGTACTATCTGGTATATAAATTACCATGGCCGGTAACAGATCGGGACCTTTGCGTGGATGTTAAAGTCACAACCAACCCGGTAACCGGTGCGGGCAAGATAACAGCCACTCCGCTTTCAGGCGCTATTGCTGAACGTAAGGACAAGATTCGTATTAAAGAGTACCGGCAGACCTGGACCGTTGAAAGAGTTGGCAATAATATGGCTCATGTAGTTCTTGAAGGGTATATTGACCCGGCTGGAAATATACCTGACTGGATCTCCAATATGTTAATTGTTGATTCACCGATAAAGGTTATCAGCGGGATTAAGCAAAGATTGGAAAGAAATCGGATCAGGTAGCAAATT
>CAIWXI010000135.1 GCA_903916595.1 uncultured Bacteroidales bacterium | reverse complement strand
TTTCCGAAAGTACCGTAACGGAGATGTCCCAGATAAAGTTCACCAACAAAATCAACATTCTGTTTAAGCCATTGAACGTCGAGTAGATTCTGGGGCAACCGTTCCTCTATGTCTTTAAGTTTTTTAGTGATCTTGCTGAAAATGTCCTGTATCGGGGAATCGGCATTTGAACGTAAACGATGTATAAAGCGGTTGCCTGGCTCAAGATCAAATTTTACAGATGCCAGACCAGCGCCATCCTGTCCGCGGTTATGCTGCTTCTCCATCAGGAGATGCAACTTGTTCAGACCGTAAAGAGCAGTCCCATATTTAGCCAGATAATACTCAAGAGGTTTCAGAAGCCTTACAAGGGCTATTCCACATTCATGATGAATAAAATCGCTCATACGAGAACCGCATAAATGAGTGGCAAAATTACGATTATTTTCTCATGTACCCATGTTTTAGATAAGTATAAACGTGGCTGATAATCTATGAAATAGTAGCTTTGCAGGGCAGATTCTCTTTTTCAAAAATCATGATTATAAAATCAGAGGCTAAGACTTTTCTTGAACTTGAGCCGGAGTACCCTTTCGTTGACGTGCGTTCTCCCTCTGAATTTGCATTTGGCCATATTCCAGGGGCTTTTAATCTTCCTTTGTTTTCGGATGATGAGAGAGCGGTAATAGGAACCCTTTTCCAGAAGCAAGGGAAGGATGCGGCTATTGTAAAAGGACTGAATATCGCACTTCCAAAGGTTTTCCATTATGTTGATTTACTGAAGAATATGATCCCTGGTACCAAGGTCGCCATTCATTGCTGGAGAGGTGGCATGCGGAGCGAACTCATGGCTGAGGTCTTCAATAAAGCCGGATACAAGGTATCCATCCTCGAAGGCGGGTACAAGGCCTATCGCCAGTTCATCCGTGAGGCCCTGTCGTCAGTGGCAGAAATCATGGTCCTGGGCGGATATACAGGATGCGGGAAGACGGAGATCCTGAGTTCACTGGCAGGTTTGGGGGAACAGGTAATTGACCTGGAAAGCCTTGCCTGCCATAAGGGATCGGTATTCGGCGCATTAGGCCAGGGCTCCCAGCCAACCAATGAGCAGTTTGAGAATGATCTGCACCGGATTTGGTCAGGGATGGATCCCGCCAGAAGGATCTGGCTGGAAGACGAAAGCCGCAGCATCGGCAAAGTTGCTTTACCTCCACCTGTTTTCGAACAAATCTCCCGGGCTAAAATGGTTAAGGTTGGGTTGGATAGAAACATACGTATCGCCAGGCTGGTTTCCGAGTATTCCCTCTTTGACAAAGAGCTGCTTGCTGAAGCCTTGTTCAGGATACGCGAAGGCCTGGGTGGAGCCCGGTACCAGTATGCAATGAAGTCACTTGAAGAAAGTGATTTCAGTTCTGTTGCTGATAGCGTTCTCGAGTATTACGATAAAGCCTATCAAAAGGCTATCGCTAAAAGGGAGAACAAGGAAATACTCACAATTGCATTGCAGGGCTCCTCTCCCAGCTCCCATGCAGAAGCTATTCTTGAATTGTTAAATGAGATCGAAAATGAGCCCGGTTTATCTTGATTATAATGCCACAACCCCTCCCGATCCCAGGGTGGCTGATACCATGCGTCCCTTTCTCGGTGAAATCTTCGGCAACCCTTCAAGCTCCCATGAATTCGGGATCACTGCACGAAAGGCCGTGGAAAACGCCAGGAATAGCCTGGCCAACATGCTCAATGCCAAACCCGATGAGATCATTTTTACCGGGGGTGGCACTGAATCCAACAACCTGGCATTGAAAGGCTTTGCATTTTCAAATGCAGTTAAAGGCCGCCATATTATTACTTCTTCTGTTGAACACCCCGCGGTGACAGAAGTGTGCCGGTTTCTTTCGAACATGGGCTTTGATATTACCTGGTTACCTGTCGACAGCTACGGGATGGTAAACCCCGATGATTTCAGAAAGGCCATCCGTAAGGAAACCATTCTTGCCAGTATCATGCATGCAAACAACGAAGTCGGCACCATCCAACCAATAGAGGAGATAGGCAAAATATCAAGAGAACATGGCATAGTGTTTCATTGCGATGCAGCCCAGTCCATAGGGAAGATTGCGGTGGATGTGCAGAAGATGCAAGTGGACCTGTTATCCATTGCAGGACATAAATTTTATGCCCCAAAAGGAGTTGGAGCCTTGTACTGCAGGAGGGGAATAAAATTAGGAAAGATCATACACGGGGCAGATCATGAGCAGGGACTGAGGGCGGGAACCGAGAATGTCATGGGTATTGCCGGAATTGGCAAAGCGGCGGAGATATGTACGATGTACGATGTACGATGTACGGATGAAGAAGGCTTAAAGTCTTCATTGAATTTAGGTCTTGCCAACCTGCGAGATCGTCTCCACCAGGGAATTGCAGATTCTTTGCCCGGAGTCAGACTAAACGGCCATCCGGTGCAGCGTCTGCCGAACACGCTCAGCCTGGGTTTCAGGGGTAAAGATGCTTCGGTCCTGCTTAACGAATGGAAAGGCCTGGCTGCTTCTGCAGGCGCTGCCTGTCACGCCGGGCTTGAAACGATATCGGCTGTACTCCTGGCCATGGGTGTTCCCCGTGAATATGCACTTGGGACTATCAGGTTTTCCCTGGGCAGGATGACCACTCAGGAAGAGATTGAACTGGCTGTAGAGATCGTCTGCGGCAGGAAACACGGAGGATTAACTGAACATTTTTCTCGCACTATTGCAGAGGCGGGGGCTGAAACCACTCCCTCATCCGCCGGGAATAATAAAGAGATACGACTTACTGAATATACTCATGCGCTGGGCTGTGCCTGCAAGATCAAACCCCAGGCGCTGGAAAAAATATTGAAAAGCATTCCAAAGCCTGAAGGGAAAAATATTCTGGTAGGAACGGAAACTTCCGACGATGCCGCGGTATTCCTGATAAGCAAGGATAAAGCCATTGTTCAAACTGTAGATTTCATCCCACCCGTTGTAGACGATCCGTATCAGTATGGCGCTATTGCAGCGGCCAATGCCATGAGCGACGTATGGGCCATGGGAGGCACTCCCCTGTTTGCACTCAGTATCGTTGCCTTTCCCGAAAAGAGGATTCCCTTTGAGGTGCTTCAGGAGATCATCCGCGGGGCCACTGATAAGGTAGCGGAAGCAGGCATCTCGATCATAGGAGGTCACAGCATTGAAGATGAGGAACCCAAATTCGGGCTTGTTGTAAGCGGGGAAGTGAATCCCGGCAAGATCTGGAGAAACTCAAGCCCGCAGGAGGGAGATGCTCTGATTCTTACAAAACCCCTTGGCACAGGAATCATCAGCACAGCAGTAAAAAGAGGCTTTGCCAGCCCGGCTGCCGCGGCCGAAGCTGTAAACGTTATGATTGAGCTCAATAAAAGACCGGCCGAACTTCTTATGAAATATGATGTGCATGCCTGCACCGATGTGACCGGATTCGGGCTGCTGGGACATTTAAAAGAAATGCTTTCGGGCGGAGGCTTCAATGCAGAGCTGTCGTGGGAAAAAGTACCCTTGCTGTCGGATGCGTGGAATTATGCAGTTGCAGGAATGATCCCGGGCGGAACAAAAAATAACCTGGAATTTGTAAGCGGGATCCTTGATTGCAATCCTGAAGTTCCTGAAATGGTCAAAATTTTACTGGCAGATGCACAAACCTCCGGAGGATTGCTGGTGGCCCTGCCCGAAGAGCAGTCGGCTGAAGCCATAAAGGAGCTCGTTGCAGCAGGCATCTCCCGGGCTTCGGTCATCGGAAAAATTATTACGGGAACATCAAAGATACGCTTGCTCTAGAAGGGCACTCATTTTTCAATAAGTCTGGGGATGGGTATCTGAAGTTACTCACTTTTCAAGCGCTTCCAGGGTTTTCCTGTCGTAAACTTTTACAAGCGGGTAAATCCCCTTACGGTTATCGAAGTATGGCGATTTATTATAAAACCAGTTTAATATAGCCTGGGATGATTTCGCAAAAGCAGTATCGGCGGCTTTTTTTGTTTCAAATTCCTTACGCAAGGCAGGGTTCTCGCCCAGCATCTTCGCAGCCATTTGCTCCAGCACATAGTTTTCGGCATATTCCTTCTGCTCGAAAACAGCATCAAAATATCCCCAATACAGCATGGACCCGTCGCCCTTCGGTTCCAGTAAATGAGGGATTATGCGCCCGCATTGCTGGTTCACCGGCACAATTACGGAACCCTTTGGGATGAGGCGGTCCTCGGTGATCTCATCGTATTCAATATTGCTCATCGTATGATGCCCCTCATAAGGAGACTGCTGCCATTTAGTGTTTTTGAATTTATAAGTCTGTATGCTGATGACTGTATCCCTTTTCGTCCTGCTGATCACGGCTCCGTGAAGTTCGAGCCTGGAAATGATCTCATTCCATTCAGGGGGAATGATATAGGCCAGTGGAAGATTGACGCTAACAACCGGAACGGCCTTTTCAAAACAAGGTATTTTGAAGGTTGAAGGGATCTTGCTGTACTGTATCCAGTCTCCCCCGCTTACTTCGCTTTTCACTTTTATATATTCGAACCCAAGAAAATCCGAGATGGTACTGTCTTTCATACTCGTTTCAAATTGTAATGGGAATGGCGATTTAAGAAAGTCGCCCGAAACAAGAAAACGGTCGGCTTCCTGCTCCAGCTGTTGAAGATGTTTCCCCTTCTTTTGAAGGATCTCCATAGTGGTTTTTATACATTCATACGTTCCTTCCACACGTTTGTCGTAAGGTTTCAGCATATGCGTCTCGATAAGCAGGCCTGGCCTGTTCCTCAGGGCAGTATAAGCCTGCGAAAGCATGGGTGGCGCAACATCGTTGATCAGCCCGCTTTTGGGATCATGCCATCTGCGGTAAGTCACATAAGTAGTAGAAGGAAACCCGCTGTTCAGAAGGTGGTCTTTCATTTCAGGAATGAAATTATCTTTTGCCCAGACCGTAAGCCCCGGATCCACATCGCCGTAAATTTCGACAAGATAGGTAAGCACGTACTGGTAATCGGCCCCGTCGGTAGTGTGGATGTCGATAAAAAACCCGGGCATCCAGTGATTGAAAAGTTTAAGCCATGCCTTCATTTCGTGAGTTTCCGCCTTGAGAAAATCCCTGTTCAGGTTTAGGTTGTTGGCATTGACCCTCCAGCCCATTTCTTTGGGCCCGTTCTGGTTGATACGGTTGTATGGCCCGAAACGTTCATGCCCGTCAACATTGAAGATCGGGATAAATAAAAGGGTAACATTATCAAGTATGTTTTTGAATGCAGATGATGGAGCTTGATGTCCGAACCCGGATGGTTTATGCAAGGCTGCTCCCACATTGCCGATAACCATATCCCTGACCAGCATAAGGCCTGCATCCTTTCCTTCACTCTCGCCCGGATGGATGCAGGCCTGAACCAAAAGAATCACCCTGCCTTTCTTACGGATTGAAGCCGGATCGGTAAGCCCGTCCCTGTCGACAATAAGCAGTGGAAGATCCCTGCCCTGTGCACTTTTCCCGAAGCTGGTGTAATGAACCATTGCCGAAGACTTTGCGAGAGCCTGGCAAAAGGCTATGGTTTGTGCATACCTTGGCGTTTCTGTGCCTCCTGAGCGTTCATACCAGGTCGATAACTCAGTTTGAGTAAAAGCTCTAAGACCTGCGGAGAGCAGAATCAGGGACAATGCTATTGGTTTCATCTTTTGCTATTCTGAACCAAAAGTACAAAAACGTCACAAACAACAGAGACGGCCTGATGTGCAATCAATCGGGATATTAAGAAACTTTTTGTAAGTGTTTTGTTTCTTGATTCCGGAATTTCCTATCTTTGCAAATCATTTTTGAACCATTTATCTTATCTCTTTTCTATGGATAACACACTGACAGACATACTGGAAAGGGTAAGAGAACTTTTTTACAAATACGGAGTCCGATCTGTCTCCATTGATGATATCTGCAGGGATATTGGTTTCTCCAAGAAAAAGCTTTACGAGTATATTAAAAGTAAACACGAGCTTGTTGAAAAACTGCTTGAACATGAGCGCCGGAATTTTGAGATTATTTTTTCCCAATATAACTTTGAAGGGGTTAATGCAATTGACATTCTTCTTACCGTAAGCAAGGAGCTTGGAGAGAATTTCAGGGATATCAGCCCGTCGATGACCTTCGATCTTAAAAAATATTATCCTGAAATATATCACAGGCATGTGGAAGAGAGGATAGAATTTATTTTCCAGAAGATACAGATCAACCTTACCAAGGGCATTGGTCAGGGTATATACCGCACCGACCTGAGTGTGGAATTATTGTCCCGTCTTTACATCCGAAGACTTATGGACCTTCACAATCCCGAAGTTTTTCCTGCCGACAGATATTCATTCAGGACTATTTTCGATGTTATGATAGACAACTTCATCCGTGGCATTGCCACTGAAAACGGGCTTGCCTATTATGAAGCTAAAAAAAACAATCTGAACTTTAAAAAATTCAATTAACAAATGAGTTACTCATTCCATTCGCCTTTTTATTGTATACTGGCATTGCTGACTATTAATTTCTCCCCTCTTCCCGCTCAGAATCAGGGAAAACAAAAGCCTGTACTTGCTTTTTCTCTCCAGCAGGCCCAGGATTATGCCTTTGATAATAACTATGATCTGAAAAATTCGGCTACCGATGTCAAGATCGCCCAGAAGATGGTCAGGCAGAATACGGCTATCGGACTTCCCCAGGTAAACGGGGAAATCAGTTATATGGATTATATCGACATACCTACTGTGCTGATCCCTGGGTTCGGCGCAATGCAGATGGGTGCAAAGTACAATGCAACAGGCAAAGCAACTCTGACCCAGCTGGTATACAGCGGACAGTATCTCGTGGGATTGCAAACCGCCAAAGCGTATCTGGAGACAGCAAAACAGAAGAACCTGAAGGACAAAATTGACGTGAGGGACATGGTTGCCAATGCATATTATATGCTGCTCGTAACAGATGAGGCTATAAAGATCCTCGATTCGACCTACGTGGTTGTGAGCAGGCTTGTCGAGGATGCCAGGAAAGCACAGGAACAGGGACTTATTGAAGATATCGAGGTAGACCAGGCCGACTTGAACCGCTCGAATCTTGAAGCTCAGCTTACCGATACAAAAAGCAGCCGCAACGTGGCCTATGCCAACCTTAAGTTCGTGATCGGGCTCAAAGATGACCAGGAGATGACACTGACCAACGACCTGACTTTTTTTCTGGTCCAGGTTGACCGCGACGCCCTTGTAAACCAGCCTTTTGATTATACAAGGAACATTGATTACACCTTGTTGAAGAGGTCCGATTATCTTACATTAATGCAATACAAACTGTCGAAGACTGCATACCAGCCGACCCTTGCAGGGTTTCTCGGCATTCAGGCGAATGCCCAGAGAAGCGAATGGAATTTTTTTAAGGAATACCAATCCTGGTACCGGACTTCAAACTGGGGACTTCAGCTTCAGGTTCCTATCTGGAGCAGTGGGAGCAGGAAATATGCCGTTGACCAGGCTCGTCTGAATGTGGAAAAAACGAAAGTCACCGATGAAAAAATGAGGGTAGGCCTTGAACTCCAGGTTGAAACAGCCAAAAAAGATTTCAGCAATGCATATGCCATTTACCAAAACCAAAAAAAAGGATTTGACATTGCCCTTAAAATTTATACTAAAACCATGACAAAATACCGCCAGGGAATTGCCTCCAGTACTGACCTGAATCAAAGGTATACGCAGTTTCTCACTGCAAACAGCAATTACATGCAGTCAATCTTCGTGGTCCTCAGCCAGAAAACAAGGCTGAATAAACTGCTCGAGCAGTTCTAACATCCGCCATCCGCCATCTGTTATCGGTTATCTGCTATCTGCTATCTGTTATCTGTTCCCAGCCTGAAGTTTTCTTCTTCGTTTCAATTCCCTGCTTCTCTTCCAACCTGCCTTGGCTCTGGCATCGATCAGTAGTAATGCGGGCACGAAAATCAGTGTAAGGAAGGTTGCGAAGCTGAGTCCGAAGATAATAGTCCATGAGAGCGGACCCCAGAACGACACATTATCGCCTCCGATCCAGATATGAGGGTTAAGCTGGGTGAACAGGGTGACGAAGTTGATATTGAACCCAACCGCCAGAGGGACAAGACCCAGCATAGTAGCGGTGGCTGTAAGAACAACAGGGGTTATCCTGGTTTTCCCGGCGCCGATAATAGCTTCCCGTGTAGTTTTACCTTCAGCTTTCAGTACCTCTGCAAATTCCACGATCAATATGCCGTTCCTTACCACAATGCCTCCAAGTGCAACGATCCCGATTCCGGTCATGGTAATTACGAACGGCATTTTAAATATGATCATGCCTATGAATACCCCGATTATACTGAAGATGACTTCGCTGAGAATGATCAGACTCTTGCTCAGGCTGCCGAACTGAGTAATCAGAATAAAAAATATCAGTCCAAGAGCAATGATCATTGCATTGATCAGAAACGACATGGTCTCAACCTGGTCTTCTTTTTCACCGGTAAAATTGACTTCCACTCCCTTTGTGAGGTTATATGATTTAAGTGCATTGCCAATAGTCGCAAGCACCTCGTTGGCCGAATGGCCTGAAGTCACATCAGATGACAAAGTGATAACCCGTTTCAGGTTTTTGCGTTTGATCCCGCCGTAGGCATCACGATAATCGATATGGGTTACAGCCGAAATCGGGATCTGCCTCAGCAGCCCGCTGTTCATATCACGATACGTAATCTTCGCATTGATCACGTTATTAATGTTTTTGCGCTGAACCTCCGAATACCTCACCTGGATAGGGTATTCATCCTCATCCTCCTTGTATTTGGAAGCTTCGTAACCGAAAATTGCCGTCCGCAGTTCCATACCAATCTGACCGACTGTAATCCCTTCACGGTTAGCCCTGACCCTGTCAACTTCAAGGATGATCTCAGGCTTGCTTTCGTCAAAATCGGATCTTAGTTTGTCGATGCCGGGGATCTGCAGTGAATCGAGATACCCCAGAAAATCCTTGGAAGTACTTATCAGATCATCGATATTATCGCTGGTGATTTCTATGTTTATGGCTTTCCCGGTAGGAGGCCCCATTTTGTTTTTTTCGACCGAGATTGTAACCCCCGGGATATTCTGAACCTGGGCCCTGATTTGGTCGAGATAATCGAGGGTATTTGTGTGGCCCCTGTCTTTGCTTTCGACAAAATTCAGTGTAACTTTTCCTCTTTCAGGGGAAATGGAACGGTCGAAAAAACTTTCTCCCGCACCTAAACCAACATTTGCAATAATGGATTCAACTATCGGATTATCCTTCCCGAGAACTGCAGAAACCTTGTTTTCGACAATCCGGGTTACGGAGTCGGTTACCTTCTGGTCTGTCCCCACGGGCATCTTTATAAAAACATTGATTGTGGAAGGTTTATTATTCGGGAAGAAAAGAACCTGTGGTTTGAAAGAGCCATAAAGATACAAGGTTGCAAAAAACAGTATCACAACACCGGCAAAGAGATAATAGGGATTTCGTCCAGTGAGGAAAATCCTGAGCTGCCTTTCGTAAAAATTCAGTATTGCGGGCCATATAGAGTTCTGGAATTTTATTATCAGATTTTTGATCCAAAGGCGGTATATCAAATTAAGCAACAGGGCAAATACAAACAGGTTACCCATAAAAAACACCCCGGCCACATAAAACAAAACAGCCAGGGACCCCAGAATCAGGCTGCTGACAAGGAATTGCTTTTTCTGTACTTTATATTCCTCCTTCTCGTACTCATGCTTCATGAAAGTAACTGCAAACACCGGGTTGATGATGTAGGCAACAAAAAGTGAAGCAAACAGTGTAAGTATGAGCGTTACCGGAAGATAATGCATGAACTTGCCGACTATACCCGGCCAGAAAACCAAAGGAAAAAACGGAGCAAGAGTCGTTAGAGTTCCGGAAAGGATAGGAAGGAAAACCTCCCCTGCCGCATGTTTTGCCGCTGTTTTTATATCAGGGATATAACGATGTATCCTGTGAGTGTTCTCTATTACCACGATGGCATCATCGACAATGATACCGAGAGCAAAGATGAAACCGAACATCACGATCATATTCATAGTAAAGCCAAGGCCAGGCATGACCAGGTAAGCCACAAACATCGAGAGGGGTACCGACATGGCAACGAAGAAGGCATTATTCAGCCCCATAAAGAACATAAGGACAATGGTAACCAGCAGGAAGCCAATAATAATAGTATTGTTAAGCTCTTCAAGGGTTGAGCGGGTAAACCTTGACTGCTCACCTGTAAGTTCCACTTTCAGGTCTGGAGGGAAGGAGGTTTCCTTCATCTCTTTTACAAAACCCTTAATCTTGTCGGATGCATTCAGTAGGTTGGCTCCGCTTTTTTTAATAACATTAAGCGTAACCACGTTCTTTCCTTCAAAACGGGCAAAACTTTCCTGTTCTTTGTATGAATCCTTGATCTCTGCAATATCTTTAATATATACTGTAGCTCCGCTGGATGACTTAATGATAATATCATTGATTTCCTGGGGCGATTTGAACTGCCCCGTTACCCTAAGGATACGTTTGAGCCCGTAGTTCGTTATATTACCGGCCGAGACGGTAACATTTTCAGCAGCTATGGCATTCTGGATATCCCTGAACGAAACACTGGCCGCCTGCATCTTGTACATATCTACATCGACCTGGATCTCGCGGTCAAGCGCCCCCACAATATCCACCCTGGTGATCTCGGGCAGGGTTTCAATCTTGTCCTGAGCTTCCTCTGCATATTTCTTCAGCCTCTGCAAGTCATAATCGCCCGAAAGGTTGATGTTCATAATTGGGATCTCAGAGATGTCGACCTCTGCGATATCAGGATCTTTTGGCAGGTTGTTAGGTAAGCTCGATTTGGCCTTGTCAACAGCATCCCTCACCCTTTGCTTAGCTTCAGAAACGGCAATACCTGTTGTAAATTCGACTACAATAGAAGAAAAGTCCTGAATCGAGTTGCTACTGATCTTTTTTACATTCTGCAGGGATTTTACTTGCTTCTCAATAGGCCTGGTTACAAGATTCTCCATGTCTTCAGGCGAAGTGCCGGGGTAAACCGTATTAACAATGATGGTCGGGATGACAATCTCGGGAAATTGTTCCTTGGGGATATTCATATAGGAAATCACGCCGAGAAGAGTAATGATAATCGTGAGCACATATATACTGGCCCGGTTATCAATGGCCCAGCTGGTCGCGAAAAATTCCTTGATTTTTTCTGGCTTCTTCATAGTGTTTTTGCTCTTGTTAGAAGGAAATCAATTGACCGTCGTACAGGTCTTTATACCCGGTAGTAATCACTTTATCCCCTTCTTTCAGCCCATCCAGCACCTCGGTGAGCCCATTATAACTGATATACGGTGTTACCATGCGTTTCCTGGCATAATACCTGCCACCTTTCTCCTCGGCAACAAAAACGAAATGACCCTCGTCGTGGGCGCTCTGGATGTAATTCTGTGGGATTGCAAGACTATTCTGGTTGCTGTAATCTTTTATCCTCACTACCGCAATCATATTGGCTCTGAATGTAAAGCCAGGGGCGGGGGGGAGCATAGCCTCTACAGTAAAGGTACGGTTGGTAGGATTAATGTATTTACTGGAAAAACTGACCGTTGCGCTTAACTCGGTATTTAAATCGGGAAGATAAACCTTTACAGGGTCGCCCGATTTAATCTTGGCAGAATAAGCCTCACTCACGTCGGCAATGGCCTTGGCTCTTGAAAAATTCACTATTCTGAAACAGGGCTGAGTGGATGCAGGTGATGCCATCTGCCCTACCTTGATGGGTATATCCTCGACCGTGCCATCAATCGGGGAAACTATCTTCGACATATCAAGCTGGTCCTGAAGTGTATTCATCTTCCTTTCCAGCGTTTCCTTTGAGTTTTTCGCTGCAAGATACTGAGCCTCGGAACCTATTTTCTGGTCCCAAAGATTTTTCTGACGATTATACATGTCGGTGGCATATTCGATGGAATTCTGAAGCTCTTTCACGCTTTGCTTCAGTACCTGATTGTCGAGTTCTGCAAGCACCTGACCGGTAGTTACATGTTCACCCTGCACAACAAATATCTTTGTAACCACGCCTCCCTGGTTTCGCGGGACTACACCAATATTTTCATTACCGTCAATACGGCCCTGAACCTCAATATAATGATCAAAAGACCGTTTCACGACATCCATCGTTTTGACAACCGTTGCCGGCTGACTCCCCAGAGGATTGATCTCATTTTCGAGTTTGGTAATCTCGGTAGTCAGCTTGTCTCTTTGCTTTTTCAAGTCTGCAAGCACGGCTTGTTTGTTTCCCTGATTGCCTCCGCAGGAAACCAGAAAAATGATCATGCCACTGATCCAGAGAATCTTCTTCATTGTGTAGTGTTTAAATCGTTATCTTGGATAAAATTAGGAGCTTTTCTATAAACAGCAAAGATATCAATTTTTTTGATCTCAAAAACTTTCTACCGAGAAATCGTTTCCGGTATTCTTATACGGATCCGAAAAAACCATCAACACTATATCGAATACCGTTAACACTTACGAAAAGCCCCTTTACTTCAGGTGTTGATTGATGTATCTTTGCCGTAAAGATAGAATTTATGAAAAAGATCTATTTTCTTTGGATTATCATTCTGGTTATTTCCGCTGCCTGCAACAAAAAAGTTTCCGATAATACACCATCTGGAATGAAATACCTGAAAGTCGGTAGTTCTTTCACCTGGAACACCGCCAGCAACATACAATTCCGGCTACACAACATTCCTTCCGGTGTATTGAGGATCTCCTCGGGAGATGAAAGCAAACTATACCTCAAAGCATTTTTCGCTGACAACACAGTCGATTATACTGTTTCTGTTACCATTCCGGAATATGAAAAGACCGTGATGATCAATTCCATCGAGGTACCTCTTGACTTGCCATTTACTGAATTTTCTTTCCCAAACACAAAGAGTGTATCTGTTAATTATTCCATGAGTTTTAACGGGACAACCGATTGGATTAAAATCCCAAATTCTGCTACCCTTTCATTTCCGAACAAATATTCCTTTGAAGCCTGGGTAAAACCCACACGACAGCAATCGGTGAAGATTGTTCAGAAGGGTGACTGGGATGGCTGCGGACTAGGGCAGGATCTTTATCACGGATTTCTGGCCTCAGTCTATATGGGGAATTTCAACACTTCGGTGATCAGTTGGGGTGGAGGTCAGCCAGCCCTCAACACATGGTATCACCTCGCAGGCGTGTATGATGGTACAACTCTGTATTTGTATGTTAACGGTGTTTTGAGAAACTCAACTCCCGTAATTTCTCCGCTGGTTAACAATGCCAGGACCATCTCGATAGGTTCAGATAACGGGGGACAGAAATTCTTCCAGGGCCTGATTGATGAGGTAAGCATCTGGAATACCGCGCTTACAGCTCAGCAGGTCAATTCAAGCATGTCGGTTCCATGGAGTGGCAGTGAGACAGGGATCAAAGGGCTTTGGCATTTTAATGAAGGCAACGGGCTCAGCGTTTTTGATGCTACTTCAAGTCATTATAACGGTACCGTTTACGGTGCCTTGTTTAATACCGATGTTGGTTATGCCATAAGCAGCGACAGTGATGGCGACGGGGTTCCGAACAGTTATGACGATTACCCGAATGATGCTTCCAGGGCTTATAATAATATGTTTCCTTCTTCCGGAAGCGGGAGCCTCGCGTTTGAGGACCTTTGGCCGAACCAGGGAGATTATGACTTCAATGACCTGGTTGTGAATTATACCTTCAACACGATCACGAATGCCCAGAATAAAATCGTTGAATGTGATGCCACTTTCATTTTGAGGGCAGCCGGGGCCTCTTTCCCCAGTGGCTTTGGATTCCAGCTTGGGAATAACAACATCCCCTCATCCGCCATTACAGTCACAGGATATTCTATTTTCGACAACTATATCAGCTTATCTGCAAACGGACTTGAAGCAGCCCAGAATAAACCAACCATTATTGTCACCGATAATGACTTCAAGGCATTCAACAGTCCGGGTGGGATGATCAATACCATTCCAGGCAATCCTTATATAAACCCAGACACGATACGGATTACTATTATGGTCAGCCCTAATACTTATACACTTACCGACCTGGATATAGGCAGTTTTAATCCTTTCATTATTCTTAACGAAGAGCGAGGGAAAGAGGTTCATCTCCCCGATAATACACCAACAGCTCTTGCCAACCCAGCTTATCTGGGCACTGGCGACGATTCCAGCAATCCCAGTCAGGGCAGGTATTATAAAACCTCTAACAATCTGCCCTGGGCCATCAGCATTTATGAAAATTTCGATTATGCGAAAGAATCTGCCGATATACTATCAGCCTACCTGAACCTGGCGCAGTGGGCTACAAGCAACGGGTTTTCCTATCCCGACTGGTACTTTAACCTCCCCGGATACAGGAATGCTTCAAATATATATCAGCATTGACAATTTCAAGAATCTGAAACTTTTAACCCAAAAAAAGTTTCCGGTAATTATTTTTGTACTTTTGTTTGATGAACGACAAAGTACAAGGCATTCTGATCCAGGTGAGCAAGCTATATCATCGCTATGGGATAAAAAGTGTTACGATGGATGATGTTGCCCATCATCTCGGCATTTCAAAGAAAACACTTTACGAGCACTTTCAGGATAAAAAAGACCTGGTAAGCCAGGTACTCAACGTTGAGCATGATACACGTTGCCGTAAATTAGATGAAATACAGCAACTCAACTTCAATGCCATTGAAGAGCTCTTCGAGATTTATAAATCAATCAAGAAGATGATCCATGAATATAATCCTTCAATGGACTATGATATCAGGAAATATTATCCCGACATGTACCTGAAAATCAGAGAAATTAAACGCAAAACGATGTTTGAGCATACCATCTGCAACATGAACAAGGGGAAGGACGAGGGTCTTTACCGGAAAGATATCAATGCCGGGGTCATTGCCAGGCTTCACCTGTTCAGAATAGAGAATATGATCGATAATGACCTGTTCTCGGCCGATGAATTGAATTCCTTTGAGATTTTTCACGAATTGTTTATATATCATCTTTATGGAATTATGAGCGCTAAAGGGAGGGAGTTTTTTGAAAAAAACTTTGAAAAATTCAGAGGAGCGCTGGATTAATGTTGTATCTTGTTGTTTTTCTAATAGTTACACTTTCAGGCAACCCTGAGAATAAAGGTTTGTCTGATATTTAGTTCTGTTAATGATCATCGACGAACAGATAGTGAAGGACTGTATTGCAGGTAAACGCCAGGCGCAAAGACTGTTATTTGAAACATTTGCCCCCTTGATGCTTGGTGTTTGTTCGCGTTACTGTCGTGACCGTGATGAAGCCGAAGACGTTTTGCAGGAAGCCTTCATCAAGGTCTTTCAAAATCTTCACTCCTTCAGGGGTGAAGGTTCTCTGGCCGGTTGGATTAAGCGGGTTATTGTAAACCACGCGATTAATTATATCAATAAACGGAACCGGATGGTTCGCCATGAAAAAATTGATGAGATCAATGAGACGGAGATTATAAAACTGAATGAACCCGTTGAATTTCCGGATGAGTATAATCCGGCTTTGCTGTTAAAACTGATACAAGAGCTTCCGGCAGGCTATCGTACAGTTTTTAACATGCATGTTTTTGAAGACTATGGGCATAAAGAGATAGCTGAAACACTGGGGATCTCTGAAAACACTTCAAAAACGCAGCTGTTCAAAGCCAGGCGATGGCTGCGAAACAAAATTGAAGAAACAAGACAGAAAAAGAATTCGAAATAAATATGAGTCTACCAACAAATAAAAATTCAGAATCAGGCGAACATATAGACAAGCTGTTCAGGAATGCCATGGGGCAACAGGAGGTCAATCCTTCGCCCCGTGTATGGAAAAACCTGAACTGGAAGTTATTGATCGGGGAGCTGGTTCATTTTAATTTTACTAATGTACCTAAGCTTGCTCTCGTTTCCATTGCAGGAAGTATTCTTGTTGTGGCTTCCCTTACATACTGGGCTTTACAGTCCGATAACAGCCAAACTATTTCACAGCTCAGCGAATCCCCAACGGCTTCAGTAAAGCAACCGGCCTCTCCCGAAAATATTTCTGTAAAACACATTGTGAACAATGTGAACAAGAATTACCTGATCGCATCCAACGTCAGAATTGAAAAATCAGCTCCTGCTGCCGAACCTGAAGTCAGCACCCCTGCAAGTTCCCGTGTGATTAATGAAAACACTTCGACCTCTCTTGCAATTAAATCCATGGATCCTCTGATGTTTTCAAACTTTGATCTCTTCCCTGAGTCAGATACTTTAAGTTTTATCCGCTCTGGCGAAGTCTTTAAGTACGCTCGTGAAAAGATGCCGGTTCCTTCATTCTTCTCAGCCGATCTGGGAGTAGCTCCCGAACTGGCTTTGTACAACTCAAAGGGAGCATCCGCCAAAGAATTTAATTACTGGGCTAATGTTGGGATTGCTTATCATTATTCAAGATTTTCAATTCACACGGGGCTGGGGCTGGGCCAAACTTCCGACGAAGGCATTTACAAAATAGAATACAAGAGCAACGACAGTGTTAGCTTTTACAAAGAGGTTATAGGGTATTATCCCGATCCTGCCAATCCCTCAAAGATCATTTACATTACTAAAAATCATGCCATCTACGATAGTGTAATGCATATTGCCGATGACCGTACACGCGACCGGTACACTTACATCCAGATTCCTTTGCTGCTAGGCTTCAGCGTTTTCGAATCTTCAAAGTTCTGTCTTGGGATTGAAGCCGGACCGGCAGTCTCTTTTCTGATCAACCAGAAGAAGGCCCAGCCTGTAATCGACATTCCTTACGGAAAGTTAGTAAAACTACAGGACAATTCTCCATCCAGATTGAAGACAACCTGGCAATTGTGGGTCAAACTTTCTGTTGAATATCAGTTCACTAAAAACTGGGGACTTGTGATCAACCCATATTACAAGTATTATCTGACCTCCCCCTCTCAATCATCTGAAACAGGCAACCGTACGATTCAGGCTTTTGGGGTGGATGTTGGTATTCAGTATTTTTTTGGAAGAAAAAGCAATAAAAAATGAAGGTAAAAACAGTCCGCCATTTTCTGCTTGTACTCTCATTCCTGACCGTAACGCTGATTCACCAAACCTATGGGAATCGCTTTTCCGCCGGCGCTTCATCAACAATCAGCATCATTGTAAGCGGACAAATACTAAATGATTCCACCGGAGGACCTGTTAAAAATCATGGAGTTATTGTAAAAGTTGCATACATCGGTTATACAGCCACGGTATACACAGACAGCAGTGGCAATTATACCGACACGATTCATGAGCTCCACGGACCTGGCGACACGGTTTCGGTAAGTACATACGATTGCCACAACATTCTTCATGTTCAGTTCCAGCCTATCCAATCCTACAGCATCATCGTCAATTTTTTTATATGCGAAGCCTACAGTCCTAATTGTATTGCAGATTTTATAGCAGAACTTGATTCTTCATCCGTCACTCCGAACACATACCGGTTCTTTGATCTCTCGAAAGGAAACCCTGAACACTGGTCCTGGGAATTTGGCGACGGTACAACATCAGCTGAGCGAAATCCCTTGCATGTTTTCGTTAATAGCGGCCAATACAAAGTTTGTTTAACGATAAGCCGGGATTTTCTTGAAGCGCCCTGCACCGATTCCTCATGCACAACGATAAGTACTCCTGTATATTTCAGTATAGGAGGACATGCATTTGCAGGCGATCATCCTATTAATAATCCTGTAAACACAGGCGACACAGCTTTGGCTTATCTGTACAAGCTCTATAATAACCACATCATACCATCAGACACAACGGCTTTCACTTACCTTGGGTACTACTCCTTCCCTTATCTGCTTTCAGGAGATTATATTGTCAAAATTGCCCTGACTTCAGGGTCTTCTGGTACCAGGAAATATGCACCCACTTATTATCTTCAACAGATTTACTGGCAGCAGTCGCAGCTTTTAAGAGTTTCCGACTCTAATGTTTTCAACTTTGATGTGTATTTCACAAGAACAAATGACAGTTTAAATGGAGGAGGAAGAATTTCCGGCAAAGTCAAGCGGCATGAACAGACTTCCGATGATTTCACTTTGTACCGTGGTGAAGTCCTGCTGCTGGATTCACTGAAGAATTTGATAACATACACCCTGTGTGATGTTTCGGGAAATTTCAGTTTTACCAGCATTCCATATGGGAATTACCTGCTATATGTTGAATCAACAGGAAAATTTTCAAAGTTCAGTCCGGTCTGTATCAGTTCGCTAAATCCCTTAGTCGACACCCTGAACCTTGAGATTTACGACCATTATGTTACCGGCATTGATGAGATCAAGAGAAATGATGTTGTTGCCGGACTTCCCTTTCCCAATCCTTCAGCAGGTAAAATAAGTATCTCACTTGCAGTTGCAAAGCCAGTAGACCTAATAACTTCCGTGTATTCCATCCAGTCAGAAACTTTGCTCGAATACCGCTCCCATTTCAATGCAGGGGCAAATATTTTTTGCGCTGACCTTACAACTCTGTCACCGGGAATTTACATCCTGATTATCAAGACACTTGAAGGAGAAAGAGTCTCCACTCACAAACTTATAAGATATTAATAATAAAGATTTCATTCACGGCGGATGGCATCTTTTTTTTGTCACGAGGAGGGTTTTATTTATCTTCGTGAATTACATTTTTTCATCAGCGGTAAAATATGACAATTTCGGCCGAGGTATTTGACCAGTGTTTACGGAACGAACCCCGCGGCCAGGAAGCCCTTTACAAAGCCTATGCCTCACGCATGTTTGGCGTTTGCCTTCGCTATGCAGTAAACCGGGCGGAGGCTGAAGATATTTTGCAGGAGGGCTTTATCAAGATCTTTCAGAATCTTTCTACCCTGCATACCATCGATTCTCTCGACGGCTGGATCCGCAGAATTATTGTCAACACGGCGATCAATTATTATTCAAAACAGCTGAAGTTTCAGAATGACGTAAGTTTAACTTATGAATCTCAGGATGCAACTATTCAGGAGGATGCCTTGTCAATATTATCATACAACGAACTGCTAAGGATACTTCAGGGCCTTCCGGCAGGATACAGAGCTGTTTTTAACCTTTATGTTATTGAAGGATATAGTCACAGGGAAATAGGCGAATTGCTCGGGATTTCGGAGAATACATCGAAATCACAGTTATGGAGGGCTAAAGCATCAATGAGAAAAATTTTAAGCAGAATATTATAGTACCATGCAGGAAAGAGACGCCATAGAAGAACATTATCATAAAGTTTTCTCGGGATTTGAGCCTCCTGCTCCGGAACATACCTGGGAGAAGATAAAGGCAGGTATTCATCCCGAAGAAGAGAAAAGAGGTCAACTGGCCTCAATGAGGATACTGTTATCGGGCTTCAGCCATTCCCGAAGCCTGTATCCGATTCTTGCAGTGGCTGCTTCGGTGGCGCTTCTTTTACTGATCTGGTTTTCTTATTCTCACAAGCAAAATATACGCGGCCATGCCTATGCCGGTGAAACCCGTTTATGCCGGGGCACAGCGTATCTCTTCAAAGTTTACGATAAAGTAAAACCTTACGACACGGTGCTGCAGATACAATCAGTTCCTGTTGACGATAATGGCTATTACCAGTTCGGGGGAGTAGATCAGGGGAATTACATGATTCGTATCGAACCCCAGTCCGGTTCGGACCTTACCAGAAATTTCATCCCGTCGTACTATGACCAGGACTCAGCTGCCGACGAAGCCAACATCATCAGGATTGAAAAAGAAGACCCGACGATAGACATTCGCCTCATACCCAGATAGACAGTCGTTTATTCAGCCTGGTCGGAGGCATACCATTCGGCATAGGACGAAGAAGTTTCCCGCAGCAGTAGGTGATGAAGTTTTTTACCTTCAGGGAGGAGCCTGGCGATGCGTCCGGCTATATCAAGCAGCATATTTTCGCTGGTTGGCTGATAATCAACATAAAGCACATTTGTAAATGGCTCAGCCACAGGAATCGTACCCTGGTTTTTCAATGAAGAGTGCAAAATAAGTGCATGATCAAAATGGTCGATAACACCCGACTTAATAATATGTTTCAGGTCGCCGAAATCCATTACCATTCCGCATTTAGGCGAAGCTGTTTCGATGGCCGGGGTCCCCGTGATGGTTACTCCCAGTTCGTAAGAGTGTCCGTGAATATTCCTGCAGGGGCCATCATAGCCTTTCAGGGCATGAGCGGCTTCAAAGCGGAATTCTTTGGTGATCCTTATTGTAGACATTTTTATAAATAAATTAATCTGTTCTTCAGATGATAGCCATGTGTTCAAGAACTATTTTCGCTCCTATCCCAATCAGCACCAGGCCTCCGATAATTTCCGCCCATCGCGGAGAAATATGAATGGATCGTTCTCCAACAAATGCACCGAAAAGTGAATTCAGAAAAGTGACCAGTCCGATAACTACCGCTGCCAGGAAAATATTCACTTTAACAAACCCAAAGCTGATACCGGTCATCAATGCATCGATACTCGTTGCAAATGAAAGAGCTAAAAGTATTTTCCATTCCCTTATATCTACCGTTCTTTTTTCATCTTCACTTTTGAACGACTCGTAGATCATTTTTAAACCTATCAGAGTAAGGATACCGAAAGCTATCCAGTGATCGATTTCAGCCAGGTGCACTTTCATTGCCGACCCGGCGAGCCAGCCAATCAGCGGCATCAAAGCCTGAAACAAAGCGAAGAAAAAAGTGAATTTAAGAATATCGTTTCTTTGAAGTTTTTTCTGAGCGCCGAAGCTCAGCGAAACTGCAAAGCAATCCATCGAAAGGCCCACTGCTATCAGAAAAAGTTCAAAAAAACTCATTTGCCAGGGTATATTAAATCAACAATTTTCTCAAGCCATTCTGCATCCGTGGCATCAAATGAATTCAACGACCGGCTGTCGACATCGAGAACTCCGGTTATTTTTCCCGGTCCATTTTTAATGGGGACGACAATTTCAGATCTGGAAGCCGAATCGCAGGCGATGTGACCGTCGAAAACATGAACATCCGGCACAATAACAGTCGTTTTCCTGTCGATCCCGGCCCAGCAAACGCCGGTATGTTGTTCCAGTACCTGGCATGCCAGCGGTCCCTGGTAAGTATGTACCGTAAGTTCACCCCCGACCAGCAAATAAAAACCGGTCCAGTAATAATATTCCATCTTATTATGAAGCACGGCCACTACCGTAGCCATACGGGCATCCGGGTCATCTGATTTCGAAAGAAGTTCCTGTATCTGGGCGAAAAGCCGGCTGTATCTTGCTTTCTTCCTCGCCTCTTCCATAACCTCAGATCTTTTCAAGTTCAACCGTGAAATGGCGCATGATCGGGGCTTCGCGTACAATCCTGAAGCCGCTCCTGATCGTGTTTCGCCTGTCCCAGATATTTTTTAAAGCTACCGCAACCAGTTCCATGTGGTTATTGGTATATACCCTACGGGGGATGGCGAGCCGCATCAGTTCAAGCTCAGGGTAACGGTTCTCGCGGGTCACCGGATCACGGTCGGCCAGTAATGTCCCTATTTCAACACCCCTTACCCCGGCTTCAATATATAGATGCACCGCCAGGGTCTGAGCGACAAATTCTTCTTTCTTCACCTGGGGCAGAAAGCGTTTGGCATCCAGGAAGATAGCATGACCGCCAATAGGCTGCTGAATGGGAATTCCATGGGCAAGCAACATATTACCAAGGTATTCCACCTGCTTTATCCTGGTTTCCAGGTAATCGAATTCGGTCCCTTCGTATAGCCCCAGCGCGATTGCGTTCAGGTCTCGGCCTGCAAGACCACCATAGGTAAGAAAACCTTCGTAAATAACTTCGAATACGCTAGAATTGAAGTAAAGTTCCTTTTCGCGCATAGCCACAAACCCGCCTATATTCACAATGGCATCCTTCTTGGCGCTCATGGTAATAGCATCGGCGCAGGAAAACATCTCTAACACGATCTCACGGATAGTCTTATCCTGATAACCATCTTCCCTAAGCTTTATAAAATAAGCGTTTTCGGCAAAACGGGCTGAATCCATGACAATCTTTTTCCCATACTTATCGGCAAGCTGCCTTACGGCCTTCATGTTCCCTATTGAAACAGGCTGGCCTCCAGATGAATTACATGTAATCGTAATTATTATAAAGGGAACCCTGGGGCCATTTTCCTTCAGTACTTTTTCCAGTTTGTCAAGGTCAACATTCCCTTTGAATGGATGTATAACGGTAGTATCAAACGCTTCGTCGATGGTGCAATCCACTGCCCTGGCCTTACGGAATTCAATATGGCCCTTGGTTGTATCGAAATGGGAATTGCCCGGAACAATGTCTCCTGCTTTAACAAGTACAGAAAAAAGCACATTTTCCGCAGCCCTTCCCTGGTGAGTAGGCAAAACGTGCTCAAAGCCAGTAATTTCCCTCACCGCATCCCTGAATTTATGAAAAGAGGATGCACCTGCGTAACTCTCATCCCCCAGCATCATCGCACTCCATTGCCGGTCGCTCATCGCCCCGGTACCGGAATCAGTGAGCAGGTCAACAAACACATATTCGCTCTTCAGGTTAAACAAATTATAGTTGGCTTCTTTGATCCATCGTTCGCGTTCTGCTCTGGTGCTGCGGCGGATTGGTTCTACCATCTTGATCCGGTATGATTCTGCAAAGGGAAGTTCCATAAGGGTAATGTTATTTGAGGTTAACAAAGATATAGATTTTTTCCAAACGATTTTTTTAGTAAAATTTGCCCAAATGGCAAAAATGCCGTAGGTTTGCTATACAGGAAAAACTTATAAAAAAAGAATAAAATAACTTAAAATTAAGGAGGAAATTTTCGATGACTACCCAGACTCAGGCCTTACCCGGCGTACTCACAAAACTATCTGAACTTCATGCCCTTGCAAAAAAATCAGGAAAAAAACGTCTCGCTGTTGCCGTAGCCCATGACGAACATTGCCTGGAAGCTATTTGTGCTGTCGACAGGATGGGACTTGTAGAGGCTATTCTTATCGGCAATGAAAAAAAAATACATGACATTGCTTCTAAACTAAATCTTGATGTCAGCAAGATGAAGATCATCAACGAAGATGGTGATGCTGCGGCAGTAAAAATTGCAGTTAAAATGGTGAGGGAGAAACAAGCCGACATATTGATGAAAGGTTTTGTTTCAACGGCCACTTTTCTCAGAGGGGTTCTTGACAAGGAGAACGGTTTACGCAAGGGTGATGTGCTGTCGCATTTTGCTCTCTTTGAAATACCGACCTACCACAAACTTCTGGGTCTGAGTGATGCAGCCATGATACCTGCTCCCGATTTCAAGACCAAGATTGCCATTGTCAACAACGCTGTGGAATTTATGAACAAGCTTGGATACCTTAAACCCAAGGTTGCAGTGCTTGCCGCCGTGGAAATGGTGAACGAAGCCATGCAGGCAACGATCGACGGTGCCCTTCTTGCAAAGATGAACCAGCGCGGGCAGATCAAAAATTGCATCATCGACGGTCCGCTGGCTTATGACAATGCGGTAAGCCTTGCAAGTGCAAAACATAAAGGTATTGTAAGCGACGTGGCCGGAGATGCCGACTTGTTGATAGCTCCCGATATTGAAGCTGGCAACATGCTGTACAAATCATGGGGCTTTTCGGCAAACGCTCAACTGGCAGCTGTAGTGCTTGGCGCCGCCGCTCCCATCGTCCTGACTTCCCGTTCCGATACCGAAGAATCCAAACAGGCTTCCATCATCATGGCAGCCGCGATATAATCATTCTATGGGCAGTAAGCTATTCACCATCAAACCCATTCAGGAGCTTCTCGACGAAGCCTCAGAGAACAAGCAGGGGTTCAGGAAAGCGCTAACGGCGACAAACCTGACCACACTAGGTATCGGAGGTATCATCGGCGCCGGTATTTTTGTCCTCACCGGACAGGCTGCAGCACAGTACGCCGGGCCAGCTATCGTGATTTCGTTTATCATCTCGGGTATCGCCTGTGCCTTTGCCGGATTATGCTATGCAGAGTTCGCTTCGATGATACCGATATCCGGCAGCGCTTACACCTATGCCTATACAACTCTCGGTGAATTCCTGGCATGGATTATTGGCTGGGATCTTATTCTTGAATACTTGTTTGCAGCCTCCACTGTTTCGGTCGGCTGGTCAGGATATGCGGTCAGCTTTCTTCATGATCTGGGGATCAATCTCCCGGCACAATTCGCTGCTGCATCAGGAACCACACTGATCGATCCACCCGGGCCAATAAGCTGGGTTCCAAAAACCGCCGACCTTTTAGAACACCTTGCCAAACAGGGTATTGATGTGGCGACTCTTCCCACAACACACGCCATCATGAATATCCCTGCCATGTTCATTGTCGGCATCCTTACCTTACTTTTGATCATTGGGATCAAGGAATCGGCGAACTTCAACAACGTCATGGTCATCACTAAAGTTGGCGTGATCATTCTGTTCGTCGCCATCGGCTTCTTTTTTGTTAAGAGTTCGAACTGGACGCCATTTATACCACCCAATACCGGGGAATGGGGGCATTTCGGCTGGTCAGGCATTTTCAGGGCGGCAGGGGTTATCTTCTTTGCCTATATAGGGTTCGACGCAGTATCCACGGCAGCCCAGGAAGCGAAAAATCCACAGAAACATATGCCCATCGGTATCCTTGGATCCCTGGGAATATCCACGATACTGTATATCCTTGTCGCTATTGTACTTACCGGTATCATCGCTTATCCCAGGCTTCTGGTTCCTGATCCTGTTGCTGTAGGTGTTGATTCCATGGGTGATAAAATGTTCTGGCTTAGGCCCATCATCAAGATTGCTGCGCTTGCAGGACTAAGCTCGGTCATCCTGGTAATGCTTCTGGGCCAGCCCAGGATCTTTTATACGATGTCGAAGGACGGACTGCTTCCACCCGTTTTTTCCAAGGTACACAAAAAATACAAAACCCCGTATATCAGCTCTTTGCTTACCGGTGGAGTAGCTATGATACTGGCCGGCATTCTTCCGATCAGCATATTGGGTGAACTCGTGTCGATTGGCACACTGCTTGCATTCACTATCGTTTGTATAAGCATAATATTCCTCAGAAAGAGCCGTCCCGACATCCCAAGGCCTTTCCGTACACCTCTGGTTCCGCTTATTCCTATTCTGGGTGCGTTATTTTGCCTGGGCCAGATGGCGGCCCTTCCCATTGATACCTGGCTGAGGCTTCTGATCTGGATGTACATTGGGTTTTTGATCTATTTCATTTATAGTATCCGGAAAAGTGTGATCGGCCTCCGCACCGGCAGAAATTTGTACAGAACCAAAGATGGAGCATTGCTTGCCGGCGTGTATGCCGGGTATGCAAGATTATTTACCATTGCGCCAATGCTGGTTAGGCTCATAGCCCTGATGTTCCTGCTCATAATCCCTTATTCACTGCTTTGGGTAATTTATCCGAACCTTGTTTTTCTCAGGATTGGTGTTGCAGCCGGATTATTCACTATTCCTTACTTGTTGGCCTGGTCAGTGCTCAGTATAAAAAACGTACGAGCCTGAAAAACTGAAGAATTATGGAAATGGACAATGTCAGGGTTATCGCTGTTAACCCTGGATCAACTTCGACTAAAATTGCTGTATTTCAGAACGACAAAGCGGTCTTCCTGAAGACAATCAAACACACTTCTGAAGACCTGGCTCCTTTTCATAAGATCACCGACCAGTTCCAGTTCCGGAAGAACATTATAATTCAGCAGCTTACAGAGGCCGGAATAAACCTTGAACAGGTCAGGGCCGTTGTTGGAAGAGGGGGCGTTCTTAAACCCATCGCTTCGGGGGTTTACGAGGTCAATGAATCAATGATCCACGACCTGATCCATGCCGAGACCGAGCATGCCAGCAATCTCGGCGGACTCATCGCTCATGACCTGGTCAGGAATATACCAGGGGCAAGGGCCTATATTGCAGACCCCGTGGTAGTTGACGAGCTTGAACCCCTGGCGAGGATTGCCGGCCATCCGCTTTTCAAACGTATATCTATATTCCATGCCCTGAACCAGAAAGCCATCGCCAGGGAATATGCGCGGGCTGTTCAGAAACGTTACGAAGACATTAATCTTATTGTGGCACATCTTGGCGGAGGCGCCACTGTAGGTGCTCATAAGAAAGGGAAAGTCATTGATGTGAACCAGGGTGTTGACGGCGAAGGCCCCTTCAGCCCTGAACGCAGCGGCACTCTGCCGGTGAACCAGCTTATAAAAATGTGTTTTGGCGGGGAATACGATCTAAGGCAGATCAAGAAAATGGTAACCGGTGAAGGCGGGCTTGTAGCCTACCTTGGCACAAATAATGCTGCCGAGGTGGAAGAGCGCGTGAAGGCAGGCGACGAATATGCAAAACTTATCTACCAGGCCATGGCTTACCAGGTTGCCAAGATGATAGGCGAAATGTATACCGTGCTCAAATGCGAATGCGAAGCAATCCTTATCACCGGGGGTGTTGCCTACGATAAAATGTTCGTGAGCTGGATACACGAAAGGGTTTATAAACTGGCTCCTGTACAGATCTATCCCGGCGAAGACGAAATGAGAGCCCTTGCCCAGAACGGAATCATGGTGCTGAAAGGCGACATCACGCCAACAGTTTATATCTGATAACAATTGTATGAAACGCTTAATTATAATCATTGCAGGCCTGGTTCTTCCGGGCCTTCTTCTTGCCCAGTCGAAACTGATGAGCATGGACGAAGCCACGCTGGGAACGGGACTCATAGCAAAAAATCTTTCGCAGCTGCAATGGAACGGGGATGACAACACCTGGTATTTCGTAGCTAAGAACTGCCTGGTCAAAGGGTATGCCGATAATTCACGGGTGGATACCCTGCTCCGGCTTAGTGTATTGAATTCCAGGCTTAAAGAAACCAAAGCAGATACCCTGAGCAGATTCCCGGTTGTAACTGCATATAAAACAAACACTTTCAGTTTCATTTCAAAGAATACATTATTCAGTTATAACACGGCGGATGGCATTCTGCGAAAACTCAATTCCTGGCCCGGAAATGTAGAGAATACCGACCTGACCAATCCGCAGTTCAATACAGCATATACTATTAAAAATGCCCTTTTTGTAAGTGTAGATGGAAAGGAACTCAAAGTTGAAAGCTCCGGCAATCCTGATATTTCATTTGGATCGAACCGCGTCCACCGTAATGAGTTCGGCATCAGCAAGGGAACTTTCTGGTCGCCCGAGGGGGACAGGCTGGCGTATTATTATATGAACGAAACCGGGGTGGCATCTTACCCCACAGTTGATATCACAGATCCCATAGCTGTTTTAGATGCAACAAAATATCCAATGGCAGGGCAAAAGAGCCACAGTGTAAATGTGCATGTTTTTTCTATTTCCACCGGAACTCATGTTGAACTGGAAACAGGAGCCGACACTGCAAAATATCTGACCAATGTCACCTGGAGTCCCGATGGCAAACTCATTTATGTTGCTGTATTAAACCGTGAGCAGGACAGCATGTGGATGAAAACCTATGATTCCGGTACCGGGAAGTTTATTAAAACTCTCTTTCTTGAAACCGATCCTAAATACGTGGAACCCCTCAACGGTCCAGAATTCATAAACAAAGATGCCTCCCGGTTTCTCTGGCTGAGCCGCCGCGATGGAAATAATCATTTTTACCTGTATGAATCCTCGGGAAAACTTATTAAACAACTTACCAAAGGCCCCTGGGAAGTGAGCTCATTCAATGGCACAGATGCAAAAGGTGAAAAAATCTTCTTTATGTGCAATAAAGGGAATCCCATCGGGAGGCTTCTCTGTTCACTTGACCTTAAATCAGGACTGGTAAGCGGGATCACCTCATCCGCAGGAAGCCATAATCCAAAAATAAGTAAGGATGGCAATTTTATTCTCGACACCTACTCAAATCCTTCAATGGCCCGTAAAATAGAACTCCTGGATGCCCATGGGGCCGTTAAACAGGAACTTCTCACCGATGCCAATCCTCTGAAATATTTTAAGATCGGAAAGCTGAGCATTTTCACGATCAAAAACAATCAGAATACCGGGCTGTATTGCCGAATGATCAAACCCGTTGACTTTGACTCATCGAAACGCTACCCTGTGATCATCTATGTTTACGGAGGGCCGCATTCGCAAATGGTGACCGATAGCTGGCTGGGTGGATCCGGTCTTTTCCTGAATTACCTGGCCGAAAGGGGTAATGTGGTATTTACACTTGACAACAGAGGTACATCGGAAAGGGGAAAGGAGTTTGAGCAGGCTGTTTTCCGCCACCTTGGAGATGATGAGGTGGAAGACCAGATGTGCGGGGTGAAATACCTGAAGTCGCTACCCTTTGTTGACAGCACAAGGATTGGTATTAACGGCTGGTCTTACGGGGGCTTTATGACTATTTCAATGATGCTAAGGAACCCCGGTGTATTCAAAGTCGGAGTCTGCGGCGGGCCGGTGATCGACTGGAAATACTATGAAGTAATGTACGGTGAACGCTATATGGATATGCCCCAGACTAATCCCGATGGTTATAAAAATGCTTCCCTGCTTAATTATGTGAAACAACTCAATGGCAAACTTCTTATTATACAGGGATACCAGGACGGCACCGTGGTGCCCCAGAACGGACTGTCGTTCATTAAAAAATGTGTGGATGAAGGCAAACAGGTCGATTATTTTATCTATCCCGGGCATGAGCACAATGTTCGTGGTAAGGACAGGGTGCATCTGAATGTGAAGATGTACGAGTACTTCAGGGATTACCTTTAGTGAAATGGTGAAATGGTGAAATGGTGAAATGGTGAAATGGTGTTCGGCGAAGCCGTAATGAACACAAATAAAATAGACAATTCGTGAATAAATGGTGAATATATCTCTGGATAGTATTAAACGCCCCACGTTGTTGGTTGATGAAGCCATCTGCAGGGAAAATATCAGGTGGATGGCCGAAAAAGCCGCAAGGCTTGGCGTGAACTTCAGGCCGCATTTCAAAACCCACCAGTCAAAGCAAATGGGGCGATGGTTCAGGGAAGAGGGTATTAAATCAATTACTGTTTCGAGTGTTTCAATGGCTAAATATTTCAATGAAGACGGCTGGGACGATATTACTATTGCTTTCCCCCTTAACCTTCGGGAGTCGGATGAAATCATCGATCTCTCCGATAAAGCCAGACTGAATATTCTTGTAACGATGGCCGAACCTTTAGAACTTTTCAGCCGGCATAAAAAAAACTCAGAAGAACCGACAGGAGTATATATTAAAATAGACACCGGCTACAACAGGACAGGGTTGATACCTTCCGAAATCGAAGAGATTGAAAAAATCATCAACACCTGCCGGCAAAGCTACTCATTGCTGTTTAAAGGATTCCTCACCCATACCGGACATACTTATAATGCAAGATGCAAAAATGAGGTCGAAATGATCAGTAAGGAGGCATTCCGGCTGCTTGGTTCACTAAAAGCCAAGTTTGACAGCGGTCCGGACTCATTGACTCTTTCTGTTGGCGACACGCCTGCATGCAGCCTTCTGAGCAACTTTGATGGCATTGATGAGATCAGACCCGGAAATTTTGTCTTTTTCGATGTTATGCAGACTGTTATAGGGAGTTGCGAAGCCGGCAGAATTGCTGTTTGCCTTGCCTGCCCGGTAGTGTCAAAAAATGCAACAAGAAAGGAAATAGTAGTTTACGGAGGCGCCGTTCACTTGTCAAAAGAATCTGTTTTCTATGTAGATAAAACTATTTATGGGTTTGTTTGTACCCTCTCGGCCGAAGGATGGTCCGAGCCACTTTATGATTGCTACGTGAAATCTGTTTCACAGGAACATGGCGTGATTAAAGTAAGTAATGAAGTGTTCCTCTCGATCAGATGTGGGGATCTGCTGGGGATTTTACCGGTACATTCATGCCTGGCTTCGCAGTGCATGGGCAATTACCTGATTAACGGGACACTCGCCGAAGCACACATGTAATCATCTCTTTTTCTGCACTTTAACATTTCGTCGGTTTTTTTCCGCCTTTCGTCGGAATTTAACGGTTTTTCATCGATTTTTAATTTTACATAGTCTAAATAAGTGATATTTTTGCCTTGTATCTTTTTAATTATCAATTAATTGTTAAATATTTGTTAAGCGATATCAGTGCAATAAAAAGGATGTAACATTAACCACGCAAGTACGTCTTATGGTCGTATCAGGGTTAAAAGTTAAAGAATAAAGAATTTTAAAACAGAAGAAAATGAAAACAACAATCTATATACTGTCGATCTTTTTAGCAACACATTCTAACTTCCTTTTCGCAAACATCAACTCGGCAGAATTGAAGAGACTGGCTCCGGTAAATCCGGTGGAAGCTGATTTTAGCGACAATGATCTTGCTCCCGCAAGTTCCCCGACTGTAACCTTTCTTGCCCCCGTCACTCCTCCTGAGGCAGATTTTATGGATTCAGATTCAGACAATCTGAATCTCATTGTTTCTGATCTCGCCCCGATAACTCAAGCTGAGGCTGATTTTTCGGATTCAGATACCACCGTGGAAACCGTAAGTGCTTGTCTGGCTCCCATTATTCCTGCGGAGGCATCGTTCTACGAAATCAATTAGTTGCTTTAAAAGTGTCCCGGTCAGATTAGGGATGCTGAAAGTATCCAGTATCTCGAACGAACGATTGACAATAACGCATTGAAACGGACAGAATTTTTTTCTGACAAGAACGAAAATTCCCAAATTTTTTAAGGGGTTCGGGTACAAGACTGTGAATAAAAAAGAAACGTGGCTTGAGGTTTCATTTTCCCCTAATGAAATCCAAAGGTAAAGAAAATTCAATTTTGCAAGAATACAAAATCAATGATAGCATCTCTTAAGGATCACTGCAAATTCCTTAAATTTGTCAGGGTGTTAACCGATAAACAAAAACTATAACGATCTAATCTTATGAAAGTAATCGCAATTAATGGCAGTCCCAAAAAGGAAGGCAATACCTTTCATGCACTAACAATGGTTGGTGATGAACTCCTTGCAAATGGTATTGAATTCGAGATTCTGCATGTCGGGCATAAATTGATTCATGGGTGCTTAGCATGCGGGAAATGTGCCGACAACCAAGATGAAAAATGCAGCATAAGAACTGATGATTTAAACCAATGGATACAAATAATAAAAGCAGCCGATGGCATTATCCTTGGCTCTCCAGTGCATGTTTCAGGCATTGCTGGTACTATGAAATGTTTTTTAGACAGGGTGTTCTACGTTTCACGAGCAAATGGGAACCTTTTGCGTCATAAGGTAGCAGCAGCAGTGGTTGCAGTAAGACGCACTGGCGGTTCAGCTACATTGGATAGTTTAAACCATTTTATAACCTATGGCGAAATGCTTGTTGCCACGTCCATTTACTGGAATGTAATTCATGGCAGAACACCCAATGAGGTATCCCAAGATGGTGAAGGTGTGCAAACTATGCATATTTTGGGTAAAAACATATGCTGGCTGTTGAAAATGAAAGAAGCTACAGCAGGTACTATTCAACCACCATTACCCGAAAAGAAGGTGATTACCAATTTTATCAGGTAGATCAAGAAGTTGGAAATCCGCAAAAGGCTATCCTTGATGGGGAAATCGATTTGAATAGGTTGCCGGAACTTCCTGTTCCTTTTATGTAATCAAATCTTACAGATTGAAAAAAGTTCCCAAAATCGCTCAGCCTTCGAGCGATTGGGAGGAAACCTGAGATTACTGCAATACTTCAGTATTTGATTCCTTAAACGTAAATAGTTTTTGTGAGAAATAACTGATAAAAATAGTCAAAATTGAAATAATTGCATTTGAGGGTGAGGGATAGAGGTTGAAGCCATCTACACCTCAATGCTATCAATTTGACTTTGGGGAATAAAAAAAGGAACAAGTAAAACGTAGGAAAACAAAGGAAATCCTACTTTCATTCTTCTTGATAGCGCATATTTAGCGCATAAAAAAAACCTTGAATTTCTTGTTTTTAGACAATTTCATTCAAGATTTTGTATTTTATATCAGCTTATAACCGCTTGATTCCGAGCCTCTCAGGGGACTTGAACCCCCGACCTACTAATTACGAATCAGTTGCTCTACCAACTGAGCTAAAGAGGCAAAAAAGTCGGGATGAGAAGACTCGAACTTCCGACCCCCACGTCCCGAACGTGGTGCGCTAGCCAACTGCGCTACATCCCGAGCTAATTAAGGGCTGCAAAGGTAAAAAAAATGTACGATGTACGATGTACGATGTACGATTTTATTGAGATCGACTGCGATCAGAGCATTTCGCGGGCTTCCATCATCCCGGTGATGGCACCGACGATCTGTTGTTGTGTGAGGGTGGAACAGTTGAAAACCACATCGAAGATGTAAGGATCCATCTTACGGCCCAGGATGAGTTCAAACAAAGCAGTCCTCTTTTTATCGGTCGCCTCCATCATCCTTCTTGCTTCCATCATATCGATATTTCTCATTTCACAAACTGAATGAGCCCTCCATTCGACCGGAGCCTGAATCCGAACATGAAGAGCGTGCTGCCGGCCATGAAGTATTGCCGCACTTCCCCTTCCAACAAAAACAACGTGACCGGTATCGGCGATAGTGTTTACCACTTTGTGAAGCGTGTGTTTCACTTTAAGATTGCTTACATAGTTTGAAGAAAACGACACCAGGAAATCCTCAAGAAGTCCTTTTTCACCGAGGCCAAGCAGATACTTTACATCCGAAGGGTTAAGCTGAAATTCCTTCGCCGCTGACTCAAGCACTTCCTTATTTATGAATTTCCACTTCTTATAAGGGTGTTCTCCTGCCCTTTTATTGATAGCATCTGTGAGCATCTGCGCGATCAATTTGGAAGGGCATCCGAATTCCCGGCTGATAGTTACGATAGGCTTGACCGATATGCCTGTCTGCGTAAAAACTTCAGTAAGACCCTGCCCCATGTATTTCAATAAAAGATTTTCCATAACCCGGCGATTTGAAGCCAAGTTACGAAATTCCAAGGGAAAAAGCAAGTAATTTCATAATGAAAGGTTCTGAAATCTGCTAACTTGAATAATAACAGATCAATGCCATTTGAAAAGCTTCAGCCCGGCAGTAAAAAACACGACTCCAATAGCGAGCATGATTGCTGCAGGCAGGAGGACTTGCGAAAATCCAGTGCTTTCAATGAAGATGCCTCGAACTCCATCGGCCATCATAGTGAGTGGGAATTTCCTGATTACCGGCAAGCTCCAGGCAGGAAAGTTATGATACGAAAAAAAGATACCCGAAAGCACCATCATAGGCATGCTTATCAGGTTTATCAAGCCATTGCCGATCTCTGTTTTGGAAGTATTACATGAAAGGAATACGGCAATGCCGGCAAAAGCAATGTTGCCCGAAATAAAAAACAGCAGAAGCGCGGGAACACTTCCCTGAATAGTAATATCGAAAACCAGCCAGCTAAAGAAAAGTAACAATCCGGCCTCCATGAAATTCATTGTTATCCTAACTGTAATCAGCGCCACCAGGAAATTCGAACGTTTCATGGGAGTTGCAATCATCCTTCGAAGAAGCTTCTTGGAACGTTTTTCGATGATATCATAACTCACACCCCACATGCACGACATCATCACCCCCATGCAGATCAGTCCGGGTACAAGAAAGTCAATATAACGAGTACCGTTAACAGTAAGCGGCCTGATCTCAGTCTCCGAAGGCTTTATCAGCATGCCAGGTTCTTTCATCAGTTTGGAAAACTTCAGGTAGGTCAGCTGTGCATCAGGGTTCATAGGGTCGAAATGGTAGCTTATCTGCCCATTGTCTTCATCCATCACAAGATTCAGATTACCCCGCTTCAGCGAAACCATGGCCGTATTCCAATCCATATTTTCGAAAATATATGTTGTCCCACCCAGCTTATCATCCGGCACCCTGAGTTCACGTGACAGAGCACCGTCTTTACCGACCCTGAGCGCTGCCCTGTTATCCTGTAAAAAATTACGGATCACCGAAGCGCTGTCGCCCGGCGCCTGAACCAGATGGTTACGCCCAATCACGGCGATATTCACAGTTACATCTTTCTTTTTAGTAAATGCGACGCCAAGCCCCAGCGACATCAGGATAGGAAACACAATTCCCCAGAACAGAACCGCCGGCTCGCGAAGCAGTTCACGGGCGTTGGCAAGGATGAGCTGCCAAAGTTGGCTATTTAACCATTTCACCATTTCACCATTTCACCATTTTATTCATTTAAATGCCTCCCCGTAAGCTCAATGAAAAGTTCGTCAAGATTCCTTGGCGGGCCATGATATTCTTCCTTTTTCGTGACTGCGGATGAGGTTCCGAGCAGGTCAGGCAGTGTGCCTTCTTTCAGAATCGTCCCATGGTCGATGATCACGATATAATCGCAGAGCTGTTCGGCTTCTTCCATATAATGGGTTGTGAGGATGAGTGAGGTCGAAGAAGCATCCTTCAGCTTTTTCAAAATCATCCACACCTCCCTTCTGGCCTGGGGATCTAGCCCCGTGGTCGGTTCATCAAGCAGCAGGATCTTCGGCTTGTTCAACAGAGCCACACCGAGAGCCAGCCTCTGACGCTGTCCGCCCGAAAGATTGACCACATACGCTTGTCGTTTCTCCTCCAGCCCTACAAGGTTCATAACTTCTTCGCAACGCTCCTTTCCAAGCCCGAAAAAACTGGCGAACAGCCTCAGAGTCTCGAACAGCCTGAGTTTATCGATGAAGCGGGTTTCCTGAAGTGAAAGCCCGATGATCTTACGGAGCTCTTTCTCGTTCCCCCTCCAGGGTTTCCCGGTGATCAGGATCTCCCCTCTGTCGGGCTTCTGTATTCCTTCAATCATCTCGACCAGGGTGGTCTTGCCGGCTCCGTTGGGACCAAGCAGCGCCACAAACTGCCCCGGATGAATATCCAGGTCGATCCCTCTCACGGCATGAACCGTTTTAAAGGATTTATGCACATTCTTTACCCGTATGACTGCTTCAGAATTCATTTTCTGTTCTTTTTCCTGTCAGGATGATTTTTTTCCAAATTTAAAGGTAGTCCTGTTTCCATTGCGATTGAGGTCTTCCATTTTGCATCCAGAATCCTGTATGGATAACGCATGATAAGCTGTCGTGAGTTCGGGCAGTCAGTACGATGGATCTTCACTCCCTGGTAAACACTCACAAAGGCAAATATTTTGCTTCCCGGCGCGGGACTGCAGCATTTTGCAAACTGGTAATGGAAAGATTCGCTGCGGTTGTCGATGATCAGGTATTCTTTGTCGCCCGAAAGCACTTTTGAAATATTCTCCGGAAACTTTTCTTCGGGCGGGGGTTCAGCAACAACAGCAGGCTTTTGCTCCGTCAGGGCCTTCTTGATCTTTAGCGGATCAAGCTTTCCTTCGCCGAATCTCTGGTAAAGCTCAAGGTAGTTCTCGCATTCAAATGCATCGACAAGCCTCTGGATCACCAGGTCGGTGAATTCCATCTCCAGCTGGAGGACTTTATTCTTAATGATCTCCTTGCCCTGGTCAGCATCCTTATACTGTTCCATCTTCAGGGCATGCTTGACCCTGGCGATGTTGCGCGGACTTCGCACGAACTCCAGCCATCCAGAGTTCGGCTTCTGGTTTCTCGAAGTCAGGATCTTCACCGTATCCCCATTCCTGAGAGTATATTTCAAGGGGACGATCTTCCCGTTCACAATAGCGCCGGTGCAGGTATGGCCTATGGTTGTATGGACTTCAAAAGCAAAATCAAGCACCGTGTACCCGTTTTTAAGCCTTTTAAGGTCGCCCATGGGAGTGAAGATAAAGATCTCGTCGGAGTAAAGAGCCCTTTTCTCTTTGTTGGTAGTCATTCCCTGGTTATTCACTGGGGTTTCGAGCATCTCCCTGATAGCGGTAAACAAGTCCGTCTCTCCTTTCGGTTTCTCCCCTGCCTTGTATTTCCAGTGAGCCGCAAGGCCTTTCTCAGCCACCTCATCCATGCGGCGGGTACGTATCTGGACTTCCACCCATCGGCCTTCCGGACCTATCACCGTAGAATGAAGAGATTCATAACCGGTTGATTTCGGGAAAGAGATCCAGTCGCGAAGGCGGCGGGGATTAGGCGTGTAAAAATCAGTGACCAGGGAATAGATCTTCCAGCAGTCGGCCTTCTCGCTTTCAACAACTTCATTAAGTATTATTCGTATGGCAAAAAGGTCGTACACCTTCTCGAACTCTACTTTCTGTGCCTGCATCTTGCGGTTAATGGAAGGTATGGATTTGATACGGCTCCGGATCTCGCATTTCAGACCATGCTCAACCAATATTTCTTCTATCGGGCGGATGAAATCACGGGTAAACCTGTCGCGGTCGGCGCGGGTCTCGACTAGTTTCTGTTCGATAAGATGGTAAATATCAGGTTTTGCGTACTGCATGATGCGATCCTCAAATTCCGTCTTCAGTCTGTATAGCCCGATACGGTGAGTGATCGGGAGATAGAGCATGTGGACTTCTTTCAATATTTCGGCCTGATAGTCCGGCTCTGCTACTTCAATATGGCGCAGAGCATACAATTTCTGGGCAATGCGGACCAGGATAACCCGTATATCATCGGAACTGGTAAGCAGCAGTTTAATAAAGTTCTCAACGTTGGTGTGGGCTTTGCGGGTATCGAAGCGGTCAATCTTTTGCAAACCTTCAAGAAGTCCGCCAACACTCTTGCCATAATCAGTGATGATCTGCTGCAGGCTGATCCTGCCTTTGTCAAGAATCTCCTTTAGCATCACGGCCACCATGGTCTCGGCATCCTGGTTCATTTCACAAAGCAGGATGAAAGAGATCTCGAAAGAAGCGTTTAGCAGTGCCGGGAATTCGGCTTTAAAAGATTCCTGCTGAATATATGTCAATGCCCTTTCCAGCAAAGGTTTTCCTTCAGCCAGCCGGGTATCGTCCAGAAGACTCTCCCATTGTACTTCGTTAGCTGTATTTATTCCCTTTTCATTCATTCCGACACCAAAATTAGATGATTTTGATGCAGGATGATTTCATTTTATTAAAATTGTTTCTAAATTAGATGCCTGATATTTTAGATTTATGTTTCGTATTGAAAGTAAAATAGATACTTCTTCCCCTGAATTCCTGAAAAACAAGGAAGAATACCTGAAAATTCTGAATATTTACAGGCAGACCCTCGAAAAAGTGAAGGAAGGCGGCTCGGAGCAATCCGTCAAACGCCATAAAGAAAGGGGCAAACTGCTGGCCAGGGAGAGGATAGACCTTCTGGTCGACAGAAACACTCCATTCATGGAACTCTCTGCGCTTGCAGCCTATGATCTTTACAACAACGAATTTCCTTCGGCCGGGGTGATCACCGGCATCGGAGTGATCCATGGCATGGAGACGATGATCGTGGCAAATGACGCAACGGTCAAAGGGGGCACTTACATGAAGGAAGGCATCAAGAAGCATGTACGTGCCCAGGAGATCGCTCTTGAAAATCGTTTGCCGTGTGTGTATCTGGTCGATTCCGGGGGTGTTTTCCTTCACGAGCAGGCTTCGGTGTTTCCCGACAAATATGATTTCGGAAGATTTTTCTTCAACCAGGCCCGCTTGTCTTCCAAAGGCATTCCGCAGATAGCGGTAGTTATGGGATCCTGTACTGCAGGCGGGGCTTACGTGCCTGCCATGAGCGACGAGACCATCATCGTGCGCAAGCAGGGGACTATTTTCATTGGCGGTCCGCCATTGGTGAAGGCTGCCACAGGCGAGGAAGTCAGCGCCGAGGACCTTGGCGGAGCCGATGTGCATACCAGCATTTCCGGTGTTGCCGACCACCTTGCGATGAACGACGAGCACGCGATACAGATCTGCAGGAATATCTTTGAATCGATACGGAGGCGGGAGTTTCAGGAGCTTCAGATGCAGAAAATTCAGGAACCATTTTATCCTGCGGATGAGTTGTACGGTATACTCCCGCTCGACCTGAAAAAACCGGTGGATGCGCGTGAGATCATCGCCAGAATCGTCGACGGAAGCCTGTTCCACGAGTTCAAGGAGCGGTATGCACCGACCATTGTCACGGGTTTCGCCCATATTATGGGGCTCCCGATAGGTATCATCGCGAACAACGGTGTGCTTTTCGGTGAGACAGCCCTTAAAGGAGCCCATTTCGTCGAGCTCTGCACCTCGAGGAATATTCCTATCCTGTTCATGCAGAACGTGACCGGGTTCATCGTTGGAAAGCAATACGAGAGAGCTGGCATTGCACGCGACGGGGCCAAGTTCGTGCATGCCGTTGCCAATGCCAACGTGCCCAAGTTCACCCTGATCTTCGGAGGTTCGTTTGGCGCCGGCAATTACGCCATGGCCGGAAGAGCTTACGAACCCCGGTTCCTGTGGATGTACCCCAGTTCAAAAATATCGGTTATGGGGGGAGAACAGGCAGCCAATGTACTTATCACGGTAAAGGAAGACCAGCTTAGGGCACAGGGGAAAGCCCTATCCGCAGAAGAAAAGCAAAAGATGCTCGACGGCATATTACAAAAATATAATCATGAAGGTTCGGCTTATTACAGCACGGCAAGGCTTTGGGACGACGGGATCATAGACCCTGCCGACACCCGTAAGATGCTTGCAATGGCTATTGCTGTAAGCCGGAATAAGAAGTATGACAAGACAGAGTACGGGGTGTTTAGGATGTAGGGGTTGGGGATTGAGGGTTGGGGATTGGGGGTTGGATTGGAAGGCTTTTTCCTGTTCGTGCTGACCAAAATCATTTGAATATCGAATATTGAACAACGAACTTTGAATTTCGATTCAACCCAGTAACCCAGTAACCCAGTAACCCAGTAACCCAGTTAACAAATATTTCTAAAATATGAAAGCATACAACACGATTGAAACGCTTACCACCAATAGGGTGCTTACGATCAGGCTGAACCGGCCTGAGAAACACAATGCTTTCAACGAGCTCATGCTGCAGGAGCTGACCGATGTTTTTACAGGCATTCAGCGTATGGACGGGGTTATCTGTGTTGTGCTTCGCGGCAACGGAAAAAGTTTCTGTGCAGGGATTGACCTGAACTGGATGAAAGACGTGGCAAAGAATTCCTGGGAAAAAAATTATCAGGAAAGCCTGTTTCTGGCTGAATGTTTTTACACGATATATACGTGTGCAAAGCCGACTATTGCTGTGGCCCATGGTTCGGTACTGGGTGGAGCAAACGGACTTCTGTCAGCCTGTGATATGGCTTATTGCAGCGATGATTCAGTATTTTCGCTTTCGGAAGTTAAGATCGGCATTGTGCCTGCCTGCATTTCGCCTTACGTGATCAAACGTGTTGGCGAGTACGGTGCCAGGGAGCTGATGCTTACCGGTCGCAGGATTTCGGGTAAGGAAGCAGAGTCCTTCAGGCTGGTGAACCGTTCGCTTCCGGCTGCCGAAGTCGATGCAGCGGTGGAAAAGGTCATTGCCGAGCTCAGAAGCAGCGGTCCGGCCGCCATGAGCCACTGCAAAACCCTTATCGACAAAGTCTCCAACACCCTTACGATGAAGGAGGCTATTGAATACACGGCACGCATGATCGCCGAGATCAGGGTCTCGGAAGAGGGGCAGGAGGGGATGAAGGCGTTTTTGGAGAAGAGAAAGCCGGGGTGGGTAAAAGAAATAGCGAAATAGCGAAATAGCGAAATGGTGAAATGGCGAAATTTCGCGACCTCGCCACTTCGCTACTTCGCTACTTAAAAACTGAAGTAATGAAACAAATCAGCAAGTTATTAATAGCAAACCGGGGCGAAATCGCCTGCAGGATCATACGTACAGCGAAGAAGATGGGAATACGGACCGTAGCGGTGTATTCTGAGATCGACCACGATTCCCTGCATGTGGCCCAGGCCGACGAAGCCTTTTGCATAGGGCATTCGGAGCTCAGCGAGACTTACCTGAACATCGCGAAGATCGTTGAGACCGCAAAGAAGGCGGGTGCCGACGCCATACATCCCGGCTACGGCTTCCTGGCCGAGAACCCGCTGTTCGTAGCAGCCTGCCATGATGCAGGCATTATTTTCATCGGTCCCGATGCAGTGGCGATGCAGGTAATGGGGAACAAAATTGAGGCCAGAAATTTCGCCAAAAAGATCAATATCCCAATCACTGAAGGCGTTACCGGTAGAGCAGAAGAACTCATTTCGACCGCGCCAAAAATCGGCTTTCCTGTTTTGCTCAAAGCAGCTGCAGGTGGTGGAGGCAAAGGCATGCGAATAGTGTACAAGCCTGAAGAACTTGAAGAAGCTATTGAGAGTGCAGCCAGGCAGGCAAAAGCGTATTTCGGTGATGAAACCGTTTACATCGAAAAATATATTGTCGAGCCCAGGCATATCGAGGTGCAGATACTGGGCGACGAGCATGGGAATGTGATCCATCTTTTCGAAAGGGAATGCTCTATCCAGAGACGTTATCAAAAGATCATTGAAGAATCTCCCTCCCCCACCCTGAGCTCTGAGGTTCGCCTGAGAATGGGAGAAGCTGCCGTGAAAATCGGAAAAGAAGCCGGCTATACCAGCGCCGGGACCATTGAATTCCTGGTCGACAAGGACCTTAACTTTTACTTCCTCGAGATGAACACCCGCATCCAGGTTGAGCATCCGGTAACGGAAATGGTGACCGGTGTCGACATCGTGGAAGAACAGATCCTTATTGCTTCCGGGCATCCGATGAGGATACGGCAAGAGGATGTGATGCAGCGAGGGCATGCCATAGAATGCAGGATCTATGCTGAAGACCCATCTAACAATTTCCAGCCATCGCCCGGTAAAATGAGCCTTTACAAGGAGCCGTGCATTCCTGGAATAAGAATAGACACCGGAATCGCTGCCCAAACCGAAATAAAAAGTTCTTTCGACCCCATGATCTGCAAGCTGGTGGTATGGGGTGAAGACCGGGAGGAAGCATCGAGGATCATGGTTACTGCGCTTCAGGACTATGTCATCCACGGTGTAAAAACCAATATTTCCTTCCTGACAGCTTTAATGCAAAGCAAGGAATTTGTAAGCAATGCCATAACCACCAGGTTCATCGATGAACACCTTCAGGGCCTGGTCGCTTCGATGGAATCAGAAAAAGAGAAGTTCCCCCTGCATGTTCCCGTAACGGGCTACCTTATGGCAAGCCTCTCGAATTCGCTGGCATCAGGCTGCGAAAAACCCAGTGTCTGGCAGCAGATAGGCTATTGGCGCAACCTGATGAAGATCGGTTTGAAAGCCGGAGCAAAGGGCCTTGAAGTGAAAGTGAGCCGGAGCGGTAACAACAATTTCGGCTTTGAGATCTCGGGAAACACATACAGCTGCGCTATCGAAACCTGGAACGGCGGTCGTCTGGCATGCACAATCAACGGGCACGATCACGTGGTTTATGTAAGCGAAGACAAAGGCAATCAGGGCTGCGTGAGTACAGGCGGCTTCCTTTACACTATGCAGAGGGCCGACCTTCTTACCGAAACTGTATCGGCCGCTTCGTTTGACAGTGTTGGTCAGGAAGGAGGCCATATTACTTCACCTATGCCCGGCAAGGTTACCAAGATCAACGTAAACCCGGGCGACGAAGTAAAGAAAGGCAAAGTGCTTCTGATCATCGAAGCTATGAAAATGGAAAACATGATCACAGCACCTGCCGACGGCATTGTACAGAAAGTGAATGTTAAACTGAACCAGATGGTTGAGACGAGTACCGCGCTGGTGGACCTGGAGAGGAGAGAATAACGAATATCGAATAGCGAACATTGAATATCGAATGTCGAATTACTTAGAACGCCCGGATGAATATCGAATAACGAATATTGAATATTGAATAACGTAGAACGCAATAACGCAAAACCATGAATTATCCGAAGAAAGTAACACTGGGAGATATTACCGTAAGAGACGGTTTTCAGCATGAGGAAACCTTTATTCCCACCGAGGCCAAGGTTTGGGTTGCAGAGCAGCTCATTCTTGCCGGGTACAAGCATATTGAATTAACGAACCTTGGAAATCCGCAGAGCATGCCTCAGTTCAAGGATTCCGATATCCTTCTAAAAGGCATCAGGAGCAGCAAGAAAGTAGCACACCTTATCAACACGGTTTCCATCACGGCCATCACCATCCGCGAGAAAGCCATCGAAAGAGCCATTCAGGCCAGGAAAGAAGGCTGGGGGCCAAACCGTATCCTGCTGATGGTATCGACCAGTGAATCACATCACAGGAAGAATTCCGGTCTTTCGCTTGCCGAATACTGGGCCATGGCCGAAAAATGGATTCCATTGGCCAGGGAAGCAGGTCTGAAAGTGAACGGCACCGTAAGCACGATCTGGGGCTGTCCGATCGAAGGGCCCACCGAGATAAGCAAGGCCATTGAGTTTGCCAAACGCTGGTTCGAGATAGGTGCAAACGACGTGGAACATGCCGATCACGACGGCAGCGCATCGCCCGACAGGGTATACAAATACTATTCGATGCTGCTCGATGCCATACCCAGGCCCGAAAAGCAGATCGTGCATTTCCATACAACCCGCGGATGGGGGCTTGCCAATGTACTGGCTGCCTTGCAGGCCGGCATGGTCAATTTCGAATCGACCATGGGTGGAATAGGCGGTCAGCCGGCCAATTTCGTTAGCGGAGTCCCCGTGAGCGGCACCGGAAGCTATTATTACAAAGATCCCAATATCACCGGACTGGTTTCAACCGAGGATATGGTCGTGATGATGGATGAGATGGGGATAGACACCCAGCTTGATGTCGATAAAGTGCTCGAGATCGGGAACATGGTCGAGCGGATAGTCGGCCGCCGGCTACGGTCGGAAGCGATCAAAAATGGGAGAATACCGAAGAACCTTACAGGACGGGGATGATGAATGTCGAATATCGAATATTGAATATTGAACATTGAAATAAATTAGTTCGATATTCGAAATTCGTTGTTCAATATTCGATATTCAACTTTTTCTTCAACAATTAATTGGAGCATTTTAAAATGAGGATCATCGAATCACCGAGGGAGGGTATGCAGGCACTTAGTCGGTTTGTTCCGACGGAGCAAAAGGTGGATTACATCAATGCCTTGCTGAAAGTGGGTTTCGATACTGTTGAGGTCGGGAGCAGCGTTTCGGCCAGAGCCATTCCCCAGATGAGCAACAGCATGGAGGTGCTTGACTTGCTTGACCTTTCATCGAGCCGTTCAAAGCTGATGATGCTGGTGGTAAATAAAAAAGGGGCAGACCTCGTTGCCGAAAGGGAGGAAATCAGCTGCATCTCCTACCCTTTTTCGTTTTCCCCTGAATTCCTCAGACGCAATATGAATACTACATACGATGATGCACTGCGGATGACCGATTACCTTCTGAACCTGTGTACAAGAAAGGAAAAGAACCTTATTCTATATGTCTCCATGGCTTTCGGAACACCATACGGCGAAGAATGGAGTCACGAACTCCTCATCGACAACATTGATAGGCTGCAGAAGATGGGTGTAAGGACCATGCCGCTCTCGAATGTATCAGTCCCGGTGAGTAAAGAAACCGTTTCGGATGTCTATTCCATGCTCATTCATGATTTTCCTTGCGTGGAATTCGGATTGCATCTTCATACTTCGGGCGATGACTGGTCTGAAGTCGTGGATGCCGCATATTTGCAGGGTTGCAGGAGGTTCGACAGCGTGATCGGCGGATTGGGCGGATGCCCTATGGCCGACAAAAAAATGCTGGGTAATCTTAAAACCGAAAATTTAATTATCTTCACGGAGCAATCCGGGCTGGGCTCAGGGATTGATGCTGAGGCCCTGAAGATTGCCATTGAACTGGGAACAAAACTTAAAAATCAGAAACATGTTATTGACTGAAGAACATCACACTATACGCAAGACTGTGCGTGATTTTGCAGAACGGGAAGTGAAACCACTGGCCCGTGAACTGGATGAGAAAGCCGAATTTTCTATCCCTTTAACCAAGCGCATGGGAGAGCTTGGGTTATTCGCATTAAGGACATCGCCGGAATACGGGGGCCTTGATATGGATACTCTTTCATATGTGATCGCCGTGGAGGAAATGGCAAGGGTAGACGGTTCTCACGCAGCCACCCTTGCAGCCCATATTTCTCTGGGCATAGGACCAATCATGAATTACGGCAACGAGGAACAGAAGCAGAAATACCTGCCGATGTTATCGAGTGGTGAAGGCTTATGGGCTTTCGGGCTTACCGAGCCGGATGCCGGCAGTGATTCACGCGGAACTAAAACCACCGCGAGACTGGAAGGCGACGAGTGGGTCATCAACGGTTCCAAAATCTTCATCACCAACGGGTCATCTTCTTTGAACAGGGGCGCTACCGTGCAGGCTGTTAGCGGAGAGCAGAGCGGGCACAAGGAATTTTCCACCATCCTGGTCGATGCAGAAACCCCTGGGTTCAAACGGGTTCCCATGCATGGTAAGATGATGTGGAGAGCTTCTGATACAGCCCAGCTGTTTTTTGATGACTGCAGGGTTCCTGCCAGTAACCTCCTCGGCAAGAGAGGAGAAGGGTCCAAAATCATGCTCAACACCCTTGATAGTGGCCGGCTTTCAATTGCAGCCATGGGACTGGGTTGTGCACAGGGAGCTTTCGAAATGGCACTAAAATATTCCAAGGAGCGCAGGCAATTTGGCAAGCCCATCGGGCATTTCCAGATCAACGCCTTTAAGCTGGCCGACATGGCAACAAAGATAGAACTGGCACGTAATTTGCTGTATAAAGGAGCCTGGCTGAAGTCCAATCACCAGCCATTTGCAAAAGAAGCAGCCATGGCCAAACTCTATTGTTCGGAAATTGCGAAGGAAGTAGCTGACGAAGCTGTTCAGATTTTCGGAGGCTACGGTCTGATGAAAGATTACGATATTGAAAGATTTTACCGTGATCAACGGCTTCTGCAGATAGGTGAAGGGACTTCCGAGATCCAGCGCCTTGTCATCTCAAGGTATATCGGAGTGTACGATTAAAATATTCTGTCATGAAAAAAATCAGTGTATTGATCATAAGTGCTTGTTTAAGCCTTATGGTATTTGCCCAGACGAAGCAGCAGGCTCCGTCGGGCTGGCCCAGGCAGATCAATACCACAAACGGTAAGATCCTGGTTTACCAGCCTCAGCCTGACTCACTCATAGGGATCAGTTTATACGGTCGGGCGGCCGTTTCCTATACCAGGAACGGACAGCAGCCCGTTTTCGGCGCTATATGGTTTATGACTTCCATTGAAGTAGATCGCGCGAGCAGGGATGTTAGCCTGAGCAGCGTAAACATACTGAATGTGAGATTCCCTAACCAGACAGACTCCGGCAAAATCCAAAAGTTCAAGAACACTCTGGAGACGGAGATCCCCAAATGGAATCTGAACCTCACTATTGATGAGCTGAATGCCAGTCTGAAAGATGGGAAGGCCCTAAACCGGCAGGCTTCCGGACTGAATAACGACCCGCCCGAGATCATTTTTACAAAGACCCCTTCAGTACTGGTCCTTTTTGATGGTGTTCCGAACTTCAAACCAGTCCCTGGTTCAAAGATCACTCAGGCTGTGAATACACCTTTTTTCGTGGTCCAGGATCCCGGCGACAGGCAATATTATCTTTACGGAAGTACCTGGTGGTTTAAAAGCAACGATGTTGTTAAAGGCAAATGGATCAATATAAACGAGCCTCCCCAGGACATTAAAAAATTGCAGGAGAATCTGGCTGCACAGTCGAAACAGAACGCCGACAGCAGTCAGCAGTCAGCATCCCTCAGCCGCAAATCCGCAGATAAAACACCACCTGCCACTGCTCCCCAGATCATTGTGAGGACCACACCGGCAGAGCTGGTCCAGTCGAGCGGCGAACCTGATTTTGCTCCCATACAGGGAACCCAGCTGCTGTACATGACCAACAGCGAGAACAATATTTTCATGTTTATCGACAAGCAGATGTATTATGTGCTGATCTCTGGCCGGTGGTATTCTTCAGCAGCAATGGCCGGTCCATGGAGCTATGTTTCTTCCGATAAACTTCCTGTTGATTTCGCTAAAATTCCTGAAGGTTCCGACAAAGACCAGGTATTGGCTTCAGTTGCAGGAACGGAGGCTGCAAAGGAGGCCGTAATGGATGCGCAGATTCCCCAGACCGCGGCTGTTGACCGCAAGACAGCCACATGCAAGGTGTCTTATGACGGGGATCCTAAATTTGTCCAGATAAAGGGAACCTTGTTGTACAGGGCGGCCAATACAAAGAGTACCGTAATCATGGCTGGTAAGAGTTATTACGTTTGCGATAATGCGGTTTGGTTTATGGGAAATACACCTTCAGGTCCCTGGGCAGTTGCTACAGAAATACCTCCCGACATTCAGAACATTCCGCCCGAAGATCCTGCTTACAACGTGAAGTACGTTTACATTTACGAATCAACTCCCGAAGTGGTTTATGTGGGATACCTGCCTGGTTATACAGGATGCTACGTATATGGTCCGACGGTCGTTTACGGCACAGGCTTTTATTATAATCCCTGGTACGGGCCCTATTACTATCCAAGGCCCGCCACATATGGTTTTGCGATGAGCTACAACCCCTGGACAGGCTGGGGTTTCGGGTTTGGCATGTCGGTCGGGTTTATGAGTGTTGGTTTCTACGGACCACATCCTGGTGGTTGGTGGGGACCGCCCATGTACCATCCGCCATTTTGCCCTCCCTATAACCATTTCTATGGCCCGCGCCCTCCAGTATACAGGAATACCTATGTCAACGTAAATGTCAACAACAATTACTACAACCGGAATAACGTCTATAACAACCACCAGAACGGTGTAAGACCGGGACCAGGCACAAATTCCCGGCCGGGAACTAATCCGGGCAGCAGGCCAGGCACTAATCCTGGCAGCAGACCGGGAACTAATCCGGGCAGCAGGCCGGGCCAGGGACAGTCAGGACAGGCTCAGCCAGGCAGCAGACCGGGTCAGGGCCAGGGCCAGATGGATGGCAGGTCTGGACAGGCTCAGCCAGGCAGCAGGCCAGGCCAGGGCCAGATGGATGGCAGGTCTGGACAGTCAACCGGGAACCGGGCCGGAACAGCGCCCAATACCAGGAACGATGTCTTCACCGATAAAAACGGGGACGTATACCGCAAGGGCCAGGACAACAACTGGCAGAAAAATGACGGAAAGAGTTGGCAGAACGTTGACCAGGGCCGTGGACGCCAGGGGCAGCAGCCTTCGACCCAGCCCGGACGACAGGATGGGTCGGCAAGGCCTGCAGGACAGCCATCCCAGCAGCCGGCAAACCGGGGAGGTGGAAGCAATTCAGGATTTGACCGTTCATCAATGGACCGTCAGAGCCAGAGCCGGGACCGTGGCCAACAGATGAACCAGAACCATAACAGTTTTGATCGCAGCAGTGGTGGAGGCAGTCGCACCTCGGGCAGCAGTGGGTCTATGAGGACTGGCGGTGGCGGCAACCGGCCTTCAGGAGGTGGTAGTGGTACACGCCCGGCTGGTGGAGGAAGAAAGTAGTATACAAAGCTCAGGGCTTTAGCTCATCCAGGACCGGATGATCCAGGAACTGAATTGCTTCCTGCTCTGGTTTTATTTCTTCGATAATGACTATTTCGTTCTGTCCCTTGTTCAGCCATTGAGCAGGAACATATAATGTTTGCTGAGGTCCTATGTTCCAGTATTTCCCTATGCTGCGGCCGTTGATCCATACATGTCCCTTGCCCCAGCGACTCATGTCGGCATAGGTATCGGCAGGCTCGTCCACGGTAAAAATTCCTTTACGGAAAACAGGCCCCGAAGTGTTTTTTTGTGTAGAAAATTTAAGCCCTTTCAGATCCTTCATCGGAAACCCGTACATGGTCCAGCCCCTGATCTCTTTCCCGTTTAAACTGACTTTTTCGGTGATACCTTGTTTGTTATCGTTCAGGTAATATCCGTAGTTTATCCTGCCGTTATTTTCAACGAGGATATCGAGCCGGGCTCCTTCCTCCGTTACATCCAGTTCCAGAGAATCCTGTTTCAGACGGCGGTCGAGAATGGCAATTCGTTTTCCATCGAGATAAACCATGGCATAATCACGCATCTGCAATATCTTCAGAATCCCTTTGGCCGGGCCTTTGATTCGTGTGCGGTACAACATATAACCGTAGCCCTGTCCATAGTCTTCAAAACTCAGGGGCCTTGAAACATGGATTGCCGACGGCAGGTTGTTGAACAAAGGGCAGGATTGATCAAGTCTGAACTCAGGGACAGCCATTGATGGTTTTTTCGCCGGCACATCAGGCAGGACTGTTTGTGGAGGAAGATGCTTCATGATCACCTCTCTCATTGCCATAAGTTTCGGGGTGGCATTTCCGGCTTCATCAATGGGAGCATCATAGTCGTAGCTGGAAGTCTGGGGCATATATGGTTCCTTGCGGCTCATATTGGCCCCGTTCCAGAACCAGCGGGTAGTGCCGCCATGAGCCATATAGATATTGATCGACAATCCGGCAGCCAGCACTGTATCATATGTATGAATGAAATCTGCGTAAGGAACGACATGGTGCTTCAATCCCCAGGAATCGAACCATGCAGGGTACCATTCGGCAATGAAATAAGGCCCGTGATTGTTATTGTATTTATTGATCAGCTCCTTAACTTCTTTCACATTATCGAGACCGTTTACAGCAGGAAGGACCCCGGGCAGGTAACCCGCTGGCATCTGGGAAGGGCCGTCGCAGGTGTACAGATCAACGTCGAAGCCGACCTCCCTATAGATGTCACGGTATTTACCCAGGTATACCTTGTCCTTATCATAGGACCCATATTCATTTTCTATCTGGACCATGATGATGGGACCGCCTTTAGTGACCTGGAGAGGACCAAGTTGTTTAGCCAGTGCTTTGAAATACTTCCGGCTCATATCCATAAAACGCGGATCCTGACTACGCACTTTCAGTCCTTTCTCCCTCATCAGCCACCAGGGATATCCTCCCCATTCCCATTCGGCGCAGGCGTATGGACTTGGTCGAATGATCACCCATAATCCCTCCAGTTTGGCCAGTCGGCAGAATTCGGCTACATCTGCGTTTCCTTTGAAGTTGTACTTCCCTTTTTCGGTCTCATGGTAATTCCAGAACACATAAGTAGCCACTGTATTCAGCCCCATGGCTTTGGCCATATGCAGCCGTTCACGCCAGCATTCTCGGGGGATACGGGCAAAATGCATCTCCCCGCTGATGATCTGGAAAGGTTTGCCGTCGAGCATGAAGTCGCCTTCACCTATCCTGAAAGTGTGTGCCTGGGGGAAAGCATACATGCCGAGAAGGAGCAGAAGGGTTGAGAGGGTGAGGAGTTTGGACATAATTCAAATGGTGAAATGGTGAAATGGTGAAATGGTGAAATGGTGAAATGGTGAAATGGTGAAATGGTGAAATGGTGAAATGGTGAAATGGTGAAATGGTGAAATTAAAAAAATAAAAGAAAGCAGCGAAATCGTGTAATGACGAAAATAAATATTTTTCACCATTTCACTATTTTCTCTCCACCAGAACAAGTACACGATGCTTCAGGTAGTGTTTCAGCGTGAACGTCCTGAAAAGTATCAGTCCGGTAGCGCAATATAATGAGCAGCACAAAAATGCCAAAGAGATGCTGTACTTCTGCGAGATCAGTCCGGCGATGACCATACCCAGCCCCATGCCCAGGTCCATCGACATGAACAATGTTGAATTGGCTGCACCCCGGCGGTTGGATGGCACGATATTATTTACCATGGCCTGGAATGTGGGCCACACCACTCCGTTACCAAGGCCAATAATCAGTGCGGCAGTATAGTACCCCCATGAATTTCGTATCAGCGCCAGTATGGGATAACCTATGATCAGAAGAATAAGGCAGATGATGATGACTAGCCTGGGTCCGTTGCGGTCAACTGCTTTTCCGGTTGAAAACCTGGATGTGATGATGCCCACTGCAAATACCAGGAAGAACACCGAAGGGTTCTCTATCCCTATTTCTTTACCGTATAAAGCAATGAAAGACATAAGGCCGCCATAAGAAAGGCCGATGATCAGAAGATTTCCAGAAGGGATGACTGTAGCGGCCTCGAACAGGTTCTTCCACTTGAACTGCCGGTTTTGTGGAAGCGGTATGTATACGGGGTATTTGATCAGCGATGCCATGACCATACTGACAATGCTGATGACGGAGCCCGAGATGAACATGGCATTGTAACCGGAATGCTGGAGGATGAATGTTCCTATGGGAGGGCCCAGGGCCATGCCGATGGTAGTTGTGACCCCGAAAAGGCCGAAACCCTCACCCCTTTTTTCAGACGGGATGATATCACCTGCAAGCGTCGTATTTGCAGTCGTGGTGAGACCCCAGGTCAGCCCGTGAGCAAACCTCAGAAACAGCATGATCATCACAGTTGAAGCAAAAACATAACCGTTAAAGATCAATGCATAAACGAGGAGTGAAGCAAGAAAGATAGTTTTACGGCCAAAGTAGTCCAGACCGAATCCGGTAAATGGCCTTACCAGGATTGCGGCAATTGCATAGGCCGAAAGGACCAGTCCGACGATGCTGTGAGGGGAATGAAGTACATCGGAAACGTACAACGGGAGTGTTGAGATCAGCGAATAGTAGGAACAACCCATCAGGAAGTTAGAAAGGGTGAGGAGCGTGAAATTCCTGTTCCAGAGTCTGGTAGTCATGGGAATGTTCAGGATGAGTGAGCAAAAGTAGTAAAGTTATCGGATGGCGGATAGCGGATAGCAGATGGCGGATTATGGAACGCGAAGCAATTCATACAAGCGGCATCAGGTGCAGCCGAGCGAAGCAATTCACACAAGCCGCCTCAGGTGGAACGCAGTGACACCGTAGCGGCGGTGTGAAGTTGCGAGCAAAAGCGAACCGCAGCCGCGGTGTGAAGTTGCGAGCAAAAGCGAACCGCAGCCGCGGTGTGAAGCTGCGAGCAAAAGCGAACCGCAGCCGCGGTGTGAAGTTGCGAGCAAAAGCGGAGCCATCTGATATCTGCTATCCGCCATCTGATATTTCCTTACTTTTGAATGTTCAATACATTAATCCGACCTTATGAAAAAAACAGCCATCTTCCTCTGCCTGATCCTTTGTCTCGCCGCAGCTTCCATAAAAGCCGGCAATCCACGCGAAAAACTCCTGATGGATCGGGGGTGGAAGTTTCACCTGGGCAGCGCCTCATCCGCAGAAAAAGATTTCGGATATGGAGCTTCGGCATTGTTTGCCAAGGCCGGGGAGGCTTACGGACCGGTTGCCCCTGATTTCAAAGATGAGGACTGGAGGTCGATTGACGTACCGCATGACTGGATGGCTGAGCAGGACTTCGTGAAGAGCGACAATCCCAATGTGCTGAGCCATGGCTTCAAGCCGGCGGGGCGCATCTATCCTGAGAGCACGATAGGCTGGTACCGTAAGTCATTCACAGTACCAGAGGCCGACCGGGGCAAACGGATCAGGATACGGTTCGACGGGGTGTTCCGTGACTGCAGGGTATGGCTGAACGGACATTACATGGTAAACAACATGAGCGGGTATTCCGAATTCAGTTTCGATGTAACCGATTATATCTGGCCCGGTAAAAAGAATGTACTTGTAATAAGGGCGGATGCCACCCAGTATGAAGGCTGGTTTTATGAAGGTGCGGGGATATACCGCCATGTTTGGATGGAGATTTACAACCCCCTGCATATTATGGAATACGGGGTGTTTGTGCGTACCGAGATGAGGGATAATGCAGCTCTGATCATTGCCGGGACCGAAATCATCAACCAGGGTGAGAAAAATACTGACTTTGAGCTGGAATCTCAGGTGTTGGGACCGGATGGGAAGCAGGTCGGGATCAATGCGGGCAAACCGCAGATGATCTCGCCGCTGATGACCATGGCCCTGAGCTCGGAAATCAAAGTATCTGACCCGAAACTCTGGTCCCTTGAAACACCTTTCCTGTATACTCTGGTCTCACTCGTGAAATCGGGAGGCAAAGTGATCGACAGCATGAGCACGGCATTCGGGATCAGAACCATGGAATTCGATAAGGACAAAGGCTTTTTCCTCAACGGTAAGCGGGTGGAGATAAAGGGAGTATGCTGTCACCAGGACCACGCCGGGGTTGGATCGGCCCTGCCCGACCGCCTGCAGTATTACCGCATTGAAAAACTTAAGGAAATGGGCTGTAATGCATACCGTACAAGCCACAACCCTCCGACCAGGGAGCTGCTCGACGCCTGCGATAAGCTGGGCATGCTGGTGTTTGACGAGACAAGGCTTATGGGCAGTTCTCCCGAGTACATGGGGCAGTTCGAAAGGCTGATCCTGAGGGACCGCAACCACCCGAGCATCTTCATCTGGTCGATAGGCAACGAAGAATGGGTGGTACAGGGGAACGAAACAGGGCATAATATTGCAAAGTCCCTTATTGCCAGGCTAAAGCAGCTCGATCCCACGAGGCTTTATTCCTATGCCGGCAACAACGGAAATGAGTGGAAGGGCGTGAACGAGCTGGTGCCGATTCGGGGGTTCAATTACATGAACAACAATGCCGATATAGACAAGTACCATAGCGGGCATCCCGGTCAGATCCTGATGGGGAGCGAGGAAGCAAGCACGCTTTGCACCCGCGGGATATACTATAAAGACACGGTGAAAGGCTATGTGCCCGATTACGATGTGACGCATCCCTATTGGGGAACAACGGCAGAGAAATGGTGGACTTACTATTCTGCAAGGCCTTTCCTGCTGGGCGCTTTCGTGTGGACCGGCTTCGATTACCGGGGAGAGCCCACGCCTTACGGCTGGCCCTGCATCAGTTCCCATTTCGGGATCATGGATGTTTGCGGATTCCCGAAGAACAACTATTATTATTATAAAAGCTGGTGGACTGCGGATGACGTCCTCCATATTTACCCGCATTGGAACTGGCAAGGACGGGAAGGCGACACGATCAGTGTGTGGTGCAATTCGAACTGCGAAAGGGTGGAGCTGTTCCTGAACGGGAAGAGCCTGGGTTCAAAGAAAATGCCTTTGAACAGTCATCTCGAATGGAACGTAGCTTATAAGCCCGGAACGCTGGAGGCAAGGGGAACTAAAATCGTGATGAAGAACGGGAAGAAGGACGTTAAGAAGATCGTTACTAAGGTCGAAACCACAGGGTCGCCGGTCAGTATCGTACTAAGCCCAGATCGCAGCATTATCAAGGGAAACGGGGTGGATGTGAGCGTGGTCAACATCAGCGTGCTGGACGAAAAAGGAAGGGAAGTCCCGGTTGCCTCGAACCTTATTAAATTTGAACTGAAGGGAGAAGGAAAGATTATAGGCGTGGGCAATGGGGATCCCAGCTCCCACGAGGCAGATCAATGTGCCCCGGGGAACTGGCAAAGGAAGCTGTTCAGCGGAAAATGCCAGGTGATCGTTCAGTCGGGAAGAGGTCAGGGAACGCTGACTCTTAGCGCCTCGTCGGAAACCCTCAAACCGGTGGTTGCTGTGATACAGATGGCAGATTTCTGATATCTGATATCCGATATCTGATCTAAAACTTCCCGAACCTGAAGCTTAGTTTCGCGTTGAACTGGTTGAGGGTGCTTGCAGAGATGCCAGCCAGGCTAAAGCCAGGGGCGTAGCGGTAGCTTACGGTCACACCCATCCGCAGAATCTTTACCAGATTAAATTCGGCTCTGACCCCGGGTTCTATCACAAAGCAATAAGTATTGGCCACTACGTAATTATTCCAGTTGTTGTTCCAGTTATTGTTATGGTTGGAATTATACGAGTCGGTGCTTCTGAAAAACATATACCCCATTCCGATCATCAGCGGAAACGACACATGTACGACCGACTTTGGCAGTAAGGTATACTCGAGAAGAAGTCCGCCATAACCTCCCTTCAGGTAAGCCCCTTTCATTGGCCGTCCCAAGGTATCGAGATAAATGCTGTCGTAATGAAAGCCCCGAGGCATACCAAGCATGCTTCCGGTAAGTCCGATGGTCCAGTGGTGGTTGAGAATTATACCTGCGCTGAGACCAGGCATAAAGGCGTTGTTGGAGCCAACCATTGTATAGGCTCCGCTGATCTCAACAAAGTATCCAAGAGGGACTTTACAGTGGTGTTTATTTCCGCCGAAAACGGTTTTAAAACCTGAGGAATCGCTCTTTTTTTGCGGTTGTGACAAGTCATTTTGGGCATATACCGACACAAGGCAAAGCAGGCCAATCGAAACAAGAATTATTTTTTTCATGTTGAAGTGTTTAAATATTAACTCCGAATCCCGTGAAATAGTACAAAACGGAGTTAAAGATACTGCAAAAAATCATAACGAAGCAACCCTGTGCCATATTTCATATCTTTATATTCAGACAAACAACATCGATCATGAAAAAATTATTTCTGCAATTTTTGTTCCTGGCTGCCGTAGTCACAGGGGTTAATTCTCAGACTCCTGATACATGGCACAGCCGCGGCATCGGAGGTGGGGGCGCTTTGTTTTCCCCTTCGATCAATCCTGCCGATCACAATGAGATTTACCTTGGCTGCGATATGAGCGCGCTGTATCATTCAACCGACCTTGGTTATAGCTGGCATGAAGTGAACTTTCTTCATATCCAGGGTGGGCATGATGCCTGTGTGCAGTTTACAAACGATCCTCAGCTCAGGTACTGCGTCGATTATTCCACGATACAGGGCAATGATTGCATAAGGCCCATGAAAAGCACTGATGGCGGAAACACATGGAGCGTGCTCAGCGGAAATCCTTACCCGCCCGCACCCAACGGGAGTATCTTAAGGCTTCTGGCCGATTACAACCATCCTGAACTCCTGATGATCGCCGATTACGGCACTATTTATTTCTCGGCGGATGGCGGAGCCACGTTTCACCAGGTCCACACCTGTCTTTCCAACGGATCGGGGAACCATATAGCCGGTATTTTCTTCGACAGTCCGGCTATATACATAGGGACTAACGACGGATTACTGGTTTCGACAAATAACGGACAGACATTCAGCACCATGAGCGTCACAGGCATCCCGTCAAACGAATACATCCTGTCCTTTGCCGGTGCAAAGCAGGGAGGCACTACCCGTTTTTACTGCCTGACCGCATCGGCAGTATGGGCCGGGTATCAGTACGGGAGTGATTACTGGGGCGCTATGAAAGGCATATACAGTATGGACAATGCCGGCGGAACCTGGGTTTCACAAACCGGGGGCATTACTTCAGGAAGCGATTTCCCTGTTTTTATCGGGATGTCTGCTGATGACATTTCAACCGCGTACATCAGCGGGGGTAGTTCTGCAGGAGCTCCGATAGTTATGAAATCGTTGAACGGGGGCAACTGGGCTCATGTTTTCCTGACAGTGAACAATCAGAATATTTATACCGGATGGGCCGGGTCGGGGGGAGATCACGGGTGGAGTTTTCCCGAAGCGCCCTTCGGTTTCAATGTAGCTTTGAACGATGCCGGTACTCTGATGCTGAGCGACTATTCCTGTGCTCATATCAGTACCGATGGCGGTTCCACATGGCAGCAGCAATACCTTAGGCATGAAGATGAAAACCCTATGAATGCTCCCACTCCCATCGGAAAAAAATATCATGGTATCGGGCTTGAGAATACCTCCTGCTGGCAATTGATGTGGGCCGACAGCCTGCATCTGTTCGGGGCGTATTCAGATGTCAACGGTATCATGAGCGATGATCACGGGGAAAGCTGGAAGTTCATCCCCAACCTTACCCAGAATACCGTCTACCGTCTCGTTAAACATCCGAACGGAAAAATCTATGCAGCAACTTCCAACATCCACGACATCTTCCAGAGCACCAGGATCTATGATGCCCAGATTGATGCCGGAACAGGCAATGTGTATGTTTCAAATGATAATGGGAACAGTTTTACCCTGCTGCATAATTTCGGGCATCCCGTGGTATGGATAGCCCTTGATCCGGGCAATCCTGAGAAAATGTTCGCAAGCGTTCTGCATCACAACAAACAAAACATCGGGGGGATCTGGGTGACATCCAACCTGAGCGCCGGGGCAGCTTCAACATGGGTCAAGATGCCGGCCCCTCCCAGGAGCAACGGGCATCCTTTCAACATCAGTGTAATGAACAACGGTGATCTCGTTTGCAGTTTCTCGGCCCGGAAACCAACGGGCAGCGCAGCCTTCACAGACAGCTCCGGAGTATTTTACTACAATAATGCGACCTCAACATGGTATGACCGTTCCGATGCGAACATGAGATTCTGGACCCAGGATGTTGTGATCGACCCCGGCGATGCGGCTCAAAGCACATGGTACGCCTGTGTTTTCCAGGGCTGGGGAACGACGGGAATACAAGGTACGGGAGGTTTGTTCAGGACAACCGACAAAGGTCTAAGCTGGACGAGGATCAACGATAATTTCAGGGTGAATTCCTGCAGCTTCAAACCCGGGTCGCCCGGCGAGGTGTACTTCACAACCGAGACCGACGGATTATGGTACAGCAGCGATGCTTCGGCCGCCGTTCCGCATTTCACTCAGGTCAGCAGTTACCCCTTCAGGCATCCGATGAGAGTTTTTTTTAGTCCGTACAATTCAGCAGAAACATGGGTAACTTCTTTCGGCGACGGGATAAAGCTCGGGGGAAATTCGCCTTCAGGCATTGATGTTGATACAGGTTCAGGCTCCGGCTTCAGTCTGTATCCCAATCCTTGTCATGAAGAAATAAAACTTAAGTTCAGAGACGCTCCCTCATCCGCAGACTATTATTATTCTGTAAGTGATATCACCGGCCGGAAAGTTATTGGCGGGCGATGCAGCAGCCTGCCCGAAACCCGTATCAATGCATCCTCACTCGCGAACGGGATGTATATTGTAAAAGTATACAGCAGGGACGGGGCGAAGTGGAGCACGAAACTGTTGAAAAGATAGGTGCTGCAGCTATTATCGCGGCATAAAAGCCCAGTTTCTGTTCTTCCGTATACGCCACTTTTTATTACCTTTGCCTTGTAATATAAATAGTTCCCGGGACGTTTAAATTCTATCGTGGAATTCTCACGGGCTTAGCTGATAATGCCGAAACTACATTTTTCTCCTGTCATCTGGCTGCTGGTAGCCTTTCTATTATCTGCCCTTACTGCGCGGCCCCAGGCTGCAGGCAATTATGCAAGGGATGCCCAGACTTTAATCCGTGCAGGGCAGTATGTGGAAGCCCTGAAAACCCTTAACCTGGGTATAGAAACCGACGCTTCCATTCCTGAGTTGTATTATATGCGGGGATATGTGAAGTTCAGTCTGGACGATTATATAGGTGCCGAGCAGGACTTTAGCAAGTCCATCGCGCTTTTCCCATATTTGCCTGACGTATACGTGAACCGGTCCCAGGTAAGGAGCCAGCAGCAGAATTACGCCGGGGCGCTGGAAGATCTCTCGGCCGCTTCAAAGCTTGACAGCACCAATGCCGACATTTTTTTCACCCTGGCCAGGATCAAGTTATACATGAAAAAATACTATGCCTGTCTCACCGACTGTAACCGGGCCATCAAGCTGAAATATGAAAATGAAACCGTATATATCATCAGAGGCGCTGCCGAGTTGGGCATCGACCGTTTTGATGCGGCCATTGAAGACATGAAAAAAGCTATTGAGATGAATCCGGCTAACATTTATGCCTACATCCAGCTTGGCACAGCATGGAGCGAAAAGATCGGCTACGATTCTGCTCTTGTATATTTCGACAAGGCGATTGCCCTTGACAGCAATAATATCTTTGCTTTGTTTGACCGGTCCATCACACTGATCAAAAAAAAGGACAACAAGGCAGGCCTGGCCGACCTGGGGAAAATTATCCGCCTTTCTCCTTATAATTCCTATGCATACTTTAACAGGGCCATACTTTATAACGATATGGGAAACCGAAAGTCTGCTATCAGTGATTTCGACAAAGTGATCAAACTGAACCCCAAGAACATCGTGAGTTATTATTATCGCGGGCTGATGAAGATGCAGGAGAACGATCCGAAGGGGGCTCTGGAGGATATGGACAAGACCCTGGATTTGCTTCCCGATTATGCTGATGCCTGGTATGCGAGGTATGAGATCAAGCTGAAGCTGAAAGATATGGCCGGAGCCCAGAAAGATTACAAAATGGCGATGGAAATTGCGAAGAAGAACAATATGTCGGCCGACAGCCTCACTACCAAAAAGAAAGACTTCCTGCAGAGCCTGGTCAAGCTGAGCGGGGATTTCGAGGAGATGAACACCAGCAACAGCAAGTTCCAGAACCAGGCTGTGGAGATAACGCTGATGCCCATGTTCAGGCTATTTCAGGGCAAGGCCGGTTACGACGTAATAGAATTGTACGACACATGGCATAAAGGACATTATACCACCGGTATCCTTTCGCTGACATACCGGCCCTATCTTATCAGTGATTCACTTTGCAACAATCAGCGGGAAATTCAAACCATCAGGATCAATAAGGGTGCAGAACTTTCCGATGCATTTTTACAGAGGGCTGTAGCTTATTCGGGCTTGAAAAAGTACAATGAAGCCTTTGCCGATTATGCAGCAGCGGAGGAGCTTGACAGCTTGTACGCCCTTCCCTATTTTTGCAGGGGGATAACCCGCTACGATTTGATCCAGCTGATCAGCACCCTCGATAATTACGAACAGCAGATCACTATTGGGAAGTCCAACCCCAAGACCCGGGAGCAGTATACCACAACTGAGCTTGAGCACACCTACGACGCAGTAGTATGCGACTTCGAATCAGCCCTGAAAATAGATCCCGGATTTTTCTTTGCTTACTACAATCGTGGTATTGTTTACTGCAGGATGGGCAATTATCACCGGGCCCTTGAAGATTTCAGCAAAGCAATTGGCCTGCGTAAGAATTTTGCTGAAGCCTTGTTCAACCGGGGTCTTGTGCAAATCATGATGGGTGACTCCCAGGCCGGCTGCGAGGACCTTAGCCGCGCCGGCGAGCTCGGTATTTCAGAAGCTTATAAGGTGATGAAGAGGTACTGCTATAAATAATGAAAAAAATGAAAAAAAACCAGGTCCTTTTACTGCCGAAATTCTACAGAAGTTCTGTTAAAACGATTAATTCAGTTTTTACCTCGCCTGTACTTTTTTTTCTCCTCTTGGTTTTTGCGGCATTTTCTACATCATTTGCTCAAACAATTAGTTACAGTGATCCGAATAATTGGATGTGTCATCCTGTTTTGAAGTCTACTGATGCTGCCCGCCAGCAGGATTTATCGGTGACTGAGGCGAAACTTGGAGTTTTCATTAACACATCATTATCAGCCCCGGATCAGTTGACAAAGGCCGAGTGTACGAAAAATAACTACTTTTCCCAATATATCTCCATTTCTGCAATCTACCATACCTATACCTCCTAAAAACAATTACCATATATGGGATATGCAATTCATTCAGTGGGATTTGTTGAATATTTTAAGAAATTTGATTGCAAATTGACATCCATCAGGTATTTTAGAATAAAATCATCCTGAAAATTCTACACTAATTTACCTAAACCCATCCAAAAATGAGATACCGTGATTATGGAAATCTGTTAAAAAATAAACTCCTGATTATTTATTTTTTCAGCATTCTTCTAACCAGCCATTCATACGCACAAATAATCACTGTTGCCGCTGCGGCAGATCTGCGGTTTGCAATGGATGAACTGAAGAATGAATTCCGAAAATCAAATCCGGAAATCAGCATTGACGTAATCTATGGTTCTTCAGGAAACCTGTATCAACAAATAGTTAATCAGGCGCCGTTTAATGTTTTCTTTTCTGCGGATATTTCATATCCCAAAAAACTTGATTCTCTGAATTTAACATTAAGCAAGCCCAAACTCTATGCGATCGGACACCTTGTGTTATGGAGTACAAGACCGGAAATTTCCAATACTATTGAATCGCTAAAAAATATGGACGTAAAGTCCATAGCTATCGCTAATCCCAGAGTGGCTCCTTACGGAAAACGAGCGGTTGAATGTTTGAAATACTATCATCTTTATGATCAGGTCAAAGATAAAATTGTGGAAGGAGAAAACGTTTCTCAGGCTGCCCAGTTCGTATTAACCGGAAACGCAGAAGCAGGTCTGATTGCGCTTTCACTGGCACTTTCACCTGAAATGACAGGCAAAGGAAGCTGTTTCATTATTGATGAAAAAAGTTACGCGAAGTTAGAGCAGGCATACGTTATCATTAAAAAATCAGAAACCAGCAAAGATGTTATTAAATTTATACAATTCATAGAAACAGAAAAAGCCAGAATGATATTCGGCAAATATGGTTTTACTTTGCCTGACGAAAAATAATTTTTTGCAATGGATGCTGTCTTTTTTCAAACTTTCTGGATTTCATTAAAACTTGCCTCACTAACAACCATTATTTTATTTTGTGCCGGAATACCTGTTGCCTATTTTCTTACATACTCATCCTTTCGGTTAAAAATTGTTTTACAAGCCCTGGTAAGTATGCCCCTGGTCTTACCCCCCTCAGTTCTGGGGTTCTATCTGCTCCTTTCTTTCAGCCCGAATTATTGGTTAGGTAATTTTCTGAACCATTGGTTTAATCTGCGGCTCGCATTTTCATTCACCGGAATACTTATCGGGTCTGTGATTTTTAATCTGCCATTCATGGTAAATTCCATACAGAACGGCTTCTCGAATCTGCCTGTCTCACTTAAAGATGCCTCCTATACAATCGGAAAATCAAGATCCACAACCCTGTTCAGAGTATTATTGCCTAATATGAAACCCTCGTTGGTTACAGGAATATGCCTGACTTTCGCTCATACTATCGGCGAGTTTGGTGTAATCCTTATGATCGGAGGAAATATTCCTGGCAAAACAAGAGTAGCTTCGCTGGCCGTGTATGACGAAGTTCAGGCTCTGAATTTCGACACGGCAAATAATTATGCATTATTTTTATTCTTATTCAGCTTCCTGATTCTCCTCGTAATTTATAGCGTAAACCCTGAACCCCTGAAATGGAAAAGATTCTGATCGAACTATCCATTAAGAAAACAATACATACCGCGGATGGCAATGAGATCCTCGATATAGGTTTGACAATTCCTGAATATGGCTTTGTTACTCTTTTCGGTAAATCAGGTGTTGGAAAAACAACTCTTTTACGGATCATCGCAGGCTTAATAAAACCCGATAGCGGATATGTTAAAGTCGGAAATGAGATTTGGTTCGACAGCACAAAGAAAATAAACATCAAACCTCAGCAACGAAATATTGGATTCGTGTTTCAGGATTATGCCTTGTTCCCGAATATGACTGTTAAAGAGCATCTTTTATATGCCCAGCCGCAAATAGAGCAAGGCTATGTTTCAGAATTATTAGACACTTTTCATCTCAAAGGTCTGTGCCAGAGAAAACCTGATAAACTTTCTGGCGGGCAGCAACAGCGCCTGGCAGTTGCAAGAGCCTTAGCGCAAAAGCCACGGATCTTATTACTAGATGAGCCTTTATCATCGCTCGACAGCGAGACCAGAGACATTCTGCAATCTGAGCTATTTCAGGCACATAAAAATTTTCATGCTACAACTTTATTGGTTAGTCATGATAAGGCTGAAGTTGTTAAACTGTCTGACTATGTTTATATCATTGAAAAGGGCAGAATACAAAAACAAGGAAATCCAATTGAACTTTTTGGGTAACAAAACCATCTGCTTTTCAATAATAATGAGGTTTTTACTTTAATTTTGCGCTATCCATACGTGAAAGAACGGGGACAGATAGCATTAAACCAGATAGAAACTCATGATCGATTCGCACATTTATAATCCAAAAAGTCAGAAATACTATGTAAGGAAATACTTTGAAGGGATTAAAGACCAACTAAAAGGCAGAAAGGTTATTGACATTCCGGCGGGTAACGGAGCTACTACCGAGATACTGCTCGGGGCCGGGGCCGATGTTGAGGCCTTCGACCTGTTTCCCGAATATTTCATGCTGAAGGAAATGGAGTGTAAACGAGCCGACATTACCGAAAGTATCCCGCTGCCAAACGGTTACGCCGACTGGGTAACTTGTCAGGAAGGCATAGAGCATTTCAGCGATCAGGCGCGCACATTCAGGGAGATTAACCGTGTGCTGAAAAAACACGGCAGGCTGCTTCTTACTACTCCCAGCTATTCCAATCTCTCGGCAAAGTTAAGTTACCTCCTGTTCGAGAGCGAGACAAATAAACAGATGCCCCCGAATGAAATTGACGATATATGGATGGCCGACCATTCGGGAAGTAAGGAGATTTACCACGGGCATATTTTTATGATAGGGCTGCAAAAGCTCAGGATACTGGCCAAACTCAGCGGATTCAGGATCAAAGAAATACGTTACATGAGACTGAGCAAAGGCTCCCTGGCACTGTTTCCTTTCTTCTATCCCCTCATTTGGATGAGTTCATGGCTGAGGTATTACAGGAACCTGAAAAAAAACCCGGGGATCGCGATGCAGGTTAAAAAAGAAGTTTACCTTGAACAGCTCAGAATCAATCTCAGCGCCAGAAACCTTCTGAATAAACATACTTTTATTATTTTTGAAAAAATGCATGATTCAAGCGAAGTGAATCTCGGCGTTGAAAGCGTAGTCAGGCCTTTTGGGCAGATCATGTGATGGCAGAAAACAGTATGAAAAAGTTAATCTATAAGATTGTGATCGCCCTGTTTCTCTTTACAGGCGCTGCAAACCCGGGTACATTTGCCCAGGGCCTGTATAATAACACAAGCTTTGCGATTGTAAGCTGGAAGGGGAATTTGTTCAGCGGAATGCAGACTGTTTTCGGATATAAATTCAATCCTCACCTGGGTCTTGGAGGAGGCGTCGGCATTGAACGTCTCAGGAATCTGCCTACCTACAGCTATTATAAGGCCAATTTTACACTTTTACCTGTATTTGCAGAATTGAGATACACCGTGCTAAAGACGAGATTTTCACCTGTTATCGCAATTCAGGGTGGATATAAAGTACTTATTAACACACCCTCGTCGCAGATGGAAGAATGGATGAAATGGGTATACCCGCCCTATGCATGGAACTATTATTACAATTACGATACCTACCTCAGGGGGGGGCTGTTTGCAAACCTTGAGATCGGTGTTAACGCAAAGATCTATAAGCGTTTCGGGCTATATGCCTCCGTCGATTTTTCAATCTGGTCGGTTTCAGGCGAAAATCATTACTGGGTGTACAATGCTACATCTACAATTTACGGTAAAACCACCGCAATCATCACCGAATATCTTACTCCCATAATGGCCTACCAGCAGCTATTCCTGTTCAGGCTGGGTTTCACATTCTAGAATTATTAATGCAGCTCACCCGAGCCTGACACCACCTCCCGGTATTCATCAGAAAACCTTTCTTGCAAAATTTTTCACAGTTTTGAGTGTCACTTCAGGCGCTTCAATGTATCCCATATGCCCGCAGTCGCGCAGAATAAGGCTTTCGCTTACAACTGGCAGAGAGATCATGTCCCACAACTTTGCTACCGGAGCTCTGGAATCCTTTAATCCCAGAATAAACAGAACCGGAAGTTTTGTCGACCTCAGAAGGGCTGTCTGATCCCCGCGTTCCTGCATTCCTTTCAAAGCTGCTATAATTCCTTCACGGGGAATCTCCCCCGCACACCACTTAAGAAATTCTATTTCCTTGCTGAATTTTTCGCGTACATCTTCAGGGAAAAGACCCGGAATAAACATGGAAAGAAAACTGAACCGATCCTTTCTTACCAACTCTATAGTGCGGCTGCGATTTCGCTTATCATCCGGCGAATCGGCAAAACAATGGGAATGAAACAACACGAAACCTTTCAGCATCCCCGGGTATTTTGACGCAAAGGCGAGAGTTACAAAACCTCCCATGGAATGCCCTATGAGCAGGCATTGTTTTATTTTAAGGTTTTCAAGGACTGCGGATGTCGAATCTGCGAGGAGTTCCATGGTATGTGTTCCAGCGATACATTCACTTTTTCCATGGCCGGGAAGGTCAATGCAGATCACTCTGTAGCTCTTCGAAAGTTTTGCAGAAAAATGTTTCCATATCCTGAGATCCTCGGTGAACCCGTGCAATAGAACGATTGTGTCTCCTCTCCCTTTATCGGTATAATGGATCTCTTTGTTTTTAAATCTCGTATATGCCATAGTATATCTGTTATCTCCAAACGTAAATATACTGCTTTTCTATAGAAAGCCATGAAGATGGCAAAATAAACTCACAAGTGACTGTTCAAAAAAATGCTGATCATGCAACATTACCTTACTAATTTGGCCTTACTTTTACAAGCTTTCAACCTACGCATTATGAGATTTAAGCCGGGAATAGCCCTGCTCATGTTTTTGTTCATCTCCGGCTCAAACGGATATACCCAGCCGCAACCTGTAAGTAAGGGATACAATGCCGTGCTTTCCAATACTGGCCAGTTCGGGCTTACCTTTGGTCCTGCAATATATCATGGGGACCTGAACATCGGGAACTTTACCTTCAAACGCTCCACCGGACTTGCTGCCAGTTTGTTCGGGCAGTACTATTTCTCTGAAGTTTTTGGCTTCCGTATATCATTGTTCACCGGGATCCTAAACGGAGGAATCAGGACCTGGGAAAAAAGCGGAGCGGTAGTTGAGGATTCCTTTACAGGAATTATCCTTGAAGGAGATCTTCATATGGTTATTAATTTCTCGAACCTGTTTTTTGGACAACGGCCTGCCCGGAAGTTTTTCGTTTATGGAATTCTGGGGATGGGGTATGGCGGGTGGTATTCAAAACTAACAAACAAAGTATATAACTATGACTCCCTGGCAATCGACAATCCGCTTAGTAATTTCAATGTAGCCTTTGTAATTCCTGCCGGTCTGGGATGTTATTACAGGATAGGAAACCGGCTTAACCTCGGGTTGGAGTATAGCTATAAGACCTATTTTTCTGACAAACTCGACAATGCCGTTGCCGGATATCCTTATGATGTGGTGAATTACGTGGCTCTGAATATCTCTTTCAACCTTGGCACAGGCATGGCAAAGGGTCGCTCTGGCAAACCACCTAAGAGTATGCAGATGCAGCCCGCAGAATATCCGGTTTCATATCCGGTATATACCCCCGCTTACAGTCCGGCGTATTCTCCTCCTCCTGATATTCCCCGGGCAGAGCCGGCTAAATCCCAGGCAAATCCGGCTAAATCCCGGGCAGAGCCTGTTATATCCCGGGAGACGATTTCCTATGCAGTACAGATCTTTGCTTTTAGCCATCATAAGTATACGGTGGCGTATCTCAGAAAAAAATATCAAATTTCGGAAGTGATAAGATTGGAAAAGGATGGAGACGTGGAAAGGTTTATCGTTGGCCGATGCCTTAACCAGCAATGTGCGATCGATATAAAAGAAATAATGAATAAAAAAGGGATACATGATGCATTCATCGTAGTCTATAAAAACGGGAAACGACAGTATACTATAAAATAATTTGCTTTTACCATGAATTTTACCTATCTTTGATCCCTCAATTTAGTTTTTGTATAACCTCAAAATCCTTTCATATGAAAACCCGCATTTTTATTTCTTTGCTTATATTGATTGCCGTTCCCCTGGTATATCTCACTTCCTGTAACAAGGTCAAGGAACTGACCTCTGTTAATGTTACTATGAAAATGCCCCGTCAGCATTTCACATACTCCGAGACCAAGCTAAAAACGGGAGAAGTAATCCTTTATTCCGGTATGGTGACGGTAAATCTTGACAGTATCCTGAATGCCAATGGCCTGCCCTCAGGGATTATTCAGACTACTACATTTACTTCACTTTCGGTAACTATTAACGTGCCGGCCGACTCAACTTTCCATTGGCTTAGTTCGATGCGGGCTGTCATTTCCGCAAACCAGAATTTCGATCCTCAGAATGAGATTGGCAACGTAACAAATACCGATCCGAATGCAAAAACAGTATTTGTTACATTAAACAACTTAAACATCCGTCCTTATCTCTCACAGCCCAGTTTTTATATTCGGCTTTACGCTGTTCTGAACGGGCCTTTGCCCGCTGTTACTGTCGGTATGTTCCTCGACGGAACCGTTCAGCTCCTGATTGCACCTGTATAGGGCAAAGAAATTGATTGTGGCAGCCGTGGACTAAAAGACACGTAATGAAGAAAATCATACGCCTGCTAGCCTTACTGGCTTTTGTTATAACTATTGTTTCATGCAAACCAGGCAAGAGCCCCGGCGGCTCAGATGCCCTTGTGTCACATATCGATTCAACTGTACAGGCGGGCGATGATTTTTTTCTGTTCGCAAACGGGAAATGGTTCAAGGCAAATCCGATTCCTCCCAGCGAACAATCTAACGGCCTCTGGCAACTTATCCAGGATACTATCAACGCCCAGATACTCAATATCTGTGAAACTTCCGCCGCTCTTAACGACGCACCCAAAGGAAGTAACAAGCAGAAAATAGGAGATTTTTTCTATTCAGGGATGGACAGCCTGGACCTCAATATCAAGGGACTTGCCAGCCTGAAAGAGGATTTAGACCGCATTGATGCGATTAAGGATACTAAAGGTTTAGTGTCTGAAGCCGCTTATGTCCATTCGGTCGCCGGCTCCCCTCTTTTCCGTTTTTATGTAGGGCAGGACGACAGAATCAGCAGCAAACATGCCATTTTTATCAGCCAGGGAGGTCTGAGCCTGCCCGATCGTAGTTTTTATTTTGACAAAGATCCCAGAGCTGTGATGATACGGGAAAAATTCACAGAGCATCTTGCCAGAATGTATAAACTCATGGGGTATACCGAAGCTGCCGCAACACATGCAGCAGAGCGCAACATGAAACTGGAAACCGCGCTGGCCAAAGTATCCCGGAAACGTGAGGACACCCGCGATCCACTGAAGAATTACAATAAAATTCCATTTGCAAAGCTAAAAATTTCAATGCCAAATTTTGATTGGGACCTTTTCGTTCAAAACGCCGGATTGTCAAATGTTGATACTGTTATCACAGGCCAGCCGGAGTTCCTGGCTGCCGAAAACGGGTATCTTAAATCCTTTCCTCTTGCTGATTGGAAGAACTACCTGAAGTTTCAGCTCATCAGGAGTCTTTCTCGATACCTTGACGACGAGACCTACCTCGAATCGTTCAGTTTTTATTCAACGGTGCTAAGGGGTGTGAAAGAGCCTAAACCCAGGTGGAAGAGAGTTGTTGAGCAGACCGACCAGTCTCTCGGAGAGTTAATCGGACAGGTTTACGTGGCTGAATATCTGCCGAAAGGCACTAAGGAAAAACTCCTGGAGATTGGAAAAGCTATCATGGATGTATATTCAGAAAGAATCAAGAACCTTGACTGGATGAGCGATGCAACCAAACAAAAAGCGCTGAAAAAATTGGGCACGGTGATCCTCAAGGTTGGATACCCCGACAAATGGAAAGATCTGAGTTCTCTGCAGTTCGACCGCAGCTCGTATGTGAAAAACGCCATGAATGCCAACAAATGGGAGTTTGCTTATAACATCTCGAAATTCGGGAAACCGGTTGACCGTGCAGAATGGGACATGGAACCCCAGACCTATAATGCGTACTATAATCCATCGAATAATGAGATCGTGATTCCCGGCTGTAACATAATTGTTCCAGGCTATGAACGGGTGATGGCGGATGACGCTCTGTTATATTCAATCATAGGGGGATCAACATTCGGCCATGAGATAACCCATGGTTTTGACGACCAGGGTTGCAAGTATGATGAATACGGCAACCTGCACAACTGGTGGTCTAAAGAAGATAGCATCAGGTTCTTTGCCAGAACCAAACTAATCGTTGAGCAGTTCAACGGGTATATTGCAGTAGACAATCTGCATATCAACGGAGAGCTTACCCAGGGAGAGAACATTGCCGATCTGGCTGGTGTGATCATGGGTTATGAAGCTTTTAAAAAAACTTCGCAATTTAAAAACAAGATTCTGATTTCAGGCCTGAATCCCGACCAGAGATATTTCCTGGGGTATGGACTGGCATGGATGATCAACTCGCGGCCGGAAGCTATTGCAAATCAGGTAAGAAGCGATGAACATTCACCAGCGAAATTCAGGGTCATCGGCCCTCTATCTGATATTCCTGAGTTTTATGCTACATTCAATATTAAGCAGGGAAATGCAATGTGGAGACCCGACAGCCTAAGGGTGAAAATCTGGTAATCGCGATCATATTATTTAAATTTGATTTCATTTTTTAGTTTCATTCATTATTTGATGTATTTTTGAGCCGTTTAGGGCTTTGGCCCGTAGCAAAAAAGTCATGAACGAAACTGAACCGGATGACGGAAAAACAACCTATAATAGAAAAACCGCCTAAAAAGCTGACCGTCTATCTTCTTGGTCTTCTGAATCCGGCAAGGATTATACGGGCAATAAAATTCCATCGTAAACAGAAAAAATACTGTAAAGTGAGCCATGACATGGAGCTAAGGCTTTATGCCGAGATGCTTTCGAACGATATGCTTCATTACGGGTACTTCGAGGATGTAGATACGGAACCGGAAAAACTATCATTCAACGATGTGGAAAATGCCCAGATCAGGTATGCTGAGAAACTGATCAGTCACATGCACGACAAATTCCTGCCTGTTCTCGACATCGGTTGCGGCATCGGGGGCATTGCAAACCTGATCCACAAACACGGATATCAGGTTGAGGTTCTTACTCCCAACATCGGCCAGATCACTTATGTAAGGAAGAATTACCCGGATTTGCCTTCCCATAACCTGAAATTCGAAGATTTCAGGACAGAGAAAAAATATGGCACACTGCTGAATGCTGAATCATTTCAATATATCGACATGAAAAAGGCTTTTGAGAAAGCCGGTGAGATCATTGCTCCTGAAGGGAGATGGATCATTGCCGATTACTTCTCGATTCAGCAGTTTCCCGATAAAAAATATCAAAAAAAATTTGAAGAGTTTGAGAAGATGGTCGGCGAGCACGGGTGGAAAATTATTTATCAGGAAGACATCACATTCCACGTTCTGCCAACTCTTAAATTTGCAAACATGTATGTGACCCGTATAGTGAACCCTTTACTATTATACCTTGAGGATAAACTACTGGTTAAACTGGCATGGCTGCATCATCTCACCCGTGAGATCAGGGATAAACTTTCGAAAAAACTGACAAAAGAATTTTCGAAACTTGACACTGCAGCTTTTATTTCAGAAAAAAAATACATGATCCTGGTTCTAACCAAACAACAACAAACATAACTTTATGCGACCCACCATTTCTCTTAAACTGCCCTTACTTCTTACGCTTTTATTAATGTATTACATTTCTGTATCTCAATCGGTAAGTCAGTGGAGAGGCGCCGAACGCAGGGGAGTATACAATGAAGCTTCTTTACAGAATTTCTGGCCGCCCGAAGGGCCTGTCATGGCCTGGGCGAACACAGAAATAGGGAATGGCTATGGCTCTCCCTCCTTTCACGAGAACCAGATCTTCATCTGCGGCGAAGTGGATTCTACAGCCTATCTCTTTGCTCTTGACCTCGGAGGAAAAATTCTCTGGAAAACCGCGTTTGGCAAGGAATGGACCAAGACCTTCCAGGGTTCCCGCATGACCCCGACCATTCATGAAGGAATGATCTATGTTAGTTCAGGAATTGGAAATATTGCTTGCATAGAGCTTAAAACAGGTAAACTTATCTGGATAGTGAACCGGACTGAGCTTCATGGCGTCCTGCCCCTGCACGGGCATTCCGAATCGCCTCTGGTTGAAGGGGACATGGTGTTTTTCATGCCGGGCGGACGGGACACCAACGTGGTTGCCTTAAACCGGCTTACAGGGAAGATCATATGGGTATGCAAAGGAAGGGGCGAAAAGCCTGCTTATAATTCCCCCCTGCTTATAAAGTTCGTGGAACGATCGGTACTGGTTGTTTTTTCTGCCTATTCCCTCTTAGGGATAGATGCTAAATCGGGAGAACTGCTCTGGGTTCACGAACAGGTCAACACCCCTCTGGCCGAGAGAAAACCGGGAAACGGCGACACTCACAGCAATACGGTCTGGTATGATGCCGGATTTATTTATTATATCGCAGGCGACGGGAACGGAGCTGTAAAACTGGCGCTTGAGAACCAGGGCCGGACCGTGCGCCAGATATGGAGGAATCCAACAGTTGACAATTATATGGGAGGCTTCATTATCCAGGGAGAAAAGATCTACAGCTGTTCCGATAACCGGAAGTCACTGCTATGCATTGACACTAAAACAGGGACTATTCTGGATTCGCTCAAATGTGGCACCGGCGCAATCATCTCCGACGGTAAAATGCTTTACTATTATAATCAAAAGGGAGAGATTCAGCTTATTAATCCCGATAAGGGGAAGATGGACATTGTAAGCTTTTTCAGAGTTCCCAAAGGGACTAAAGAACATTTCTCCCATCCTGTTATTGACAGGGGAAATCTCTACATCAGGCACGGCAAAGCCTTTATGGCTTTCACGATCGTAAGAACAGATTAACGACCAGTGTATAGAATGTGCTTTTCATCTCATAATAAATGGCACGACCGATGCAATCAGACCTGTACATACTACAACCATGAGGAAAAGGTTATACCTCACATTATAGTTTGCAAGCAGAGTCTCGTCATAATACTTTGAAACATTCTGGTCGCGGTACATGGCAATGAGTCCATTGGTTAGTTTCACCCTGGTCTGCCTCCCTTTTAAAAGGCCTATAACCACCACCAGGTTCACAACAATGATGAGGACAACAAATATAAACATCACCATAAGTGATGACTTTTCAGTGCGCGATTTTTCCACCATTCCGGAATTCACAGCAAGGGTGATCAGGTTCAAAATTATTGCTGTCAGAATAAAGATCGTATCGGTCTTTGTATTCTGCTCCAGTTCCTTTGTAATGTGATTGTGCAAATGCTCTAACATGGTTTTTGGTTTTAAGGGTTTGTAAAGATATTAAATAGCGTTCGGCGAAGCCGTAATGAGCACGCAAAAGAAATAAACAATTGGTGCGAATAACTGGCGAAATTACTTTTCATCAAACCTCTTGCAATAGCCGTCGAGCATATCCGTTTCTATCCCAAAATCTTCAATTGGAACCGGAGGCTGCCCTGCAATATCCGCTGCCATCTTGTCGATATTTTCCTTGGGCTGAAAAAGCGCTGCAACCTGTTTAGTAAGGTCAATGACTTCAAAAGAAGGATCGCTGTAGTTGAGCTCCCACTTGCTCACAATTATACTTACACCTTCTGTTTTCGCCAGTTGGGGGAGTTTGTCTTTAATCACTTTCATGAAAGATGCGACAGATCCCGTGCTGAAAATCATCAGGTGGAGAAGGTGCTGGAATGACATGGCCCCCACGCTAAGTTCCTTGATCCTGGCCGTATCATGAACTTTTTCGGCAGAATCAGACTTTTGGCGTAATCTTACAAGGTACTGTTTTAGAAGGTCTGTCCTTGACCAGGCAAAGATGATTGTACGGGAGTCGTAAGTCCCGATTTTGATCTTTCCGGATTTTTTCTGGGCATAGGCCCCGAATGTTATCATTGCGCTTAAGATTATGGTAAACGCGATAAAAATTGAAACGATAGTTCTGGTTTTTGTTTTCATTGTTTGTTTCTCGTTTTTTTGATTAATACTTCTCAAATTTGACTTAGGTAATTCTTTTTCTTACTTTTGGTTTTGCAATGCCTTTGGGTATTTTTTCATGGCGAAATTAATTCGACATTATAGAATGTATTAGAAATACGCTTGTAAAATAATTGTAAATAGTTTTACAAGAGTTTTACATACAATAACTTATAAAACACAGGAACTTTGTCCCGGAACCAGATAGCATATTTCGAGGAACTGAAAAAAAAGATTGTGGCCATGATGCAACAGTCATACCCGGGAATCAATCCTGACATATCGGAATGGAAGGGACAGGAAATAACAGATTTCCAGGAAGAGCTGCTTAAATGTGTGAATGCCCATATCAGCGAAAAGTGGTTTTATACTCATATGAAATCGGTGAGTAAATCCCTGCCAAGAATTGATGTTCTGAACCTTTTAAGCAAATACGCAGGGTATTCAAACTGGGATGATTTTGTATATAAAAACCAGGATCTTATCGGGGCTTCTCAAACCGGTGCCCTTGCTGCACCTGCAGTAGTTCAACCTGCACCCGACAGGTCAAACCGTTACTTTATCATCATCCCTGTGGCCACAGTATTTATCGTACTGATCTTTTTCGGAATATTCAAACTGTTCAACACCAGGGAGTATAAGTTCTGTTTTTATGATGCCGATACCAGGGAGCCTATTGTCAATACAAAAATACAGGTCCAGGTTCTACTTGACGGTGAATCTCCTGCAACGAATTATTCGGGCCCGGACGGATGTTTCTTTCTGAAAACGGATAAGAGCAAGGTAAAACTCGTGGTTTCCGCACCGTATTACCAGAGCGACACCATCACACGCATTGTTGAGAAGCTCAACCTGAATGAAATTGTAAACCTTCATGCCAACGACTACGCCCTGATGATCCATTATTTTTCACAAATGAAAGTAGATGACTGGGCAAAAAGAAGAGCCAGGCTTGAGAACATGATCGACGACGGGGCCATGATCTACAAGGTATACAGTGAAAAGAATGTGGCCGGCGGGATGGAACTTCTGAACAAGCAGGAGTTTATTGATAAACTGAGCATGCCATCGGGCAGCCTGAAAAATATTGAAATCCTTGATACCAGGTTAAGGGATGGAAGGATCACCGTATTGAGGTTCAGGGTAAAAACATCGTCATGAGAAGGTTTTTTCAAATATCGGCACTGATTCTCGTTTACTTTATTGTATGCGGAAAAAGCTGTGACAGCAACGAGCAGCTTACGCGTGAACAGGAAAAAAACCGGGCCACAAGGGACCGGGACAGCATTACATCAGTATTTCAATCAGACAGTCTGGATCAGCCTGCCCTGAGAGCTTTTGAGGCAACGGCCTGTATAAAGCTGGGCGATCTGCGCGATTACCTGAAAGTGATGAATGACAGTACCGCCGACAAGGCTTTTAAGGAAAAGGCGGGAGCAATGGCCCTGGCTTTGTGTTATCCTGGGAAAGAAGTAACAGCCCGGATGAAAGGAGTTGTTGTCGATTCTATCAGGGTTTTCAAAACTCTTCAACGCCTCAGCGATAGCGTTTATTACGGCCAGTTATCTTTTATGGCCGCAATGCCAGATGCCAGGCAGGCCGTCAGGAATCATTCTCAGCCAAAGACAAGGTTTGCCGATATCTTTGCATTAAAGCAAGATAAAGTCTTCGGCCGGGATACCTTAAAAATATGGAATGTCCTGATAGGGGATATCAGGTAAGTTTACTCCTTTAGCCTTTCTTTTCCGGGATAAGCGACATGGCGTACTCGGCCTGGGCAGTGATCGTAAAGCTCGGGTTCACGCCCAGGTTTCCCTGGATTGACGAGCCATCTACTACATACATGCCGGGATATCCGTGCACCTGGAACTTACTGTCAATGACTCCCTCGTTTACCGTCTCACCCATCGGACATCCGCCCAGGATATGTGCCGTGGAAGGCACATTGAACAGTATTTCCATGGCTGAGTTCTGCGGAATGGCATTCACTTTTTTTGCATAGCGGTTCATGACTTCCTGACCCAGGGGGATAAAGGCATTCACTTTTTTGTTTCCATCATTTTTTATAGTGAGGCGATGATGGAAAAGCCCTTTTTTCAGAGTCATGCGCATAGCATTATCGGCTGTTTGCATCACCAGAAAGATCACAGTATTTGTGGCCCAGTTCATATTGAACATCATCCGAAGGAATTTCAGAGGATGAATTATCACATTGGCCAGAAATTTCAAGGGCCTCAGAAAGTAGGGGTTCGCATTGCCTGTTGCCAGAGTTACCAACCCTTTCATTGCATTGGAACCATCGGGGTATTTCACGATCTCAATCCAGGTATCATCAGCAGGCTTGAAAATGGAACTGATCGCCAGGCCATTATTCAGCTTTACGTTGGCGCCTGAAGCGGAGCAAAGGGTTTCTGAATTGGTACGTAGTCCTTCGCCCAGCCTGTCGCTCAGCCCCGGCATGGTTTTATAGATATGTTTCTGATGAAGCAGCAGTTTCATTGTTCCCAGCACTCCCCCCGCAACGATGAGACCTTTGGAGCGAAAGATATGCTCCCCTTTCTTATTCAGGCGGTGAGTATGTACCGAGTAAATCCCATTCTCATATGTTATTTTAAACACCTGGGTTTCGGGAAGAATTTCTGCTCCGTGTTTTTCGGCGAACCAGAGATAATTCTTATCGAGGGTGTTTTTAGCGTTTTCCCTACAGCCTACCATACAACCCGCACATTCCTTGCAGGGGTTTCGGTGCGGGCCTTCGCCATTAAAATAAGGATCACAGCCTTTTTCATTCTCATTGTAATAAACCGCCACGTATACATGGTCAAACGAATCCTCACGGCCCATATCCCTGGCCACGTCCCTTAGGGTTTCATCTTCAACATAGAACTTCTGAAGTTTTACGCGGCCCAGCATCCGGTGAGCTTCCTCATAGAATGGCTCAAGCACAGTTTTCCAGTCATTGAACCGTTTCCATTGTTCGTGCCTGAAGAACTGGTCTGCAGGTTTCATCAGTGTATTGGCATACACCAGGCTTCCCCCTCCCACCCCTGTTCCGCTGAGGATGAAGGCATGCCTGAACAGGTCGAGTCGTTGAAATCCGTACATTCCAAACCTTGGCAACCAGAGGTATTTCCTGAGGTTCCAGTTGGTTTTTGGAAAATCTTCGGTCCTGTATCTCTTGCCTTTTTCGAGTACAAGCACTGAATATCCTTTCATGGCAAGCCGCATGGCAGAAACGCTTCCGCCAAAACCTGACCCAATAACAATGTAATCCTGGAGCTCATCCATCCGCAGAAAAAATAAAAAAAAGTTTGCTTTGTCAGCGGCCAAAGATAGAGAAAACCAAACAAAGTTTGGTTGACATAAACGGCCGATTGAGTATCTTTGCGTTGATTTCATGAAGGAATGACCGCATAACGTATTTATTTATTTAAACTATCTCTATGAAACGTCTGATTATCTTATTGATAACCGTTTTGTTTTTCCCTCTGTTCATGCAGGCACAGACGGTTGAAATTTCTCCCTTCGGAGGCTATGTTTTTCCTGCGAGAATCAGCGTATCGGGCGGCTATGTGAGGTTTAACGGTAATGCTCAGTACGGAGGGATGGTCTCTGTGGGAGTAAGCCGGGTTATTGATGTTGATATTTTGTATAACCGGATCGACACCAAAGCTGAGCTTAATGTAATTAACTATCCTTACCAGCAGGCTCCTCTCAGCATTAATTACATGCATATTGGATTTACAAAGAATTTCCGGATCAGTACCATGTTCTCTCCTTTCTGCGGAATAAATGCCGGCGCCTGCCTGATGGCTCCAAAAAGCAGTGATTATACTGCTGAATGGTTTTTCTCGATGGGGTTAAACGGAGGGGCCAAGATTTATTTCAGCAAACGTTTCGGTATACGGTTACAAGCCCAGGCTTTGGTTCCGATTCAGGGCGCCGGATTTTGTTTCGTTATAGGTACCGGAGGATCTGGCGGAGGAGTTTCTCTGAATTCCACGATGGTGCAGTTCGGGTTTACCGGGGGGCTTATTTTCCGTCTGGGATATGTACCTGATGCGAACGCCACCAGGATAACATATTAAAGCAATCAAACATATTATAATAATTTAAATGACATCAATATGAGATTTTTTAAACTAACATTACTTGCCGCAGGGTTTCTGAGCCTGGCATCATGCTCAAAATACCCTCCTCTTTCAAGCCGTTTGCTTGAGGATCTGGCCGTACTGACACAGTATGACGTAAATACAAATTTCGGGCAGTACAAGACTTTCAGCATGGTAGATTCCATCAGCTACATCTCTGACAAATCAACTAAAAAAATTCTCGACGCCCAGGCAAAGGCTGTTCTTACAAGAATTGCCCAGGATCTTACTTCCAGGGGATATCAGGAGGTTGCAAAATCAACAAATCCTGATTTAGGGATCAATGTTTCGGCAATCGAAGTCACCAATGTCACCGCGTATTATCCAGGATGGTACTGGGGCTACCCCGGGTATTATCCTCCCGACTGGTGGGGATATCCCGGTAACAGTTATTATTATCCGTATTATCCAACCTATTACACATCCTACTCTTCAGGCACTCTTTCTATCGAAATGGTAAATTTTAAAAAGATCAATCCCAAGGGGCAGATTCCGGTTGTTTGGAATGCTTTTATACGCGGATTGCTTACCGGCACTCACACAACCGTCGATATAACAAATAGCATTGACCAGTCTTTCGCTCAGACACCAGTCCTTAAAACAAGCTTATAATAACCATGAAAATTAAAAATTTATGAAGAAGATATTTTTATTTCTGATACTAAGCGTGCTTTTATCGGTCAGTGTCGTTGCCCAGGAACAATCTACATCACCCGGATATAAACCCTCGTCATATTATACTTTTGCCTGGAACACCTTGTGGACGATTGGCGATTTCAACAAATGGGTTGGTAACGGAAGTCCTGCCGGTTTTAATTTTGGCGGTCGCTATTTCATCCCGGGGACAAACTTTGCAGCCGGGTTCAACATACAATGGCAGCGCGTATGGCAGGATTATCCTCAGCAGACCTTTTACGGCGACAATGGTGTCGCACTTACAGCCGTCAATTACAGGTTTACTTGGATGGTGCCATTCCAGGCAGCAATAGATTATTATTTCATCCCTTCAAAAATGATCTCTCCATACATCAGCCTGGGTATTGGAGGCGATTATATGGAACATCATTTGCTTATACAGGAGCTTGATATTTATAAAACCTATTGGGATTTTTCTCTTACACCCGAGATTGGCGCTCTCATCAAATTTGGGGCCTTCAGTAATTTTGGAGCACAGATTGCTTTCAACTACAAATGGACCACGAACCAGATTAATTTTTCCAACAACGATAAATTCAAGAACCTCCAGATGCTGCAGCTCAGGGTTGGGCTGTGCTATTTACTGAGATAAATACGAACCTGATTAGCAAACCGCCTGTAGAATAATATCTGCAAGCGTTATTTTTAGTTTTGCAACAGGCTTAATCAGTTTATTCGATGAAACGACTGATCCCGCTTTTTCTGATCGTTATTTCCGGTCATGTTTTCCCGCAGTCCCCAGACTGGGATCAGCGTGTGGCTTTTGCCGAAAATATCAGAAGGATCAAATACTGGGCCATTATTGAAGGAGACACAACTTTCAATTGCTATTCTGATGTTGTAAGTGCGATAGAGGAAACCCTGAACCGTAAAGGGTATGAATCTAAACGCTTATTTTTTGAGCCGGGAAACGGATCCTCTTCTGAATCATGGAAGGCAAGACAGATAAAAGCCCTGGCTTCCAATGAAGCCTTTCTTGAGATCAGGGTAAGCATCCGTGCCGACAGCTCAGGGGAACGGGGGGGGCCCAGCACCCTGATGGTACAGGATGCCAGCGGAAGGGTTTACGCTCAGCACTCACTCAGGCCAGAGAATGAAAAAACCGTTGATTACACTTCAATTTCAAAGGCCTTTCTTTATTTAAAAAAGGCTGTCCCTGATTTAGCCCCCTCCATCCCATTCTATTCGAAACAAGCTACAGTGAGCGGCGCCGGGGTTGACGGTGCGGCCCGAAACTCCGTAAGGGGCATTCCCGGGTCAAGAAATCCGCTTACCAAAAAAAAACCGGCTTACCTGAACAAAGAGGGTTTTACCACATTTGAATTTGCCATATACGGCGGATATTGTTCAGGTGGCACTATCGCCGTCACCGGCGGCAAGACAATCTTCAGGCCAGGACCCGACTATGGATTGGAGTTCATGGTAAACATTTACAAAGGGTTGGATATTTCGATCGGCTACAAGCGCGAAGATGCCTTTGCCAAAACTGAGGCTCAACGGTATCCCAGGGAAGGTGATCTGGCTTTGAGCAACAACTACATCCTGATTAGCAGTATATACAGGTTTTTTCATAAAAAGAGTTTTCAGCCTTATGTGGGTTTTGATTTCGGGAGTGTGAATGTTGTCATGAAAGATAAATTTTTCAGGGATGTTTGGTATTTTGCAGTCGGCGGAAGGGCCGGTTGCAACTGGTTTGTTACAAAAGTCATAGGCTTCAGGCTTCAGACCCAGTTATTATACCAGGTCCACCCCAGGGATGCACCGTTTCTTTATAGTGAAGAAATCAGGGTGATGCCATACGTAATTAATGCTGAATCAAATCTGCTTCAGTATGATGCCACGATTGGTTTATTAATAAGGCTTGGCAAATAAAGGAATAATTGAACAGCCTATGGAATCCGAAAAAGCATTAATAGCAGCTCTCGAGCGGGAACGTAAAGCCAGGCTGGATGCTGAGAAACGCTTAGAGGAAACGATTGCCGGGCGCGCTTCCGAACTTTCCTGCAACTCAGATCGGCTATCCAACATTATTATAAATATGCGGGAAGGAGTGTTGGTTGAGGACGAGAACCGGCTGATCGTGCTCATGAACGAATCATTCTGTGCTATGTTCGGTATCCCTGTTAAGCCCGAAGTCCTGATAGGAGCAGATTGCTCGGGTTCGGCAGAACAGTCAAAACATCTCTTTGAAGACCCGGAAGTGTTCGTGTCGGGGATAAATTATCTTCTGGCAAAACGCAAAAAAGTGACAGGAGAGATTCTTCGGCTGAAAGACGGGCGTACTTTGTCAAGGGATTATAACCCCATTATCATTGAAGGCGTCTACCGGGGGCACTTCTGGAAATACGTTGATATAACAAGCCGCAGAAAATATGAAGATGCTCTGAGGAGAAGTGAGGAGAAATACCGTCTGCTTATCGAGAACATCAACCTGGGGCTGCTTGAAGTGGACATGGAAGGCAAGGTTATTTATGCCAACCAGAGTTTTTGTGAGATGTCTGGTTTTAAACGGGAAGAGATGTACGGCCAGGTAGGTGAAAATATATTTACCGTACCAAAAAACCGTGAACTTGTTGTTCAGAAGAATGAAGCCCGTAAACAGGGCATCTCCGATGCTTACGAACTGGAGATCACTAACAAGAAAGGCTTACGAAAATGGTGGCTCATCTCAGGAGCTCCACTGTTTAATAATGAAGGCATTCAGGTTGGTTCGACTGGGATACATCTCGACATCACCGGCAGAAAACAGCTGGAGTTTACGCTCAGGGAAGCGAAGCAGATGGCAGAAGACACGGCCAAAACCAAGGAGATTTTTCTTGCCAACATGAGCCATGAGATACGAACTCCCATGAATGCCATATTAGGTCTTGGCAAGCAGCTGTTAAAGACTGAATTAAGCACATATCAGAGGTCGTTTCTGGAGTCGATTACAACCGCTGCCGACAACCTTCTGGTTATCATCAACGACATTCTCGATTTCTCTAAAATTGAATCCGGAAAACTCGATCTTGAAGCTATTGATTTCAACCTGCCTGCCGTTCTGACCCAGCTCCGCAACATGCTTTCAAATAAAATCGAAGAGAAAGGGCTTAAATGTGAAATGTATTTGGATAGAGCCATTTCCCCGGTCCTCAAAGGCGATCCCCACCGCATCAACCAGATCCTGTTAAACCTGTTGAGTAATTCTATCAAATTTACTGATCAGGGCAGTATCTCTCTTAGTTGCAGTCTTATTGAAAGCCATGCCGACAGGCAGGTCATTGAACTCACGGTAGCCGATACTGGGATAGGCGTTGATAAAAAATATCTGAAAAAGATCTTCCAGAAATTTTCGCAGGAAAGTGTGAATATTGCCAGAAAATACGGCGGGACAGGCCTGGGCATGGCGATAACCAAGCAACTGGTCGATCTGATGGATGGGAAGATCAGCATTGAAAGTGAAAAAAACCAGGGAACAAAAGTTAGCATCCGTCTCACCCTCCCGGTAGGGCATCAGCAGGAAAAAGCCGAGAAACCGAAGCCCCTCATCAGCCATCAAAGATTAAAAGGAAAGAAAATTCTGCTGGTTGAAGACAATAAGCTTAACCGCCTTGTGGCAAAAACAATCCTTGCTCATTTCGGGATTCTGGTAACCGAAGCCGTGAACGGTGAGATTGCCGTGGAGATCCTTAGAAAAGAAACTTTTGACCTTGTGCTGATGGATATGCAGATGCCAGTGATGGACGGAATCGATGCCACTATGATGATCAGGAAAGAGATCAGTACCACACTTCCCATAATTGCCCTCACGGCCCATGCTTTGAAGTCTGAAGAGTTAAGATGCCGGGAGGCGGGAATGAATGATTTTATCGCCAAACCTTTTGAAGAAGATAAACTTATAAACGTTCTTTCGATGTTCCTTTCATGATAGCGGAAATACAATACAGTGGTTATTATTTCCTTTTACAAACATAATGACGACGAATACTAATTTCTCATTGCATCTTGCTTATTCCGGACTTAACTTTGTACACTAAAAAATACATCATGAAAACTTTATCTCTTGTGAATAACAAATTTCTGTGGATCAATTTAATGGTCAGCGGCTTTATTTTGTTGCTTTTAGTAACAGGATGCAACAAACAGGATAATACGGGTAATTCCGGCACAATGACCATAGATCAGTTAAAAGTTGCATCAACTTTCAGTTGGGCGACCACGCATGAGGTGAACATTTCAATAGCGGCCAAAGACAATCAGGACAACGCGATTGAAGGGGTAAGATTTACTCTTTACACTTCTAATCCGGATTCAGGAGGTGTTTATCTTGTCAGCGGCATTACCGGCCCCAATGGCATGTGGAATTCCATGGCCTCTTTGCCTACTGCAATGACAAAGGTGACCGTGTTCAATAATTTTTTAGGCCTGATCCGTCAGATGGAAGTGCCGGTCACTTCAACCGGAGTAAGTGCTCAATTCGGTGGGAAGTCACCGGATCCCATTGCTACAAAATCTCTTGATAACGGAGGCACAATCAAAAGCGCCGGATCCGTGCGCTGGGTATATATGAGTGGTTATAATTCACAGGGAGTCCCAAATAACCTGATGCCGGTAAACGATCCTGTTAACCAGGTACTAATGAATGATATCAATACGGCTCTGCCGGAATACCGTAATGAAGTCGCTGCACATCCCGAATGGTTCTCGGGCACTCCGCCAAATAATATTGAAATTCTGAGTTTGAGCGATGTTTACATCACCTATATAACTGAAGGCGCCGGATGGATGAACAGCCTTGGGTATTTTACATTCAATACTGGTTCTCCACCAGCTTCAGCGGCTGCGATCGACACAGTACATATCATTTTCCCGAATGTCAGCAATGCCGGCAGCGGTGGAGGTCTGAACCCCGGGAATAAGATCTATTTAGGCAAGTTCCCTGCCGGGAAATCGATAGGCTTTGTCGTGGCAGCACATGCATGGACCGGCAGCCAGACCAGCGTAAACAGCGACGTATATTATTCTATCCCTTCCTTTAACACGATCGACCCTTTGATGCTTAAGCATCTGTTTTTTTTCAAAGATCCTTCACGCCAGCAGGTTCTTTTTACTCTTGAGGACCAGGGTTTGTTCCAGGGAGCTGACCGGGACTGTAACGATAATGTTTTTTACCTGACCATCAGCCCGTCGATCCAATCGATCAATACCGTAAACATGCCTTTACTCGCAACCTCCGTTGTTGATGCCGATCACGACGGGGTGCCTGATCTTTCCGATGATTACCCCAATGATCCCAACAAAGCATTTAACAATTATACTCCTTCCAAAACAGGTTACAGCTCACTTGCTTTTGAAGACCTCTGGCCGGGAAAAGGAGATTATGACTTTAACGACCTGGTATTATCCTATCGTTTTAACCAGATCACCAATGCCCAAAACCTGGTTGTTGAGATCGACGCCAAACTCATTACAGAAGCAACGGGGGCTACACTCCATAACGGGTTTGCATTCCAGTTGCCATATACTCCCGATAAGATTCAAACTGTGACCGGAAGGAGCCTGAATCACGGATATATTACGAGCTCGGCTAACAATACCGAGGCAGGGCAAACCAAAGCAGTAATCGTGGCTTTTGACGATGCATTCGATCACCTGCCCGCTCCCGGCCAGGGTATAGGAACAAACACTGAGCTGGGCGCTCCATATGTCACTCCCGACACCATGAACCTTGTGATTTCTTTAGCCACGCCTGTTGCTATTGCCCAGGCAGGCACCCCGCCCTACAACGCGTTTATTATTGTTAACGGGAACCGTAACCGCGAGGTCCATCTTCCCGACCAGCCGCCAACCGACAAAGTTAACGGATCGGATTTCGGAGCAGGGAACGACAACAGTATCCCGGCTCAGAACAGGTATTACAAGACCAGTAACAATCTTCCATGGGCGCTGAATATTGCCGGTAAATTCGCTTATCCCATCGAAAGAGCTGCTATCAATACAGCATACCTGAAATTCAATGACTGGGCTCAGAGTTCGGGAGCTTCATTCCCCGATTGGTACCAGAATCTGCAGGGATACCGTGCAGCTTCAGCGATCTATACGCATTGATCTGAGCATTTTCAGATCTGCATTTCGGGGATATCACCCTCGACGATCAGGTTACCTGCAGTAGCTTTAATAATTTCTTCGACACTGACACCCGGGGCTCGTTCCAAAAGTTTGAAACCCTGGGGTGTTACATCCAGTACAGCAAGGTCAGATACAATTCTTTTTACCACACCCACACCTGTAAGCGGCAGGGTACACTTCTTCAGCAGTTTCGACTCCCCCTGAGGATTTGTATGCATCATGGCAACAATGATATTTTTGGCAGAAGCTACAAGGTCCATTGCACCACCCATTCCCTTGACGAGTTTACCCGGGATCTTCCAGCTGGCGATGTCGCCTGTTTCGGAGACTTCGAATGCTCCAAGCACCGTAAGGTCAATATGACCGCCACGAATCATTGCAAAGCTCATCGCTGAATCAAAAAATGCCGCACCCGGCAGGGCTGTGATGGTCTGTTTGCCAGCATTGATAAGGTCAGGATCAACCTCGGCTTTTGTGGGGAAAGGACCTATTCCAAGTAAGCCGTTTTCAGACTGCAGCGTGATTTGCATACCCTCCGGGACATAATTTGCCACCAGGGTAGGGATTCCAATGCCCAGGTTGACGTAATACCCGTCGCGGACTTCCCGGGCGATGCGTTTTGCTATACCGTTTTTATCTAAAGACATAATATTGATTTACGAATTACGATGTACGAATTACGATGTACGATTTACGATGTACGAATTACGATGTACGATGTACGATGTACGATGTACGATGTACGATGTACGATGTACGATGTACGATGTACGATGTACGATGTACGATGTACGATGTACGATGTACGATTTATCCCCAACCCCTAACCCCTGACAGTAACAAATTCAATCCTCTTTTCATAGTTCATTCCCTGGAAGATCCTTTGAACGAATACACCCGGAGTATGAATATGGTTTGGGTCCAGGCTGCCAACCGGCACAAGTTCCTCAACTTCTGCAATCGTTATCTTTCCTGCCATTGCCATAGACTGGTTAAAGTTATTGGCAACATTCCGGTACACCAGGTTGCCGCTCGCATCACCTTTCCAGGCTTTTACAATAGCAAAATCGGCTTTGAGCCACTGCTCTTCAAGGTACATTTTATCTCCAAACTTCCGCACCGGTTTACCCTCAGCAACTTCAGTACCATAGCCTGCCGGGACATAAAACGCAGGAATCCCTGCTCCGCCGGCGCGGATCCGTTCAGCCAGCGTTCCCTGGGGTATGAGTTCTACTTCGAGTTCACCGCTTAGCAGCTGGCGCTCAAATTCCTTGTTTTCACCCACGTACGAAGAGATCATTTTACGGATCTGGTGCTTCCGCAGAAGCATACCCAGACCGAATCCGTCGACACCTGCATTGTTCGATATACATGTGAGACCTGTAAGATCAGAAGCCGCCAGGGCCGCGATACAATTTTCGGGGATTCCGCAGAGGCCGAAGCCACCCAGCATAAGGGTCATGTGGCTTTCTATTCCGAGGATCGCCTCCTGTGCATTTTGTACTACCTTGTTCATTTTCTCAAAGAATCTTTCACAAATCTAAAATAATTTTAAGAAAGATCCGAACTAATGTTAATAATTGTTAAACCCCTTGACAACGGGCTCTGACTTTATTACATTTGTGACAGTAGTAATCTGATTGAAAAACAGAAAAACAGATTACGATAAAACAAATTTCCGCACGTTAAGGGATGACCTTACGTGGTTCAGAGAGCCCACGGCTCAAAAAGAAAATCCGGTTAACCGGATTACAAGCTAGACAGCTGGAACGCCCCTTTGCGGGGCGTTCTTTTTTTACTTACATTCTCACGGGAATAATCTGTGAAGTAAGCCGGCTTTTCTCGGCAGCAAATCCCATAACATGGCTTTCGATCGACTGATCAATAGTAGAAGTAAGGTATTTCGGATCCTGGTTTGAAACTGCAAGTATAAAATCACGCATCAGGTTCCAGTCACCTCCTCCATGGCCGCTGGTTTTGAGTTTATCAACATCCTCGGCATTTGGGACAAGTTTCACCGATTTCCCGGTACGGAAGTCTGTAACCCTTAGTTCTTCCATATCGCCAACCATATCGCCCATAGCTCCCATTACGCGGGTCCTGCGGCCACCGTATGAAGTGAACGCCTCCATGGAGAAATTTGCCGTGATGTTCCCCTCGAACTGGATAGAAGTGATATAGTGGTCGGGCTGGTCGTTATCCATCTGGTAAACACAACGCCCGTAGTTTGTCGTCCGCAGGTATTCCATCACGGCTGACTGCTGTTTGTCTTTGTCGTCGGGCAGATCGAAAACATACGTCCAATCCCTTGAACCACCGTAAACTTTTAGAGCCGAATAGGGGCATCCGGCTTCCGCAGTACAACCATCCATGCAGCGGGGTGTACTTCCTGCAGGAGCGTTCTCCTTCCTGAACCACTTAAGGTCACCCATAGCGACGATTTTCTGACAAGGCTTCCCTATCATCCATCGTAAAATATCAAGGTCATGACACGATTTGGCCAGGATGATGGGAGTGGTTTCTTTTGAATTGTGCCAGTTGCCTCGTACGTAGGAATGCGACATGTGGATATGGTAAATCGGCTCCATATGCTGTATGCTCACAAGCTCTCCTACCGCGCCTTCAGCCATCAGCTTCTTCATTTTAATAAAATACGGAGAGTACCTGAGCACGTGGCAAATTGCCACGATCCTGCCGGTCTTCTTTACCATGGCAAGGATATCCCTGCATTCCTGTTCACTCTGGGCCATAGGTTTCTCGAGCAATACATCGTACCCCATCTCGAGAGCTTTCATGCAAGGCACATAATGCAGGTTATCAGGCATGGTTATAATGATCACATCAGCGAATTTAGGTCTGCGGAAGACATCTTCCCATGTCTTAAACCTGCTGGCATCGGGGATCTGGTGGGCTTTTGCATACCTCTCGTTTCGTATCGGGATGGGTTCGGCTACACCAATGATCTTTATCTGTTCAGGGAAATTTGCTGCATACCCGCCGTATACATTGCCCCTGTTACCGGCCCCGCAGGTAATAGCTGTTATTGGCCTTCCAAGGGGATTATCTAAAGGCTTGAAAACCTCGTTCAGACCAAGCGGATATTCATACACATCATCACTCACTTTTGCCAGTCCTGGAATTCCGATTACAGCGCCACCGATTGTTAAACCAATGGTTTTAAGAGCTTCGCGCCGGGTAAGGTTCTTTTTCATAGTTTTGCGTGTTACGAAATGTAAATTTATAAAGATTTAAAACCTTGTCATGAATAATCTTTTCAGCCCTTTAAAAATTAGGGGAAGCGAACTTAAGAACCGTTTGGTAGTCTCCCCGATGTGCCAATACTCAGGTAAAGACGGTTTTGCCAACGAATATCACCTGGTCCATTACGGCAGCAGAGCCATGGGAGGGGCCGGGGCAATCATTGCCGAAGCTACCGCGGTTTGCCCCGAAGGCCGCATCAGCATCAATGACCTGGGCCTATGGAGCGACGAACATATTCCATATCTGCTTACAATAACGGAATTCATCAGCAAACAAGGCTCTGTACCGGGAGTTCAGCTGGCCCATGCAGGCCGTAAGGCAAGCCATGCAGCACCATGGAGTGGTGACCGTCTGTTAACTGTTTCCGAGGGCGGGTGGCAGCCTGTTGCACCCAGCGCCATCGCCTTTTCGGCCGACATGGCAATTCCTGAGGCCTTGAGCCTCGAAGGGATAGCCAAAGTAAGGCAGGATTTTGTCAGTGCCGCAAAAAGGGCTGTAGATGCAGGATTCAGGATACTCGAAATTCATGCGGCCCATGGTTATCTGCTTAATGAGTTCCTTTCGCCCCTGAGCAATAAACGTAACGATGAATACGGGGGACAATTTGAGAACCGCATCAGGCTGTTAACTGAAATCGTTAGAGGAATTAGGAAAAACATCCCTGAAGATCATTTGCTGTTTGTTCGTATCTCTTCAACGGAATGGGTGGATAACGGATGGTCTTTAAACGATTCCGTTGCTCTGGTGAAAATACTTAAAGATATGGGAGTAGACCTGATTGATTGCTCTTCGGGGGGTAATATCACTGGTGTAACTATCAGCCCTGAACCAGGATACCAGGTACCTTTTGCAGATACCATCCGTAAGGAAACCGGTATTCTCACCGGCGCTGTCGGGCTTATCACAACAGCAGTCCAGGCTCAAAGCATTATTGACCAAGGCCAGGCCGACATTATACTGATGGGCCGTGAATTTTTGCGCGATCCTTACTTTCCGCTTAATGCTGCTGCCGGGCTGGGGCAGGATAATACATGGCCGAAGCAATACCTGAGGGCGAAGAAGAAATGGTGAAATGGTGAGATGGTGAAATGGTGAAATCGTACATCGTACATCGTACATCGTACATCGTACATCGTACATCGTACATCGTACATCGTACATCGTACATCCCTTCACGATCTTCCCAGATCTTCTTCTTCTCCTGCGCCCTGCACGTCGTACCAATGGTACAGTCCTTCCATCAGGCGTTTCTGTTTTTCTTCAGGGCTGAGGCGTTCGTAGGCTTCACGGGCTTCGCGGGCTTTGCGGCGTTTTTCTTCCTCGATGGCCCAGATATTGGTGGTATACTTCTCTTCCACGCAGTTTTGCAGGAAATCACGGGCCACGGTCGGGAACAGTTCGAGCAGAAGCTCATCACGCTCGTTCTCCGCCAGTCGCAGTCCGCCATAATCCTCAAAAACAGTATTCTCCTGCTTCTTATAGTTCCTTGTGTCGTAAGGGGTCTCTTCCCTCACCCCGGTTAGTAGCTCCCTGAAATCGGGGTCGACGGAGATGGGCGTTTTGCCGTAAAGTCCTTTGACCAGGTTGACAAACTGAATAGATTTGGTTGTGAAGAAAGCCTGTCCTTTGTTTTCATCGATCACGCAGTTCACGGCCTGTACGCCCACGATCTGTGAAGTGGGGGTGACCAGGGGGGGGCAGCCTGATTTGATACGGACCAGGGGAACGAGTTCCAGAACCCGGGGCAAGAGGTGGTCCAGTTTGATCTGTTTGAGCTGGGCCAGCATATTCGTGTACATACCGCCCGGGATCTCTGCTTTTTTTACTTCTTCATCAGGTTCCGGGAAGCCGAACTCTTTTTCGATCTCCTGGCACAACGTTATAAGCTCCTTTTCCTTGTCAGACATAGCCATTTCAATAGCCTCGTCAAACAGTCGGTCTAGGCCCGGGTTTAAACTATACGCGGTGATATCAAAATCTTTCGGGAAGGGAGTAGTGTCAAACTCTTTGAGCTCAGAACGGATTTCTTTGAGTTCGTTGTCAATCTTTTTCACTGCTGCAAGGTTAATCCCGGTTTCGATCCCGAGTTTATCGCAAAAGATCTGGATAAGCTCAAACGCCGGAGCAGCGGGGCCTTCGGCAAAATGCCAGATGCTTGTATCAACGATATCCACTCCGTTGATGATAGCCATAAGCACAGAAGCAAGGCCATACCCGGGTGTACAGTGGGTGTGAAAGTCGATAGGAACCCTGAGTTCTTTTTTCATCCTGCGGATGAGTTCTCCCGACTGGGACGGGGTGATCAGTCCGGCCATATCCTTTATACTGATCATATCGGCACCCAGGGCTTCAAGCTGTTTCGCCTTATCCATGAAGTAATCGATAGTAAAAATATCATGGGGCAGGGCTTTGAGGTGAATCCAGGATCTCACTTTCTGCCTTGTGCTGAATTTCGGATCAACAGTGAAACTTATTGCGCAATCGGCCATTCCTCCGTTTTCCCTGACAAACCTGATGGTGGATTTCATATTTTCGACATCGTTCAGGGCGTCGAAGATCCGCATGATCCCTATGCCAGACTTTACTGCGTTGCGGTTAAATCCTTCGATCACTTCGTCGGGATAAGGGTTGTATCCGAAGAGATTTCGGCCGCGTGACAAGGCAGTAAGCAGTGAAACGTCGCCAACGGCCTCTTTGATTTTGTCGAGACGGGCCCAGGGGTTTTCCTGGAGATAGCGCATAATGCTGTCGGGGACAGCGCCTCCCCATACCTCCATGGCGTAGAAACCGGCATCTTTATAAAACGGAAGTACCCGGTCGACCTGTTCCTGGGTCATACGGGTAGCAAACAGCGACTGCTGTCCGTCGCGCAGGGTCAGATCCCTGATCAGAATTTTCTTTCGGGATGGATCGGATTTTGATGTCATTGTTGTTGTTATTTTATTAACAATTGCAAAGTTAATGAATTAAATATTCTGATATTTCAAATCGGATAAAGTTTTCGAATGAATATTTTTTTCATTTTATTGTCTTTTTCGGTCGAAAAGAACAAAATTTGATTAACTTGCAGCATCAATTTATTGTTATTTATTTCACATTGTTAGTTATGAAACAGGATCAGATTGAAGGCTTGCTAAAAAAACGAGAGGAAGCCCGCAATGGTGGCGGGGAAGAACGCATAAGGTCCCAGCACAAAAAAGGCAAATTCACGGCCAGGGAGAGGATAGAGAAAGTTCTCGACGAAGGCAGTTTCGAGGAATACGACATGTTTGTGACTCACCGCTGCACTGATTTCGGGCTGGAAAATGAGCATTACATGGGCGACGGGGTAGTAACCGGGAGGGGGACGATAGACGGGAGAGTAGTTTTTGTTTTCGCCCAGGATTTCACTGTTTTCGGGGGTTCTTTATCGGAGACTTTTGCGCGTAAGATTTGCAAGATCATGGACCAGGCCTTAAAGGTGGGGGCTCCGGTGATTGGGATCAACGACAGCGGAGGGGCGCGTATACAGGAAGGGGTGAACAGCCTGGCAGGCTATGCCGAGATCTTCATGAGGAATATAGCAGCATCGGGAGTGATACCACAAATCTCGGCCATCTTCGGTCCTTGCGCCGGCGGAGCTGTATACTCCCCTGCCCTTACCGATTTCGTGATCATGAGCGAGAAGACCAGTTATATGTTTGTGACCGGTCCGAAGGTCACTAAGACCGTTACCGGTGAAGATATCACGACCGAGGACCTCGGCGGGGCAACAGTGCATGCGACCAAATCGGGAGTCGCCCATTTCAGTGTTGCAAACGAGGATGAAGGTTTGCTGATGATCAGGAAACTTCTGTCCTACCTTCCGCAGAACAACCTCGAAGACCCACCCCAGGCCGACTGTCATGACCCTGTTGACCGGATCGAAGACGCCCTGAACGAGATCATCCCGGCCAATCCGAACCAGCCATATGATGTAAAGGATGTGATCTACCTTGTTGTCGACGATCATGAGTTTATGGAAGTCCACCAGCATTATGCAAAGAACATCGTGGTAGGCTTTGCCCGATTCAACGGCATTTCCTGCGGTATTGTAGCCAACCAGCCCAATTACCTGGCCGGTGTGCTCGACATCGAAGCCTCGCGCAAGGCTGCCAGATTTGTAAGGCTCTGCGATGCATTTAACATTCCCATCATAACCCTGGTCGACGTTCCTGGCTTCCTGCCCGGTAGTATTCAGGAATACGGAGGGATTATCATCCACGGGGCCAAGTTATTGTTTGCCTATGGCGAAGCGACGGTTCCGAAGATCACCATCACCCTTCGTAAGTCATACGGTGGCGCGCATGATGTGATGGGATGCAAGCAGCTGAGAGCCGACATCAATTATGCCTGGCCAAGCGCCGAGATCGCAGTAATGGGGCCCAAGGGTGCGATTGAGATCCTCGAAGGAAAAAAGATCAGCGAGATCGCCGATCCCCGTGAAAAAGTCAGGTATATCAACGAAAAAGAACTGGAGTATAAAAATAAATTTGCCAATCCATACGATGCGGCGCGTTATGGCTTTATCGACGATGTGATCGAGCCGCGTAACACCCGGTTCAGGATCATTCGGGCCTTGCAGACACTGCAGACAAAGAAAGATACTCTTCCTCCGAAGAAACACGGCAATATTCCATTGTAATAAAATAATATCATGAGACCATTATCCATCACCTTTGATCCCACGCTAATCGACAGTCATGTCGTGATTGTAACGGCGCTGGGTTATTGTATCGTGCTGATAACATTATCGGCCATGGCCTATATGGTAGTGCGCTTTCATGCAGTGCGCGATTACCTGACGGGCCGGAGACTAAAAAAGGTGTCGGCCATCGAGAGCAAAACTCCGCCTAAGGCGGTGATGACCGGAGAAGAGAATGCGGCTATTGCTGCCGCCTTATACCTTTTCTTCTCAGAATTGCATGACCAGGAGAAATATGTGATGACCATCAGAAAGGTCTCACGTACTTATTCACCCTGGAGTTCTAAGTTCTACAATATCTGGAACGTAATGAAACATTGGTAAACGACACAGAAGTATAAAGAATATGAAAAAATTCAGTTTTACGATCAATGGGAACAATTACGATGTGGACGTTCTCGGGTTTGAGGAGAACACAGCACAAATAGAAGTGAACGGAACCCTGTATAATGTGGAAGTGCAGAAAGAGTTAAAGATGAGCAAGACCCCGACGCTCGTCAGGGCCGAGCCACCCAAGCCATCAGCCAGGGAAGCCAGGATTCCTAAAACCCAATCGCAGACGAGCAATGTGGCCATCAAAGCGCCACTTCCCGGGACTATCATAACGGTCCTGGTCAAGCCCGGCGATAAAGTGAGCATGGGGCAGAAACTCCTCACCATGGAAGCCATGAAGATGGAGAACAATGTTCTTGCCGAGAAAGCCGGCAGTATCAGGGTCGTCAATGTAAAGCCAGGGCAGACCGTAGCCCAGAACGAGATCTTAGTGGAAATCGAATAAACCTGATGCCATGAAACTTTTGCTTATCACCGATCTGTTAAAGGGAATCTGGGAGAATACCGGATTCACCAACCTCCACTGGGACAACGGCATCATGATCCTGGCCGGGCTCATCCTCATCCTTCTGTCAATACGCTTCAACCTGAAGCCCCTGCTGCTCATCCCTCTGGCCCTGGGAATTGTTATCGGGAACATCCCATTCATGCACAGCGCCCCGTATCCAATCGGCATCTATGCAGAAGGCAGCATTCTCCATTATCTGTTCTTTGGTGTGTTGAAAGGAATTTATCCGGCCCTGATCTTCCTTGGCTTAGGAGCCATGGTCGACCTCTCGCCCATGATCGCCAATCCAAAGCTGATGATCCTTGGAGCCGCCGCCCAGGTAGGGATCTTCGCGACCTTTCTCGGAGCCGCCATACTTGGGTTTCCAATAGCAGAGTCGGCTTCCATCGCCATCATCGGAGGGGCCGACGGGAACACAGCAATTTTTCTCACCTCCCAGCTGGCAGCAGGATTAAAGAGCCTTCCCGAAGGCGAAAAGGTGATGGGTCTGATCGGACCGGTTGCAATGGCAGCTTATCTTTACATGGCTCTGGTCCCGGTGATCCAGCCTCCCATCATGAAACTGCTGACTACACGAAAAGAAAGACTCATCAGAATGAAACCACAGCGCACTGTAAGTCGTGCTGAAAAAATTGTCTTTCCCCTCGTTTTTCTATTGCTCACCGCTTTTGTCGCACCTGCCTCCCTCCCGCTTCTGGGCATGTTCTTTTTCGGCAATGTGCTGAAAGAATCAGGTCTCACCAGACAGCTCGCCGGGACCGTTTCGACCACCCTGATCGACATCGTGATCATCCTTATCGGCCTTACTGTAGGTGCATCAACCCAGGCCGATGTCTTCCTGAAATGGGAATCCATCCTGATCTTCGTACTCGGTGCATTATCATTCATGGTCGCAACAGCAGGAGGGATCATTTTCGCTAAAGTGATGAATCTGTTTTTAAAAGAAGAGAACCGGATCAACCCCCTGATCGGAGCCGCAGGTGTTGCTGCCATTCCTGATTCCGCACGAATTGCCCATGAAATGGGTCAACGTGAAGATTCGACCAACCACCTCATCAGCCATGCCATGGCCCCGAATGTTGCAGGGATCATAGGCAGCGCTGTTACCGCCGGACTTTTGCTCGCTTTCATCCTCCGGTAAAGGCTCCGAAATTTACTGCATGGCTGAGGAGTCAACGGGTGATGAGGAAAACCGGTTTAAACCGGGTGGATAATCCACAGTATCCCTATACAAACCGCCAGTACACCCCCTGTAAGGGTAAACCATTTCAGGAATATCTGCTTATCCTTTACCACGGCGCGGAAAGCTACCAATCCGAGGATAAAAGCAAAGAGTATCATGGTAAGGATAGTCCCGGCAGCGAAAGCAGAAATATAAATCACGGTAGCCATCATCGTAGGCAGAGCGAGGGAGGGCAAAAGCGCAAACAGGTGGCTGAAACCTGCAAAGCCATGAATGATACCGATGAGAAGAGCTGTAAAAGCATTGCGGCGGACCATTCCCGTATGTTCGTGTTCATGGTCTTCGGTAAGACTGCCATGAGAACCGTGGTCTGAATGCGTATGCTTATGAATATGCGGATAAAGAAAAGGCCGCGTATGGAAATGGGAATGTGGGCGGTTTCCATGAGAATGATGCAGGTAAGTGCGCAGTATCGCCCAGCTCCCGATCCCGATCAGCAGGACCCCGATCACTGTATCGCTGTGTTTTGAGATCGCCTCTATCGGAAGATATTGCTTAAACAGTATGAAGAGAAAACCAATGAGAAGCATGCCGATAGTATGCCCCAGTCCCCAGGAAAATCCGATCATCCAGGATTTTTTCCGGCTGTCGATAGCCAGCGGAGTAACAGCCGCAAGATGATCAGGACCCGTGACCACATGCGCCACACTGGCTACAAATCCCGTAAGGAATATCAGCATAGGAATCTTTTACCGGGCTAAAATAAGTAAATTTTATATAATTTTACATCTATTCTCTTATTGCCTTATTCAATCCTTCAATCCTTCAATCCTTCAATCCTTCAATCCTTCAGCTATAAAAACCCAGCATATCACCGTCACAGGCCTTGTCCAGGGAGTCGGATTCCGCCCCTGTGTGTATCGGCTTGCCACCAGACTCGGACTTGGAGGATGGGTTCTTAACACAAGTGAGAATGTTCAGATTTGCCTCAGCGGGGAGACTGAGCAACTGAGGCATTTTATTCAGCTTCTGAGGGTGGAAGCTCCGGCCGCATCGAGGATCGAGAACATTAAAGTCACAGAACACGAATATGAGGCCTTCACGAAATTCAGCATCCACAGTAGCCATGATATTCCAGGGGAGATCACCGAAATCAGTCCGGATATTGCAGTTTGCAACGAATGCCTCGCCGATATTGAAAAACCCGGAAGCAGGCTGGATTACGCATTTGTAAATTGCACCAACTGCGGACCGCGTTTTACTATAATCCGTGATCTGCCCTATGACAGGGCCAGAACGACCATGCAGACCTTTGCAATGTGCAATGACTGCCGCAAAGAATATGAAGACATCCTGGATCGCAGGTTTCATGCTCAGCCCACGGCCTGTGAGCAATGCGGACCCAGTTATGAGCTGTTTATCAATGGAGAGAAAACCACTTCCGATACCGGAATTATTATTGAAAAAATTTCAGAATATCTGGCGGATGGCGGAGTGGCTCTGATCAGAGGGCTGGGAGGAATGCATCTGGCCTGCGACGCTTTCAATGCAGCGGCAGTGAGCAGGCTGAGGGAAATTAAAAAGCGTGACGGCAAGCCCTTTGCCATAATGTTCCGTGACATCGAAGCAGTGAAGCAAAATACAGAAACAAGCCCTGAAGAAGAGGAGTCCCTGCTTTCATGGAGGCGGCCTATTGTACTGCTGAAACTAAAAGGCAGGGAGGGGTTTACGCCGGGCATCAACAGTGGCCTTGACCTTCTTGGCGTGATGCTTCCCTACATGCCTCTGCATTACCTTCTCTTCAGTCAGCTAAAGACCAACGCCATCGTGCTGACCAGCGGAAATTTCAGCAGTGAACCCATTCTCATCGATAATGACGAAGCCCTGAGGCAATTTTCATCCTCAACCGATGCGATCCTGCTACACAATCGTGATATATACAACCGTACCGACGATTCAGTAGTGCGCATCATCGGCGGGAAAGAGAGAGTCATCCGCCGTTCAAGAGGGTATGTGCCTTCAGCAGTGAATACAGGTCTGAATACAGAAGGAATACTGGCCTTCGGAGCCGAACTTACCAATACGTTCTGTGTGGGAAGAGGCCGCAAGGCATTCCTTAGTCAGCATATAGGCGACTTGCAGGGGCTGGAGACAAGCATTTTTTACGAGCAGACCATGGCCCGGTTTTTGAAGTTATTCAGGGTAAACCCTACTCTGCTTGCGGTGGATATGCATCCCGCATACATCTCTACCAGGGCCGCCCTGCAGTTCGGAGACCTTCCCCTGGTGAGGGTTCAGCACCATCACGCCCACATTGCATCCTGCATGGCAGAGCACGGGCTTGACGAAAAAGTGATAGGAATAGCTTTAGACGGAACGGGATACGGCGATGACGGACATACCTGGGGATCGGAGTTCATGATTTGTGACCTGGCCGGTTATACGAGGATAACCCATTTCGAATATCTTCCGATGCCCGGGGGCGATATGGCATCAGAAGAACCCTGGCGGATGGCTGTTTCCTGGCTGTTCAAGGTATTCGGAAAAGATCTCATAAGCCTGGACCTGCCCCTGTTCAGAGAAATTGATCCGGAAAAAATAGAGCTGCTCCTGCAGATGATTATTCAGAAAGTAAACTGTCCGCTGACCTCCGGTGCCGGCCGGCTTTTCGATGCCGTGGCTTCCCTGCTGGGGATATGCCAGACAGCCACTTTCCAGGCCGAGGGTCCCATGCGGCTGGAAGCTATGGT